>NZ_JBALFH010000040.1:0-574579 GCF_036917095.1 Nostoc sp.
CTCTTTCGCGCTCCGTTTCAGGCACTTATTCAATATAACGAACCCACCTCTTTATGTCAACTATTTTTCCCAAAATATTTTGGGACTGCTTCTGAGTCACCACGAAAGACTTAGAGAGTAAGGGTTTTAGGCTATAGTGTTCCTGGAAGTCAGTAAGGAAGCAATAAAGTTGTGAGCAATTCTGGTGTTTTACCGCCCTGGCTGGTTTTAGATCCACTTTTACGTGGCTGGTTGATGGAGGATATTGGCAGGGGCGATCGCACAACAAATGCGCTACTAGTAGAAGATGTGACACTAGGCTCGGCTAAATGGATAGCTAAAGCTTCAGGGATAATTGCTGGCTTACCAGTTGCAGCTAGGGTGTTTCAGATTTTGAACGAAAAAGTCAGTTTTGTGGCGGTTTCGGCTGAAGGTGCTTGGTGTGAGCCAGGACAGGTAATAGCTGAAATTCATGGTTCGCTGGATGCGCTGCTGATGGGGGAACGAGTTGCGCTCAATTTGGCTATGCGGTTGAGTGGGATTGCTACGCTAACTAATATATATGTAGATAAAATTGCTGATTTACCTGCTCAGTTGGTGGATACGCGTAAAACGACACCAGGGCTGAGACTGTTGGAAAAATACGCCACTGCTTTGGGTGGGGCAATTAATCACCGTATGGGGTTGGATGATGCGGTGATGATTAAGGATAATCATATCGCGGCGGCTGGGGGAATTGGAGAAGCTGTTACCCGTATTCGTTCTCAGATACCTTATCCCTTGACAATAGAGGTAGAGACTGAAAGTTTAGAGCAGGTGAAAGAAGCTTTGCAGTACAAGGCTGACATTATTATGTTGGACAATATGCCTGTGGATATGATGGGTCAGGCGGTGCAGTTGATTCGCCAGCAGGATAGCCGGGTGAAAATTGAGGCTTCAGGGAATGTGACTTTAGAGACGATTCGCGGTGTAGCAGAGACGGGTGTTGACTATATTTCTACCAGTGCACCGATTACTCAGTCTAAGTGGTTGGATTTGAGTATGAGGATTGTACTTTAGATAAATAAGCAAGGAGATAAATCGAATCATCCACTGCAAAGTTGATATATAGCAACCGCCTCAGTGACTAGGACGCTAGATGTAAGAGATGCCCCATCGCATCTCGTAGACACTCATATTGGTCAAGTCGCTTGGGAATGGAACCTTTGGGTCAAGACGAGCACTTTAAAAAGCTATATCCTTCGATTCTTCAGTCGCTTATGAGGAAAACGCCCTTCGCGTAGCGTCTGGTAAAGAAGACTGTACTGACTCAGCAGTGGTCATCGCGATCGCATTCTGCTTTGAAATATAGCAGTGCGATCGCATATTGTACCTTCTGGATCTCTGATTTTTTGTGTCTCCCTTGTTCCACTACTATCTTTGATAGTGACTCAGCATCAACCCGTCGTCCAAGGGATTGCTCAAAGTATAATAATTTTTTGAAATTGTATTATGGAATTATAGTATTAAATCCTGTTTAAATTGGAATTTCAATCGAGAATTCTGTGCCTTTTCCCGGTTCTGATAGGCAATTCAAAATTCCACCATGTTTTTCTACTACAATTTGGTAGCTAATTGACAGCCCTAGCCCTGTTCCCTTACCCACCGATTTTGTTGTGAAGAAGGGATCGAATAACCGTTTTCTTACGTCTTCCTGCATTCCTAATCCATTATCAGCAATTCTGATTACAACAAATTTACTATCTAAAATTTCAGTACGAATTACGATTTGCGGTTTATCAGTTATTTTTCTATTGACTATTGACTCTTCTAAGGCATCGATTGCATTTGTCAAAATATTCATAAATACTTGATTAAGCTGCCCTGCGTAGCAATCAACTAAGGGTAAATTTCCATATTCTTTAATAATAGATATATCCAGCCCAATCCCATTATTTTTCCAGCGGTGATGCAAAATCAATAGTGTATTATCAATCCCTTCATGAATGTCAACTAGTTTTTTATCTGCTTCGTCGTGGCGAGAGAAATTTCGCAACCCTAAAACAATTTCACGGATACGATTAGTACCCATATTCATCGAAGACAGGACTTTATTAAGGTCATCGGTAATAAATTCCAAATCAATTTTTTCAGCAAAATCTTGAATTTCTATCTGGGGCTTGGGATAGTGTTGCTGGTAAAGTTGCAAGAGAGTTAACATCTCTTGAAAGTATTCATGAGCATAGGTTAAGTTCCCGTGGATAAAATTAACTGGATTATTAATTTCATGAGCAACTCCAGCTACTAATTGTCCCAAACTAGACATTTTTTCATTTTGAATCAGTTGAGATTGAGTTTGCTGCAACTTATGCAAGGTTTCCGTGAGTTTTTCGGCTTGAGTTTGAGCAGCTAAAGTAGCAGAGCGACTTTGAGTATAAAGTTGTGCATGATCGATAGCGATCGCTAGTTGATCGCAAACAGCTTGTAACAGGTTAATTTCACTGTTACTCCAAATGCGATCGCCACTACCATGACTGCAAACAATCGCTCCAATCTCCCCAGAATTACTTTTAACTGGTAGCAGTAGTTGAGATGTAATGCCAAACTCAGTTAAAAGTCCTTGCATATCATAATCGAGATATGACTTGCTATTAATATCGTCGATGCAAATTAGCTCTTGAGAGAGAAGCATTTTTGTTAAAAAAGTCGCTTTTTGCAACGGGATATTACCTAACATGGTTGCTAAGTTGGGGTTTCGCGCTTCATAAGTGATAGTCAGACTTGGCTGGGATGGGTGCGGTAAGTAAGAAAGAAAGTAGCAACGGTCAATTTGTAATAAGCTACGAATTTCATTAACAGCAGTTTCTAGAATCATATCCAGATCGAGAGAACTACGGATTTGGCTAGCTAGACGCAGTAATAAGGCTTCCCGACGGCTGAGGAGTTCTTCTCGCGCCCAGATCCGGTCAATAGCTACAGCAATATTATTAGCAATCCAATTTAATAGGTTATGAGTTGTTTCGGTAAATAATTGCTTGCTAAATAAAGCTATTATACCGATTAATTGCTGTTCTACTATCAGGGGATAAGCAGAATATCGAAAACTTGAAAGGGTAGAATCGAGAAGTGTTTCTGAATTATTAATTGAGACTTCTTGGTTAAAAATGACTTGATTATTTTGAGTCATTAAGCCAATAATGCTATTAGCTAAAACCATGTGATTTGGGAAATCTTGGCTATCGCTCAAAGCACTACAAGTAATATCTGTACAATGAACACCAGCCTGCAATTGTAGCTGGTTTGTCTGTCGTTCAAATGTCCAGATACAAACAAAGGCAATATCAAGGTATTGGGAAATACTATTTGTACAGTTTTGCAGAATTTCTGGAAGTGTACCACTTTGAGATAGGGCTAAACTGACTTCTGCACTCAAAACTGACAAGCGCGATCGCTCCAATAAAGCTAACTCTGAAAGCTTACGCTGTGTAATGTCTGTACGAATTGATACATATTGATATGGCTTTCCATCTGGGTTTAACATTGGGGCAATCAAAGTATCCACCCAATAAAAAGTGCCATCTTTAGCTTTATTTTTAATTTCTCCCTTCCATATTTTTCCTTGGGCAATAGTTTTCCATAATTTGGCAAAAAATTCTTTGGTATGATATCCAGAATTGATAATACGATGATCTTGCCCTAGAAGTTCTTCTCTAGAATATTTAGAAATTTCACAAAATTGGTCATTAACATAGGTTATGCTTCCAGTTCTATCAGTAATAGCTACCAGGGAATGGGCATTTAAGGCAAATTTAAAAGCTTCTAGTTCTCGGATAGACTTTTGTAGCTCTATCTCACTCTGTTTATTAAGAGTAATGTCACGAGCTACTGCATAAATCAACTTTTCTTCACAGAAGCCAGTCGCATTCCATGACAACCATTTGTAAGAACCATCCCGACAAAGATAGCGGTTTTCAAAGTTGATTGCATCTACAGATTGTGTAATTTTTTGGGCTACAATAATAGTAGATTCACGGTCTTCCGGATGAACAAATTCGATAAAAGGTTTAGTAATTAATTCCTGCTCTGACCAACCTAGTATTTTTGTCCATTTTGGGTTTAAATACTTGAAATAACCATCAAAGCTAGCAATACACAGTAAATCTATAGAAAGTGAGAAAAATCGAGAGTATTTTTCTTCAAATTGTTTGTACTCAGATTTAACTAGTTTCATCAGTTGTTTAGTTATAAAGCTTTTTTTACTAAAGGTTAAATAAGTTAAGACGTTTTTCGCAAATTGAATAACCATCTCAAGGGAATCTTGTCAAGCTAAAAACTACCTAATCTCAGTTCCGATGAAGACTATTTACTTTCCGAATAAACACTTAACTAACTTAATAGCAGAGCAATAAATATTTACTAGATTTTACGGAGAAAACTAGCTATTTTTTGAGACAATTATCTCCTAAGTAAAGGTTTCCCAAAAAAAATGTAAAGTAAACATTTATATTTAGGATTAAAGATAAGAAGTGTTAAGAAAGGGCGACACTTTTGCTTCACAGTACCAATTGCTTAATCTGCTTAAGATTATTTGTCGAGGTATCATGTTCTTTTTGCCACCTCTAGTTTGGCTGATGTGCTCATGCCGATAAGGGGAATAAATGTAAATAGCATTAATTCTGGATGGGTGCGTGCGATCGCCAATTTGAAAACCCGTATATTCAAACGACAACCGAGCATAAACTGGATGTTCAAAAATTACATCTTTGTTGCCCCAGTCTTCTATCTCATGCAGATTTCGCTATTCTCGTCTAGAAGTTCCTAAGCAATACTCCCCCGCTTCCTGGCTTCTTTGTAGGAAGTTCCCACATTTTTCAAACCAGCTTTAATCATTTGTTGTTCGAGGAGGGCAAAGAAACGCGCTCTATCGCCACCTTTAACCACTGCTTGATTATGCGCTTCTGCGATCGCTACAGGATAGCCATATCCTTTTTGCACTTGTGCCAGCATTAGTCCCAATGCTTGGTCTAACATGGCTGCATTATCTGCAACCCATGCTGGAACTTCGATCCGGGCGATTTCTGTACCAACGTGGACGTAACAAAAGTAAATGGTTTGGTCTCCGTAAAGTTCGAGAATGGGAGAATTACTGCGCCAAAGGGTGCTGCGTTGTCCCGGTTTGAGACGAGTTGCCCAAACAGAAGTATCTCGCAACTGTTCAAAAATTTTACAAGCTACTTTTTCTAGCTGATTTGGGCAATAAGTTTTACAGTCTGGTACTGGATGGGGACAAGCCAACAACCGTAAAAAGTTCATCGTTTCGATGCTGCGAGAGGCACTAAGATATCCCATCAACGGAATTTGAGCATCACGCATCTGCTGCCAAGCTTCCAGGATAGGGGGTAAAATGCAATCGCGTGCATCCACTGGCAATTGTTCTAAAAACCAGTAAATTAACGAACCATCTACCATCGCCAGTGCTGGCGTTTCCCCTTTCGCTGCACATGCAAGTTCTGCCAATACGGTTGTTTCTGAAGCAGTGCGACGGAAACTCATCCATTCTTCGGTTCTAATTCCCCATTGCCGAGACATATATAAATCTTCTGGGCGATAAAATACCTCTGGCAAACTATCAAGTAACGGATGGCGGTTTTGTCCGTAGTGTAAGACTACTCTGCCGATATTCAGCAGATAACAGTAAGCAATTTCGTGATGGTTGGGGGCAATTTGCGAACCATCGGTAGCGATAACAGTATGTATTTTAGGGGGAACTGGGATATCAATGCAGGTTTCTAACGGCTCAATTGGGGTAGCATTAGCAAAGAGAATGCGATCGCGCCATTTTTCCTGGCGCTCGATTAAATCTTGTTGAGACTCGTAAGCATTTTTGAGATGTTGTTGCGCCAATTCTAAACGCTGGCGACTGGCAGCAGCTTCTAAGGTAAGATGCTGGCTTAAACCCTGCATTTGTCGCGCCAGTTTTGTCAGGTCAAGCATAGGATTTTATACTTTATATTAAGCCAAAATGGCAAATTCCAGTGTTTAAATCTCACACAAAGACGCGAAGAAAAGCTCTGCTTTGCTGTGTCTTTGTGTTTGGGCGTGAGATTATCCTCCCTTTTTAATACCAACTTGAGAAATCTTTGGCAAATTGAGACAGTGATAACAACTGAATTCGCGGATCGTTTTGGGCAGCTTCCCGTTCTGCTTGGGTATTATAACCCCAGTCTGCGAGAAAGAGTTTCACATCTTCAAGGTCTGCTTGCTGTTGGACTAAGTGCAATGTCTTGAGTCTATCTTCTACAAACCAGAGGCTGACTAGGTTTTTATCTGCTGCTTGAATTAATCCTCGCAGAATTTCATATTTGGGACGCTTGACTTCTTTACCAATAATTGATGTCGTCGGGAAATTCACTCCTTCTTGTTGTAACAACTGTTGGACAAAACGCCCTTCTTTAGTTGTTACAATGTATAGCTTAACTCCACTCTCAAGAGTTAGTTTTATTTTTTCTATTACACCTGGATAAAATCTATGCAGACTTAGCCAACCGTCTAAATCGCTGGTAATCCATTCATCGCGCTGATTATCTAGTTTCGCCCCAATCTCTCTTGCTTGTAGCTTGTCATTTAACAAAAGTTTTGGGGCGATGCTTACCCATTCATGAAGAATTTTCTCATCAGGGATTTCATCTACCAACGCTTTGATTAAAACGGGCATTTCCCAACCTGTTTCAATTACAGGCCGCAGGCGATAGAATCTCAAAGCTAAATCATCTGGTGGTGTGTGGTTAGCAGGCGACCAAATTTCACAGTAGGTACGCCATGCTACCTCAAAATATTCAATTAGTCCGTCGCAAATCACTCCATCAAAGTCTAAGGCTAAAATTGTGGGACTAGTTGCTGTCATTGTTTTGAGGATGAAACTGCTCTTGCCAGCTTACTCGATCTTGAAAGGAATTTTTGTATAAGAATATCTTAACAGGTCAACTTCAGGAATAAATATTGTTAAATATTTTATGAAAAAATCGTTATTAAACAAAATTGAATCTAGATTAAATCCAGCAATCTACTTGAGTAGCTAGATTATTTACAAAAGCTGGATATTTGATGATCGTACATTATATTAACCACATATTCGATCGTAAGTAAGATCGATAAAACGCGATCTTGTGTAAATCCGAACTGGAAGTGTTTTAACCTCTCCACAGTCTCCAGAACATGCATTTACAAATGCAGTACCTTTTTCACCTACTACCTCAAGAACAAAACCAGCACTATTGCCAACAAAAACAAGCGTTTGGTAATTTCTACCTTCAGCTAAAGCATATGCTTTTTTAGCCCCAATATAATCTTCAAGTTGCTGGCATTGTTGCATTTTTTTGATTACATTCTTATAAGAAACGCCGAACTGATTAAGCCCCACAATATTGCGAAATCCAATTGGTAAAATTAAACCTGGCGTAAGTTTAATTTTTGCTGCAATGATGTATGGAGTTATAACGATAGCCAATAAAGGAATTATATATATTATCCGCTTACGAATAGAAGACGGCTTATCTTGAAAGCTTTGGCTATACAAACATGAAAAATAAATACATATTAAAGGAGTTGGGATTAAAAAACTATAAAAGATGCCAGCTATTATAGCAAGTGTTGTCAAAATAGGAGTTTGGATGAGAGATATTAAAAATAAAACGAAAATCATTAAAATATTAACAGGAAAAGGAATAGACAAAATATATAATAGAATATTCAAACTACATCCACAAAATATAGCTAATATTACAAAGAATATATTAATATCTTTTTGCTTTTCCCTCAAAGTCCATAAACTAACTGCACCACAAGATAAAGCTACAAATAGAGCCATAGAAAAGCTAAATGGATAGTAACTGGGTGCTTTTAACCAAAAACCAACAAATTTATCCCGAAAAATTATAACTGGTAAACTTAAACATACCAAAAAAGGTAAGCTATAAATGATAATCAGTAAGGTTGTTTTAAGTGCAAAGAACTTTACTTCTGAATTGCTTTGATTGATTTCCATGCTGTAATAACCTTAGGTTTTATTAGTAATAAATAAAATATGCGATCGCAACACGAAGCACAGGTTTTTTCTGCTGTAATTAAATATTCCAGGATGGAAGGAGAATTTCTGAGTGAAATATCGAATAATTATCTTATAACTCAAACTTCTCTGATACCCGATCTCTCTTGGAAAAATCTTAATATTTCTGAAATATTTATTGCTGGGATGAGAGTTATGGGTTTTCCTAATCTCCGAAAAGAGACTTACGATAATTGGATCTTAATCAACAATCAACCTTCCTCATTAACACCATTTATTACAAATCCTCAAGTCACTCTGATTTCCAGAGAAGAGTGGGAAAAACTTGAAAATAGGACTGATTATAGTTGGTCTATTATATTTACTTTAACTCGACCAGGATTTTCTCAAGATTTTTCGCAGGCATTAATTCAAATAACTGCCCATTGTCCAGCAGGGCCACCACAGTATGGGAGTTTACTATATCTAGAAAAAACTGCCGAGCAATGGGAAGTCAAGTTATCTTATGGGCTGTACAATCAATAAAAAAATCTATTTCTATTCCCGCTTAGTATTAACACTCCATGTTTGGGGCTAAAGAGTAACGCCAGCAGAAAGCAATACAGTTCAGTTAAGCATTTTTTCTTCTCTTACTTCGTGTCCTTTGCGTCCTTTGCGGTTCGTTAAAAAAATTCACTTTGACAAAGAGTAAAGCCTTAACTGAAGCGTATTGCAGCAGAAACAATCCCGATACTACTAAAACGATCGCAGGGCCAGACGGCAAGTTATAAAATAGCTAAGATACATACCGCTAATACTAGAAATAACGCCAATTACCGCACCCCAAATCATTACTTGCTTGAGACGTTTAGCTAATAAATAAATTGTCGATCCTGGTGTAATTAAAAGTGAAAGGACTAAAATCACATCGGCAGCTTTCATAGTGGCGACAATTGTTAAAGCTATTAGCCCCATAAGTCCAAAGTTTAGCCGGTTTCCGGGCAAACCTACTGCTTGATAGCACGATACCGCACAATTGTAGAAGCATTAGTGGGTAAATATACCCCCTTTAAACTAAAGAAGTAAATTTATCAGAATTAATATCTAACTTAAGACGTGTTTTTATAAAATTTCTCTCAAAGTCTCTCTAGAGAAAGAATTCATTGTATCTGCAATTTTTTAGAATGCTATTTAGTAAAACTACATGTTTCAATACCTGAAGAAGCTATGACTGATAAAAATCAAGACAATCAAATTAATCAACCCGTAAGTGAAGACACACATTTACGCGAAGAACCAAACGTCAATGAAAGAAACTTAACAGCAAATCCAGGAGATAAAATTGCTGATGAGTCTCAATCTGTTGAAGAAAAGGCTAAACAGGTAGCTGTGGATGATGTACCAGACATTACAGGTGACAAAATCACAGTCCCGACTTACTTCGTTGTAGATGAACCCGATGGCACAAAAAAAGCACTCCACCACGTTAAAGATGCTGAAGAGATTTCTGACGTAATTCGGGCAGCACGAGTTGACGAAAATGGAAATCGGATTTGGTAGTAGTCCTTCACTAAAGAGACACGGGGACACAGGGATAGGGAGAGTTATTTCTTTGCGTCCCCGTATCTGTCTTCTTTGAGCAAGTTAGTGTATTAATGACGAAATCAAAATCTGGAAATTTTCCCAGGATAAACAGTGATGGCAAATGTCACAACTACCAAAGAGTTGGCATATTGGAGTACTCCAGAAATTAAAAAACAAATTTTAGAACTTGTTAAGGGACGCGATCTAGAGCCGTTAAAAGCCAAAGTAGAATTTTATAAAAATGAATTAGCACTATATTTTGCAGAGTTGAGCCGACGTAACCCCTTTGGCAAAGTTGCAGATCAAGTGGCGATCGTTACGGGAGTATGGGTGCCAATATGGTCTACTATACCTTTTCAAGACATTTTACCTGGTAGGATACACGAGCAGTCTTACCAAATTTTTCATAATGATGGTTACTATGCAAATATTGCCCGTTATGCACCAGGACATCAGTCTGGTTTTTGGCAAAAATTTGCATCAAGACTACCAGCTTACGACTTAATGGTGTTGCAAAAGTATTCAGTTCGAGATGAGCAGTGGCATATTAAAAATGTTGGAATATTCCAGGAATTGAGAAATAGAAAAATCCCATTGACAATTGACGATGCAGACGAGTGGTTTACGACAACAATCGAATCTAAATTTAAGGAAGCAGCACCAAACATAGATTTACAGCAAGAACTCAAATTAAAAGATATGGACAGAAATACTGTCAAGAAATTTGAAAAAGTTTACCTAGCTACTTCTTTTTTAGAGCATCTATATATAGATAATGACTTTCGGTTAGTTAAAACTCAACGAGAAGCAACACAGCGACCAAGTTATACAATAGCTGTTCGCAGACGTTGAACTAACAAAATTTTCTAATGCTATGCCGCCACTACAACAACAAGTTTCTTCTACCGACAGCTACAATTACCTGCTATTTTTGCCTGATGTCTTACGACAACACACTTCGTCTCAAGGCAATGAAAAACAACAGCCACTTTTACCAACAATCCTATTTTTACATGGTGCGGGTGAAAGAGGTTCTAACTTAGATAATGTGAAAAGGCACGGCGTCGCCAAGATTGTAGAACAACAGCAGGATTTTCCCTTTATTGTGATTTCTCCCCAATGTCCGCGCGATGAATATTGGAATGTAGAACGATTGAGCGTCCTTCTGGATGAGATTATTGCATCCTACCCTGTCGATCCAGATCGGCTTTACCTGACCGGCTTAAGTATGGGTGGTTACGGAACATGGCATTTAGCAGCAGCACAGCCAGAACGATTTGCAGCGATCGCGCCTATCTGTGGCGGTGGTAATCCACAAGCAGCACGTAAGTTTAAAAATCTTCCTGTGTGGGCATTTCACGGAGCCAAAGATAATGTAGTTCCCTTAAGCGAGTCTGAAATCATGGTTTCTGCACTCAAAGCCCGCGACGGCAATGTGAAATTTACAGTTTACGCAGAAGCCAAGCACGACTCGTGGACGCAGACATATAATAATCCAGAGTTGTATGAGTGGTTTTTACAGCATCAGCGACAGAAGGCTGTAGGTTAAAAATATTTTTCTCTGCATTGGAATACACTCTAAATTAAATCAGAATCTATAGTTGTATTAGCATTTATTTCGCTGCGAATTTTTGCAACTTCGTTTCCTATTTCTTCTGGTGAAAACTCGGTTTTTTTTGTGCGTAGCCTAAGCCTTTGATATGCTTCATCTAGTGGATAATGCGTTACTTGCATTTTTCCATCTGAACCACTGAGTCCATTTATTTTCTCAATTGACACCGTTTCCAACTCAGCTTCTAACTGCTCAATCGTTGGTAAATTTCCTTGCAAAGCCTCCGGTAAAGTATCTTTTAGGTGATACGCCGAAACACCAATCGGCTTATGCATATCCCGCAGAGAGTATTCAGCAATTACCTTATTTTTGCTCTTGCACAAAATCATCCCAATAGTAGGCCGATCGTCTGTTTGCCTCAATAAATCATCGACTGCACTCTGTTTGGTCTTTAGCAGTATCTAAAATCCGAACATTATGACCCCAAGGGATTAGTGCAACAACCTGTTGCACTAATTCCTCATCTGGATAAGCTTCGGCAAAAGCCCGCATATACTTGAGGTTGCGAACCGAAAAGCCCTTGATCTCTGGAAAAGCTTTCTGCAAGTCAGCCGCAAGACGATTGATAACTTTTGCGCCCCAACCCTTCTGCTGTTGGCGATTCAGAATATCTCGCCCAATTTGCCAATAGAGCAATACTAATTCTTTATTGACCGCAACTGCTGCTCGTAATTGAGCGCTAGAAATTCGTGTTTTTAGTTCAGTTAAAAAATCTTCATAACCGATAATATCAGATGGCCCGCTTCGTGAAACTTCGGATTTCTCGTCTTTAGGCATAAAAAAGAATTAACCCTAAGTAGACCGGTGTAAATAATTCAAGGTTTGTAGTGAGCGACTCCAGCCCTATTTTGTTCGTGTATTGAACGCACCAGAGGGCTAGATTTGCTCGTAATGAGCAAATTCTAATATTTTTATATGACAAAATATATAGTTTAATTTATCCTCGCCGATTTACTTACTTCTCTCTATAGTGCCAGCATCGTGCAAAGTTTTGATAACCAAATTAGGGATAGACTCAGCAGCGAGTCCGAAATAATGGTTTCCGTTTTAAAAGGCTGCGACGGTAAGTAAAATTTCCTGTTTACCCAGAAGGCGATCGCAATACAACAATCCAGCATGGGCGGGCTATGAGTTAAATTTGCTGGCATTTACGCAACTACGATTGCTAAAACTTCAACACATTTTCATTAAAAATATTTTTTAGCGTTCAAATATTAAAACTTATAAAAAGTCGCTACTTGCACCTTTGACATTAGAGTATATAGCTTCAATAATATTCTTACGTAAAATTCCGTACTCATATAGGAATCTTATTTGAATTTTGCTAAATATACTGATAGCCCAAACCTGAATCGGCTAGCTATCAGTCAGCTTGGCTTTGAAAAATCAAATGGGATTGCTATATAAACTGGCACTAATAGGGTTGCATTATGCTTTTCTCAAATTCAAAAACTAGCTTAAAAAGTCGCAAAACAAATAATCAAATATGCAGAAGTTTTTGGACTCATAGTAACATTATGCTACTCACTGGATATTTAATTGCTCTACCAATTTGTACATTGATAGCTTTCTCCTTATTATTGCCTTTATTAACTGCTAGCTTCTCGGCTTCCATTGGAACCTCGCACCACTCGACATCGATTCCTTGGATAGATAATGCATCTGAATGCGAACATACTGGGAGAAACTGGCGCGATCGCAAGTGTTGGGATAATCAACACGATCCCATGTTCTGAATAGACATCGCACTAAAGGGTATGCAAATCATCGGAACAATCCTAATTTGGCAAAACAGGCTAACAACCTGGGAATTAGATCAAAATGGATATGTAGCCTGTTGTTTGTCCAACCTTGAATCAACCTAACTTCGTGCGAAATCTGCAAGAAACCCATTTGAATCGTGCCCGCGCCAGTCTCAGACAAGCGCTGTCTTGGTATGGATATCTTCGTAAGTCAGGACAGTTTTCATCCAACCCGGAATTGGCAGGTTTGTTGAAACCAGAATTGGAAGCTTTGAATTCCACACTCAACAAGCTGGACTCTAACATTATTAGAATTGCTGCCTTTGGTTTGGTGAGTCGGGGTAAATCGGCCGTTTTAAATGCCTTGCTGGGAGACAAAATTCTGCAAACTGGCCCCTTGAACGGTGTCACGCAATGGCCCCGTTCCGTCCGTTGGCAGCCAGGCGGTAAGGTACTAGTAGAGTTAATTGATACCCCCGGATTAGATGAAATTGAGGGTGAGTCACGGGCGGACATGGCGCGAGAAGTCGTGCATCAGGCGGATTTGATTTTGTTTGTCGTGTCTGGTGATATCACGCGCACTGAGTATCAAGCACTGCTGGAATTGCGGCAAGCACAAAAACCCCTGATTTTAGTGTTTAACAAGATAGATTTATACCCAGATACAGACCAGGGAGTGATTTACCAAAATTTGCAACAACTCGGTGCAGGTCATCCTCAAGCAAAGCCATTACTACCTGATGAAATTGTCATGGTGGCGGCGGAACCAGCACCAATGGAAGTACGGGTTGAGTGGCCTGATGGTCGTGTCAGTTATGAATGGGAGACACCACCACCTCAAGTAGAGGAACTAAAGGAGACAATTCTAAATATTCTCAATCGGGAAGGGCGATCGCTTCTGGCTTTAAATGCACTCATCCAAGCACGGGATGCAGAAGCCGCGATCGCTCAAAAAACTATCGACTTACGCGAACGAGAAGCCGAAGATATTATCTGGCAATTTACCAAATACAAAGCTTTGGCAGTAATGCTCAATCCCATCGCCTTCTTAGATATCCTTGGCGGAACTGTTGCCGATTTGGCTTTAATTCGCGCCCTAGCTAGATTGTATGGTTTGCCGATGACTAGCTATGAAGCCGGGAAAATTTTAAAAACGATTTTATTTAGTTCTGGTGGCTTGCTCCTGGGAGAATTAGGTAGCAGTTTGCTTTTGGGTTTGGGTAAAAGTACGGCAGCAATAACCAGTGGTGACAATCCCAGCAATATTACTGCCTTTGCTAGCAGTGCGATCGCTCAAGCTGGGATCGCGGGTTATGGCGCATACTCCGTTGGCAAAGCCGCTCAGGTGTATCTCGAAAAAGGCTGCACTTGGGGACAGTTGGGCGCTAGCAGTGTCATTCAAGAAATTCTTTCTCAAGTTGACCAAAATACAATTCTGTATCGTTTGCGACAAGAGTTAGGGATAAAGTATTGAGAATAAATAAAAATTGTTTCCCGTTTGTTGCTGTTTATAAGTGTTTATCAACTTCTATCAAACTCTTCTGACAATTGACTGACATTCCGAATTTGGGATGCAAGATTGAAAACATGACCATATCTACTACTGAGCACAACTAGTGGAATTCCCATACCTTTTTGAATCAAAGATGACAAGAGGGTATTTCCCACTCAATTTTGCAAAAAAGATGGCGGTGTTTACCACCAACTCTAATGGGAAGCCTATCTAAACTGGAAATGTGAGCCGCTCGAGGTCATTGAAAGCTCATAGTTAATATCTATCTCTGTAAATTAAAGGTGAAGTATCATGACAACTACCCTAAATTCATTTGAAACTGCTGGGGCGGCAAATCTTGAAGAAGCGATTACTGAAGCGATTACTGAAGCCCGCACAACTTGTGAGCTAGATGGCAGTGATTCTGCTGGTTGTGCCGTAGCCTGGGACATTGTGGAAGAATTACAAGCTGAAAAAGCCGATCGACAGCAAGCAAAATCAAAGAAAACCTCTTTGGAAAACTACTGCGATCGCCATCCAGATTCCGTAGAGTGTCTAATCTACGACCTTTAATTCTTCCGTAAATCAGTTGTTGCTGATTGCGTTATCTGCTTAATCGCCTCTAAATCAGGTGGTAGTGTTTCACTTTCCATTGCCAACCACAAAAGAAATTCGATATTCCCAGCAGGGCCAACGATCGGCGACCAAGTTAAGCCTTTGTATTTCCATCCTAATTCGTGCGCTGCTTGCAACACCTGGAAAATGGCATCAGCTTGGTCGTTTGGATCGCGCACAACCCCTTTTTTACCCACACGGGATCTGCCGACTTCAAATTGTGGCTTGACTAACAACACAGCTTCTCGGTTAGCTTGAGTTAGTTGCCACAAAGCAGGCAGAATTTTTGTTAAAGAAATAAACGATACATCGACCACTGCCAAATCAGGAATCGGGTCATCCTTGCCATATAAATCTTCTGGTCGTAGTTGCCGTAAATTGGTGCGTTCCCGCAAAATCACCCGCGAATCATTTCGCAACCGCCAATCAACTTGCCCGTAACCGACATCAATACCGTAAACTTTTTTTGCTCCAGCTTGCAAGAGACAATCAGTAAAGCCACCAGTAGAAATCCCACCATCTAAACAAATGCGCTCTGCTACGGGAATGGTAAATACTGACAAAGCTTTGGAGAGTTTTTCACCGCCTCTAGAAACAAAAGGCGATCGCTGCTTAATATTTATTTGAGCCGAAATATCAACTTCTGTACCAGGCTTATCAACTAGCTGCTGATTAACAGTAACTTCCCCCGCCTGAATTAACCGCTGTGCCAAAGCACGAGAAGAACATAAATTTAACTCTACTAATAGTGTGTCGAGTCGCTGTTTAGCCAATTAACTAGAGTCTCCTGGTAAGATTAAAACCACAAAGCATGATTGATAATTTATTCTCGGTTAACCAGCTTTTCTAATTCTTGGGCTTCATAACGACCTTCTTTTACTTCAAACTTTGCTTAATTAATGAGATTTAAATAGGCTTCTGCTAAGATTTCTAACATTACAATACTTTTGCATTTTATATTTTAGCTGTCAAAAACTTTAATTATTATTTTTATATTACGTTACCTCTAGCTCTGGTTCAGAATTCTGTTCATTTTCTGGGAAAAAGCATACTATTCAAGTTGCTCAACTGGTTGGAGGATAAGGCGATGCTGCAACATCTGCTCGCTCAACAACATTATTTCGCATTGAAGCTTTTTTCAGCACTAGGCTGCGGTCTGATAGCCGGAGTATTCTTCGGTTTCTCGTCCTTCGTGATGAATGCCCTAGCTCGGCTTCAGCCGACACAAGGCATTGCCGCCATGCAATCCATCAATATCATGGCAATCAGTCCGTTGTTTATGGCAGTGTTCTTAGGAACGGCTGCGGCTTGCATCTTTCTTTTAATCTCCTCCCTATTAAAGTGGCATCGACCCGATGCCGCCTACTTGCTCATCGGCAGCTTGCTCTACCTCGTTGGTACATTCGGCGTGACAATTGTGTTCAATGTGCCGCTCAACGAAGCCCTGGCAAAAGTCGAGCCGGACAGCGCCATCGGTGCGAACCTATGGTCTAGCTACCTTACCAACTGGACAATCTGGAATCACATTCGGACAGCAGCAGCACTAGCAGCAGCGGCATCGCTCACCATCGCACTCTGTTACCGAACGGCGCAATCGTAATAATCTTGATAGTTAAGAGATATTTCACCGTGCAAATATTCTGGCTTAATTCCACCGTTTGATTTAATATCATGTCCGCATAATTAGTTATGATTCTCCCAGTAATTGCACCCCACACGCCAGATGCTCCACTTGGGGTTCTTCAGGTTAAGTAATCAAGCGGACATGATATTACAGGAGATTCAAGCATGGAAACAGCAGATGTCATTGTCATCGGTAGCGGTCAGGGAGGTGTGCCTCTGGCCGCTGACTTTGCCAAAGAAGGCCGCAAGGTTGTTTTATTTGAAAGAGACTCACTGGGCGGTAGTTGTATCAATTATGGCTGCACCCCTTCTAAAGCGTTTTTAGCAGCCGCTCATGCTGTGGGTCGGGTTCGTCAAGCTAAGGATTTAGGAATATATGCTCAAGTTGAGGTTGATTTTCCTGCTGTGATGGAGCGGGTACGTTCAATTCGCGATCGCTGGCATGAAGGAGTTCACAACCGCTTGCATGAAGCAGGAGTCAGGGTCGTGTATGCTGAAGCATACTTTACTGGAGAGCGAACGGTTACAGGCGGTAATGTCACCGTTCAAGCCCCGCTAGTCGTTATTAATACAGGCACATCGGCTGCCATCCCTAACATTCCTGGTTTAGCAGGCACACCTTACTTAACAAACCGCAATTTCTTTGACTTACAAAAGTTGCCACCACGGCTGCTCGTCATTGGTGCTGGTTACATTAGTTTGGAACTCGCACAGGGATTAGCACGTTTGGGTAGTGAAATACACATAATTGTGCGAGGCTCGCGCATCTTGGATCGTGAGGAAGCTGATGTGAGTGAAACTTTAGCAAAAGCTCTAAAGCGAGATGGTATTCAAATTCACTTTCAGGTCAACACTGAGAAAGTTATTTACAACGATAATGTGTTTACCCTGACATTAGATAATGGTCAGGAACTCCAAGGGGAGGCACTGTTAATTGCAACTGGGCGGAAGCCGAACACCAGCGCGTTGAATGTAGTAGCCACAGGTGTTGACCTAAATGAACAAGGTTATGTTCGAGTTGACGAGCAATTTCGGACAACGTGCGAAAATGTATATGCGATCGCAGATGTTGCTCAACAACCTGCCTTCACCCATGTTTCTTGGGAAGATTATCGGCGTTTAAAGGCTATCCTGCGTGGTGAGAACCGAACTCGCGACGACCGGGTGTTAGGTTATGCCATATATACTGAACCACAAGTTGGACGGGTGGGAATGACAATTGCAGAAGCTCATGAAAAGGGCATTAATGCTCGCTACGTGACGCTGCCAATGTCGGATATTGCTCGTGCTATTGAGTGGGGGCATGATTTAGGCTTTTACCGAATGGTAATAGATACAGAAACCGATCGGATTTTAGGAGCAACATTAGTTGGTTACGAAGCGGCTGAAATCGTGCATGTGTTTCTGTCGCTTATAGAAGCAGGAGCAACTTGGCAATTGTTGGAAAAATCTGTTCACATCCATCCTACTTATGGCGAAGCATTGCCCAGTCTTGCACGGTTATTTTTTGAGCCATAAGGCAGTGAAGCTTGCATCAGCTAGTTCATTGGCTGTTTTATCCAGCTTGTTCCATAAGATATCATCATTTGACATCTACCAATGGTAATACTGCATTATTACGCCATTGGTCATGCGATCGCCTTTGTAAAATCTTTGGTTTTAGATTTCTTTTAGAAATCTTTGGTGGTAGGATATGTTGTTTTTGTCACGCCTCCTAACTTCACCCTAATTTATTTAGGATTCAATAAGTTTTGCTCTCGCTGTAGAACAGAAGCAAGTCCTTACGTCCCTAAAAAGGATTGCCCAGAAGCTAGCAAAGTTCTTGCTTGTTCTTGCTCTAAAGGTTGTGAAAATAAGTAACCTTGTGCTTGCTGGCATTGTAACAATTTAAGCTGTACTAATTGGTCAACTGTTTCTATCCCTTCAGCAACCACACTCATTCCTAAGTTATCGGCTAAAGTGACAATAGCCCGAACAATAGCCAATTGTTCGGCATCGCTATCAATGTGATTGACAAAAGAGCGGTCAATTTTGAGAACATCAATCGGAAAATGATGCAAATAAGCCAAAGATGAATAACCTGTGCCAAAATCATCAATACACAATTGCAATCCAAAAGCCTTGAGTTGCTTAAGGACAATAGTAGCCTTTTCTGGGGAGGCGATAATCGCACTTTCAGTGATTTCTAGCTTTAAGTTGCTAGGACTGAGGTTAGTATCTTGAAGAATTTGGCCGATCTGTTCAATGAGATGGGGTTGGGAAAACTGTTTACCAGAAAGGTTAACATTGAGAGTCAAGGGCTTGATGGCAGGAAATTGGAGTTGCCACTGCCGCAATTGCTGACAAGATTCCCTTAGTACCCATTGACCAATTGGGATAATGAGTCCAGTTTCTTCTGCTATAGGAATAAACTCGGCTGGAGAAATGAGTCCACGTTCTGGATGCTGCCAGCGAACTAGTGCTTCAAATCCTTCAATTGTCCCTGTTTTCACACAAATAATTGGCTGGTAGTAAACGCACAACTGTTTGCGTTCAATTGCCCAGCGCAAGTCAGTTTCTAATTGCAACAGCGTTACCGCTCGGTCATGCATAGTAGTATCAAATACCATATGTCCAGCTTTACCCTGGTCTTTAACACGGTAAAGTGCAGTGTCAGCATCTCGAAGCAAATCCGCCGATTGAGTGTATTCGCTTGTACCTAAAGCAATGCCAATGCTAGCAGTCATAAAGACTTCATATCCGCACAAGTTGAAGGGCAACTTTAATACCTGATGGATGTGTTCTGCTACAGAAATGGCATCATCAATAGTTTGAATATGGGAAAGCAAAATAGTAAACTCGTCTCCGCCCAAGCGAGCAACAGTATCCTCAGGCTGTAGACACTTTTGGAGACGTTGAGCAAGTGTCACTAGTAATTGGTCGCCAACTATGTGTCCTAAGCTGTCGTTAACAACTTTGAAACGGTCAAGGTCGAGGAATAAGACAGCAAATAAATCATCCTGATTGCCTTTCAACCGTGCTATGGCTTGCTCTAGCCTGTCCATAAACAAAATACGGTTGGGTAGTCCAGTCAGAGCATCATAAAAAGCATGGTGAACTAACTTTTCCTCTAGGAGTTTGCGCTCAGTAATATCCGTTGCGATCCCATCAATACGAGAGGGTTGCCCATTAGAGTTATGGATTAAATGACTTCGGTTGAACAACCAGCGAACTTGTCCATCAGGTCTAACAATGCGATATTCTAGTTCTTGCTTACCATTTAAGAATAATGGTTGAATAGCAGCATAAACTCGTTGCCGATCTTCTAGGTGAATCATTTCTAACCAGAGATTAGAGTTCTCAAAGAATTCTGATGCACAACGACCGTAAACTTTAAAAGCAGCAGGGTTAAGATAAAGAGCCTTAAAAGTGTCAGCAGAAATCGACCAAACTACATCTTCAAGAGAAGATAAAATTCCATCTAGACGTTGTTTGCTTTCTTGCAGCGCAGCTTCTACTCGTTTGCGGTCAGTGATGTTAGTAACCATCCCCAAGGCTCCAGCATAATTTCCCTGGTCGTCTAATAACGGGGCACAAGAAACAATTGCCCAAAAGTCTGAGCCGTCCTGACAGCGGAATTTGAAATCGTGCGCTTCGTGAATACCCTGATGACGTCGTAAAAGGTAAGCATTAGCAATCTCCAAGCCTTCTGAATCCATAAAAGAGAACAGCGTTGCACCTATCATCTCCTCAATGAGGTAGCCCAACATAGTAGCCATCTGTTGGTTGACAAAGGTAGTGCAGTTGTTTTCATCAAGTACCCAAATTCCTTCAGCTGCTGTTTCGACAATGCGGCGATACTGTTCTTCTTGCTTTCGTAATTCTTCAACAGCTTGTAACTGGTGAGTGATATCGGTTTGGATACCAATGAAGTTAGTCAAATAACCAGAATTATCAAACACGGGAGCCAGGTAAAGTTCATGCCAGAACGGCACATTATCCTTGCGAGAGTTGCGTAAAATCACATGGCATTCTCTTTGTTCTTGAATAGCACTACGTAATTCCTGGAGGGCTGCTTGGTCTTTGTCGTTTCCTTGTAAAAAGCGACAGTTACGTCCAATAGCTTCACTAGCTGAGTACCCTGTAATCAACTCAAAGGCTGGATTAACATAAATAATTGGATTGTCTGGTTGATTAGGATCTGTCAAAATAATGCCATTACTACTAGCAGCGATCGCACGCTCCATAAGATGTAAATTTACTTGCGGCTCCCGTGAGGTTGAGTCTTTTTCAACTGTTTCAGCACTTGGATCTTTTATAGTGTCGATAAAAGCAGGGGTAACGTATGCCTGCTTTGGCTGGCTGTCTGTAATTTCAATGCTATCTGTTATCTGTTGTACAGCAGTTGTTAATAAGAAATTTCCCTGCTGGGTTCTTAAATGCTCACTACGATTCATGAATATGAATAGTGCTGCTAGTTTCCCTTCGTAATGAACAACCCTAGCTGAAATTTGTGCTTCAAAAATATCACCATTGGCACTTTTGAATTCTACTGCACAATTTTTAATTAGGTCGCCACTTTTCAGATTGTTAACTAATTGAGACCAGAAAGCAGGATAGGCATAAAATTCTGAGGTGATTTTGTCGAGCGTTTGACAAGACTTTATTCCAAAAAAAGGCGCTAAAAGTTCATTTTTAAACAGAATTTGCTGGCTTTCCAGGCATACAATCCCAATCGGAAATGGGCTAAGTTCCGCCAACGAATACACTATGTGCTGCCAGTCTATTTTTGGCTGATGAAAAGTTTCCACCTCTAGCGATAGATTTTTGTTCGTATAGTTGCACTCAGTGGGGTATTCCTCACTTAGTAGAACTGACATTTCAGTAGAATTATTTTGCGTATATTGATCTTCGTACACATCGGTGTCACTAAAAATTTTTCAAATTTTACAAATTGCCAAATCAAATCAACCCCATATTCGACTTTTATGGGAAGCTGAACAAAATAGTTATAAGACTTTGAGATCCTAGTAAAAGCAGTGTAAAAGCTGCTTTTTCTATAAACACTAAACAATTCATCAGAAAAAATGTTTAGTATCTATTAGAGATATCTAAAGACAAAATAACTCTTCTAGGTTAAATGCCCCGAAAATACTACTTTCAAGGGTTGGTTATAAAGTTTTTCTTAAGCTATTCTTAATTTACTCCTTTAGATAGATATAGTTACATCTTTTACCAAATCTTTATCTCTGCATAATATTTCTTAATTTTACTAGAAGTTACTAAATTAAGGCTGATACAACTAGCGATAGAGCAGTAAATATCGCCTATTGAGCTTATGGAACCTGTATCAACAATCAGTTGTACCAAATTTGGGGGCAATATCCTTGCCATTGCGATCGCTCCAAGGTTAGCACGAGGGCGAGTTAGTCGTGCGGCAGTAGAACCGGATTTGGAGGAGTAAAAGGTGAGGCGTTCAACTACTCCGGTGATGGTTTCATGTTGAGCAACTGATGCGTACCTTACGACTATTGACTTGCAGCATTTGCCTTTGGCTGCCGATGCGACTGTAAGTATAGCTGACAGCCGTGAATTTCCTATTTCACTAAAAACGAGTGCAGATAAATCCTCTTTAAGGCAGTGCTTCACCTCCTAACCCAAATTTATCAATAATTAGAGATAAAACTTATATTGGATCGCATCATAATTGTTATCTTCAAGGCTAAATAATTGGCATTGGACATAATTAAACATAACTATATTTTTCTCATCTACTATCCCTAATGCCTTATGGCTCATACTCTACGCTCTATTGTGAGCAGCGATATTTATTTTTGCACGCCTACATAATTTTGTATTTGTAACTATATGGGTTAAATATTGTTATTAACTTGACAGTAAATTTTATAAATTTTAAAAAAGCAATTTCTTTATATTTTAAAACTATTTTTCAGCGTAAATACGTAGGCTTTTAGATTAAAAAATAGCGGTTTTCTAGATAGAATAAACTACAAATACAAGGAGTAAATATGCGTTTTTATCAGTTTACAGGGATTCTTAGTTGTACAACAGCAGCTTTTATATCAATGGCACCTATACAGGTAGAAGCTGCAACTTTTAAAGTGATATCTGGAGTCACCAGCATCGATCGCGACCACGAGGATATTCTTAAAAGTATCGGGCTAAACTTGACAGGCGCTAATAATACAATCGCACCAATTCCCAGCAATTATTTAGTTGGCTTCAACATCGACTCAGCCACTAACTTCACGTTCAGCGATGAGGGCGGTTTTACTCCGCTCTCAGGAACAATTGAGCATACTGGTACTGTTACCTTTAACAATCAAATTACTGTTGGTGAGTTTTCAATAGGTCTTGCTCCGGGACGTACTGTCACAGGTGCCAGCGGATTTGTTTTAAGAGACACATTGTCTCTAAATACAATTTTGTTTGATTTAAGTATTGCGGAACCTGTAGCTTTTGATGGCCAAAATTTAACTATCCCTGATGTTAAATTATTGATTTCTCCAGAGTTTGCTAGTATCCTGCAAAACTCTAACTTAACCGGTTTATTTGCTGGAACTGCACGAATTGATGCTCAAGTTGCTGCCGTACCTGAACCTGACAGTGTACTAGCAATTTTGGTAACAGGTGCGGCTCTCTTGGCAAGTAGATTTTATACTCGAAAAATTAAATACACTTGATATCTTGAAGCATAGCTAAATGCTTATTAACAGGTGCAAGGGTATTGGCAGCAATTAGCCCACTGGCGGCGACTGCTGGTAAACCAATGCCGGGAAATGTCGAGTCTCCACAGCACATCAGTCCTGCTAGAGGTGTGTTGGGGCCAGGAAACATACCACTTCCAGCCTGAATTGCTGGGCCGTAGGAACCCTGGTAACGGCGGAGATAACGCTCGTGAGTTAGAGGTGTACCAACAAGTGTGACATCGCAACGAGAGCGAATATCTGGAATAATCCGCTGTAGCGCTTGCCACATTACTTCTGCACGCGATCGCTTTAGTTCGGCGTATTCCTGGTTTCTTCTATCCATTCCCTGCCAGATAGCATACGGCTCATTACCAGGAGTATAAACATGAATCACGTGCTTACCTGGTGGTGCTAGGGATGGATCGAGAACTGAAGGAATTGATATCACCACAACATTCTGAGGTGCTGTCACGCCCAATTCCCAGTTATTAACCACGATGTAATGACACCGCAAATTTGACTGTAATCCTTGAGCATCAATGCCTAAATGTAGATGCATAAAGCTATCACACTCAGGCGTCGCCTGTCGTTTGCTGCGGTACTTTTTGGGTATAGCCTTTTCAGGTAGTAACTTCAGTGTGTCCCAAACCGATGCATTAGAAATCACTGCCCGACGCGCCCGAATTTCTTGGCGATCGCGCAGCCGCACACCCACCGCACGATTATCTTCCACAAGCACTTCTTCCACATGAGCGCCCAACATCAGCTTCCCCCCATGACGCTCTAATCCTTGTACAAGGGTGTCAACTAAAGCACCACTACCACCAATCGGATATTCAAGTATTGCGTCTGGTCGATACCAGTCCGCAAACATAAATCCTACCTCTGCGGCACTAGTGCCATCTGCTGGCAATCCAGAAAGTAGGAAACACAGCAAATTAAGCCAGTTTCGGGTAAACGGGTCTTTAACAACGCCATCCATAATCCGGCTGAAGGGGCCCGTCAGCTTAATTATATTCGCCAAATTTTTTGTCAGAGACGGGATAAACGGGCCCACAGTTCTAGCTGCACCAAAATCAAAACGTAATGCCGCTGGTGGTATAGAAGTTGCTGCACTAGCGAATGGTTCCATAACGCGCTGGAGTTCCTGCCATTCGGCTACAGCATCATGTCCACAGAATTTCATCAATACTTCACAAAATTGCTCGGTACCAACCGCCGTGTCAAAATCACCTTCTGGTAGACAACAACCCCAAGTATCATAGGTTACGCATGGTAATTCAGAACCAATTGCATCTAAGACTTGTCGCAAGGGGTTGGCAGAGGGGCTGTAAGACAGTCCAGAGTAAAGAGACGGGCCCGAGTCAAATTTGAAACCATTGCGCTCAAAAGCATGGGCAGCACCTCCAGCAATGGAGTGGCTTTCGCAGACTATCACATCAAAACCATACCGTGCCAAAACAGCAGCACAACTCAAACCGCCAATTCCACTACCAATGACAACTATATCTGTAACTTGCATATATGTTTGCAACAATGAATTCAAACAGTTGTGGAAACTTGGATAATATCATTCGCTCCTCCATCCATAAACCGCTCTAATTGGTTAATATCATCACAAACGATACACATTAAACCGCCAGTGCCGCGTTCTTCAAATTAAAGGCTTGATTCCGACAGACTAATGAGAAACTTAAACTAGTAACTGAGTTTACTCAAGCCAAAGTAAAACTTCTTACTTAGCAGTAGGGGCTAGGGACTGGGGACTAGAGAAGGAAGACAAGGAGAAAAATAATAACTCTTCATGACTAACGACTAACGACTAATGACTAATGACTACTGACTAACTTACATGGAGAGAGGGATTTGAAAAATCAGCAATTCGGAAATTGGCAAACCACAGTTTTAGGAATTGTGTTAGCAACACTAGTGATTCTGGGACTAAATTCCTTTATCATTATCAACCCAGGACAAGCAGGAGTGATCAGCATCTTGGGTAAAGCCAGAGATGGCGCTTTATTGGAAGGGATTCATGTAAAACCGCCTTTTATCTCAGTGATAGATGTGTATGATTTGACCGTCCAAAAATTTGAAGTGCCAGCGGAAAGTTCTACAAAGGATTTGCAAAATTTATCTGCCAGATTTGCGATCAACTTTCGCCTCGATCCCATGCAGGTAGTTGAAGTTAGAAGGAAACAAGGAACCCTAGAAAATATTGTATCGAAAATCATTGCACCCCAGACCCAAGAAGCATTTAAAATTGCCGCAGCCAGAAGAACAGTAGAAGAAGCAATTACTAAAAGAAGTGAGTTGAAAGAAGACTTCGATCGAGCGCTAGGCGATCGCTTAGACAAATATGGGATAATTGTGTTAGATACTAGCGTAGTTGATTTAGCATTCTCACCAGAATTTGCCAGAGCAGTGGAAGAAAAACAAATTGCTGAACAACGGGCGCAAAGAGCCGTTTATGTAGCACGGGAAGCAGAACAAGAAGCACAAGCAGACGTTAATCGAGCCAAAGGTAGGGCAGAAGCTCAAAGACTCTTAGCAGAGACGCTCAAAGCTCAAGGAGGACAGCTAGTTCTGCAAAAAGAAGCAATTGAAGCTTGGAGGACTGGCGGCGCTCAGATGCCCAAAGTCCTCGTTATGGGTAGTGACTCCAAAAGCGGTGTCCCCTTCATCTTCAACCTTGGGAATGTCCAAAATCAACCTTGACTTGAGTAAATAATACTTAGTAAGTTGGGCTAGTCCCAACTCAAACACAACAGAAAAACTAACAAGATAATAATCGAAGTTTATGTCAATCCCCAATCATCAGAATCTCACCGCCGAAGAAGCGAAAAAATTACTGAATAAATTCAACTGTCTAGACATTGCGCCCATTCTGAATCCATCAGAGAAATCAGTAATTCGTAATGCCTTAATTTTACTCACCAAGCTTGCTGATTATCAAATTTTAGGAATTTGTGCTGATACAGCAGAAGAAGGAATACTGGCCATGAAGACCTATTCTCTGGCTTTGGGTTATGAACCACCCAACAATTTACTGACGCCAGAAGGGCCAGTTTATATCAAATTAAATGGCAAAAATGGCTTGTGTTACCTCGATTCCTACGATGGACATCATCGTGGTGTATTAGTATCTTGCCAGTCTTATGACGAAGAGGGAATAAACGAAATGTATGGACATTTACCCTTGGATTTATTTGTATAAAATTCAGCGAATGTAGGTAGGGTATGTGCCTTACCTACTCCCTAAGAAAAAATAGTTAATGACTTAAATCTTATGAGTATTATTACACTACAATCAGTAAAAAAAGATTTTGGCATCAAGGAGATTTTAAAAGATGCTAGCTTTAGCCTAGACGCTACCGATAAAGTTGGCTTAATTGGTACTAACGGTTCAGGGAAGTCAACCCTATTAAAAATGATCGCAGGGTTAGAATCGATTGATAGCGGTCAAATTTTAGTCAACTCCGGTTCTAAAATTATCTATTTACCCCAGTTGCCAGATTTAGATGAAAATCACACAGTTTTAGAGCAAGTTTTTGCTGACAGTGGCGAACACATGGCTTTAGTGCGTGAGTATGAAGAACTCTCAGATAAATTGGCTCACTATCCAGATGATAGTCAAGTGATGTCTCGCCTTTCTGTGGTGATGCAACGGATGGATACAAGTGGTGCTTGGGAATTAGAAACAAATGCCAAAATCATCCTTACCAAATTAGGAATTTCTGACTTTGATGCAAAAATTAGCACTTTATCTGGAGGTTATCGCAAACGTATTGCTTTAGCATCAGCGTTGCTAGCAGAACCAGATGTTTTGCTCATGGATGAGCCGACAAACCATCTTGATGCTCTTTCTGTAGAATGGTTACAAAGTTATTTAAATCGCTATCGCGGCGCACTTTTTCTTATCACCCACGATCGCTACTTTCTAGATCGCGTTACCAATCGGATCGTGGAAATCGACCGAGGCGACATTTACACCTATACAGGTAACTATTCATATTACCTCGAAAAGAAAGCTTTAGCTGAAGAATCTGCTGTAAGTAGTCAACGTAAACACCAAGGCTTGCTGCGGCGCGAGTTAGAATGGCTCAAAAAAGGGCCGAAAGCCAGAAGTACCAAGCAAAAAGCTAGAATTGATCGCGCTCATGCTTTGCGGGATACTGAATTTAAACAAGTTCAGGGTAAAGTTGATATTTCTACAGTTGGTCGTCGCATTGGCAAAAAAGTTATTGAATTAGATAACATTTCTAAAGCTTATGATGGACGTACCCTGATTAATAATTTTACCTACGAATTTAGCCCAGAAGACCGCATTGGCATTATCGGCGCTAATGGTGCTGGTAAGTCCACTTTAATGGATATTATTACTGGTCAGATTAAACCAGATTCAGGTGTTGCAGAAATTGGGACTACAATTCACATCGGTTATTTTGACCAGCATTCTGAAGAATTACTCACGGCTTTAAATGAAAATCAGCGCGTGATTGACTACATCAAAGAAGAAGGTGAATTTATCAAAATTACCGATGGGACTCAAATTACTGCTTCGCAAATGTTGGAGCGGTTTTTGTTTCCTGGTAATCAACAGTATGCCCCAATTAGTAAACTTTCAGGTGGTGAAAAACGCCGTTTATTTCTGTTGCGGGTTTTGATGAGTGCGCCCAATGTCTTGATTTTAGATGAACCGACGAACGATTTAGATGTTCAGACATTGGCAGTATTAGAAGATTATTTAGAGGATTTTGTCGGGTGTGTAATTGTAGTTTCTCACGATCGCTACTTTCTCGATCGCACCATCGACACAGTATTTTCCTTTGAGGAAGGCGGTAATCTGCGGCAATATCCAGGTAATTACTCGATTTATCTGGACTATAAGAAGGCTGAAGAAGCACAGCAACAAGCTGCGAACACTAAGGAGAAGCCTAAAAACGTCGAAGTCCAAAATGGTGCGTCTTCGCCCAAGGATGTAGAAAATACCAAGCGGCGGAGGTTATCTAATTGGGAAAAGAAAGAATTTGAGCAGTTAGAAGGTAAAATTGCCGAGTTAGAGGCTGAGAAGGCAGGAACTGAGAAAACACTGGCGAATGTCTCACCGGGTAATTATAGCGATGTGCAGAAATTGTACGATCGTGTGGAAAAACTCAAGCACGCGATCGATGTGGCGACTGAACGGTGGTTAGAATTGGCAGAGATGGAGTCTTAATAAAAAAGGCTTGCTTGTAGTTACATCGTTACAGACAGGGACAGTTCGCCATTAATAATAACTCCCTATCTGTTTACTTGTGACATCATAAAGTCAGTAATAGTCTACAATTCTTACCCAAATTTCAACTTTACCAGATACCCAGAAATAAATACAAAGGGGAGTAGCTCTCAGCATCAGTTGGTATCGTACCTCGAACCTACTATTTGTCTGATATCTACCTTATGCCAATGCTATCTTTTTGTCATAAATCTTACTTTATACAACGTTTGCTAAGTCGTATCACGTATATTAGTAATATATTCGGTACAATTATCGGGCTGACACCGCCTTGTAAGGCAAAAATATGTACAATGATGAACTCGAAGCACGTCCATTATCTTTGGCGCAACTGTTTCTAGATCCAAATAATCCTCGTTTTTCAAATGAACGTGAGAAACCGACTCCCGAAGCCAAAATTCCTGATGTAAAAATTCAGGAGAAAACTCAGAAGAGAATTGAAGAATTTGGAGTAAAAGAGGTTCGTGATAGCATACTTCGCAACGGTTTCCTGCCTATGGATCGCATTGTCGTGCGACCCATTAATGGTCATGGAGAAAAATATGTTGTCGTTGAGGGAAACCGTCGCCTTGCAGCACTCAAAAGCCTCCATCGTCTAATACAAGATGGTGAAATAAATGAGGAGGGAATCGACGAGGAATATCTGGAGAAACTTAAGGATTCAACCCAAACTCTAGAAGTACTTCTCTATAAAGGCACTTCTAATGATATCTCCTGGCGTCTCCAAGGTATCCGACACATCTCTGGAATTAAAGAGTGGTCTCCAGCTCAACAGGCTATTCTGGTCGCACGCCTAGTAGATGAGGGTAAGTCCTTCACTGAGGTGGGACAACAATTTGGGCTAAGTGGAAAAGCTATTGGGAGGTTATATAGAGTTCACAAAGCGCTCAATCAGATGCGAAGTGATGATGAGTATGGCGATAAGGCGCAAAATGACCAATTCACTTTATTTGATGAGGCATACAAGCACAAGGAAGTACGTAATTGGTTGGGATGGAATGAAGATGACTATAAGTACAAAAATACCAGCGATTTGAAGCAATTTTATAGCTGGATTGTGCCTGACGAAGAGCATGAAGACAAACAGCGGCGTATTAAAGACCCTCGCCATATGCGATATTTAGCAGAATTACTAGAAAAAAAGCGTACTGACCTGCTTGGTAATATTGAGCGTCATGAGATGACTATTGAAGAAGCATGGGGAAACATTAACGCCATATCAAGTAATAATGGCTATGATTGGACGGCAGAGATCGATAAAGCAAAGAAGGCAGTAAATGGGCTGCCATTCCAAATTTTCCAAGAACAACCAGAACCTCTAAAAGCAGCGCTCGATGAACTGCTTAGTCTTGTTGAAAAAGCGCTCACCAATTTGGTCAAATTAGTTTAGTATATGAGCATTGCTCAAATAGTTCGTGAAGTTGCAGTTAATTTAGCAAATGCTTCAGTCGATGGAGCAGTCGTAAACTTGCAACGGGTTCTAAAAGAACACTTACAGCAGAAGGGACTTTCATCACTTAGAGCAACTGAAATTGCTGAGGACTGGCTTCAAAGGTTGCAACAAGAACTGGAGGAGCAACTGATAGAGTGGGATTCTTTAGGGATTCCACGCCCCTTAGTACAAGCTAGTTCACCATTTACATTCCTGACATTTCGACATCGTAACTATCATTCAGCTTTGGGAATGCAGGGAATTTCAACAGAGTTTCCCGAAGTATATGATTTCGTAGCCTCCCTTTCACCGCGTGAATTTTTACTTGTTCCTGCTTGTTTACTACAGCTTGCTGGCTGTGACCCAATCCTGATCACCGATGGGAGCGGAGATGGCGGTGTTGATTGCATTGGTCAACTTACAGAAGGACCAGCACGCTCAATTTGTATTTTTGCACAGGCGCGAACAAGTTCAACCGATATTGCTAAGAATTCTGTGCAGTTAGAGTATGCAAAATTTCGAGACCTTCAAAGAACTGAGCTGTTTGGCGAATACTTGGCAGCATTAGGAAAAGGCAACTCAGCTGATGGTCGATCTGTATGCTATTCTATGTTTGCGAGTTCTGAATTCAAAGAGCCAGCACGCGAGTATGCGCGTAGTGACGGACTATTGTTGCGATCGCGTCGGCAGGCAGCTTTTTGGCTGAGTCAAAGCTTTAATTTCGATAGCTTGCAGCAAATGCGGCAAACCCTTGGTGCAACCTTGGTTCGGAATACAAACCGAAATCTTGCGCCACTAATTACACCATATCGTCGGGACACAGCTTTGCTTCCAGTTAAACCGCCACAGATGTGAAATAAACGTTACCTCAAGTGACTCCTGAAGAATTAGCCCAGAAGTTAGCGCGTGAATAGACTATGGGTTGTAAATTCTTCTCCATCTATTCATCAATCCAACTACTCAAAAATTCTACCTGATTCTGCATTTCTTCTGCTGACTTAGCTGCAATTAACCTCAAAATACCGCGCATTAGTTCCCCCACTGAGTAACGTTGCTGCTGTACCAAAATCATTCCTGCATGAGATTGTTCTTTGGTCAAAAAATCAGTGTGCAAACGGTAGAAATCTCTGATATTAGAACTATATAAGACAAAACCTTGCTCAGTTGCCCACGTTAGCTGTTCTTCATCTGTATATCCCAGCCTATTCAAATTTAGACTTGTAATCACATCTACACCACGGTTTTGTAGAGCCAGAACTAGAGAACGTGCGGTAGAATCCTCATCCATATACAAGCGAATTCGGCTCATGAAAGTTTTTGAGTTTTATGCAGTTTCTCTAATCTGTCTCCCTCTGCCTCTTCTGCTGCAATGTCAGCGTCAATTTGGTCGCGGTTAGCATGATAATAAGCTAAAGCCGCATAAACCTGCGCTAAGGTCAAATGACTAATTTGATCTGCAATCTCTTCGGCGCTATAACCTTGTTTGTACCAGATGGCTATGCGTCTTACTGTCACCCCTGTACCAGCAACAATCGGACAACCGCCGTGTATTTCAGGATTATGGTTAATCAGTGTGCCAATATCGGTAATAGTTGTCAAAACTTGTTCTCCGAAATTTTTTACATTATCTCTAATTTGACCAGTTAGCAAGATATTCATCTATAGTCACGGACTCACCATCGCTATACTCAGTGCGAACTGCTTGAATTTCTGCTAGTGTTTCTGCGTCGTCTTCATACAACGCTTCTTCGGCTTCAAAAATTTGTTGCTCAATTAGTTCTTGAAGTTGACGTTTTTCTGTTAAATCAAGAGAAGATATTGCTTCTGCTAAAGTTTCTAAGGAGAGTTGTAGTTTAACAATGGCTGGCATTTTTCTCCTATTGGGTGTATTGTTTCGCATTTTGACACCATTATGCTGATTTTAACAGTTATATTTTTGTCAAGCTGAAAGTCTTTGAGTTGTGTTTCAGGACAAATGCATCTAAATTTCACGCTTGTGTGGTACGGTGTAGCAATTGGATTTGCCTAACTTGCGATCGCGCCCTTCCACAACACGCTACTAACTATCTTTCATAAACTGCGTAGTTTACCGCCGTAGGCATGGCCTACAAAAGTTTTGGCTACGCAGCCATATCCATCAATAAGTCGCTTTGCGTCTACGCACTCCCCAGGAAGCTGAAGCAACTTGATGAATGTGGTTTAAAAAGATTTGCAAAATAACAAATTTTGTTGCATTTGTTTACATAAATTGCATGACTTTATTAAGGTTATTGAGGTTTGTAAATATTTTGTATTTCTGCGAGGAATATTCCTTTAGACTGAATTTCAACTGAAATATGTGGGGATAAACACAAATGCATTCGTTAAATATATTTTGTCACGAATCTGTAGTTGCTGTTTCCTTTGTAGCTTGCGTTATTGGACTGGTGTTACTGTGGGACGGCAAGCAGCAAAAAAATGATGTGGAAGAAACAGAGCGGATTCTGTTTAGAATGAGCTTTACTTACTGGCTAGTTTACTGTGTAGCCTTTGGCATAGAAAAAATAGTTTTACCCGACTGGGAATCTGTGCTGATGACTTTAAGAATAACTACCGCTCTGTCATATTTTTTAACATTTTCTTGCATTGTTAGTCTGCCACTACACAAATTTGCAGTACATCGTGTTGAGGAATAGTTATCGAGCATCGGGGAGCCACTGCGTTGAAGAGCCAGCGAAGTCTTCTCTACGAGACGCTACACGAAGGGGGGCAGTGCGTTGGGTGGGTTTCCCGATTTGTACCCCTACGGGGAAGCAAGCTACGTTTTTAGCGTTCTCGCAGCGTAGCAACTAGCGTTGGGTTAAAAAGCTTGAAGTGGCGTCACGGGCATTGGGAATTGAGCATGATTTAAGATTTCATTGCGATCGCTAATGCCATTTCCAGTTCTGACTGCGCCAAAGTGGTCAAAATAAACACCTCTTGTACCGTCTTCCCCTGCCGTGCAATTACTTTATAGCCGCCGCGAATCGGTACTGAGATCCGCAGTTGCATTTTCGGACAATGACCTCTTACCCGTCCAATCACTCCCGGCGTCACGGTTTGGATACCATCTTGCTGACAAAGACGTTCTAAAATTGGGATGAGACCAGAAAGGTGTGTCGAGTGATTCCAAACCAGTCTGGCAGCTTTTTGTGAAGCCGTGCGGAGGGGATCTGCGGTGGGTTTGCCCATGATAATTAAGCTGCTTCTAGAGGTGCCATTGTCAAACCTGCTCGGCGCAGCTGCTGATGATAAAGTTCCGCAGGTTCTTGGGGACCGACCCAGACGATCGCTTGACCTTCATAGTGTACCTGATTAGTCAGATCCCACGCGCGATCGCCAGTCATCCCTGGAATATATTTCATCAAACATTCACTCACATGTTGAAATGTATTAAAATCATCATTTAATACAATCACTTTGTAATTCGGATAAGTCTTACGGGTAACTTGATTAGACCGTTCAGGAGCTTTAGTTGGTGCTGTGGCCATCGCGTAAAAATCTGCTGAAAGTGTCATAACCATAGAACATTAAGCAAGATAATTTTACAAAACTACACTATAAGTAACTAGTTTAGTCCATTGTCTGGGGACTGGGGAGTAGTGCTGTTAGGGGTAGCGGGGCGTTTAGCCCCATGCCCCATACCCAATGCCCTATTTCCAATTATCCCAGTTTTCGTTAAAAATAGATGTATCTGGGAAGGCTGTGGGGTTGCCATTTTGTTGCAAAAGCCGTTTGAGAGCTTCGAGTTGTGGCTCTTGTTTGGGTAAGTCATCGACTAGTTGGTAAGGTGCGATCGCATTTTTTAGGGCAAAACTAGCAACAGTTCCCGCAGCTGCGCCAGAAGACCATTCAAAGGAATGGACTCGATAGGCAGCAGCAGCAATATGACTAGTAGCAATACTTTTGCCTCCTACCAGCAAATTATCAATTTTCTGGGGAATCATTGCCCTCAGAGCAATTTGGAAGGGATAAGCAAGGCCTGCACCACGTCTTTCACCTGGACGTTCTGTGTTACCAGGGGCTTCTGGGGGACTATTCACCATGCAAGGATGGAAATCTATAGCGTAGTGACCAATACCCACAGCATCGGGGAAGATGGTAGAACGAGTTCTTCGCATTGCTTTGTCTGGTGAGATTTTACCTTCAATTACTGATACTGCTTCCAAACCTGCAAGTGCTGCTCGTAGCCTCCGATACATATCTGCTGGCAGAGTCTTGGCGTAATACTCATCTTTGTAATCTCGGCGAGAAATATCAATTTCCCCAATGCCAAAGCCTCCGGGTTGTCCCCAGCTGGGGCGGCCAATGATGCGCCGTGCTTCGCGCATATAGGGATATTTCGATAAGCCATGCACTGTCCCCATCGGGGAATTTAGCCCGGAAACAAAGCGGTTATTGCTTTGCTGCTGCTTAACACCGTCCCCCAGTTGGGAATCTGTAGTCCCAGCTACCAGCCAGTAATAGAAAGAGAGGGCATTTTCCTCAGCTTTGCGGAGGGTTTCTGTTCGCAGTCCCCCCATCCAACCACCAGGGTTTAACTGCCCAGTACTTTCTAACTGTTGGCGACTGTAAATCAGGTTATCTTGGGCTGTTCCAGGGCGGTAGTCGTTACCCCAAGTCCAATTTTGCATGGAGATGTCCCCTGGTGTAGGAGCATCAAAACTTACACCACCGAATTTTTCTGGTTTCCCTTTGTTTGGACTCCAAATCCGACGATAGGTGAAAACTAAGTCAAAGTTAGCCAGTCGCTTTAATTCATAGCTGAAATATGGGGCGTATTGTGAATAAAATGGGGGCATTGTCTGCGGTTGCGCTTCCTTGGTTGCCTCCATTGCAAAAGTGTAGGTAAAGCCTTGAGGGCAATAAGGGTCGTTATTGGTGCTAGAAGCAGAAGGTTCTAGGTAAGAAAGGGCATCAATACCCAATCGGTAGGGAACATCAGCAAGGGCGATAATTTCACCGGTTTCGCTGGCGTCTACGACGTACCATTTAGGAGCATCCCCTTTTACTGTTTTCGGGATAAAACGGAGAATAGTTTTGGTAAACCGAGATGAGTTTTCGTAGCTATAAGAATCTTCAATACTTTGAGATAAAGTAAAAGTATTGAGAGGTGGTGCGCCTTTTGGTGGTTGATGTTGGATAGCGATCGCACTATCAATTATTTTGCCATCAGCAGCGATTTCCAAATCTTTAATTACCGTGTTGGGAAACCATTGCAACTTCCCTTTGCCTTGCTTCTCGGCATCTTTGAGCATCTGGTTCAAAATCGCGTGAGCATCGCGCGGAAGAAAGCAGGATTCACTTACCCAACAATCACCGGGGTTAAGTTTACCGTATTTGCGCCCGATCCGCTTTCGCAATTCTAGGTAACCGCGAGAATAGAATTTGAGAGCACGCTGAGTTGGGCGTTCGTCTAACGCAGATGTCCCTTGAGCAGAAATTTGTCCTCCCAGCCAATCAGTAATTTCCGTGAGGCAAACTGTTCGCCCTGCTAGCAAACCTTCGTAAGCTGTGGCGACACCCGATAGTCCACCACCCACAACTAAAATCTCGCAGTTGATACTTTTGTCTGGGGTTCTCGGTGGTGCGGCATTCGCTCCATCAAATCCAACTAAAGTAGATATTAAATTGAGACTGAACAGCGATGTCAAGCTATAGGCTACTTTGTGTCTGCGCTTCATGGTAAAAAAAACTGCTCCAAATCCTGTGTTACTTGTAGAAGGTAGCATTCAGGAAACGCTCGTCACAAGTTTATAAGAGTAAATATATTTAAATACAATTTTTACACTTAAAATACTGAGTATGTAGGCTAAATTTACCCTAAAGTTATTAAAGCTGAGTTAAAAGTGCTGATTGCTGAGTACTTTTTCCTTCATCTATCAAAAATATTGATTCAGACTTCTATACCAAAAATGCATAAGTGATCTTTTATTAGTTGTTTGCCTAAATGCATTGGATATGGTGAATGAATATTACCCATAGACCACCCTGGTGAGATTCGTAAGTAGTGTGGCACTCGGCAAAGTGATTTTATACTTTCTTCTGTTTTTTGGAAATCCGAACGAATGAAGAAGGGAAGGATTTCTAACATCTGCTGGTGCTTGAATGCAATATTTACACCGTATTCGTCATTTTGGGAGTCGAGCATATAAAGTTCGCGTGCTGTTGGGGTATCTTGAGCTTTCTGTGTTTTTGGTAATCTTCCAATAGAGAAGTAATGGAGCAACTCAGGTACAGAGGTATCGTAAAAACCACTTAAGCGAATTAAATCTCGTGCTGGAGAATTCTCATTCCAAGTTTGTCGATTGGTGATGTATTGAGTTGTCTCGTCACCAGTGCGGAAGCGAATTACTCCCAGCAGGTTCCTAAGTTGGTTATGGTCACGAGGATATACACAAGCATGACCTGGAACGTGTTGGAAGTCTAAGATATCCCGTTTTGCAAGGAGATATTCATTTTTTTGTTGGAACCAAGCTTGACCTCCGTTTTCTTCACCACGTTCATTACGCCATACATCGGCTTCGATTAAGACAAGGGTAGGTTTATTCGCTTACTTGCGTTAGTACATCCGCCGCAAATTTTGCAAGCTCTATTCCTTTTAACTGAACTGTTTTGTAATTGTGCACCGTACCCGTGAGAAAATTTGTCCCAGTTCAATCCCCGCCTGTGTATCATGCGGGTGTGGATATGGACGAGTCAGAAAGTAAATAGCACCAAATGCGGCTTTACCGTTGGCATTCAAAATATTGAAACCACGCCCGATCGCATTCATAGGAGCAACAAGAATCTTTCCCTTAGTTTGCCCAAAAGTTTCAATATCTGCACGATTGAGCGCACTCTTATCAGGTGGTTTGACAAATTTCGCTAGCTCATCAAAGTTATCTTCGGTGTATGTCTCTATATTGTCAGGAACTAGGTGATAAACAAAATCCTGCATACTTGACCAGCAATTGCGAATTTCGTTTGCTGCCCAACGAGCTTGATCGTAGGAGTTAACTAGTAAAAGAAGGCGAGCGCGATCCTTCCAATGGTTACTTAAATCATTTTCGCCAAGATGTTTTAATTCCCTGAGTTCTTGCCCCAAATGACCTGTACCGTTAGTACCAACGAGCGATCGCGCTATTTCCTGAAACAAGCTCATTTTGCGTCGTTCGGACATACCAGAAATGCGGATGGGTTCTTTGTTTTGGTGGAATTGGGGAAGAAATTTGAAGTGGCTTTGAGCGATCGCATCTCTCGCCCCCTCTTTTGGCATCAAAACACCTTGCAGATTACCAACGTAGAAACAGGCGAATCTCAAAAGTAGAACTTTACAAAAATAGTTTGCAAATTAGAACCACTTAAATTCGTTAATAACTGGCAAAAAGTAACATAATTAACAAACTTTAGTTCAAATGTATTATTTTTTATAGTTTAAATGTACTATTAGCTAATCTAGCTTCAATCTAAGCCATCTTTAACATAAGCACCGAGTTATGACTGATTCTCCGCCAAGATCCTGGTTTGCTCCTAAGACAATCTATGAACAAATCCAATACTACTTCCCGACGTGTCAATCAAAAATTCGTATTGCATCTGGCTGGTTTACCGTAAACGGCTGGGATCTGATTCGAGGTGTTGTAAAAGGAAAGTGTGTTGATCTGTTGGTTGGAATTAACGAACGAACTCAAAGACAAGACGAAAAACACGCACAGCGCCTTTTGCTCCAAGAAATCAAGAAAGATTTAGCGACAGGAGCATCAGCAGGTAATCGCCGTCAAGCTGTAGTGGAGCTAGTTGAGAAAATTCGGACGGGTCAATTTCGGATTGTTGATGCACGCGCTACGAAACATCATGGAAAACTTTACTTTGTTGACTCTCAAGTTGTCATCGTTACCTCAGCAAATTTAACTAAACATGGCTTAATGGAACAGGTTGAAGCTGGTAATCTACTGGCTCAGCATGAGGAAGTTGTAAAACTTGTCAAGGAATTTGATGAATATTTTGCCGAAGCAGTAGATTTAACTCAGAGACTACTTAAAGCTCTCGAAGATTGGTTGAGACTTGCTTCTCCGTGGGATATTTACCTCAAAACCTTGCTTGCTTTTGAGGATCTAGAAATTGATAACAGATATACTCCGCCAACGAATTATCAAAGAGCAATGATTGCTGAAGCTTTACAGAAAATAAGCGATCACAGCGGAGTCATGTTGGTTGCTTCAACAGGACTTGGAAAGACCGTTGTTGCTACTCACCTCGCCTTGAAACTTTTTAGAGCAGATAAAATTATACATGTAATGATTATTGGTCCCAAACTAGTAAAAAGGCAATGGAAGTCTGAATTTATGGATGCGGGTATCCCTCAGATCTATATCGGCTATCAAGCTTTAGATAAAGAAGATCCAAGTCACGATCGTAATCTTGAACACTTTATCGAAATAGAAGAAAAGATAAATAAGCAATGGCTCATTATTATTGATGAATGCCATCTATTCCGAAATTGCCATGATAGTGCAGAAGGTCCTAGAAGGCGTTCATTCCAAAGATTGATTTCACGAATTAAAGAAAGTGGCTGTAAAGTCTTACTTCTTACTGGTTCACCTTATTCTAAAGATATTAGGAATCTCAATCACCAAATTTTGCTTCTACCTCACACTGCGGAAATTGAAACTTTTTCGGATAAACAAAACAAGAAAAATTTCAATTGGCATACAGATAGTATAAAAGGATTTATTAACTTGCCTGTTGTGTCTCAATTAACTACACCTTATGTTGCACAACAGTATGGACAGAAGCTAGAGAATGGCCTATTAATTGAGTTTGGACAGCAAAAGCGATATATTCCGCTTGTCAAGTTATATCGAGTTAATTTCCATCTATTCATGGAAAGCGAAATTTCTCAAGTTTTTAGGGATGGTTGCTTTACCGTTACAGATCCTCCAGAGTCACGTAAGTTTATAGAAACGCAAGCAGAAGTTGCCTGGGCTAGTTCACCGTGGGCACTTCGTGAAATTATCAAAAAAGTTATAAACACTCCAGGCAAGCGAAACTTGTCATATGATTTTGAGTTTGAAATGTCTCAATCTCAGCGCCGTGAAATATTAGAGCCGCTCCTAAATCGATTAAACCAAATGCAGTTTACTGATGATCATAAGCTTGCATCTCTATGTAGCTTTCTCCAAGAAGTTCACTCTAATAATAAAAAAGTTATCATTTTTTGTGAGCGTCGTGCAACAGTGGTCTATTTGGTGAGAGCCGTTAATGTTTTACTTCCCTATCTGAGAGTATTTGGCACAATTAAGCGCACAAGTAAGCAAGGAAAAAGTCAATACGTACCTAAAAGTGAGCGAGAGATTTTACAAGCAATTAAAAAGTTTGCCCCAGTCGCAAACCGAGCCGAAGGAAAGTACGAAGAGACTTACGATGTTTTTATTTCAACTGATGCTCATGGTGTTGGCATTAATCTACAAGATGCACCTGTAGTTATCAATTATGATCTAGCTTGGACAGCAATTGAGCCTACACAAAGAGCAGGTCGTGTTTTAAGACCCTGGATTGAACCGCGCACTGTGGAACTTTACACTTTTGTTCCACCGCTAGAAGGTGATGCTTTACGAGATTTAGGCATTGCAAAACGTTATAGTAACCTGGCAAATCGCCACAGTCAATCTCAAGAAATTATGGAGCTTCCTGTTCTCTCTATAAATGAAAAAGAAGAAGTTAATTTTTTCAACAATGCATCCAAAGTAATAATTCAATCAGGTGTACTTGATTTAGATGCTTTAGTCGATGATAATATATCGCCATTTTATCATCATGCATCTAAGCTATATAATAACCGCGACTACGCCCGTAATATTCGTGACGATATTATTAGTGCAAAAATTTATTCAGGGCGAACAATTTTGATTTATGTCTTGTTTAAACACAAAGATGAATATAAATGGGCTGTTTATGAACCTAAGTCAAAAAGCTTGCGGAACATATTACGTAATCAATTACTTGATTTGCTTGAATGTGAGGAACATACTGAGCGTGCCCTTGTTAATGCTGATGAAATTGAAGAACTTAGCTATGCTTGCATAAAAGAGTGGTCTAAACAAAATAATGCTAATTTAGATGATGTTGTCAGAGAATGTGCAATGTATCTCAAACCAGCACATCAACCTGATGATGTTGAAAGTTTAGCTAGATACTAGTGCGTTATATCATACTGGCTATAAGTGCCAGATGCGGAGTTGTTTAGAACCTCACAAGAGGATCAACTGGATACACCTGAAGCGATCGCTATTCAACTACGCGCTGACAAAAATCTTGATCCAGCGATCGCTAATGCTTTAGCATCCTTAGTCAAAGCAGCGTACCGCGATCTATCTCAAAATGATGGCGAATTGAAGCAAGATCCTTAAAGATATGTCATTAATTCAAAGTCTATCGCCAAAATTTAGGCAACGCTGTGAAGCGATCGCAACTGAACAACGAAGCTTACTTCGAGTGCGATCGTTTGAACCGTTACCCGCAGACATTCTAGCAACCAAGTTAGGAGCAAGACTTTTTACACCCGATCGGGTTCCGAATTTAGAGCCAGAGCAAGTAGCAGTATTACTTGCTAGCGATGTGTGGTCAGCAGGGATTATACGCCATAACCCACTATGGATTGTATACAACCCGCGTCATGCACCTGCACGGTATGAATCAAATTTGATGCATGAAATAGCTCATGTGTTGTTCAATCATAAGCCTGTTGGCTTTGATTCGGTAACCGGACTACCAAAACGTAAACAAAACAACGAAGATCAAGCAACTTATTTAGGCGGATGCCTTCAAATTCCCAAACGTGGTTTATTATGGGCGACACAACGAAACATGCTGTTATCTCAGATTGCAGCACATTTTGGCGCTAGTGAAGCGATGGTGAAGTTTCGCAGCAATGTAACTGAAGTGTCTGTCAAATGCTAATGTATTACAATATTTGCTCTGCCAACAAACAGAATTCATTAATGAATCACTAATAATCTTTAGCTGAAACTGTGGTGCTTTCGTCTTTTTTTCTTCAATTAAAAACTGCTCTTGCTAAAAGTAGACAAGAGCAGTTTTTAATAGCAAAACCAAAATAAGAATTTAGGCATCTTCAAGTTCAAACTGAGCCACCGTAACGGCATTAAAAGCGAAAGCCAAAACTAATGGCATCGGCGACTGCAACCAAAAGGTAAAGAGAACAGCTAGGATTGTGCCAATTACTGCGGACATCGACCACAATCTTTCTTCAAAAGTCAATCCCTTCTCGGCTTTAATTACTCTGAGAACGTGAACTGGAATTGGTTCCGGCATTACCCCACCCGGAGGGAAAGCCCAGAAGTTGTTACGTCGCTCTACAAATAAATCTGTCCAGCCATTTTCTTGGCACCATGCCTCAATCCATTGAAGTGAGTAATGATTCATCATCGGGTTTCAGAGTTCGGTTGGTGGAAGTTGTGTACTTGGTGAATGTAAACTCTTAGAGATTCCTGAAAAACTAACTAATCGCTATAAAATTAACGCTAATTATCCAACTTTTAAGCTTTGTTAAGCAGCCGAGACGCATATAATTACGCTCAAACCTTGCTTTCATTAATTAAAAGACTAACAGTTGATAAGGACTGTTGAATTTAAAAGACAATAAACTTTACTTGAAACATTGAAAGTAAAGAATTGTAAATAAGTCGATGAGTATTACTGCTTAATAAAACTCTTGATATCCTGAAATTCAAATCTAAAAATGAAGAATTGTAAACAAATCAACGAGCGTCGGCTCAGTTAAAGGGGAAATAGAATTGCGGGTAAGGACAAAAGGTAAATTTTTAATTAATTTTCCTTCTGAAGAGAGATGATTTAAATTTCTATACCTCTCTGAAGGTAAATAGAATCAAAGTGAGGCTAGGAGTAAAATATCTAAAGAAATAAAAACTTACTTGATTTAAATCAAATATATGTTGAGTATACTTTGGGGTATTGTTGTTGTACTGATTGCTTTTTGGGGATTAGGACTGGCACTTCATATTGCGGGAAATTTAATTCATGCAGTGTTGCTTATAGCGATCGCTCTGGCTATCTATAATTTTTTCAAAGCGCGTGATGTGTAAATATAGTGATTCCCGATCTGGTAAGGTAGGTTTTCAAAGTTACTAACTTTGTTAAAAAAGATTTGAGTGTACTAAGCTGCTTAGGAAACGCTATATTGCCGTCTAGCTACTAAGGGTGAGAAGCGATGTCTACCACAGGCTACGCATCCACCCTTTTTGCGTTACAAAATATTAAGCTAGGGTAAATACACGTTTCCCAAGTCCAGTAGCAAGGCTGGGAGTCTCAATTAGGACGATCCAGTCTTGCTAATATTCAAATGCGGTAATTAAATGCAGCAATTAGACACCAGATTAGCTTTCAATATATTTTGGCGGCAAGGGTTAGCCTTCCTTCTAGGAATTATTATATGGTGCGTGGCCGATCCCGCGCTGGCAGTAGACTGGACTCATCCGCTTTCATTTAGCAATGCAGAGTTGTCAAGACGTGATTTTTCTGGTGAAACCTTGCAAGCTGCGGAGTTTTCTAACGCCAATATGGAACTGGCTAACTTTTCTAACGCTGATTTGCGGGGAGCAGTCATGAGTGCTTCGGTGATGACAAATGCAAATCTCCACGGGGCAGATTTAACGAATGCAATGGTCGATCAGGTAAACTTGACTAAGGCAGATTTGAGCGATGCAGTTTTCAAAGAAGCTCTTTTGCTCCGCGCCATATTTAATGATGTGAATATAGACGGTGCAGATTTTACAGATGCAATTTTGGATAGAGCGCAAATCAAAGAACTGTGCGGTAAAGCCAGTGGTGTGAATTCCAAAACAGGCGTGCAAACTCGTGATTCTCTAGGATGTCAATGAAACGTGTTGGTGTAATTGGTGGCGGACAACTTGCCTGGATGATGGCGGATGCAGCACAAAAGCTAGGAGTAGAATTGGTAGTACAAACTCCAAGCGTTCACGACCCGGCTGTGTCAATTGCCAAAGAAACTGTTTTCGCCCCAGTTGATGATGCAACTGCTACGGAAATATTAGCTCAAAAATGCGATGTCATCACCTTTGAAAACGAATTTGTTAACTTAGATGCTTTATCTGTTTTAGCACAGCAAGGCGTTTATTTTCGTCCCAGATTAGAAGCTTTAGCTCCTCTTTTAGATAAATATCATCAGCGTTGCTATTTACGCGACTTAGGCTTACCAGTCCCGCAATTTTTCGCCCTTGACGAGGTAGAAAATCTCAAATCTAAAATAGAATATCTAGGTTTTCCAGCAGTCCTAAAATCCCGCCGCCACGGTTACGATGGTCAAGGTACTTTCATAATTGAAGATTTTGCTACTTTAGAGCAAAAGCTAAGTGATGAAACCACGACAACTTTAAATCAATCACTTTTCTTGTTAGAAGAATTTATCCCTTTTGAAAGAGAACTAGCAATAATTGCAGCTCGTTCTGTAGAGGGAGAAATTGTAACTTATCCTGTGGTAGAAACCCAACAAGAACAACAAGTATGTCGGCGGGTAATTGCACCTGCTGAGATTACACCCAATCAAGTAGCAGAAATCCAAGCGATCGCACATACTCTATTAAATAGTCTACAAGTAGTAGGCATTTTTGGAATTGAGCTATTTCTGGGTACTAATGGCAAAATCCTGGTAAATGAAATTGCACCCCGTACCCACAATTCTGGGCATTTTTCTATTGACGCTTGTGAAACTTCGCAGTTTGAGCAGCACCTGAGAGCCGTTTGTGGTTTACCTTTAGGAAATCCGGCTTTGCAGTGCGCTGGCGCTGTGATGGTGAACCTACTGGGGTATGAAAATTCTCACAGCGACTACCAAAGCCAGCGTCAACAAATAGCAGAAATTCCCCAGGCGCACGTTCACTGGTATGGGAAGACAGAATCACGTCCTGGGCGGAAGTTGGGGCATGTCACCGTTTTGCTAGATAATCAGAATCGAGAGCAAGCGATCGCCATCGCCCACAGCATAGAATCTATCTGGTATCCCAGGTAAATTTTCAGAAACTTTCGATGTTGAACACACAACATCTTTTGAAAAGCTATAATGAGTTAAGTTCAACTACGACGTTGGTGACTGCCATCAAGTTTTTTGATCTATGCCTTTAATGACAAGGGAGTCAACTGTTCTCGTGGCAGTAGACCGGGCATGTACCCGGAAACTTTAAACGAGGAATTTAGGTTCCCACCTGGATAAACCCAGGTCATAAACTTAGGTAAAACGGCGTCGCGGTGAACTTAAAATTATTAGCTCCCAAAGTCAATAAGAATTTGGGAGCTTTAATTATTTAAATCAGTATTAGTCGTAGTAAAAATTAGAAATTCTAAACTAGCGTAAGTTCGATGAATCTTCATCTAAAAAGAGCGAACTTAAAGTAAATATTGCCATATTCTTGGGAAAACTAAATAGTAAGGTCTCAAAAATTAAGCAGTATGGTCAGCATTCCCGGATATGACGTTAGCCAAGAACTCTACAACGGTTCAAGAACCTTAGTTTATCGCGCTAATCGAGAGACTGACCAAAAATCTGTGGTGATTAAGCTGATGAAAACTGCTTATCCCAGCTTCAGTGAATTGGTACAATTTCGCAACCAGTTCACCATCGCCAAAAATCTGAATCTCCCTGGAATCATCCAAACCTACAGCCTGGAATCCTGTCAGAATGGCTATGCGTTAGTGATGGAAGACTTTGGGGGAATTTCCTTGAAGGAATGGGGAGTGGGGGGAAGAGTAGAATCTCTGATGGAGTTTTTACAAATTGCGATCGCTCTGTGTAATGCATTAGATATTCTAATTCGTAATCGGATCATTCACAAAGATATAAAACCCGCCAATATTTTAATTAATCCAGAAACTAAAGAAGTTAAGTTAATTGACTTTAGTATTGCATCTCTGTTGCCACGAGAAACTCAAATCCTGATGAGTCCTAATGTGTTAGAAGGGACACTCGGCTATTTATCTCCAGAGCAAACCGGACGGATGAATCGGGGAATTGATTACCGGACTGACTTTTATTCACTGGGTGTAACATTTTACGAGTTACTAACTGGGGAATTACCATTTAAATCGCACGAGCCGATGGAATTGGTACATTGTCATATTGCGAAACTGCCGCCTTTAGTACATGAGATTAATCCGCAAATTCCGCCTGTACTCTCATCTATTGTTAGCAAATTGATGGCAAAAAATGCCGAAGACCGCTATCAGAGTGCATTTGGGCTGAAATATGATTTAGAAAATTGTTTACATCAACTAAAAGAAACGAGGAAAATTGTAAGTTTCCCAATTGCTCAACGGGATGTGTGCGATCGCTTCATTATCCCAGAAAAACTCTATGGTCGCGAGCATGAAGTTGAAACTCTGCTAAAAGCATTTGACCGCGTTACCAACAATCAGACGGAACTAATGCTGGTGGCTGGTTTTTCTGGTATTGGTAAAACTGCTTTGGTCAATGAGGTTCATAAACCCATTGTCCGGCAAAGAGGCTACTTCATCAAAGGCAAATTTGACCAATTTAATCGTAATATTCCCTTCTTTGCTTTTGTGCAGGCGTTTCGAGACTTAATGGGGCAATTATTGACTGAAAGTGATGCCCAATTGTCAACTTGGAAAAATAAAATTTTACAAGTACTGGGCGAGCAGGGGCAAGTCATTCTTGAGGTAATTCCCGAACTAGAACAAATTATTGGTCAACAACCACCTGCAACGGAACTTTCACCAAGTGCAGCCCAGAATCGTTTTAATTTACTCTTCCAAAAGTTCATTCAAGTATTCACTACAAAAGAACATCCATTAGTAATTTTCCTCGATGATTTGCAATGGGCCGATTCTACATCGCTCAAATTGATGCAGTTGCTGATGAACGAGTCAGGAAGTGGATCTTTACTTTTAATTGGTGCTTATCGGGATAATGAAGTTTCTGCTGCTCATCCATTGATATTGACATTAGATGAAATTGCCAAAACTAATGCTAACATTAACAAAATTATATTAGCTCCGTTGAGTGAAAAAAGTTTAAATCAACTGGTTGCTGATACCCTAAATTGTTCGCTAGAAACTACAGAAACACTTACACAGTTAGTTTATCAGAAAACCAAGGGAAATCCCTTTTTTAGTACACAGTTTTTCAAAGCACTGTATCAAGATCGGCTAATTAACTTTGATTTAGATAGCGGAAGCTGGCAGTGTAATATTGCCCAGTTGAAGACGTTAGCCTTAACAGATGATGTGGTTGATTTTATGGTGTTACAGTTGCGTAAATTGCCAGAATCAACGCAGGATGTTTTGAAATTGGCGGCTTGTATTGGGAATCAATTTGATTTGGCAACATTGGCAATTGTTTCTGAAAATTCCGAAACCGAAACAGCAACATACCTCTGGAAAGGATTACAAGAGGGATTAATCATACCACAAAGCGAAGTTTACAAATTCTATGTTGGGCGGGAAACAGAGGATTTAGCACAAAGTTCGCTAACTGTAAATTATAAATTTTTACACGATCGCGTTCAACAAGCGGCTTATGCATTAATCCCAGAGTCAAAAAAGCAATCCATCCATCTGCAAATTGGCCAACTGCTATTAAGCAAAATACCCATTATCAAGCAGGAAGAGAGAATTTTTGAGATTGTTAATCAGTTGAATATTGGTGTAAAGCTAATCGCTCAGGCGTCTGAGAGAGAACAATTAGCACAGTTAAATTTGCTGGCTGGTCAAAAAGCCAAACTATCCACTGCTTATGCTAATACAATGGAATATATCAGTTGCGGGATTCAGCTATTGAGAACAGATAGCTGGCAACAACAATATTCACTCACATTAGCTTTGTATGAAGAAGCTGCTTCGGCAGCCTATTTTATGGGTCAATTTGACCAAGTAGAAGAGTTTGTTAAGCAAGTGCAAGACCATGCTAACGTCTTACTAGATAAAGTTAAATCGATTGAGATCCAAATCCAATCTTATTTAGCTCAGAGTCGTTTTGATGATTCGATTCGGAGTGCGATCGCACTGCTAAATCTCTTAGGTGTCAAACTATCCGATCGAGCAAATCAAACGCAAACATTCCTCAGTTTAGCCCAAACAAAATTACGACTTTTAGGTAAATCTCCTTTAAGTTTGATTGATTTACCTGATATGAAAGGGGGCAAACAACTAGCAGCAATCCGAATTCTGGCTAGTACGAATTCAACGGCTTATATTGCTCGTCCAGATTTACTGCCACAAATCATCTTGAGCGAAGTCAATTTATCGATGCAGTACGGTAATGCAGCGGCATCTGCATTTGGCTATGCTTGGTATGGATTGATTGAGTGTGGCATTCTGGGAAATATTCAGGCAGGTTATAAATTTGGTCAATTAGCATTACAAGTTCTGGAAAAATTCCATAGCAAGGAATTCAAAGCTAGAACCTTCTTCATTGTTCAAACATTTATTAATCACTGGCATCAACCCCTTCAAGACACAATTGCACCGTTAATCGAAGCCTATCAAGTGGGTTTAGAAACAGGAGATATTGAATATGCTGCTTGGGCTAGCTATAGCTGTAGTTTTCATGGATACTTGATGGGGCAGGAATTGGCTGAGTTAGAAAAACAGATGGGTGACTATGCTGAAGTTTACAGCCATTTTAGACAAGAAAAACCTCAGACATATATTAATTCATTTCGCCAAGCCATCTTGAATTTGTTGGGATCTACTAATCCCAGTTACTTATCGGGTGCTATTTATGATGCACAAACTATTCGCCCATTACAAAAGCAAGCAGGCGATCGCACTGGATTGTGCTTTAGCTATACCAATGAACTGATACTTTGCTACCTATTTGAAAATTATACCGGAGCATCTGAGGCTGCAATTAATGCAATAACCTATTTAGATGGGGTAACATCAGCAGCAGTTGTACCAACAGTTTATTTTTATCAGGCACTAACTCAACTGATTCTTTATTCAACAGCAAAGGCTACCGATAAAAAGCAGATTCTTAAAAAAGTAACGTCCCATCAAAAAAAGCTGAAAAAATGGGCGCATCATGCCCCAAGTAATCATCAACACAAATTTTACTTAGTCGAAGCAGAACGGCATCGGATTTTGTTGCAAAAGAACAAAGCAATGGAACTTTACGATCGCGCCATAACTCTAGCTAAAGAAAACGCATATATCCAAGAAGAAGCTTTGAGCAATGAGTTGGCTGCCAAGTTCTACCTCGACTGGGGCAAAGAAAAAATCGCCCAAGCTTACATGCAAGAAGCTTATTACTGCTATGCCCGGTGGGGTGCTAAAGCCAAAATCGAGGATTTAGAAAAACGCTATCCCCAACTCCTTGTTCCCATCTTACAAGGGCAAATTAATCGCTTTCAACTGTGTTCAACCGTCGATGCATCGTTATTATCAAATAAAACCATCCACACAAATATTTCTAGTAGCAGTATTTCTGAAGTCCTCGACTTGTCCACCATCTTTAAAGCTTCACAAGCTCTCTCCAGTGAAATTAAATTAGAGCAATTACTTACAAAGCTATTGCAAGTGGTGATGGAAAATGCTGGAGCACAAAAAGCTGCATTGCTGGTACTCCAACAGGACGACTTAGTGCTTGAAACCATAGCTATCATCAATGAAGGAATCATCCTATTATCTGTACCATTGTCAACCAGCGAAGGCATTCCCCTTACACTGATAAACTCTGTCAAACACAGTTTAAAAACCGTTGTGCTGGATGATGCAACAGCACAAACTGATTTTATCGCCGATCCATATTTCATGCAGCAACAACCGAAGAGTGCGTTGTGTACGCCGATATTAAATCAGGGTAAACTTATCGGGCTGCTATATTTAGAAAATGCGCTGACAATTGGTGCATTTACGAGCGATCGCACCGAAATTATCCAGTTACTATGCGCTCAAGCCGCCATCTCTCTAGAAAATGCCCGCCTTTTTCAAGAATCTCAAAATTATGCCCATCAACTAGAGCGATCGCTACAAGAACTTGAGCATACCCAATTACAAATGGTGCAAAATGAAAAAATGGCAACCTTGGGCAATTTAGTTGCTGGGGTGGCACATGAAATTAATAATCCCATTGGATTTCTCAAAGGCAGCCTCAACAATGCCCAAGAGTATACTCAAGACTTACTCGCTCATATCCAATGCTACCAACAACATTATCCGACTCCTGCGATCGCAGTCATTAAGCATGGCGAAAAAATTGACCTAGAATTCCTGACTGAAGACTTACCAAAGCTAGTAAATTCGATGAAGGTGGCAAGCGATCGAATTGAAGACATTAGTACCAGCCTCCGTACCTTCTCTAGAGCCGATACAGCCGAAAAAGTTGCTTGTAATCTCCATGAAGGGATTGAAAGTACGCTGTTGATTTTGAAGTATCGCCTCAAAGCTAATGAAAAACGCCCAGCAATTGAAGTGATTACCGAATATGGAAATTTACCAGAAGTCAAGTGCTTTTTAGGACAGTTAAATCAAGTATTTATGAACATCCTCGCTAATGCCATTGATGCCTTAGATACATCCATTGAAGGGCTTTCTTATAATCAAGTGCAAGCCAATCATCAGCAAATACTGATTCACACCGAAGTATCTAGCGACCAATGTACGGTAGTAATTCGGATCAAAGATAACGGCCAGGGGATTCCAGAGGAGGTTAGAGTCAAGATTTTTGACCACCTGTTTACAACTAAAGAGGTTGGCAAAGGAACGGGATTAGGATTAGCGATCGCTCGTCAAATTGTCGAGGAAACCCATGATGGGCGGTTGAGTTGCAATTCTGTGCTTGGCGAAGGAGCAGAATTTGTCATTGAGATTCCAGTGTTTTAACTAATTTGCGATTTTCCTCTCAATGCATAACACTTCTAATTTTTCGGTAGTGCAAAGAACAACAACAGCAAAATTCTCCAAAATCTGTATAACTTGATTCTAAATTAGGTATCGTTCAGAGTTAAGATAACAAAATTATCTGAAATTGTGGTTAAAACTACAAAAAATTGTCACAGCAACTAACTAATACCGTATTTCCAGCCTCGGTCTTCCGATTAGACAGTGGTTTAACTTTTATTCATCAAGAGATTCCTACTACCCCTGTAGTTGTGGCGGATGTTTGGGTGCGTGCTGGAGCAAGCCTAGAGCCAAAACCGTGGTTCGGCATGGCGCACTTTTTAGAACATATGATTTTTAAAGGTACGGCAACGCTACCCCCTGGAATGTTCGATTCCACAGTTGAAAACCGGGGAGGCGTGAGTAATGCGGCGACAAGCTATGATTATGCTCATTATTCGCTCACCACAGCTGCCCCTTATTTAAAAGATACTCTGCCCCACTTGGGAGAACTCCTGCTCAATGCAGCAATTCCAGAAGATGAATTTAGCCGCGAACGAGATGTGGTGCTAGAGGAAATTCGCTCTTGTCAGGATGATTCCGACTGGATAGGGTTCCAAACTCTGATTCAAAGCATCTATCCGCATCACCCTTACGGACGTTCGGTGTTGGGTACAGAGCAAGAACTGATGCAGCAGTCTCCAGAAGCAATGCGCTGTTTTCACCGCACTCACTATCAGCCGGAAAACATGACGGTGGTAATTGCTGGGGGTATAGCCCAGCAACCAGCTTGGGAAATGGTAAATAGTTCATTTGCTGATTTTGCCGAACGCTCGAATTGTCCGCAGTTTGGGCAAGTGGCAAAGCCAGTAATAACAGGAATTCACCGTCAAGAACTGTGCTTACCACGCATAGAGCAAGCGCGATTATTGATGGCGTGGCTCGTACCCGGAGTAGAGGAAATCCGCACTGGCTTTGGTTTAGATTTGTTATCAGTGTTACTCGCAGAAGGGCGGACTTCGCGTTTAGTGCGTGATTTGCGAGAAGATTTGCAATTGGTACAGGGGATTTGCAGTAGTTTTTCTCTACAACGCGAATCAAGTTTGTTTTCAATTACCGCCTGGTTGGAACCAGAAAATCTGGAGGAAGTTGAGTCTTTAATTCTTACTCATTTGGATGATTTGCAGACTACAGGAATTAGCGAACAGGAACTTGCCCGTACACGCAGATTGCTGTGTAATGAGTATGCGTTTTCTACCGAAACGCCAAATCAACTTACAGGGCTTTATGGATATTACAATACCATTGCCCAAGCTGAATTAGCTGTGACATATCCCCAGCAGATTCAGTCTTTTGATGCCAAAGAACTGCAAAAAATAGCTCAACAATATCTGTCAACGGAGAATTACGCGGTTACTGTACTTAAACCGTGTTAGTCATTAGTTATTAGTCATTAGTCATTTGTCATTTGTCATTAGCAAAAGACAAATGACTAATAACATAGACGCTTCTGCGGCTTCCCGCAGGGTAGGACAAATTACAAAGGACAAACGATAAATGACAACCTTGCTGCAAAAATCGCCTATCCATCGCACTGTATTGAACAATGGTATTGTCGTGCTGGTGGCAGAAAACCCTGCTGCGGACATTATTGCAGCGCGAATCTTTGTGCGTGCCGGTAGCTGTAACGAAAACCGGGAGCAAGCAGGGTTGGCACATTTGCTATCAGCAGTGATGACAAAGGGATGCGATGGACTTTCTAGTTTGGAAATTGCAGAAAAAGTCGAGTCTGTAGGCGCGAGTTTGAGCGCGGATGCTGGCACTGATTATTTTTTGCTATCTTTCAAGACGGTAACATCCGATTTTGGGGAAATTTTAACATTGGCAGGGCGGATTTTGCGATCGCCTACTTTTCCCGAAACTCAAGTGGAACTAGAACGGCGTTTAGCACTCCAGGATATTCGTTCCCAAAAAGAGCAACCGTTCAATGTCGCCTTTGAACAAATGCGACAGGTAATGTACCAAAATCATCCCTATGCTATGTCAGTGCTGGGAGATGAAACCACCATGAGCCACTTAACTCGTGCGGATTTAGTCGAGTATCACCAAACTTATTTCCGTCCAGATAATGTAGTAATTAGTATTGCTGGTAGAGTCACACCCACAGACGCGGTAGCATTGGTGGAAGAAGTTTTTGCTGATTGGCAAGCGCCAGCCCAAACACTGCCAATACTGAATTTACCTGAGATTAAGGTGGAACCGCAGGTAAGGGTTAAGCCAGTACAGACACAACAATCAATCGTGATGCTTGGTTATTTGGGAACATCAGTGAGTTCTATTGACTATGCCCCACTGAAGTTGCTGTGTACCTACTTAGGAAATGGGCTTTCTAGCCGCTTGTTTGTCGAATTACGAGAAAAACGAGGTTTAGCTTACGAAGTATCCGCCTTTTACTCCACAAGGCTATTTCCAGCCTCATTTGTAGTTTATATGGGTACAGCGCCAGAGAATACCAGCATCGCCCTAGAGGGACTGCGTACAGAAGTAGATTTATTGTGTACCGACGAAGTATCCGAAAGCGCACTCCAAGCCGCTAAAAACAAGATCCTGGGGCAGTATGCCTTGGGTAAACAAACGAACGGGCAAATTGCTCAGATATACGGTTGGTATGAAATTTTGGGCTTAGGAATTGATTTTGATACCAAGTTCCAAGAATTGATTGCGGCGGTGAGTGCCAAAGATGCGATCGCTTCAGCTTGTAAGTATTTAAAAGAGCCTTACTTGTCTTTAGTTGGTCAAGAAGAAGCAATTAATCGAGCGATCGCGTAACCGAAAATGTGCAATCGTAATAATGCAGCAGCTGTTTTTTAGGTCAAGCGGCTGTACCATTAGCATGAGAATATTCTGGGAGTAAATTCCATGCAAAGCAGCCTGACAGCAAGTATTTTGAGTTACTTAAAATTACTAGACCCAACTGTAAACCGCTGTAGAATGGAAAAACGGCAAAAGGGTTGGTGGCCAAAAAGGTCTAAATCTTTCTCAGCCATTGAAATACTCTTGTTCTCCACTACGCCTCTGCTCATTGCCTTCTCTCCTGTAGTATCAATAGCAGCGCCACAAAAAATTGCCCAAGCAAATCCTGGAGATAGCATCAACCGCCCTATCCTCAAAGTTGGTAGCCAAGGCGAACGCGTATCTGAACTTCAGGCAGCTCTGAAACTTTTGGGTTTTTACTCTGGCGCTGTAGATGGTACATATAGTGAGAATACAGCCAATGCTGTTGCCCGGTTTAAACAAGCCGCTGGCTTGAAGCCAGATGGTATTGTTGATGCCAGCACTTGGCAACGACTTTTCCCTAATCAACAAGTAGCAGCATCAACTGCCCCTTCATCCCAACCAAGATTTAACTCAGCTACGAATTTTCCTGTTCCAACCCAAGCTAGCAACCTCACCAACGTTGCAAATCCTAACCTCAACCCCCCAAGACAAGCTGTAACACAAGTTGCGACTAGCTCTGAACCAAGACCTGCTACCCCCAGAAAAGCTGTAACACAAGTTACCACTAGCCCTGAGCCAAGACCCGCTACCCCAAAAAAACCTACAACTTCAAGCACGCGGAAAACTCCGAATCGTACTACATCAACTACTCGAAAGTCAACTGCACGGACTGGACAAACTACTCGAACTCAGCCAAACACAACTACTAAGCGAACCCCTGGTATTCAATACACCTCAGAAGGATTGCCAATTTTGCGGGTAGGATTACGTGGTTCTGAAGTTGTTAAATTGCAACAACAACTGAAAAAGCTTGGTTTTTTGAAAGGGGATGCCGATGGAGACTTTGGCGAGACAACCGAAGCAGCTGTGCAAGCTGCACAAAAGCGCTATGGTTTAGAACCTGACGGCGTAGTTGGTGGCTCTACATGGGAGGTTCTTTTGCGGCGTTAGCCCCCGTTAGGCTGATTCTAAAGTTGCCATCCACTATGGGGCAATTTTGGCAGTTTCCTTAATGACTTTGGAACTTGCTAGTGCTAGATGCCCTCATTTAGGTACAGAGGTTTCTCTCCATTGAGAAACCTCTGTAAGAGTTTTGTTGCTCGTATAATTATTAATGAATTTAATTCGTGGTACATCCTGCAATACGATAAAGATACCCCGATCGAAAGTATCTCTATGCGATCGCTGAAAAATTACATTGCTGTTGAGCTGATAAGAGAGTAAAGCAACTTTGAGAGCTAGATACAACTACGCCTGATGGTGTTACAGATCGCAACTGGCAATAGTCAAATTAATTAAACTTACTGCTAATTCCTCTAAAAAAACTTATGCAACACTTTTTATTAACCTGGCTTGGTACTGCGGTGGCGTTATTTTTGACTGCTAATATCGTTCCGGGATTCTTTATCAAGAATTTTCTGACTGCCTTGATAGCTGCCCTTGTTATTGGTCTAGTTAATGCATTTGTTAGACCAATTTTGCAGATTTTGACCTTTCCAATTACCTTGCTCACCTTTGGTTTATTTACATTGGTGATCAATGCTTTAACCCTTTGGTTGGCAAGTGCCTTAACTCCTGGTTCTGGTTTTGAGATTCAGGGCTTTTTACCTGCTTTGTTAGGTTCAATTGTGCTAGCTGTTGTTTCTAGCATAATTAACTATTTTTTGAGAGTTGTTGACTAGAAAAATTAGTAAATTGTAATACTCATATTTGAGGCTTGGGCAACAGCTAGTACCGTAAGGCGGAAGTCAAAAGCCAAAAGTCACACATGCTTTAATTTTGAGCTTTCTGGCTGTAATGAAACGGTAGGTTTATTTCCGCCGACCTGTACTAGTGTTACTTTGGCTAATGACTAATGACTAATGACTAATGACTAATGACTAATGACTAATGACTAATGACTAATGACTAATGACTAATGACTAATAATATTTGAGGCTTGGGCAACAGCTAGTGTTACCGCTCCGGGTTGCCCTTCTAGCTGGAAAATTTGTTTAGGAACTAAGAATCTCACTCCCAATGCTTCTGTGCTGGTAAAAGAGGAAGCAGTTAACAATGGGGTTTGAGTAGCTGCAAGAATAGCAGCTGCCTCTGCTACGCTAGGTGTACCTACTTTGCGATCGCTAATTGTGGCAGGGTTGGGGACACAGACACAGCGAAGGATTTGGGCAGAAAAGATTTTTAGGGGCAAATTGCGTAGGTTGCAAAATTGTACTAAACCAACTTCTGAAGCTTTAATATCGATGGTAGCAATACCTGCGATCGCACTTTGAAAAAGTTGATTTTCTCGAAATATTTGCTCAATTGCCCGATCGATCAACTGCCATGAGGTTCCGCGTTTACAACCAATTCCTACCCATAAAACCCGTTGCACTTGGTGTATTTCCTTATTCAATTCATCAGGATTTGGTTTACTCCAACAGCCAACCAAATAAATCTCCTACAGTCAGCCTCAACTCACTTGCGAAATCTGGCACAGGGAGTAAAGCTTCTAATTCATCCAACATAACTGGCTGTTGATTGCGGATGTACACAAATACCGTTTGTTCCTCTGGATCGATCAGCCAACCCATTTGTGTTTCATAATTCAGGCAATGCAGAATATTTTTTGTAACTTTCGTTTGTCTTTGGTCAGGTGATAGAATCTCAATTGTCCAATCGGGAGCTGCTGAAAATAAATTTGCTACCCTGCCATTTTCTTTGCGAGGTATTCTCTCCCAAGTAAATACCGCTACATCCGGGATAATTGATCTGCCACCAAAAGTACACCGCAGTTCTGGATATGCTCTTGCAACCCTTTGGGGTTTCAATATAGCATTAATAAATAGAATCAGTTCACCTTGAATAGTGCTATGTTCTCCCTGTGCCATTGGTTTTTGAATAATTTCACCATTGATATATTCACTAGCAGGCTTCGTTTCTGGTAGCTTCAGAAACTCTGCCAAAGTTATGCTTTTTGATGGTGTCCGTACCATTTGCGATCGCCTCCAAGTCCAGCAATTTTGATTAAAAAACCGCAAAGTACACAAAGAAAAAATCAGCTTAACTCTTACTCTGCGTACCTTTGCGTTACCTCGGCGTACCTACCCTACGGGAAGGCGAAGCGCCTATGCGTTAAAAAAAAATTACATCCTCTCCAATACCTCAATTCCCAACAACTCCAATCCCAACTTCAAAGTTCTAGCAGTCAAATCACATAAAACCAAGCGAGATGTCCTCTGTGGTTCCTCGGCTTGTAGTATAGGACAGCGATCGTAGAATTGGTTAAACTTCTGACTCAGTTCAAACAAATACTCACATAAACGATTAGGGAGTAAGTCTTGCTCTACACTACTAATAACTTCATCCAGTTGAAGTAAATATTTTGCCAGCGCTAATTCTGTTTCATGCTGCAACAAAACAGCATTGTTTCCCAACTCTTTAAAGTTAATATCACCCTTGCGGCTAATCCCATAAATCCGCGCATAAACATACAGCATATAGGGCGCAGTATTACCTTTAAGATCCAGCATTTTGTCGTAGCTGAAAATGTAGTTACTGGTGCGATTTTGGCTTAAGTCTGCATATTTAACTGCGCTAATCCCAACTACCCTAGCAACTTCATTAATAAATTCTTCAGTTTCTTGACGTTCTTCTTTTTGTAATCTGGTTTTTAGGTCAGCATAGGCACGAGAAACAGCTTCGTCTAATAAATCCCGCAACCGAACAGTATCCCCAGAACGAGTTTTGAATTTCTTCCCATCTTCTCCTAACACTAACCCAAAGGGCACATGCACTAATTCCACATCATCGGGAATCCAGCCGGCTTTGCGTGCTACTTGAAAAAATTGGGCAAAGTGGTTTCCTTGTCCAGAATCGGTTACATAAATTATCCGCTTTGCTCGATCCTGCTGAATCCGGTAGCGGAGGGATGCTAAATCTGTTGTAGCGTAGTTATAGCCGCCATCAGATTTTTGCACAATTAATGGTAAAGGTTCACCTTCTCTATTTCTAAACCCTTCCAGAAAAACGCATTTAGCCCCCTGGTTTTCTACCAGTAATCCAGATTTATCTAAATCTTCCACAACTTCTGGTAATAAGCGGTTATAGAAAGATTCGCCCCGTTCAGTTAACTTGATATCCAGCAACTCATAAATTACTTGAAACTCTTGCCGTGATTGTTCGCACAGCAGTTTCCAAGCATGGAGTGTATCTTCTGCGCCTGCTTGTAATCTGACGACTTCTTGCCGTGCTGTTTCTTGAAAAGCTGCATCTGTATCAAACCGTTGTTTGGCTTTGCGGTAAAAAGAGACTAAATCACCAATATCTAAAGCATTAGCGGTGGTAAGCGCATCTGGGTAAACTTCTCGCAGATAGGCGATTAACATGCCAAACTGCGTACCCCAATCACCCACATGATTTAACCGTAAAACATCGTGTCCTTGAAATTCTAAAATCCGGGCGATGGAATCACCAATAATCGTAGAACGCAAGTGTCCGACGTGCATTTCTTTGGCAATATTCGGACTGGAAAAATCCACAATTTCCCGCTTGGGTGTTTTCGCGGCTGGAATTCCCAATCTGGGATCGGCTTGAATCGTATTCAGTTGTGCTTCCAGGTATGCCGTTTTCAGTTTCAGATTGATAAAACCTGGCCCAGCGATTTCTGGCGGTTCGCAGATTTCGGATACATCTAATTTACCAACGATCGCAGATGCGATCGCTCTTGGCTGCTTCCCTAACTTTTTACTCAGGGATAAAGCCACATTCGCCTGATAATCACCAAATTTAGGATTGCTAGCAGAAACCAAAATTGGATCTACTCCAGCCAAGTCAGCGCCAAAAGCCGCAACTATTGCCTGTTCAAGCTGAACTTTTAGTTTTTCTTGTGTAGCGTTCATATATAAATTTTATCTGGGAGAGAGAGAATGTAGCTCTGGAAAAGCTTGATTATTAACTTTAGCATTTCATTTTAAGCCACTCGATTCATGAAGCGATCGCTCCCCACCACTTACTCTCCTTCGCTTGTAGTCTGATAAGCCAAATGTGGATGTGTCAACTGGTACTCTTAAAATATCTGACGACTTAGCCCCTGGTACTCTCAGTAGTATTTGGAGGCAAGCACAGTTATAAGGAGAACAGCAATGCATTACGTAGTGGTGATTGAAAAAGCGGATAGTAATTACTCTGCTTATGTCCCTGATTTACCAGGTTGTGTAACTACAGGTGCAACCTTAGAAGAAGTCAAGCAGATGATTGCAGAAGCTATTGAATTTCATCTAGAAGGAATGCTAGAAAATGGTTTACCTATTCCTAAACCTACAAGCATCGCTCATGAGGTTGAAGTTGCAAACTACAGCAAAACATAATTATAGGCAACCACTAAATTAGCTCTAAACAATCCTTCTAGAATATTGAAGTCTATGTAATGATGCGATCGCACCGCACTTTTAGGTTACATAATTAATTAACTCTGTAGCTGTAAGTCACACAGTTAATTAATTAGGCAGAGGAGATGAAAGAATCGAGTTGTATTGAAACTTTTCTGCTTGCGTCCAATCAAGGCATAACTGACGGAAACGATCGCCCCGCACCTCAAAATTCGGGTACTGATCGAAACTCGCACAAGCCGGAGATAGCAACACCACAGGCGCTTGATACTCCTTAGCTAATTCTGCCGCTCTAGGAACTGCTCTTTCCATAGTTTCCACAATATGGTAAGAATAATACCCCACCTCTTGCAGGCGTTGGGCAAATGTGGGTGCAGCAGAGCCAATCAATAACACAGCAGCAGCTTTGGTTTGAATTTGTGCTAGCCAGCCAGTATCATCACCTGCTTTGGCTTCTCCACCAGCAATTAAAATCGCTGGACTGTTAACGGATGCTAAACCAACTTCGGCAGCATCGTAGTTAGTGGCTTTGCTATCGTTAATGAAATCAATACCTTGCCAAGTGCAGATATGCTCCAAACGATGGGCAACACCGGGGAATTCAACAATAGCACGTGCGATCGCATCACGATTAATTCCCGCTAATCGTGCCGTTGCTACTGCCATCAAGAGATTTTGCTGATTATGTTCGCCCACCATCCGCAAAGTAGATACTTTCACAATCGGTTCTGGTGCAGAGGTTGCAGTTAACTTTTCCACAACCCAGCCGTCTTCGATATAAAAGCCTTTTTCGCTAATCAGGAAATCTTTTCCTTTGACACTTGTCCAATAGGCATCAGGCCAAGCACTTAAACCTTTCTGCCTCAAGTAAGCATCATCGCCATTGAACACTTGCAATTCGGACTGACGCAACAGCTTGGCTTTGATGTTGTAATAGTTCTCTAAAGTCTTATGGCGACTAAGATGATCCGGTGTAAAAGTCGTCCAAACACCGATACGCGGTGCAAGAGAGACAGAAGATTCTATTTGATAACTGCTAATTTCCGCAATCACCCAATCGAGTGAGGAGTTAGGAGAGACGCGATTAATCGCGTCTGTACAAGAATTATCAAATGCCTCCCCTGCTTCCCCTGCCTCCCCTGCTCCCCCTGCTCCCTGCTCCCTGCCCCCTGCCCCTCTCCCTTTCCAAGATAGGGCAACATCACAAGCGGCGTAGCCAATATTACCGCAGGCAGGTGCATCTAATTCTGCTGCTTGAAAAATGGCAGCAATTAAAGCTGTGGTAGTAGTTTTGCCGTTAGTGCCAGTAATTCCTACCCAAGGTAGCGAACGCAAATTTCGCCAAGCGAGTTCCATTTCCCCAATGGTTTCAATACCTAATTGGCGTGCCTTGATTAATACGGGAATATCCCAAGGCACGCCAGGACTAACAACTATTAATTGGGGTAAATTAGCACCATTCAATTCTAGGGATTGGCCTAGTTTTACGGTTATTTGCTCGGCAGCGAGTTCTTGTTGTTGTTGTAGGAGGGTTTCGGAGGTGTTGCTATCGTTCAGCTCTACCTCCCAACCTTCCCGTTTCAACAATCTCGCCGCAGCAACACCGGACTTTCCCAATCCAATTACAGTAGCTCTGGACATAGATTGCAAGCAGAGTGTCCCTGGTTAAGCACTCCCTATACTAGCGTTTATTGGCAAAAATGACACAACTTTTTGTTGACCTACGCTACAGATTTTTGACGATCGCACCAAAATCAGCTAAAACACGGGCATGATTGCGAACTAATCCAAGTAAGTGTAATCGATTACGTTTAACTTCTGGATCGGAGTCCATAACTAATACGCTATCTGGGCCATCAAAGAAGTTACTAACTGTCGGAGCAATTTTTGCTAGTGCTGCTACTAATAGTTGATAATTTCGTGTCTGCTGTGCTGCTTGAGTTTGGGGTACTGATTCGATTAAGGCATTATACAAAGCTACCTCAGAAGGTTTTTGGAATAATTCTTGACGAACTACGGTTGTTGGTTCTAGCTCTTTTGTATCCAAATCACCTTGGGCAGCTAATCGTGTGGAACGGTTAACGGTTTCGTAGATGTTATCTAAGGTACTGTCATTGCGGATTTGTTGTAAGTATAAGGCGCGATCGCGGACATCCAATAAATCTGTTAACGTCCGTTCTGTGTATTCTGGGTCATTTTCTCCCAAAACTGCATTTACTAAGTCGTAATCAATCTGCTTTTCTTCTTGCAGTAAAGTGCGGATGCGTTGTAAGAAAAACTCTTGTAATGCTGCGGTTAATGATGCCTGTTCTTTATGATATTTTGCTGCAAAATCTGTGGCTATTTGCGCTAATAAATCATCTAAATTTATCGGCAAATTATAAAACCAAGTAATTTTAACTACAGCATTAGCAGCACGGCGTAAGGCGAAGGGATCGGACGAGCCAGAAGGAATTAAACCTAAACCAAAGATACTCACCAAAGTATCTAATCTATCTGCCAAAGCGACAATTTGACCCGTGAGCGTTTCGGGGAAATTATCACTTGCTCCTGTTGGCAAATAATGTTGATAAATTGCCTTTGCGACTTCAGCATCTTCACCACTAGCTAAGGCATATTTTTCTCCCATGATGCCTTGTAATTCCGGGAATTCATACACCATTTGAGTAACCAAGTCTGCTTTACATAATAAAGCAGCACGTTGAATTCTTTGGCTTTGATCTTCCGCTAATTCTAATTGGGTGCTTATTCGTTCGGCAATCTTAACTACTCTATCTACCTTGGCACGCACCGAACCCAATTCTTCTTGGAAAGTGACTTTTTCTAACTGCGGTAAAAAGCTATCTATTGGCTTAGTTAAATCAGCTTCGTAGAAAAATCTGCCATCAGCTAATCTGGCACGAATTACCCTTTCATTACCTACAGCAACAATATCTGATTTCTTGGGATCGGCGTTAGAAATGGTGATGAAATTGGGCAATAATTCTTGCTCAAAACTACCTGGTTTGAATATAGGGAAATAACGCTGATGAGTAACCATGACTTCAGTAATTACCTCAGTTGGTAATTCCAAAAACTCTGGTTCAAATTTACCGACAACTGTAGAAGGATATTCTACAAGATTGGTTACTTCCTCTAACAAATCGGGATAAATTACTGTATACCCGCCTAAATTCTCTGCTACTGCCTTTACTTGCTCCTTGATAATATTTGCCCGTTCTTCTGGATCAACGGTGACATAAGCAGACTTGAGGGCGGTAACATAATCAGTAGCTTGGGCAATTGTCACAGGTTCAGGATGTAAGACCCGATGACCTTGAGAAATGCGATCGCTCTGAATCGTTTTAGAACCATTCACTAATTCTAAAGGCAGCACCGTATCATCTAATAAAGCTACCAGCCAGCGAATTGGTCGGGAAAACCTTGCATCCCCATTCCCCCAACGCATCAACCGCTTACCTTCCAAACCCCAAATCCATTGGGGAATAAGTTCTGTCAAAATTTCCGCCACAGGACGACCGGGAATTCTTTTTTGCACAAATACAAATTCCCCTTTGTCAGTGGGGCGAACAAACAGCGCATCCACTTCCACACCTTGCTTTTTGGCAAAACCTGCTGCTGCTGCTGTCGGCTGACCATCTTTAAAGGCGGCTTGGGCGGGGGGCCCTTTGATTTCTTCTTCTCGGTCTGGTTGCTGAGATGGTAGACCTTTAATTACTACCGCCATCCGCCGAGGAGTACCGTACACCTGGACACTTTCGCCCTTGAGGCTGTTTGCTTCCAGGCTTTGGGGAATGCGCTCCTGCCATTGCACTAAAGCATTACTGAGAAAACTTGCAGGTAGTTCTTCTGTACCAACTTCTAATAGAAACCCAGGCATAGGACACTGTTTTCAACTTTGCGTAGCTCAACTTTATCAGTTATTATCAGGCGATCGCTCGTGATTTTTAGCTGAAACCGACAGAAGCCCCACACTGTAGTTTGAAAAGTTCTTAAAGCCAAGAGCCTCCTAAGCAATAACCGAATTTGGTTTTATTCTACCGGCTTACTTAAGCCTTGCCAGATACATCCCTAAAATGGATCGAGTCGAACTTAGGTTTGTTAAATGACTTGGGATTTTATGCAAAACTTCACAAAAAAACTATTTCTCTTTATTAATTTATTACATTTGCTACCGCAGTTTTATGCAGTATTTACTTATACATCTTTATATCGTAAAAGTAGTGTTGTATATAGATTGATATCTGCATGATGTAAAATCAATTTTGGAGTTATAACAATGAAAAATATTTTCGCTAAAATCGCCACTATTATTGCAATTAGTGTTGCGTAGGCGTACATCTGTGCTATTGGCTACAGTCCAGATCGAGCCGTTGATTCCAAGTCTAACTAGCAAGGTGTGCGATACATCGCAGTTTTTTCTCTTGCTAACACCTGCAAATACGAAGCTACGTAGGACGCTAGCGTTAAAAAGTTAGTGCCTTTGAACTATTCAAAAAAGTGGGATGCTGAATTGCTTAAAAATACTTCATGTGCCACTTCACAAGCTGGAATGTGGGTTTCATGCATGAGATTAAATATGATGCTACAATCCCCTAAGTGTAAATTTAAACATTAAATTGACTTTAAACAAAACAGAATTCTTCAATTGAATTCTGTGTGGCTGGCAGATGAATAAACGGATTTAAGTGCCCTACCAAATTTAAAATTTGGTGGTCTACAATTAGCACAAAGTCAAAGCGGAGACTTCCTCCGTAGGGGCTTTACAGCTTACCCCAGGCATCTGTTAGTGACGTAAGAGCGTCACTTTGTAAGAAAGTGGCGGGTCTGAATTTACCACGATATTGATTCTGAATTCTGTATTATTCTTCAAATTAGTGAAAACTTATCATTCGTATGATAAGAAACTTAAATCAGTTAACAGCGATCGCGGAATATTAGTAATTAATAACTGATAATTCTTAAAATCCAATTTAAAAATTTTTAAATTAAAAAATATTAAATAGTCTTGGTTGCAGTTGTGATTTCAAAAAATCATAATTAGTTCACAACCTAAATTAAGTAATAAAAGTAGCAGCGCCTACTGAAATTAGCAATAGATCCGCTCATCTCAGGCTGTCTTCAGGAAATTCACAAATATAGCTCATGCAGATTTTAATCTATTCCTACAACTATCATCCAGAGCCAATTGGAATTGCTCCCTTAATGACTGAATTGGCAGAAGGATTAGTAAAGCGAGGCCACCAAGTGCGGGTGATTACCGGAATGCCCAACTATCCTCAGCGTGAGATTTACGATGAGTATCAGGGTAAATGGTACGTTACTGAACAAAAAAATGGTGTTACCATTCAACGAAGTTACCTGCGAATTAAGTCTAAACCTAACCTCGTAGATCGGCTGTTGCTGGAGTTGAGCTTTATTTTCACGAGCTTACCCCAAGCCTTTAAAGGCAGACGCCCGGATGTGATTATCTTAACAGTTCCGCCTCTATTCGGTACGTTGCCAGCAACAATGTTTGGTTGGTTATACAACTGCCCAGTAGTTCTGAATGTGCAAGATATTTTACCAGAAGCTGCCGTGCGTATTGGGTTATTGAAAAATAAGTGGATGATCCGAACTCTTGCAGCCCTAGAGAAATTTGCATATCGGACTGCACACACTATTACTGTTATCGCCGATGGGTTTCGTGAGAATTTAGTGAATAAAGGAGTACCTGTTAATAAAATCGTTTGTATTCCCAATTGGGTGAATGTAAATTTCATCCATCCCTTACCGAAAGAGAACAACTCTTGGATATCTAGCCATCAACTGGATGGGAAATTTGTAGTACTTTATTCAGGCAACATTGCTCTAACACAAGGTTTAGAAACAGTAATAGAAGCAGCAGTTTGCTTGCGTCATATCCGAGAGATTGTCTTTGTCATTGTTGGCGAATCAAGAGCATTGCAAAGGTTGCAGGAATATTGTCTATTAAATGGAGCAGATAATGTTTTGCTGCTACCGTTGCAGGCGCGAGAAAAACTACCCGAAATGCTAGCAGCATCTGATGTCGGGCTGATTGTGCAAAAGCGCAATGTGATTTCGTTCAATATGCCTTCAAAAATACCACTACTGTTGGCAAGTGGTCGCCCGATTGTGGGTTCAGTTCCCGCCACTGGTACTGCTGCTAAAGCAATCCAACTCAGTGGTGGTGGGATAATTGTTGAGCCAGAATCACCCGATGCAGTGGCGGCTGCGGTGTATGATTTATATGCTAATCCGGCTCTAGGGGCAAGGCTAGGTAAAGCCGGAAGACAGTTTGCCGAAGAAAACTATTCCTTGGAGCAAGCACTCGATCGCTATGAGTGGCTCTTTTATCATATTGTTGCTAACCGAAAATCAACTGTGGGTATCTTGCCGAAATTGGATTCTAAAAAATCAGTTGTGGATGGTTGAAAGAGCATTGGGGTTTAGGGATTGCTGGCTCGGCCATATAACAAAACCTTAATTAGAGAAAATTAAATCACCCATTTGGGTGAGTTAAAAATCAACCGATCGGGTGACCTAAGTGTAGGAAGTTAAGATTCTTCAAAAAGAAGAATCTATATTAGAGAACACCGATCGCGCCTCTTTTTTAGTGGGGATAATTCGATGAAACTCGCAAACTTGCTTAATAAAGCTGAATTAATCAGCGTAGGCGTAGCCCACCATTCGCCTAGCGTCTGTCTGCGACACCCTGCGCGATCGCAGATAAGACATCGCTCCATACCCTTATCTTCCCTAAGATCAGTATTCATTACGACTTGAGAGGGATAAACTCATTTGTACCTACCCTATACCAATATTTTTTCTATGTGGTTATAATGCAAGCAACCACTTACATGTGCAAGCAAGCGCTTGCAAATGCTCATGGAAACTTGTGTGAATTTATTTGTGCTCGGTATTAGCACTTTGCCATTTAAGGAGCCTGGAGCTTCAATTGATTCGCCTGCAACAAGATGAACCTGACATTTAAGCGTGCTTTATCTCTGAGCGAATACCAAGGGTTTATGCTTTCTAGCAGAGTTTTATAAATTACACATATAAATAATTTATCGGAGTTAGCAATGTACAAATTAACCATAATGTGGTGAACGATATTTATTCGTTTAAGGTGGTGGATATCGTGAGCGATCGCCCAAATACCCAAACATATTTCTCAGCAAGATAGAGAAAAAAGGGCTAACAAACTATTCAAATAATGTAATGCTTTTTTTTTAGCGAAGACGTAGATTGCCCAAGTTTAAATCCACAAGACGAGAAAATCAAAGATGACCCATTCTGAGTTCCCTGACTCTCAAGTTCCTATTGAAATAGAACAGCCTGCTGTTATTGATTCTAATCAAGAATCGCAACCATTGCCAGAGCGATCGCCTAAGCCACCTCGAAAACGGCGTTGGCCTTTGCTGTTGGGGATTATCGTGTTAATTGCAGGTGTTGGTTTTGGTTGGCGCTGGTGGCAAACTAGCAATGCTAATAATGCACCATCAGGTGCTGGAGCACCAGCTGGTCAACCGATGGCAATTCCCGTCAAGCTAGTAACTGTGGAAACTGAAACTGTGCAGGAAAGTTCGGAGTTTATTGGCTCTTTAGAGGCTCCACGTTCGGTAATCATCAAGCCACAGGTTGAAGGACGAATTACCGAGATTTTCATCAAAGAGGGCAACCGCGTTCAACAAGGGCAACCCATTATTAATCTGCAAAGTGATGATGTCCAAGCTCAATTATTACAAGCTAGAGGCTCACTGCAACAAGCCCAGGCACGTCTTGCTGAACTTGTTGCAGGTACGCGAAAAGAAGAAGTTGCTCAAGCTAGAGCGCAGTTAGCTCAAGCCCAAGCTCGCTTTAGAGATGCCCAATCGGGATCGCAACCAGAAGAAATTGCTCAAGCTGAAGCTCAAATTCAATCAGCTAAATCCGATCTAGAACTAGCACAATCACGAGCCAAACGATACTCACAATTGAGAAAAGAGGGTGCAGTTTCCCAAGATGTCTTAGAAGGATATGTCAAAGAACAGCAAAGTGCTGAAGCTGCCCTTGTCTTAGCCCAAAAACGCCTAGCCCAAGTCCGCCAAAGCAGAAATTCTAGTATTAATGAACTAGCTGGTGCCCTGGAACAACAGAAACAAAACTTAAGACAACTAGAAAATGGTTCCCGCCCAGAAGAAATAGCTCAAGCGCGATCGCAAGTAACTCAAGCAGCGGCCCAAGTCCAAGCTGCTCAAGTCCAACTGCAATACACAAAAGTCCTTGCACCTTTCACTGGTATTGTTGGTGATATTCCAGCAAGGGTGGGAGATTATGTGCAAAAAGCAGATCAGCTCACTACACTGACTAGAAATGACTCTTTAGAACTGAATATTTCCGTTCCGCTAGCCGAAGCCAAAAGGCTGCGCTTGGGATTACCTGTGCAAATGCTGGACGCCCAAGGCAAACCTACAGCAAGGGGTAAGGTAAGTTTCATCTCTCCAGATGCAAGTTTAGATTCGCAGACAGTTTTGGCTAAAGCCAACTTTGGTAATTCTAGAAGTCAACTAGTCAATCGTCAGTCAGTGCAAACCAAAGTGATCTGGAACCAACGTCCGGGAATCTTAATTCCAGTTACAGCAGTATCTCGCCTGGGTGGGGAGACTTTTGTGTTTGTAGCTCAAGCACCAGCAGAAAATTCTAAACCTGAAGGGCCTAAACTAGTAGCTCAACAGAAACCTGTGAAATTGGGAGTTATTGAGGGGAATAATTATCAAGTTATCGAAGGAATAAAAGCTGGAGACAAAATTGTTGTTTCTGGTATTCTCAACCTAACTAATGGCGCTCCCATTACTCCTGCACCAGAAGAAGTGGGTAGTAAGAAGTCTTAGTTGAAGACGGGAGCAGGGGGAGCAGAGGGAGCAGGGGAGGCACGGGGAGAAAGAATAAGGGATCTTCCAAATAAAAAATTATCCCATCGCTTTTAAGGCAGGGGGCAGGGGGAGGAAAAGTCGTTTTGATTCTAAAAATTGGACGATCTATTTTTTGGAGTTGCCTAACTAATGCCCCATGCCCAATTACTAATGCCAAATGCCAAATACCCAATGCCCAATTTATTAAACTATGTTTGTTGACTTTTTTATTAAGCGGCCAATCTTTGCGTCGGTCTGCGCGATTATCATCCTTTTAACAGGATTAATCAGTATTCCGTCACTACCGATCGCAAGATTCCCAGAAATTAGTCCCACCCAAATCACTGTAACTTCCAACTATAGCGGAGCTAGTGCAGAAGTCGTAGAAAACGGAGTGACAAATATCTTAGAAAGGCAAATCAACGGGGTTGAGGGACTAAGATATCTCACTTCCAGCAGCAGTAACGATGGTACTAGTACCATTACAGCCACCTTCGATTCATCGCGTGATAAAGATATTGCGGCTGTGGATGTGCAAAATCGTGTTTCTGTTGCCCAACCACAACTACCCGATTCTGTACAGCGCACAGGAGTGCGGGTATCGAAAGAATCTAGCAACATTCTCTTAGCGATTGGTTTATTTGCTGAAAATAAAGAGTACGACAATACATTCTTAAGTAACTATGCCGACCTTTACTTAGCAGATGCCTTAAAAAGAGTCAAAGGTGTGAGCAACGTTCAAATTTTTGGTGAACGCCGCTATGCAATGCGTTTGTGGTTAGATCCAAGCCGCCTTGCCAATCGGGGGCTAACAACTCAGGATGTAGCGAATGCTTTATCTGAACAAAACTTGCAAGTTGGTGCAGGGAGAATTGGACAAGAACCTGCTCCTGAAGGACAAAGGTATCAACTTGATGTGCGTGCTGCTAGCCGATTAGCAGAACCAGCAGAATTTGAAGAAATTGTCCTCAAAACTGGAGATGATGGCACATTAGTCAAGCTCAAAGATGTCGGTAGAGCAGAACTGGGTGCAGAAAACTACAGTTCATTTCTGCGATTTCGTGGTAAAGATGCTGTTGGTTTAGGAATTTATCAGGTTCCTGGTAGTAATGCCTTGGATGTAGCCAAGGGAGTCAAAGCCGAAATTGCGCGATTAGCTCCAAGTTTTCCCCCAGGAATGAAATATCAGGTAGCTTTTGACACGACATCGTTTGTCGAAGAGTCGATGGCAGAAGTGCTTAAGAGCCTGATTGAATCGGTGGTGTTGGTTGTAATTGTAATTTTTGTGTTTTTGCAGGACTGGCGAACTACCTTAATTCCCGCAATTACTATTCCGCTTTCCTTCATTGGGATATTTGGCTTCGTCAAAGTTTTTAACTTTTCAATTAATAGTTTGACTTTGTTTGGTCTGACTTTAGCATCAGGGATGGTGGTAGATGATGCGATTATTGTAGTAGAGCAAATCAGCCGTTTTATTCAGGATAAAGGAATTAGTCCTCGCCGAGCCGCTAGTGAATCAATGAGGGAACTGTTTGGCGCGGTTATTGCCACTTCACTAGTATTGATGGCGGTGTTCATACCAGTGGCGTTCTTTCCAGGAACCACAGGCGCACTTTATCGGCAATTTGCGCTGACGATCGCCTTTTCCATTGCGATTTCGACTTTTTTGGCTTTGACTCTGATACCTTCTTTGTGTGGAGTGTTGCTGCGTCAAGGACAAAGACCTTCAGGCTGGCTGGGTTGGATTTTTGGCCAGATAAATCGCTTTCTCGACTGGGTACAGCATAGTTATAAGCGATCGCTTACCTTTCTCGCACGCATCAAAGGTATTGTGATTGGGTTGTTTATTGTTTCCTTGGGAATGACTGCTTGGCTCTACATGACAGTACCGACAGCTTTTCTACCCGATGAAGACGAAGGTTACTTCATCACAATTATCCAAGGGCCGCAAGGGGTTTCGTTGCAATATACCAGCGATGTGATTGCACAGGTAGAAAAAGAAATTCTGAAAATTCCTGAAGTAGTGGGGACTTTTGCGATCGGAGGATTTGGTTTTAGTGGTAGCACCGCCAATAGCGGCATCATATTTACCACTTTAAAATCATGGGATGAGCGCTCAAAACCCGATCAATCAGTACAGGCGATTATTGGCAGCTTGCAAGGGAAGTTAATGGCAATCCCAGAAGCCAGAGTTTTCCCTGTGAACCCCCCAGCAATTCAGGGTTTAGGCAACTTTGGCGGCTTTGTTTTTCAACTGCAAGACCGCAGAGGTAACAGTGGCTTAGAAAATTTGGTGCAGTCGATGGGTAAGTTGCTAGGTAAAGCTAATCAAACACCAGGATTACAAGCTGTATTTAGCACCTTTGCCGCAGATACACCACAATTGTTTGTGGAAGTAGACCGCAATAAAGCCAAATCATTGCAAGTTTCCATAGATGATGTCTTCAGTACTTTACAAACTGCTTTGGGATCGCAATATGTAAATGATTTCAATCTCCAGCAGCGCAATTACCGGGTGTATATCCAGGCAGATCAACAGCATCGTTCCAACCCAAAAGATATTGAGAAACTATACGTTCGTTCTCAAAAGAATCAAATGATTCCTTTAAGTAACTTAGTCACAGTTACTCCGACTGTGGGAGCGCAAACGATAAATCACTACAATCTGTTCCGCTCAATTGAAATTAATGGTGCCGCCGCCCCTGGCTCTAGTTCTGGAGACGCAATTAAAGCAATGGAACAAGTTGCTAAAGAAGTTTTACCAGCAGGTTATGGCTATGAATGGTCAGGGACTGCATTAGAAGAAATAGATTCTGGTGGTTTAGCACCCCTGATCTTTGGATTAGGATTGGTATTTGTATTTTTGGTGCTAGCTGCTCAATACGAAAACTACATTGACCCCTTTATCATTCTGTTGTCAGTTCCCTTAGCTATTTTTGGAGCGCTTGTAGCTCAATCATTACGGGGTTTTTCTAATGATGTTTACTGTCAAATTGGTCTAGTAATGTTGATTGGTTTGGCTAGTAAGAACGCTATTTTGATTGTGGAGTTTGCTAACCAATTGCGAGATCGAGGTCTTTCGATGACTAAAGCAGTAATTGAAGCTTCACAAGAAAGGTTACGCCCAATTTTGATGACTGCCTTTGCTACTCTTTTAGGAATTTTCCCCTTGGCTAATTCCACAGGTGCAGGAGCAGGTAGTCGTCAATCTTTAGGAACTGCCGTTTTTGGTGGGATGTTAATCGCAACTTTTTTGAGTTTGTTTGTAGTGCCAATTTTGTATATCGTTATTAAGACGACGACAGAGCGCTTTATCAAACCAAATCGGCATCAAGAACTGCAAACAGAAGGTATGTCATTGGATGGGAAAACTGTTGCATATTCAGCAAAAGCTGAGGATTAATTCGTAATTCGTAATTAATTGTTCTCTGTCGTTTAGACACAGTTCGGTTAGCTTGTTTACCCTGCGAAGATCCCCCCAACCCCCCTTAAAAAGGGGGGCTTTTTTTACTATCTATTGCCGCTAACTAACACAGTTTTAGGGATATGTGCAGCATTGTGCCATGATGCTGAGACTGCACTGGAATCATGCGAATGTCCTTGTATTAAGTTATTGCTTTATTTCAGCAATCTTAGACCACTCAGGGTAACTAACACTGTAGAACCTTCATGCCCAATGACGCCGATGGGTAAGTTAATATTTCCTAGAAAGTTGCCTACCAGGAGCAACATAATAAAACCCAATGCTACGACTATATTCTGTTTGACTATGGATTGCGATCGCCTGCCCAAATGCATCGCTACAGAAATTTTTTCTAACCTGTCTGCCATCAGTACTATATCTGCGGTTTCCAATGCCACATCGCTACCAGATATTCCCATCGCTATACCTACAGATGCTTGCGCTAAGGCTGGTGCATCATTAATTCCGTCTCCTACCATTGCCACAGTTTGATACTTTTGCTGTAGACGGCGGATAACATCCAGCTTATCTTCTGGTAGAAGTTGAGCATATACCCGATCGATTCCTACTGCTTTGGCGACACTGCGAGCAGTTTCCTGATTATCCCCGGTTAGCATGACAATTTGTTCAACTCCCAATTCCTTTAACCGGGTAATGGTTGCGGCTGCTTGCGATCTTACTTCATCTGCGATCGCAATTACACCCATAACCTCAAATCCGGCTCCCCTCATCGCTTGCGGGGAGGGGTTGGGGGTGGGGTTCTTCGCTACCCAAACAACAGTTTTACCTTCTCGCTCCAAAGATTGGGCCATTTCTCGCAATTCTTCAGGTAAATTTGTCACATACTTTTGCACAAAAACGGCATTCCCCACAATTACCTGTTGTTCTTGGGCGATTCCCAAAATTCCCTGTCCAGGTATAGCTTGCACTTGAACTGCACCAATCCAATCCAAATCACCAGCCACCTGCACAATTGCTTTACCGATGGGATGTTCTGAATAGGATTCCACGCTAGCAGCAGCTTTTAATACATCAAACTGAGTGTATTCACTAGCTGAAATTACCTGAAATACCTGCACCTGTCCTGTTGTTAGAGTACCAGTTTTATCAAATGCGATCGCTCGGACTTTGCCAATCTTCTCCAACTGCGCCCCATTTTTAAACAAAATCCCCTGTCTTGCACCATTAGCGATTCCCGAAAGCAGCGTGGGCATAATTGCAGCCATTAGCGCACAGGGAGAAGCAACCACCAGGAAAGTAAGGGCGCGATAAATCGTCGTTTCCCAATCCCAACCCCAAAGAAATGGCGGTAAAGTTGCCAGTAATATCCCGGCGACTACAATGACTTTGGCATATCCTTTCTCAAAGCGATCGATAAACTCTTGCGAAGGAGGTGCTTCTGTCTGCGCCTGTTCTACCAAACGAATTACACGCTGAATTAAACTGCTTTGGGCTGGTTTGTGTACCTTAATTTGCAATGCACCATAACCGTTAAGTGTTCCAGCAAATACTTCTTGGCCTACTGTTTTCTCTACAGGTAAAGACTCGCCTGTAATCGCAGCTTGATTGAGGGTGCTGTAACCAGATAAAATTATCCCATCAGTAGGAATTAGCTCTCCAGGTTTAACGACAATCTCATCACCCACCTTTAGCTGACTGATAGGAATTTCCTCTTCCTTTCCCTGAAGCAAAACCCTTGCTGTATCTGGTGTCAGACTCATCAAACTCCTGATACTCCGCTCAGTTCGCTGCATGGCGTAGCCTTCTAGTGCGCCACTGATGGCAAAGATCAGAATCAAAATTGCCCCATCAATAATTAGATGATATTCTCCTCGCCATAAACCGAGGCTAGCAGCACCAATAGCCGCCACAATCATCAGCAAATCTACATCGAGTTCTTTTTCTTTGAAAAGAGTAGTCAATCCTTCCCGCGCACTTTCGTAACCACCAATTACATAAGCAGTGGGTAGCAGCAGGAACGCGAATCCTAAAGCGCCAAGATGTAAGGCGAACCATCCGAGAAATAACAGTAAGCCACACAAAAGGGCTGCTACCGTATCTGCGTGTTCTCTGGTAAATTGGCCCAAACGTTGGGGGTAGAGCATGAGAGGTGAATTTATAGTGACTTTCTCAGGCTAAACCTTGACATTGATGTTAATGTCAAGGATATGGGAGTTAAGAATGAGGAGTAAAATCCTTTTACACTCCTGCATTAAGAGGAAAAATCTATGCTAAAGCGAATTTATATTGATAACTTTCGTGGGTTGGTAAATTTTGAGATAAATTTTGACTCGATTAATCTGTTTCTTGGTGCTAATGGTTCAGGAAAATCAACTGTTTTTGAGTCATTAAGAAAAATTCAAGCCTTTTTAACTATTCATTGTGACGCAGGAGAAATTTTTAAATCTTCTGACTGCACACGCTGGCAGACTTTAGAAATTCAGCGTTTTGAGTTAGAAATTTCTGGCAATGGTGGCGATTATAAATATGAACTTGCTATTGAACATCATATGAAACATAATTGCCATGTTAAATATGAGCGTCTGTATTTCAATAATAATCTTTTATTAAATATTGAGAATGGCAAGGGTCAGCTTGCTAGAGATGATAATTCATATATGTCTGATTTTCCATTCCCTACCTCTCATTCTGCAATATTATTACTAATAGAAAGTGGCAATACCAAACTGAAATGGTTCCAAATGCGGATGGAACGATTAATCATTGTACAAATTATTCCTAGCTTCATGACCAATGGGAGTAAAAAAGAAGAGTTGCAACTGAATTGGAAAATGGAAAATTTTGCTTCTTGGTATCGGTATATTACTCAAGACGAAGCTAAAACAGCAGAGTTAATTAATGTGCTAAAAACATTGTTACCTGGCTTTTTAGGCTTTAGATGGGAATATTTAACCGAAGAGTATGTAACTCTAAAATTGCAGTTTGCAGATGAGGAAGATAAGACAAAAATTATTGATTATCGTTTAAGTGAATTATCTGATGGACAAAAAGCACTTTTTGCTCTTTATACTTTCCTGTATTGTACTCAATCTGAAGACTATACATTATGTATAGATGAGCCAGAAAATTTTTTAGCCCTGCCAGAAATTCAGCCCTGGCTAATTAAACTATATGATTTTTGCAGTGAAGAAAAATTACAAGCTTTGCTGATTTCCCATCATCCAGAACTAATTAATTATCTTTTAGCATCACCTATAGGTTATTGGTTTGAGCGTCAAATCAATAAACCTGTGAAGGTGAAAAAGATTAGTAATGAGTTGGCTGACAATACTGGATTACCCGTTTCAGAATTGATTGCGCGGGGATGGCTGTATGAGCCAGCGTAGAGTACAGATTCTTGTCTTGTGTGAGGATAGGCAACAAGAGGTTTTTGCTCGTTATTTTCTAAAAATACGAGGCTTTAATGGAACAATCAGATTTTTACCTTGCCCAGATGGAAGCCAATCCGCAGAACAGTATGTGCGATTGTGTTATCCAAAAGAAGTGAAAGCATACCGCAGCAAGACAAGCTACTTATCTATTGGGCTGGTTGTAGTGATTGATGCAGACAAAAAAACGGTAGAGGAAAGGTTGAAGCAATTAGATGATGCACTGAAAGAAGATTCACAGCAGATTCGCCAGCCTGATGAAGCCATAGCAATATTCGTGCCAAAAAGAAATATTGAAACTTGGATACATTATTTACGGGGAGAAGCTGTTGATGAAGAAGCAGAATATCCAAAATTTCCTAAAAATGAGTCAGCTTGCAAACCATCTGTAGAAAACTTGGTAAATCAGTGTTAAGCTAATCGGCATTTAAGTTGCATAAAAGCAGGGCTGAAGCCCTTACTACAAGCGAATTATTCTGGAAAAATGAATGACGATTAGCTTACCAAGGCTTAGATGAAAATGCACCGCCATCTCTTCAGGCGGCTTGCGAAGAGTTACAAAGAATTTTACCGTTGCTGGAGTAAATCATGAATGCTGGTTGCTTAACTATTAAAGAACTTACAGATGCAGTAGGAGGCGGTTTAACTCCACGCATGGTGCGACATTATCATCAATTGGGACTGCTGCCGCAACCAGTACGATCGCGCAGCAATTACCGTCTCTACACCAAAACAGATGTTCTCAGGCTGCAACGGATTGTCGCACTCAAGCAGCAAGGGTTTCAGCTAAACCACATCCGCAATATTTTGGAGGTGGAACCAGAAGCCGACACAACTGTTAACCTCATGGGACAACTCCAGCAGCAATATCGCGCGGTGATGCAACAAATTTCTCAACTGCGGCAAACTGCATCAGCATTAGAAGGATTATTGGGGCGCGATCGCCATTGTCAAATTATGCAGGCGGAAGTTTTAGCACAACTCAAGTTACTCGATGTTGAAACTCAAGCTGGATTAGGGGGATTGGATAATCTGTGGAGTGGTTTGGATGCCGAAATTCATAACCACTCGGAAGCTTTTACAGAATCGCTACAACGCTTATTACCCGATTTGTCTCACCGTTCGGAAATTGAACAACACTTAATTTCTCAGTTGGTTTTGGCTTGTGGCGATGTAAGTTTGGTGTCCTTTGTTAAATTGAGTCGAGGTGCGATCGCAGCTAGTCGAGAAGCCTTATCTTCAAGCTGTCAAATTGTTGTCGATACCCAAACGGTTGCTGCTGCTTTGGATAAAACCCGATTATCTCACTTGGGATGCCAGATTGAAACCTTGATTGATAATCCCCATATTACCACCGCCACAGAGGCGGAACTTGCCTTTTGGCAGCATCGAGAATGGCGAGAAAAATTGCAGCAAGTAAGTCAGGGTTGCGTGCTGGTAGTTGGTTATGCTCCCTCAGTACTTCTGGAAGTTTGTGAAGCGATTGCCAAGCAGAAAATTCAGCCTGCACTAGTAATTGGAATGCCCATTGGCTTTAGCCATGCTCCCGCAGCCAAGCGACAACTGATGCAACAAGGGATACCTTATATTACAGTTGAAGGAACTTTGGGAGGTGGCGCTTTAGCTGCAACTGCCCTAAATGCTTTGGTGGAGTCACTGATTGATAAGCCAGATTGTCATTGTTATCTCAAATGAGTGCTGAACAATGAGTATTCAGTCAAGACAGGAGGATACTCAGTACTCAGCACTACAGAAAATAATATTGTTAAATAATATTGAATTTGCTACACTTTACCAGTTTTAGTAATTCAATAATTCATAATTGTGGCCAATCAGCTACCAACTTGGTATAAGTTGCAATATAACTTGGAAAAATTTATATTAAACAGACTCTGGCGATTAGAGTATAAATTATCATGCTATACAAGTTACGAAGTATAAATCAATATAAGTGCGTGGAAGGAATTAGAAGTAAAGATAACTCAGATGTATAATTAGCGCGTCTCCTCCATAATCTCTAAAAAGATAGCGATTGTAGGACTGGCAGCCTTTCTATTTTTTACTTTAATAATGGGCATATGTGGCAACAAGAAAAAAAAGATACTTCAATAATCAGGCTGGTATTATGGGTTGCCTTAGCTACGACCCCGATGGCAGCAATGGTGGTATCAACACCGATACTGGCACAATCTACACCTGAAGCTACCTCTTTTCCACTGCCACAAACAGTGCAGAATGGCACGACAGTGCGGATTGATGGTTCAAGTAGCTTGGGTGCAATCAACCAAAGCCTGAAAGAAAGTTTTGAAAAACAATTTTCCGGCACAAAAGTTGAAGTTGCTGCCAACGGCACTGGTACGGCACTGAAAGAATTGCTAGATGGCAAAATCGACATAGTAGCAATGGGGCGTGGGTTAACGCCAGCAGAAAAAGCCCAAGGACTGGAGCAAGTTCGCTTGCTTCGTGAGAAAATTGCGATCGTGGTTAGTGCAGATAATCCTTTCAAAGGAAGCTTGACCAGCAGGCAATTCGCCCGCATTTTCCGGGGAACAATTACAAATTGGTCACAAGTGGGAGGGCCTCCAGGGAAGATTCGGTTAATCGATCGCCCGAACACAAGTGAGACTCGCGATACTTTTCGTGCTTATCCAGCCTTTAAGGCTGCTGAATTTGCAACAGGGGCCAATGCTACCCAAGTAAGTGAGGATAATACCGCAGAAATTATCAAACAATTGGGGAAAGATGGCATCAGCTATGTCTTAGCTAATCAGGTGTCGAAACTGCAAGGTGTGCGAGTTCTACAATTACATCAAGCCTTGCCAGATGATGCTAGATATCCCTTCTCGCAACCTTTAGTTTACGTTTACAAAAAAAATCCGAGCTTGGCCATAGTCGATTTTCTCGGTTTTACCCTAGCATCGCCAGGACAGAAGGCTATAGAACAAGCTAGAACTGCTGAAGCGCAGGCGATCGCAACCAGCGTATTACAACCTGTTGTCACCCCTACCCCTGCTGCCCAGACGACACCTGCTGATACGTCTTCCCCTAGTCCCACTCCTTCTGTATTTGGCGAACAGCCCTTTGTCGCTCCTGGTGCACAAAGCAGCCCAATTGTCAACAAGGAAACACCATTTTGGTTGCTGCTACCTTTGCTTTTTACAACTGTAGCTGGAGCTTTACTATGGTGGACTTTTGGAAAACGCCCGTCGTCTGCTGAGAAAACAGACAACTTACCAGAATCAAATCCTCATCCACCCAGCATAGAAGATGGAGAAATGGCGGTGCTCGATGCTAGCACAGCTCCCCCCGTTTACGGAGCGATGCCTGAAGAGCAGCTAGTGCCGCAGTTGCAACAAGAAACCCCCGATCGCACTCCTTTCAACATCTATGCTCAAACAGAATCCGATCTGTCCCAAAATGCTACTCAGGGGACATCAAATTTAGTACAAGAGGCAACTAATGGCACCTCTAACTTCTATGAAGGCACAACTTCAGATGTAGCTAATGGATCGGAAAATAACAACTTGGGAGCCGCAGCTTTAACTGGTGGTGCTGCTCTAGCAACCGGAATCGGAGCGGCTACTTGGTCTGCCTTTAGCAACAAAGAAACAGAACCAAACGCGATTGATGAGACAGTCGAACGAAATAATTATCCCCAGAGCAACACTCCTGAATCTGATGAAGTTGCATGGGACATAGAAGCCCCAGCGGCTGTAGTAAATACTTCATATCCTCACCTGGCTAATATTCCAGAAGAGGCATCTGATGTGGAACTACCTTTATCTGAGGAGACAGCCCCACTCTCAGAATTACCAGATGTGCCAGAAGTAACATCTGATTTTGGCTATTGGGACACAGAACTTGGTGAAGATCGAATAGATGACGAACTTCAGGCAGAATTGAACTGGCTAGAGAGTATCACCTCAACTGAAGATACAGCCTTAGTAGATGATTTGCCGTTACCATCTGAGCAAGTGGCAGCAGATGTGGAACCCTCAGTAGCAGAAACCTCCTCACTGTACGTGCCATTACCATCTGAGGAAGTGGCAGCAGATGTGGAACCCTCAGCAGCAGAAACCTCTTCACTGTACGATTTACCGCTACCATCTGAGGAAGTGGCGGCAGATGTGGAACCTTCAGCAGCAGAAACATCCTCACTGTACGATTTACCGTTACCATCTGAGGAAGTGGCGGCAGATGTGGAACCCTCAGCAGCAGAAACACCCTCACTGTTCGATTTGCCAGAATTGCAAGAAGATGTATTGAATGTGGTTGCCGACGCAGCCGAACCCACAGCCGATTTGGTAGAGGAAAAATCTCAAGCAGAGCCGACTAGTGGGGAAAGTGTCGCTGAAACTGACTCCACAGATTTTGCCGCCGCTGCTGTAATAGCAGGCGCAGGGATTGGAGCCTGGGCTACCATTGCATCAGATGCCCAAGGACAAACTAATACTACGGTTGACCATGTGCCAATTGCAGCCGAAACGGTAGATGCAGATGAACAGAGCACTGTTGTGCTCACACCGTATACTTATACATCGGCTCATGTATCTTGGGAGATTTCCGAACTCAAGAAAGCAGCACTGCGCCAACAGGGCGGCTCTCAATTGGTAGTGCGGCTCTACGATGTGACTGGGATTGACTTGAGTTATCAAACTCCCCAGCTTGTAAAGCAGTATGAATCTGAGGAGACAGCACACGATCGCTTTGTGAATATTCCCGTCAGCGATCGCGACTACATAGCTGAAATTGGCTATATCGCTGATGGCGATGCCTACGGCGGTAAACTACGTTGGTTATTCATCGCCCGTTCAGCGATTGCTCGTGTCTTCAGTCCCGTCCATTCAGATCCGATTGTGGATGAAACCGCGATTGGTTTGGTAGATGCAGATGAAGAGAGCAGTATTGTGCTCACACCGGAGACTTCGACATCAGCTCATGTCTCTTGGGAGATTTCCGAAACCAAGAAAGCAGCACTGCGCCAACAAGGCGGCTCTCGATTGATAGTACGGCTCTACGATGTGACTGGGATTGACTTGAGTTATCAAACTCCCCAGCTTGTAAAGATGTATGAATCTGAAGAGACAGCAAACGATGGATTAGTGGATATTCCCGCCAGCGATCGCGACTATATAGCTGAAATTGGCTATCTTGCTGAGGACGATCGCTGGTTATTCATTGCCCGTTCAGCAGTTGTTCGTATTTTCAGTCCTGTCCATCTAGATCCCATAGTTGATGATGTGGCGATTGTGGATGAAACGGCTCTTGACTTGGTAGATGCCCAAGAAGAAAGCAGTATTGTGCTCGCAGCGGATACTTCTACATCAGCTCGTGTCTCTTGGGAGATTTCCGAAACCAAGAAAGCAGCACTGCGCCAACAAGGCGGCTCTCAATTGGTGCTGCGGCTCTATGATGTAACTGGGATAGACCTGAGTTATCAAAGTCCTCAGCTTGTACAGGAGTATGAATGTGAAGAGACAGCACACGATCGCGTTGTAGAAATTCCCATCAGCGATCGCGACTACATAGCTGAAATTGGCTATGTCGCTGATGGCGAACGCTGGTTATTCATCGCTCGATCGGCGATCGTTCGTGTCTTCAGTCCCGTCCATACAGATGCCACAACAGATCCCACCGTTGGAAATGTAGGGTTAACAAGGGAAGCAGCTATTGGCTTGATAAATGCCCTAGAAGAGAGCAGTATTCTGCTCGCGCCCCGCACTCCCAAGTGGGCTTATGTCTCTTGGTACATTTCCAAAGCTCAGAACGAAGCGCTGCAACAACAGGGCGGCTCCCAATTGGTAGTGCGGCTCTACGATGTGACTGGGATTGAGCTGAGTAATCAAAGTCCTCAGCTTATACAGCAGTATGAATGTGAAGAGGTAGCACGCGGTCGCTTTGTGGCTATTCCCGTCAGCGATCGCGACTACATGGTTGAAATTGGCTATATCGCTGATAGCGATGCCTACGGCGGTAAACTAAGCTGGTTACTCATAGCTCGTTCAGCCAACGTTCGGGTTTCCAGTCGTCCCCACGGAGATTTTTGGTTTGTGGCAGATGCCGAGTTGATTATTCACGGAGCAACCCAACCAAATACAACTGTAAACATTGCCGGTCATACCATCAAAATTAAACCGGATGGTACTTTCCACTTACGTCTTCCCTTTTCAGATGGTTTAATTGACTATCTGATAACGGTAGCTGCTGATGGGGAATCCACTAGAACTATCCATAAGAAGTTCTTCCAGGAAACTTCCGAAAGCTAACAATTACCTTGAGTTATTCTCTCTAACCCTATGCTCCTTAAAAGGGGAAAATAGGGTTAGAGACTTGCACCACTAAGACAGATGTGCTTTAAAAAAATGAAACCTAAAAGAAGTAAGGTCAGAATACTAAGTCGCACATCGCATAACCTCCTGTAATCAGGGAACTCCAAAAAATAAATTATCCAATTTTTGGAATCAAAACGGCTTTTTCTCCCCCCGCCCCTGCCCCCTGCCCCCTGCCCTAAAAGCGATGGGATATTTTTTCGGAAGTCCCTAATTGCGTATGAGATGGCTAAATCATTTTTTCCTAGCGCTGTTCGCTGCATTTCTATGCATAGCCTTATCCCCTGTTTTGGCAAAACCTGCTGTTCACTCTGCCATGCAAGATTTGATCGAGCAAGGGGAGTGGGGAAAACAAGGAAGTGGGCAAAGCAGGGAACTGGTAGCTGAATCCCCTACTTTCTACTCCCTACTTCCCCTTAAAAGCGGCCCATCCCAAAGGTCAAGCGTAGTGGAACAGGGCAAAATATTATACGACACGGGACAGTTTACTGAAGCGGTCAAAGTTTTGCAACAGGCTGCCGCTGCGTTTAAAGCCTCAAGGGATGGATTACAAGAAGCGATGACGCTGAGTAATCTCTCCTTGGCTTATCAGCAACTTGGCTTGTGGGCTGAAGCTGAGGAAGCGATCGCCCAAAGTTTAAAATTATTACAGTCAGGAGAAAATACTGGCACTTCCGGCGAGCGTTCCCAAATTATTGCCCAAGCCCTAGATGTACAAGGACAGTTACAACTGGCACAAGGACAAGCAGAAGCGGCTTTAACTACCTGGCAAAAAGCCGCTGATATTTATCAGCAAATAGACGATAAAGCTAGATTAACTCGTAACCGGATTAACTCTGCACAAGCTTTGCAAGCTTTAGGGCTTTACCTTCAGGCTAACAAGATTTTAAATGAGGTACAGCAAACCCTTACCAGCCTTCCAGACTCACTTCTTGTAGCCACAGGGCTGCGTAGTCTTGGCAACGTCCGCCGAGTTGTCGGTGATTTAAACGTATCGCGGTTGGTATTGGGGAAAAGTTTAGCAGTGGCAAAGCGAGTGCAATCTCCAAAAGCGATCGCAGAGGCTCAACTCAGTTTAGGCAACACAGCCCGCGCCCAGCAAGACACTGAAGCCGCTTCAGAATACTACCAGCAGGCTGCTGCTGTATCTGTTTCCTCTATCACACGCATCCAGGCTCACCTAAATTTACTCAGTCTACTTTTGGAGAAAAAGCCAGAGCGAGATGCATTGGCGTTGTCATCTCAAATCCAGTCGGAAATTAGCAACTTACCACCCAGCCGAACCTCAGTATATACCCGGATTAAATTTGCCCAAAATCTTACACAATTAAAAGAAAAAACTAGCATAGATACCCCTTCATGGGTGAATATTGCCCAGCAATTGTCCACCGCGATCGAGCAGGCGCAAAGCTTGCAAGACCGACGAGCAGAATCTTATGCTATGGGTAGTCTTGGTGAGTTGTATGAAAAAACCGGGCAGTTTTCTGATGCTCAAGAGCTTACCGAGAAAGCTTTATTCATAGCGCAAAGTATTAATGCATCGGACATTGCTTATCAGTGGCAATGGCAGCTAGGACGCATACTGAAAAAAAAGGGAGATATTAAAGGCGCGTTCGTCGGAGACGTTGGCGCAGCCATCGCATCCTATAATTTAGCCTACAAGACTCTTCAATCTCTGCGTAGCGATTTAGTAGCCATCAATCCAGACGTTCAGTTTTCCTTCCGGGAAAATATCGAACCGTTGTATCGAGAGTTAGTTGAATTGCTGTTACGTTCTCCCCAAGGCAACAGTGCTTCTGTCCCCTTCGAGAAGCTAGATCGACGAGACACTTCTCTACAAAAGGCGGGGGTTTCGCCATCGCCACAAGAGGGTATCAATCAAGACAATCTAAAACTTGCTCGTGATGTAATTGAATCTCTGCAATTGGCAGAACTGGATAACTTCTTTCGGTCAGCCTGTTTAAATCCTACCCAGGAACTTGACCCAGTGGTTGACAAAAAAGACCAACGAGCAGCAGTCATCTATCCAATTATTTTACCAGACCGCCTAGATGTTATCCTCAAGTTGCCTAATCAAGACTTGCGCCACTACAAGACTGTAATAGCTCAAAATGATGTGGAAAAGATAATAGCAGAACTGAGGAAAAACTTACTAAATGTCACCGAGACTGTTCGGGTTCAGCAGCAGTCTCAACAAATATATGATTGGTTAATTCGACCTGCACAAACAGAGTTAGTCAATAGTGGGATAAAAACCTTAGTGTTTGTTCTGGATGGTGAATTGCGGAATATACCGATGGCGGTTCTTTACGACAAACAGCAGGAAAAATATCTCATAGAGAAATATGCGATCGCCTTGACACCGGGTTTGCAACTCCTCGATCCCAAACCTTTGCGACAGGTACAGCTAAATGCTTTAACTGCCGGAGTCAGCGAAAAACGCCCAGTCGAAGGCAAAGAATTTCCCGAACTAGAAAATGTACCACGGGAATTAAAAGAAATCAAATCTGAGGTAGGTAAGAGTGAAGAACTGTTAAATCAACAGTTTACCCAAACAAACCTGCAAAATAAGTTGCAAACAGTTCCCTTCACCGTGGTTCACCTAGCAACTCACGGTGAATTTAGTTCTGATGCGGAAAAAACCTTTATTCTCACCTGGGATAAACTGGTTAAAGTCAAGGAATTTGATAATCTACTGCGAGTTAGCGACAAAAACAGGTTTAGTGGTATTGAATTACTCGTCCTCAGTGCTTGTCAAACTGCTGAAGGAGACAAACGAGCAGCTTTGGGACTGGCTGGAATAGCTATGCGAGCGGGGGTACGCAGTACACTAGCAACATTGTGGTCAATAGACGATCGCTCCACCACCGATGTAATGAGTGAGTTCTATCGACAGCTAAAGGCTGGAGTGAATAAAGCCGAGGCACTCCAGCGCGGCCAATTAGCTGTTTTTGCTAAAGAAAAAGCTCCATATTTCTGGGCACCCTATGTTTTAGTAGGCAATTGGCTGTAATGTGCGCCATCAATCCGGTTTCTCTAACTAACTGACTTTTCACGGTATCTGGAAAACCTCACTTCTATTTCTCTCTCCTTTTAGGCTATGGCTGGCTACGCCTACGCATTTGTTATTTCGGCGATCGCATTTGTTATTTTGGCGAACGCATTTGTTATTTCGGCGAACGCATTTGTTATTTCGGCGAACGCATTTGTTATTTCGGCGAACTCATTTGTTATTTCGGCGAACGCATTTGTTATTTCGGCGAACTCATTTGTTATTTCGGCGAACTCATTTGTTATTTCGGCGAACGCATTTGTTATTTCGGCGAACGCATTTGTTATTTCGGCGAACTCATTTGTTATTTCGGCGAACTCATTTGTTATTTCGGCGAACTCATTTGTTATTTTGCCGTGCAAAAAAATTGTAGGTTGGGTGGAGGCTTTGCGTAACCCAACATCCTGATATATGTTGGGTTGCGCTCCACTCCACCCAACCTACGCAAATTTATTTTTCTGGCTTAACTCAACTGTGTTGAGCACTACCCGACTTACATCACTTAGAAACAAGAAGCAGAAGCAGGAGTAAGCCAGGAACTGTGAGGCAAAACTGTGGGTGCATCAGCAGTAAGGACAATTTCACCTTTAGCATTTCTCACCCACCCTTGCGCTTCCACAATCGGCGCTGGACTGGAACTATTTGCCTGAGTTGAAACACTTGTACTAGAATGGTTTTCACCCTTTGGGTTGAGAGTTACCCAATCTAGTTGAACTGCATCAGGACTGAGGGATTCGGTTCTGGGGTTGGGTGGTAAACCGCCGCGTCCAGCGATCGTAAAACTGCTTTGATTTTGTGCTGTACGCGCTTGACAGGCTTGCGCCACTTTAGTGTCAACGGGTACGGCTGGTAAGTTAATCAATCCTCGATTGGGGTCAACATCGAGCGTGTTAATTTCTACAATGCCGCTTAAATCAGGTCTTGTTTGGGAAATTGCCGTAATATCATTTGTCTGAAGTTGACGCGGGTCTAAATCCGTAGGGCGCAACCTTTTAAGGTCTTCCTCAGTTAGTGGGGCAATGCCAAAAATCTGAGTAGCTTTAATTGTGGCTCTCCCACCACTTCCACTAAATGCATTGGCGGTGATATCGCTGTTTTCATTTGGTCTAGCGGCGATGAAGCCGTCAGGGGCATTGATGATAATATTACCGCCATTTCCACCAGCCCCTTTAGTGCCTGCTGAGGTAGAAATCTCACTGTTGCGGCGCAGTAACAATAAGTCTTGCAAGTTCAGCGTAATATTGCCACCATCACCGGAGTTAGCTTGCCCAATGAGCTTACCTTGGTCATCTAATTTGATAAAACGAGCGGTGATTTCCAAATCACCTGCCTGTTTTGTGCCTTGACTACTCACAGTTACGTCAGCGTTATTTAAGACATTTAATTCTCCAGTCTTAACTATAATGCTTCCCCCCCCTCCTGTAGACTCAGGAGTAGTAGAAGCTGAAATTCTTGCTCCATTTTGAACAATCAATTGCCCAGTTTCTATCTCTAAGTTTCCGGCATCTCCACTAGCTTTACTTTCAACAAATAAGCCGCTTCTACTCTCACTTTTTGTTCCAATGAGTTGGATAAAGTCCCTTGCGTTGACAGACAAAGTTCCTCCCTGTCCTGTAGATTCTTTAGAAGTGGAAGCTGAAACCTGCGCTCCATCTTGAATAATCAACTGCCCAGTTTCAATCTTCAATTCTCCGGCGTTTCCAGCACCTTGTGTGATGGTAAACAAGCCACTAGGATTAGGTTTTTCACCTTCTATAATTGGTGAGGTTCCAATGAGTTGGATAGAGTCCCTTGCGTTGACAAACAAAGATCCTCCCCCTCCTGTAGATTCTGGAGAAGAAGTCGAAGCTGAAATCTGCGAACCATCTTGAACAAGCAACCGCCCAGTTTCAATCCTTAATTCTCCGGCAGTTCCAGACCTTGTTGTCTCAGTTAACAGACGACTTCCTCTCAACAGTTCTACTGACTCCGATGCGTTCACCGTTAATGTTCCTCCCGATTTTGAGTCTAGGGCATTAACCGCAATATCAGAACTATCGAATGTAACGCGCCTGCCTTGGATTTGGACACCACCACCGCCTTCACCACTAACAGTTACTGTAGATAGATTGCTAAGAGATACATCTGCTCGCGCTACACTCTCAGGAAAACTTAAGCGGAAATTGTTGTTATCAATGTTCAACCCTACCGTTCCTTCTCCTGCCAATCCTCCTAATTCGACTCGACCATCTGGAACGTACAGTATCGCTCCTTCTAAATTCACGTCGCCTCCCAATAGCACTAAACTTTGACTTTCAAAGAGGAATAGAAGTGCTTCATTAACTTGAATCGGCTTAATCGGCTGGGATGGAATTTGATTGAATAGAAATGCAGAAGGATTTACTCTCAGCAAGGGGTTAAGCTGATTGACGGGAGAAGTCAGGGAAAATTCTCCACCACCCGGAAACTGGATCGCACTTGCTGTTGTGCCGATAAATGAACCGCCAATACTTAATGTGGCATTTTGTCCAAATATGATGCCGTTAGGATTCATTAAAAAGAAATTAGCATTACCTTGAGTTTGAAGCCTTCCCTGGATGTCAGAGGGATTTCCCCCTGTAACTCGTACCAAAATATTGTTGATGGTAGGAGCGTTTTGGAAATTGACTACCTCCTCACTTTTAATACTAAAGTTGCTGAAACTATGGAATAAATTTGTATTGCCAACAGTTGTACCCCCTGTAATATCCAAGGTAGTATCGTCGATTCGCTCCACTTGAGTTCCCACAGAGGGATCGGGAGTGACCTGAGCGAATGTGCGATCGCCTCCTTCTATTCCAATCGCACCCACTAAAATCACCAAGCCCGACAACCCTAAGTGGCAACCGCGATCAAACCAACTTCTTAAACTCACTGAACTTGTCTCCTAACCCTTAAAAGTTACTTCATTGCAAGACAGAACACCACTTTAGTAATGCTTGTGCGAACCTTTGCCTCGCTCCAGGTAACTCTGCTGGAAGGTTAGGTTTTTGATTACTAATTCGCTGTTGTGACAGTAGTGACTGTATGAATTTTAAGACTTAACGTGAGTTAGACAAACCTCTCCCTGCCTTGAACTAAAGTTCAAGTCTGTCCTTCTGCGACTCGGAGAGAAACGATTTTGCATAGTAAAATTAACGAGAGCTATTTTTGATTGAGCTAATTTAAAGCGTCATTAGCTGCATTGCCGTATATTCGATCGTTTCCTGGAGTCCCAGCTAGATAGTCGTTTCCAGGTGTGCCTTGAATTGGCACGTTCCTTACTCCCGGATAAATGAGTGTTTCTACTGACGATTGTAACTAGCAATTAGCATGACTGATGAGATTGGTTAAGAAACAAAACAAGGCGATCGCAGCTAGAACACCAATTCCCTAATCAAAACGCGAACCCTCCCTTGTGTATACACCCTAGCCAACTCTAGTAGCAAACTCTGCTGGGGAGTTAGATTAATGATTCATTATTAGGAGGAGCTGCCGAAGGCACTACAACAACACCATTCCAGTTAAGGTTAGGAGGTAGCCAGGCTAGCTGCTGACTTGAATAAAATAGAGCACCAGTGCTTGCGTTATATGTAAAAATACTACTAGATTGGCTAATGTTACTCGATCCGAGCGTTAGCGAACGAGTTGCAAACTTAGTAGAGTCAATAGCACCATCTTCAATCACTTGATAATTGGTCAGAGATGATTGTGTACCAATAAGATAATTAGAGGAGCTAATAGTAGAGGTAGTAACTTTAAGAATATCGTCGTTAACTGAAAAGTCTGGAATTCTATCAATCCCGCCACCTGAGTATTGCAACACATAGGTATCTCTACCAATACCACCAGTGAGATTGTCATTACCACTTCCTCCCACCAAGTTGTCATTACCTGCCCCACCCGTTAAAATGTCATCGCCTCCATTGCCGTATACTTGATCGTTTACTTGAGTCCCAGTTAGATTGTCGTTTCCAGAGGTGCCTTGAATAATTGCCACGTTCCTTACTCCGATAAAATAGTGTTTCCACTGTCGATCTTAACTAGCAATTAACATGACTAATGGAATTTGTTAACAAATAAAACTATCTTTGCCCTTTTTATCTTCAAATACACACTCTCCAGTACATAAGTTTGTGAGTAACTGTGGTAAATATAGGAATCCGATTTGATTTTTGAAAAAAATTAGGTATTTGTAGTGGCGTGGCAAGGCTAAAATGTTGCAAAAAAATTGTAGGTTGGGGAGCCACTGCGTTCATTGGTGTCAATTTAAGCTAAAAGTAGCTTAACTGTTAGGGAGCATCTCACTTTCGTAAAAATATATCTAGCCCTGGCGAATAGAATTCACGGCTATACAGACAAAACCCACCTCCGTGGGTTTCCAATTTCTTGAGTCCGCGCAGGCGGACTTGGTTTGTGTAGCCGCGATTTCTAATCGCCAAGTATATTTGCAAAGGTGAGATGCTCCCAACTGTTAGCTGCCTCACCCGCCTGGAACTAAAGTTCCAGGCTAATAGCGAAAGTCTACTGAAGTAGACTAAAGATTTTTCGGATTATTTTAGTCATCTAAAGATGACTTGAGCTATTAGCAAGGAACTGAAGTTCCTTGTGGGACATGACTTTTACGTTAAGTTGACACTTGTGCACAGCGCCCTTGCGGGTTTCCCACGTTGTAGCAAGTGGCGTTGGAGGCTTTGCCAAAGCCAACATCCTGATATATGTTGGGTTGCGTTCCGCTCCACCCAACCCACGTCTACATTTAATGCACTATTTTTTTGCTTGCCACGCTACTAGTTCCCTCCCCAATACATCGGGGAGGGTTAGGGTGAGGTAAAAACCAGATTCGTAAACTACTCCAGACTTGTGTGTACACCGTAGGGGTGTGGGGGCTACTGAAGATTCATTTCTTTAGTTTATCTAAAGTCGCATCTAAGTTCTCAAATTACCTTTCTAAGATAGAAGCAGCAACCATAAGTTGCCATACACGACTAAAACCCAATTAACAGCTAGTGGCTGCGGAGAACATAAAAATGGCTAAAGCGCCAGATTCAATAGACTCGTCTATCAATGAAGTTACAGACAAGTCCCTAGATCGAGATTGTACAACCTTATCGCGTCACGTCTTACAGCAACTTCAGAGTTTTTCGCCAGATGCACAGGATTTAAGTGCGCTGATGAATCGCATTGCCCTAGCCGGCAAACTGGTTGCTCGCCGCATGAGTCGCGCTGGTTTAATGGAAGGCGTTCTCGGATTTACTGGGGAAGTTAATGTCCAAGGAGAATCCGTCAAAAAGATGGATGTCTACGCCAATGATGTGTTTATCTCAGTGTTTAAGCAAAGCGGCTTAGTCTGTCGCCTAGCCTCTGAGGAAATGGAAAATCCGTACTATATCCCGGAAAATTGCCCCATTGGGCGCTATACCCTGCTGTATGACCCAATTGATGGCTCATCCAACACTGATAATAATCTCAGCTTGGGTTCTATTTTCGCCATTCGCCAACAAGAAGGAACCGATAGCGATCGCAAGGCAAGTGACCTCCTCACCAACGGACGCAAGCAACTCGCTGCCGGATACATCTTATATGGGCCTAGCACAATGCTGGTTTATACTATAGGTAAGGGCGTTCATTCCTTTGTCCTCGATCCCAGCTTAGGAGAGTTTATTCTCACGGAAGAAAATATCCGGATTCCTAACCACGGTTCTGTTTACAGCGTGAACGAAGGTAACTTCTGGCAGTGGGAAGAATCAATTCGAGAATACATCCGCTACGTTCATCGCACAGAAGGCTACAGCGCTCGTTATAGCGGCGCAATGGTGAGCGACATTCATAGAATTTTGGTTCAAGGCGGCGTGTTTCTCTACCCAGGCACAATTCAAAACCCAGAAGGGAAATTGCGCTTGCTTTATGAAACCGCTCCTCTAGCCTTTTTGATTGAGCAAGCAGGCGGTCGTGCTACTACAGGATTGGTAAATATCTTGGATGTGGTGCCGAAAAAATTGCATCAACGCACACCCTTAATTATTGGTAGCAAAGAGGATGTAGCAAAGGTGGAGTCTTTTATTCAAAACGGACACTAGTGTAAAAAGGCACGATTTAAAAGAAAACAAAGCTTGTAAATAAAGCTTTTTAAACTTTTTCAACTGGATAGTTATTTTTGCCATGCTGCACTAGAAGACGGTAATAAGAGGATCGAGGATGCATCTAGCATCTGGCATTAATTAAAAGTTAATCATGGTGATTTAGGATTGGCAATGCAGATAGCACTTCTTGAAGATGTATCAAAGATTATCTCAGCTGGCCGATGCGATAAGTGATTGGCAACGCCACAATTCAAAAGTAACCATCAAATTTTGATGGGTTTTGCCAACTTACTTAGAATCATCACTATACAGGAGTGAAACAAATTAGAGCTATGTCTACCAATCATCTACTAGAAATTAACCAATACGGTCAAAGTATCTGGATGGATAACTTGACCCGTGACATTATTCAATCAGGCGAACTCAAAGATATGGTTGAAAATCAAGGGATCTCGGGGATTACCTCTAACCCAGCTATCTTTGAGAAAGCGATCGCAGGTAACGTCATTTATGATGCCGATATAGAAGCCGGAGTTCGCGCTAACTTACCCATAGACAAAATTTACGAATCTCTCGTTTTTGCAGATATCCGTAATGCTTGTGATATTTTACGCCCTGTTTATGAAGCCTCGAATAGACTAGATGGTTATGTGAGTATTGAAGTCCCACCAACTATCGCCCATGATACTGAAGCAACAATAAGCGAAGCCCGGCGCTATTTCCAAGAAATTGGTCGGGAAAATTTGATGATTAAAATTCCCGGCACAGAACCTGGCTTGCCAGCAGTGGAACAAGTAATAGCCGAAGGGATGAATGTTAATATCACGTTGCTGTTTTCTGTAGAAAGCTATGTAAACACAGCTTGGGCTTATATTCGTGGCTTAGAAAAACGACTGGCTGAGGGCAAAGACATTAGTAGAATTGCTTCGGTTGCGAGTTTCTTCCTCAGCCGGATCGATAGCAACATTGACGCCAAAATAGATGCTAAGTTGAAAAAAGGCGTTGATGATATTTCCGTGGAAGCAAGGCTAAGAGCTGTTAAAGGGAAAGTAGCGATCGCTAACGCCAAGATTGCGTACCAGGAATACAAGAAAATTATCGAGAGCGATCGTTGGAAAGCCTTGGCAGCAAAAGGGGCCACAGTACAGCGGCTACTTTGGGCTAGTACCAGCACCAAAGACCCCAGCTACAGAGACGTGATGTATATCGAAGAGTTGATTGGTCGAGAAACCGTCAACACCGTACCCCCAGCGACGATAAAAGCTTGTGCCGATCATTGTAACGTAGGCGATCGCTTAGAAACAGATGTAGATAATGCTTACACGCTGCTCGAAAACCTCAAAGATCCCGACATCAACATCGATCTCGATACCGTAATGGATGAACTGTTAGTTGATGGTATTGACAAGTTTATCCAGCCCTTCCAGTCCTTGATGAACTCTTTAGAAGAAAAGATCAAGGTATTGTCGCCAGTGTAGGGACTAGGGACTGGAGAAGGGAATAGGTTACAGGTTACAGGGTACAGATTATTCCCTATCACCTGTCACCTGTCACCTTTCTCCTAACCCCAATACCCAATCTCAAAATCCAAAATCCAAAATCCAAAATTGTTATGGTCAGTCTGCTAGAAAATCCCTTGCGCGTTGGTCTGCAACAACAAGGGATGCCCGAACCCCAGATTATAGTCATTTTTGGCGCTTCTGGCGATCTCACCTGGCGCAAACTAGTGCCAGCACTTTACAAATTGCGGCGAGAACGGCGGATTCCACCAGAAACTACCATTGTCGGCGTGGCCCGTCGAGAGTGGAGCCATGATTACTTCCGCGAACAGATGCAAAAGGGCATGGAAGAGGCCCATCCTGATGTCGATTTAGGAGAACTTTGGCAAGACTTCTCTCAAGGTCTGTTCTACAGTCCTGGGGATATAGACAACCCCGAAGGCTACCAGAAACTGAAAACCTTATTGAGTGAATTGGACGAAAAACGGGGCACGCGAGGGAATCGAATGTTCTACCTCTCAGTTGCCCCCTCATTCTTTCCCGAAGCGATTAAGCAGCTAGGAAGCGCCGGGATGCTAGAAGATCCCTATAAACATCGTCTAGTAGTTGAAAAACCCTTTGGTCGGGACTTGGCTTCTGCCCAAAGTCTTAACCAAGTGGTACAGAAATATTGCAAAGAAAACCAAGTCTACCGCATTGACCACTACTTGGGCAAAGAAACAGTCCAAAATTTGTTGGTGTTTCGCTTTGCCAATGCGATTTTTGAACCGTTGTGGAATCGTCAATTTGTTGACCACGTGCAAATTACCGTGGCAGAAACCGTGGGAGTGGAAGACCGGGCTGGTTACTATGAAAGCGCCGGCGCACTACGGGATATGTTGCAAAATCACCTCATGCAACTTTACTGCCTAACGGCGATGGAAGCACCCAACGCAATGGATGCCGACAGCATCCGCACAGAAAAAGTGAAGGTACTCCGAGCTACTCGTTTAGCTGATGTTCACAATCTGTCACGTTCAGCAGTCCGCGGTCAGTATAGTGCTGGCTGGATGAAGGGTAAAGAGGTGCCAGGGTATCGGACGGAGCCAGGTGTTAATACCAACTCCACCACACCTACTTACGTTGCAATGAAGTTTTTGGTAGACAACTGGCGCTGGAAAGGTGTTCCTTTCTACTTGCGTACCGGGAAGCGGATGCCGAAAAAAGTTAGTGAGATTGCCATTCACTTTCGCGAAGTTCCATCTCGGATGTTCCAATCTGCCGCTCAACAGACAAACGCCAACATTTTGACGATGCGGATTCAGCCAAATGAAGGTATTTCCCTGCGTTTTGATGTGAAAATGCCGGGGGCAGAATTCCGCACCCGTTCTGTTGACATGGACTTTAGCTATGGTTCCTTTGGCATCCAAGCAACATCCGATGCCTACGATCGCCTATTCCTTGATTGTATGATGGGCGATCAAACATTATTCACACGGGCAGATGAAGTAGAAGCAGCCTGGCAAGTAGTAACGCCAGCCCTTTCCGTTTGGGATGCACCGGCCGATCCAAATACTATTCCCCAGTACGAAGCCGGTACTTGGGAACCAGCAGAAGCAGAATTCTTAATTAACCAAGATGGCCGTCGCTGGCGCAGACTCTAAATATTAGTCATTAGTCATTAGTCGCTAGTCACTAGTAAAAACAAATGACGAATGACAAATGACAAATGACAAATGACGAATGACAAATGACAAATGACAACTCAAAACTACTATGGCTCCCCAAGCTTCTACAATTTTTTCACTTCAGGCACCAAAAGATATTTCGCTTAACGAAATAGATACGGAACTGAATAAAATTTGGCAAAGTTACGGCATTACTGGCGAGGACGGTGGTCTTCCTGCTGCAACTCGGGCCACGACATTTACCTTAGTGGTTTACGAACCAGAAGAAACCCAATATCTTTTGGGTACTTTGGGATTTTACAACGGCCCGCTCGACGGAATTTTAGGGCCTCAGATGCAAGCTGCGCTGCGGCAAGTGCAGAAAAAATATGCACTGCCAGAGACTGGAATCGCAACACCTGAAACCCTGGCTATCTTGAGAGAAGAATTCGCCAAACGTCAAGGAAACGCGGCTACGGGGGATGGTTCTATTGAACTTCCCAGCTTAAGCTTAAATGCGCCAAGCCCTAGAATTGCCGATGAAATCGCCCTCCGCAACCCCTGCCGGATTATTGCACTGTTTCCGATTACTGGTGAAGATCAAGGCGTCAAGGCTCAAGTTTCTGCCTATTGCCCCATCCAAAAGCAATCGTCAAGTACACTAATTTGCTGCGAGTATATAACTCTCAGTGGAACTGCTGCTGCCTTGGAACGGGTAGGGGGGATGATTCCAGCATTGTTAATTGGCGGCTTACCAAAGTTTCTCTGGTGGAAAGCAACGCCAGACCCCAATAACACTCTATTCAAGCGGTTGGCAGCAATATCCAACAATGTTATTGTGGATTCTTGCCGCTTTAACGAGCCAGAAAGTGATTTACTACACCTACAAGAATTGGTGGAAAGTGGTGTTCCCCTAGCCGATCTGAACTGGCGTCGCCTTTCAGCATGGCAAGAATTAACGGCTGAAGCCTATGACTCTCCTCATCGTCGGGCTGCCATTAGGGAAATTGACCGAGTAACGATTGATTACGAAAAAGGCAACCCCGCACAGGCATTGCTGTTTTTGGGTTGGCTGGCAAGTCGTCTCCAATGGCAACCAGTTTTCTATCAAAAGGAAACCGGAGATTACGACATCACTCGCATTCGCTTTATTGCCCAAGACCAACGGCAAATAGAAGCCGAATTAGCGGGTGTTCCTCTTGCTGATGTGGGTGAGATTGCCGGCGACTTGACTGCCCTGCGTCTCAGTTCGACAAATCCGCAGGCAGACTGTGGTACAGTGATCTGTTCGGAAACTGGTGGCTGTATGCGGATGGAAACACACGGCGGTGCTCAATCTGCTGGTCTGTTTCAACAAGTGACTTCACTTTCGGAACAAAAGGCGGAAGCATTGTTGAGTCAGCAGGTACAACGTTGGGGTCGCGAGTCACTTTTTGAAGAAAGTCTGGGAGTAACAGCGAATATTTTCAAATTGGAAGCAAATAGTTAGTTTCCTCTGGAAAGAATAAAAGTTACCAAAATTGCGAAAATCTAACACAAGCTCTTCAGATTTTTGGATATTTCAATAATCTGGAGGGTTTTTCTATTTTTATTCCCCAAAATATTAAAAGGATAGGTCGTATGTCCCTCCACGCTCAAGGGCACGTTTATAAGCAGGTCGCCCATGAATGCGCTCGATAAATTCTTTGAGCTTTGGCCGGTTCTCAACCTCCTCAGGGAGCATGGCGACTACTTCGAGAGGAAAACTCATTTGGATATCGGCGGCGGTAAATTCCTCGCCCGCAAACCACGCACTTTTACGGAGTTCGCCTTCTATATAGTCAAAGTGAAGCTCGATCTGGGGCGCGACGAATCCACTAACTATGCTGCTGTCTCCTGCCCCGAAATTGTTCAAGACTGTCCGCATCACCAGTGGTGGCATTGCAGAGCCTTCGGCGTAATGCAGCCAATACTTGTAGCGCAGATGCTCTGGCGTACCGGATGGCGGGACTAGCCGACCATTAGCGTAGCGATCGATTAAGTATTCGATAATTGCACCCGACTCAGCGATCGTTAGGTCTGCATCTGTGATTACTGGTGACTTGCCGAGTGGATGGACTTGGCGCAGCGATTCCGGTGCTAGCATCGTCTTTGGATCGCGTTCGTAGTATTTGATTTCGTATTCGATACCTAATTCTTCAAGCAGCCACAGCACACGCTGCGATCGCGAGTTGTTAAGATGATGCACAACAATCATAAAACGTTCCTCTTGTGGTGGCTTATTGCTATCCAATCTTGACTAATCTATTATTAAACAGACTTTTTCAGCCTAAATCCCCTAATTGGCTGGTTTTCTTCTTTGTAATTGGTATAAGTTTGAGTTAGTTGGTTTTAGAGAAATCACATACTGGCGTATCTGCTTTGGCAAAAAGCGACGATAGACGCACAGGCAATAGTCAATTATTCGTTTGTTTCATTTATGGCTTTAGTCATTGCCGGGGAACGTAGTGGAGTGGGTAAGACAACAGTCACGCTCACCCTTTTAGCATCTTTACGTCGTCGCGATCGCCTGGTGCAATCTTTTAAGGTAGGCCCAGACTACATCGATCCGATGTTTCATCAACACGTAACTGGTCGTGCTTGTCGCAATTTAGACCCGGTGCTGACTTCCGAAGCCTACATTCAGCAATGTTTTGCCCGTCATAGTCAACTGAGTGAATATGCCTTAGTAGAAGGGGTAATGGGGTTGTTTGATGGAATTTCGTCATTTCCAAAAGACAAAGGACTAATGACTAATGACAAAGGACTAATGACTGATTTTGCGAGTACGGCACACATCGCGCGGCTTTTAGATTTACCTGTGGTGTTGGTGATTGATTGCAGTCGTTTATCTGGTTCTGTAGCTGCGATCGCTCACGGCTATCAGTCTTTTGATCCCCGGATTAAAATAGCTGGGTTAGTATTAAATCGCGTCGGGAGCGATCGCCATCTCTCTTTACTGAAAGATTCTCTAGAACCCTTACAATTACCCATTCTCGGCGTACTGCGGCGTCAAGATAACATCACAATTCCCGATCGCCATTTGGGTTTAGTACCAACAGCAGAACTTCCCGAACTCAACGCTTTAATCGATCGCCTCGCCGATTTAGGAGATACTTGCTTCGATTGGCAACGTTTATTACCTTTATTAAAATCAGAATCACTCCCAAGTACAGACGCGATTAATCGTGTGTCTCCTTACTCCTCATTCCCAGTCAAGATTGCAGTAGCCCGCGATCGTGCTTTTAATTTTTACTACCAAGATAATCTCGATTTGCTGCAACAGCTTGGTGCAGAACTGGTTTTCTGGAGTCCCCTAGAAGATGCAGCTATACCAAAAGATGTACGGGGAATGTATTTTGGCGGTGGTTTCCCAGAAGTTTTTGCCCAGCAACTAGCAGAAAATATTAGTGCCCGTGATGCAGTAAAAACGGCAATACTTCAAGGAATGCCTACAGTTGCCGAATGCGGTGGATTGATGTATTTATCTGAGCAAATTATCGATTTTGAGGGAAAATCTTGGCCGATGGCGGGAGTTTTACCGACATCTGCTGTAATGAGTGGGCGTTTAACTTTGGGCTATCGTCGGGCAGTAGCTTTGCAAAATAATCTATTAGTTAAAGCAAATACAACTGTTTACGGACATGAGTTTCATCGTTCCCATTTAACTTTAACTCCCACTCAGCCCCTATTTGAAACTTCTCGCTACGATTGTGAGGAAAATATGGGATGCGAGGGATGGGGTTTACCTGCAAATGTTCATGCTTCTTATGTTCATCTGCATTGGGGAGAAAGTAGAGAAATTCCCCAGCAGTTTCTTAAAGAATGTCTGAAAGTAGCATCTCCAGGAATGTGAATTTAAGCCAGCACCAAGTAAACTCAGCTACTTTTGTTTTTTTAAACTTTTCTCTTCTACACCCTTTTCTTGTAATTCACCTCTATAGCGTTCTCTGCTATCTGAAATAAGTTTTTTATGAAGAAATATTACGATAACTAATCGCCTGTGTAAAACACAGGCATAACTCTCCGAGTAATAGGTAGCAAGTTTCTAGCACACTGTAGTCTTCTGGCAACAGTTCTAGAGATTTGTGCCTAGACACAATAAACAACAGCTTACCAGCAGTTTGAGGATGGAAACTAATCTTTAAAACCTCATTTAGTAATTGCAAGGTGTGGAAGTATGGTTTCTAGCAACGGTATTTTAGAACAGCGCAATTTTCAAGTCACACTGCCGCATATCTGGGATCGCGATCTAAGCGATGTCTACGACGAACTTCACTTACGCCAGCAGAGTTTTTTAGCCTTACAGAGAACCAATAGAGCCTTAGAGTTAAAAGTGCAAGAGCTTTTAGCTGAATTAAGTACTGCTAAAGAGCAATTTTGTCGTGAAAAAGCTTGCGATCGGCAGACACAGACAGAATTAGAAAAGTCCCTTTCTTTGCTTCAGGCAACTTTAGATTCCACAGAAGAATTATTGTCAGCGATCGCTCCTCAAGTGGAAAAACACGTTGCTTCAAAGCAGGAAGATTTGCCTAAATATCAGCGAATATCAGAACCCCAGCGGCTCTTTCCTAGTTGTCTTCAACTAAAGGAAGTTTTTGAATATATCGAAGCTAATTATCATCAATCGATTGGTTTAAGCGACGTAGCTGTTGCAGTTGGTTATTCCGCAGCTTATTTAACCAATCTAGTGCGACGCAAAACGGGAAAAACAGTAAATGATTGGATCTTTGAACGCCGGATGCTTGCTGCGCGTACTTTACTTCTGGAAACCAACCAGCCAGTTAATCAGATTGCTTGTGCAATAGGCTATCAGTATGAAGGATATTTCTTTCGTCAATTTCGCCAGTTTTATGGGACTACACCTCAAGCTTGGCGTAAGACTCAGCATTCTAATGTTAGTGTCAATCAATAGCAACATAATTAATAGTTTTAACAACAAAATGTGCATTGTCCCTAAAAATTTTATCTCCTACACTACTAAATATAGGAATGCAACTTAATTATTGAAAGCATACTAAGACTAAAAGCTTTATCCAACAATGCTCATATCTTGGAAAGCTTTCAGTAATCAAACCGGATTCCTATTAATACAAGGTTACTTTAACAAAAGGTAGCTTGTAAAAGGTTGATATTAAGTGCTTTGCACTATTTGCTTGATAAATTATTGCAGAACAATTCACACTTAATTAGGAAAAAAAGATGAAAGTCAATCAGCAGGAACAACTCTTAACTGAATTAGACTCTGTGTTGGAAGAAATTTCCGATGACAATTCTGCTTCTCTAACAGGAGGAGCCAGATCAACCTTCTCAGGAATAATTCCTGCCTTCGGATCAAGGACATTTTCAAAGATATATACTACCACTAGTCAATTCAATGACATTTCAATTCGATTGAATCAGAATATCAATGAATTCATAAAAGTTAAAGCCGTGCGTGCCGATAACCTACGTGATATAAGTAGTTTCGTAAGGTCGATTCCTCCAAACTCGGCAGGAAAGGTGATCACTGTTGCGGCAAATGTGCGCGATGGAGTCGCCTTCAGGCTCAACTTTTCAATTGACGGGTTTAATATCGCCAAAAACGTATCAGGGCCGATCACCTATTAGCAGGATGGTTTTAGCTTTTCGCCGTTAGTCTCGTCTGACTTCTGGATTGAGGAATTTAGTTAGAGCGATCATTTCTACTACTCATTTTTAAGTTCGATCGGGCAATCGGGTTGTATTGCAAAAAAAATTTTCAACACTATTTGTAGTAATACTACAATTTGTAATTTAATTACATGTAGGGGGTTTAAAAATTTTTGCAACACAATCTTTAATACACTGAAAACCAGATTCGGTCGGGGCGATCGCTACTTTTCTCTCGATAGCCTTCCTCTTCAATCAAGGGCAATATAACACATTTGTTGTTGATATTTAAGTGGTATTACACAATTTTAACTAATTCCACATCAACATCAATCTGAAATCAAGGAAACTGGTTTTAGATATTTGCTTAATCAATTCTTGTAGAACAATTCATACTTTAATAGGAGAAAAACAATGTCCAACACCGACAAAGCAATTTGTACTTCCGATCAACAACTATTTACAGAATTAACTCCCGAAGAAGGAGCCATCATCGAAGGTGGTGCAGACTTAGAACTTTACAATGGCGACAAATTTAGGGGTAAGATAGTGGCTACAAATAAAAGCATCCGGAATGTAGGTGATACCGCAAATGACCTAACTACCTCAGCTATAGTTAAGCGTGGTACATGGCTGTTATGGACAGGCGCGAATTACACAGGAACGTCTAGGCGGGTAGGAGTAGGAAAGTATCCGAATCTTTTCTTTGACATAGGTTTGCCTAACGATTCGATCTCATCGGTTCAGCGTGTAAAATAATCCCGCAGAGAACCGAAACCGTGCAGCACGGCTGTCTTTACATTCATCCGTGAGAGATTAATCATGGCGGCAGAGCCTCTAAGACGGCATTCATCAAGCGGCTACCAGGCCGAGGTATTGAATTTGAATAGGCACACATTCAAGAATCCAAGTTAAAAGCTGAACAGTAGCTCTAATCTGAGCAAACAATACACATGACACCTGTAGGGGCGTAGAACGATCGCTCCTACATGGGATTTTTTATGCTCAAAAACAAAATACGATAGGTCTTGAAGAAAAATGCGCTACCAAAGTGTACTTCAACACAGCGAATAAGACTGTGGTGTTGCTCGTCAATTTCGCCAGTTTCATGGGACTACACCTTAAGTTTGGCGTAATACTCAGCGTTCTAATGTTAGTGTCAATCACGATCGACATAATTAATAGTTTTAACAACAAAATGTGCATTGTCCGTAAAATTTTTATTTCCTACACTACTAAATATAGGAATGCAACTTGATTCTTTAAAGCATACTAAGACTAAAAGCTTTATCCCATAATGCTCATATCTTGGAAACCTTTCAGCAATCAAACCTGATTCCTATTAATACAGCTTACTTTTCAAACAAAGTAGCTTGTAAAAGGCCGATATTAAGATGCTTTAGCCATCTTATTGGCAAATATAGCAGTCCTAAATCATTTGTGAAATATTTTTGGAGTTAGCTGTTATTAGTCATTTGTCCTTTGTAATTGCAAATGACTAATGACCAATGACCAAGGACGACCATAACAGAAATTTTCACCACTCAAATAGGATTGCTATAATTCCACATCAACATCAATCTAGAAAAGGAAAACGACAATGTTAAGCACCAAAGAAAACTTGAAACAAATTGAAATGGACACTATTCAACAGGAACCATTGTTGACCGAGTTGACTCCCGAAGCAGCAGCTACCGTCGAGGGAGGCCTTCTGTACAGGGTGGTTCTCAAAGACCCCAATTCATCGTTAAATGTTCGTAGTCTTCCCAACATCACCAAAAGCTCCAAAATCATCGACTCTTTCAAAAATGGCGCAATCATTAACGCGTCAGTTGGCACCACGGGGGGGTTCCGCAAGCTCATAGGACGAGCAGGATGGGTGGCACAGAGGTTCACCCAGCGCGTCTTGAACACTTCAGCTGGGTTTATAAAATTAACTTAGAGTCAAGTAGACAAAATCAAAGCACGAGGAGCTACTAGGCAAGCTAAATAATTTTCATTGTTTAAATTACAGCTTTGCAGCGGTAGCCTAACGCCTAGTAGTCCGAGCGGACTATAGCAGTCCTAAATCATTTGTGAAATATTTTTGGAGTTAGCTGTCATTAGTCATTTGTCCTTTGTAATTGCAAATGAAAAATGACAAATGACCAAGGACGACCATAACAGAAATTTTCACAACTCAAATAGGATTGCTATAATTCCACATCAACATCAATCTAGAAAAGGAAAGTGGCAATGTTAAACACCAAAGAACATTTTAATCAACTTGATGCAATTGCAGTAACAGAACTTGACAATGAGACTGCTGCTGCTATTCAAGGCGGTGCGGCATTGGAACTCTACAAAGACACCGGTGTTTTGGGTGCTTCAGGTTTGCTAGGCAGTTTCAACATTGGCGGCAGGGCTACACTGAGTTCAAGAGCAAACGACGAGATTAGCTCGGTTCTAATTAAGGATGGTGAATGGGAATTTTACGAGAATGCGAATTACAAGGGTAAATCCATAACTTTCACAAGGGGAAGGTACGACCTTGGTTTGTATCCCTTGGGCTTTGGCAGCAGTTGGAATGACAAAATCTCATCTTTCAAACGAATCGATTGAGCCAGCACTTTTGCTAAACGCTCAGGACTCCGATCAAACAAACTGATTAGACCAGTATGCTCGCTTCCTACCCCATTGTTTAATTATCATTTTCATCAAGGTTTTTGACAGATTAAAAATGAGATGAAAAAGTATTGTAACAACAGAATAACTTTGTCAAAACTAAGTTTAATTGAACCTATCCCACTAATAAAATTCTGTTAACCCAGATGTGAATTGTGGCTAGACCAAGAAAAGCATTGGAACAGGCTGAGATTTTTTCCCATCAAACAAATAGTCTGCGATACTTTCGTTCAAACCAGGCAAAACAACGCTCTTGTTGAAAACGTGGGGCTGAAATTTTAATTGGTCTACCTCGATTTTTCTTAGTCTTCCAAATTAATTAGGTTGGTCTATTTAGTCATTTTCGAGTTGAGTTAAGTCCCTCTAAACATTTTGAAAACTAGTTTTGATTGGGGTTAAAGCCCCGACTCACTTTCTTCTATGCGTAAGTTTTAGGTTATGAAATACCAAAGTGTACTTCAACACAGTGAAGAAGACTGTGGTGCTGCTTGCATTGCCACTGTTGCCAAACACTACGGACGCACTTTTGCCATCAGCCGAGTGCGGGAAGCCGTTGGTACAGGGTCACGAGGAACTTCTCTGCTGGGTTTGAAACGGGGAGCAGAAGCTTTAGGATTCAACGCCCGCCAAGTCAAAGCCTCAGAGCAACTGCTCGACTCTTTGCACAAAATTTCTCTACCTGCCATAATTCACTGGAAAGGCTACCACTGGGTCGTTTTATACGGGCAAAAGGCGAAAAAATACGTAATCGCCGACCCAGGTGTAGGCATCCGTTATCTCACCCGCGAGGAGTTGCTCGAAGGGTGGGGCAATGGCATCATGCTGCTGCTAACGCCAGACGATAGCCGCTTTTACCAGCAATCAGATGATAAAATTGGCGGCTTTGGGCGTTATCTGATGAGGGTTTTACCCTATCGCGCTATTCTCATCCAAGCGATCGCAATTAACATCGCCATCGGGCTGCTTTCCCTTGTCTCTCCCTTGATGATGCAATTGCTTACTGATGACGTGCTAGTGCGGGGAGATACCCAACTGCTAACCGTGGTGGCAATTGGAGCGATCGCTATGAGTCTATTTAGCAGTGCGATCGGTTTGGTACAATCTCACCTAATTGGTCACTTTGGTCAACGTCTGCAATTAGGACTGATTCTAGAATACGGACGACAACTGTTGCGTTTGCCCCTCTCATACTTTGAAGGACGGCGCAGTGGAGAAGTAGTCAGTCGGATTGCCGATGTGAATCACATCAATGAGCTAGTTTCTCAAATTGTCCTCGGTTTACCCAGCCAATTTTTTATTGCTTTGGTTTCCTTGGGCTTCATGCTCTTTTACAGTTGGGGACTGACTTTGGCTTCCCTGGCTGCCTTTATTCTTGTCACCCTCGTCAACCTGCTTTTTCTGCCAGCCTTGCGCCAAAAAACCCGCAACGCGATCGTCTTAGGTACAGAAAACCAAGGCTTTCTCGTTGAAACTTTTCGCGGTGTCCAGGTGCTAAAAACTACCCAAGCCACTCCCCAAGCTTGGCAAGAGTATCAGGCAAATTATGGTCGGCTTGCTAACTTGGGTTGGAGTATGATGAAACTGGGGCTTTACAGTGGCACAATCACCAGTATTATTTCTACTTTTACTAATATTGCCTTACTGTGGTTAGGGTCATACTTGGTGATTAATCGCACCTTAAGTATTGGTCAGTTGCTAGCGTTTAGTGGGATGAGTGGCAACTTTCTCGGCTTTTTGGGTTCAGTCATCGGCTTAGTTGATGAGTTCATCACTGCCCAGATTGTCATCCAACGCCTCACGGAAGTGATTGATGCTACCCCAGAAGACGACAAAGACGAGAAAAAGCCTTGGGCAGAACTTAAGGGCAATGCAGATATTACTTGCACCAACCTTAATTTCCACCATGCAGGTAGAGTTGACTTGCTGCAAGATTTTTCGTTGATTATCCCTGGCGGTCAAGTCATTGCCTTGATTGGGAAATCCGGTTGTGGAAAAAGTACTCTCGCCAAAGTAATTGCGGGTTTATATTTTCTCCAATCTGGCAATATCCGCTATGGTATCTATAATCAGCAAGACCTCTCGATGGAATGCTTACGGCAACAGGTAGTGTTAGTGCCTCAAGAACCGCACTTCTGGAGCCGATCGATTATTGAAAACTTCCGCTTCAGCTATCCTCAAATTACCTTTGAGCAAATTGTGCAAGCTTGCTCTATTGCAGGTGCAGATGAGTTTATTAGTAAACTGCCCGATAAATATCAAACTGTTTTAGGCGAATTTGGCGCAAATCTTTCTGGTGGACAACGGCAGAGATTAGCGATCGCTAGAGCTATAGTTACCGATCCGCCAATATTAATTTTAGATGAATCCACTGGCGCTCTCGACCCAGTAAGTGAAGCCGAAGTGCTAGATAGACTGCTGTACCATCGGCAGGGCAAAACCACAATTATGATTAGCCATCGCCCGAAAGTCATCGGGCGGGCTGATTGGATTGTACTGCTTGAAGAAGGGCGTTTGAAAATCCAAGGCACTCCAGAGGCTCTGCGCCATCAACCTGGCGAACACTTAGACTTTTTAGACGGCGTTGACTTATTTACAAATGGTTTAGTGCCTAAAACCTCTAATTTTCACCTGAACGGCAAATTAAAGCCAATCACTAAATAATACCATCATGCTTACCCACTCCAACTCAGACTACCTGCCCCCAATTCAAGACAACGAGTTTCTCCCACCACTTGGTCGTTGGACTACTTTGGGCGGACTAGTGCTTGTCTGTACTCTGGGGCTAGCTGTTCCACTTGCCTCTATTACCAAATATAAAGTGACCGTTAAAGGACAGGCCGTCGTTCGGCCTGCTGGTGAATTGCGGATCGTTCAAGCTGCGACGGAGGGTCAGGTGATGCGCGTCTTTGTTGCAGAGAATCAAGTCGTCAAAAAAGGGGATGTCATTGCTACTATTGACAACTCGAAGCTGGAAACCAAAAAGAGCCAACTGCAAACTAACATTGGGCAAAGTCGTTTACAAATTATTCAAATCAACGCACAGATTAATGCGATTAATAACCAGGTTTTAGCTGAAACTGATCGCGTCAACCGGGCGATCGCTGGGGCTAAAGCTGAATTAAGCGGTCGCAGCCGGGACTATCAAGATAAACTTATTACCACCGCTACTGATGTTGAAGAAGCTTCTGCGAATGTAAATGCAGCGATCGCCAGTTTAAAAGCAGCTCAGTCAAAGCGGAATCGATACGAGAGTGTAGCCAAAGCCGGAGCCTTGTCTCAAGATCAATTTGAGGAAGCACAACTAGCTGTTCGTCAGTATGAACAAGCTCTTCAGGCGGCTAAAGCTAAATTGCAACACGTGCAAACTGCTCTTAATCCCAGTAATGCAGAAGTTGCGATCGCTTCTCAACGCATTGCCCAAGAAAAAGCTACAGGGAAAGCCAGCATTGCTACATTAGATAAAGAACGCCTTGCCCTGATCCAGCAACGAATTGAAATCCAAAAACAGTTAGAGCGCGACACCCGTGAACTCCAACAACTAAATATCGACCTCAGCCAAAGCGTCATTACTGCCACAGCAGACGGGATCGTTTCTAAGTTAAACCTGCGAAACTCAGGTCAAACTGTGCCTGCTGGACAGGAGATTGCCCAGATTGTCCCCAGTAACGTTCCCCTGGAGGTTAAGGCAGCAGTAGCACTTCAGGATAAAAATAAGTTGAAACAAGGTCAAACAGTACAAATGCGGGTTTCCGCCTGTCCTTATCCAGACTACGGCACTCTCAAAGGTAAGGTTAAGACAATTTCCCCAGATACGATTGCATCGCAAACGAATGCTGCTACTACCACTGCTACTGCAACATCTGCCAGCCAAAAGATGGCAGCCGTTGGCAGCTTCTATGAAGTAACAATTGAGCCAGAAAGCCTTGCTCTAGGTACGGGCAAACACCAGTGTGCGCTCCAATTAGGAATGGAGGGTACAGTCGATATTATTTCTAAAGAAGAGACTGTGCTGCAATTCTTTCTGAGGAAAGCAAGGTTGATCGCAGACTTTTGACACTCCCCGTCTCTTTAGAGACAAGGCAACCGTTACCTTTCTATAGCCACTGCTGCCAAATCTTCCATTGCTCGATTTAGCAAAGCTTGTTTTCGCAACCGTGGGATGAGCTTAAGTAAATTCACTGCAATTTTATATACTTTAGGTAATAATGAAGAACTAGTAAATATTATTTTTCTTTTGCCCAGATAAAAATCTTAAATAATACTTTACTAAAAGTTCCGGGTTGCGACTAGCACATTACATTGCTACTCGCAACCGTTAAACTACTTTTTAATAGTAGAATTATCCAATTTTAATTGTCAAAATTTCCTAATGAAATTAACTCAAAAACTGAGCATTGCTACTACTAGTCTTGTTCTAGGTTGCGCTGGTGTTGGTTTACCTTCTGCGGCACAAGCAGCAACATTCCTTTTTGACGGGAGCGGCACACCCGACGCTGTTGGTTGGCAATTAGACAGTTTTGTGGCTGCACCACCGAATGGTACGATAACGGTAACACCACAATTCACTGGTAAACCGAGTGATGTATTAAGTGTTAGTACTACCGGAACAGCAGTTCATCTGTATAGCAGAAAGATTGATGCTACTAACTATCTAATTTCGATGGGTGTAAAAGTACTGCGTTCTTCTTTCAACTCTTTTGACTATGGTTTGGGTTTATCACCCTTCACCCTAGATCGGTCTAATTCATTAACTATAGGCGAAAAAAGTATACAGTGGTCTGACTTAGTAGGGGATAGCTTTGCAATCGACACTTCTGTTTTTCATGAATATGCAATTAGCTATATAGATGGCAACTTGAATGTCTATGTGGATAACTCTTTTGACGACATCATTGCAGGTACTGCAACTCCTGTACTAACACGTACTGGTGTAACACCACAAAACGAAAGTGTAGTTGGTACTGTGGCATTTGGCGACCAGTCTAATGACAGCAGTACTTTCCCTAATTGTTGTGTGAATTCAGCTTACCAATTGGATTTTATTCGATTTGAGTCACTTGATAACATCACCTCAGTACCCGAACCCAATACTAACTTTGCTCTCTTCTCTTTTGGACTTGGTATCTTATTCATAAACAAGAAGCTAGGATTTTCCCGAAAAAGATAATTTAATCTCCCTTAAGCACGGTTGCCAGACAGTTATAGATTTTGGGATGTTGAGCTATTCGGGGGTTTTACGCATCACTACTCATAAGGTTATCGATGAATTAGGCTCTTGAAAAGGGTAGCGATATCATGTCTAACCAAAGTCATTACACCCCACCCTCGCCAAAGCATAGCCTTAGCAAGGGTTGGGTTCTTCGAGTTTAATAAGCAATCAAGCGGACAATATATGATTAGTTGTAATAAATCCCGATACGATGCCAATGCATTCCGTTGAAATGTTAATGCGTTCCCCTGCATTAAAAACGCTACGCTTTTATCCAAAACTATACTTAGAGCGTTTTGCAACCTGCACAGGAGCCAAACGGCTATTTTTCACTCTCTGCTAAAAACCCCCGGATTTGTCCGTGGGGAATTCGTTACATTCATATCGTCATTTAATCTGCGAATTAGACGGGATAACTCACGAATGATATTCACCGCAATTTCGGGAGTTTCTTCGATCGCATCATAAAGTTGCTCTTGCGTCAGTTCTAAAAATTCACAAGGTTCCAAAGTCGTTGCCGTAGCGGAACGAGGTTGAGTATCAAATACTGCCATCTCACCAAAGTATTTTCCCTGCTCCACCTCTGCCAACTGTTTATTCCCAATGTGAACTTTAACTCGACCTGACACAACAATATAGAGCGATCGCCCTTCTTCTCCCTGGCGAAAGATGGTGTAATTAGCTGGAAATGACAATTCGTTCATTACTGAAGTGAGCCGCACAATAAAATCATCCCGCAATTCCTTAAAAATTGGGACTCGCCGGACAAATAATAAACGGTCAACACTGGTTAGCATAATTACAACTTAAATATCAAACATTACTGTAAATTTTTAAAACAGAAGCTAGAGCGCGATTAGTCATATTAACCGATGTTGAACGCTAGCCGTCAAGGATATCTTAAACCTTACTGGCAGAAAACCACTGAGCATTTCTTCAATAAGAGCGATGCCTATGGCGGGAAACTACGCACAGTCAAAAACCCAAAGCACATGGTTGAATAATCAATCACTTTTATTTATCAATTTAAGAAACAAGAGTATTTGCTCTTATTTGGTTGCAAGCCATAATATTGACTTCATGAGTTCCCAAGGTACCTTGCTGAGAAAAAATCACCAATTTCACTAGAGACGTAGTTTACTGCCGTAGGCATCGCTTCTAAAAATTGGGGAATTGCCTAATAACTAACGAACCTCCATCGGTTGTCGTTAGGTAAAACAGTCACAAAATCTCCTGAACTGCCCTCGCATCGAGAAGCAGAGAAGGACAAAGACAAACAGCATTGAATTATCGCGAGCAACAATTATGACTTGGCTAATTAGTACATTAATTATTGGAATCTCTGTCGCTTTTGCAACCACCTTTGACGATAATTTATACTTGACAGCTTTCTTTGGAAAAGTCAATCGCAGCTTTCGTCCTAAGCATATTATTATTGGTGAATTTCTGGGATTCACTGCATTAGTATGTGCGAGTCTCCCTGGTTTTTTCGGCGGTCTTCTGATTCCAAGCACCTGGATTGGTTTGCTAGGTTTGCTTCCCATCGCTATTGGTATCAGTAATTTCATGAGTCGAGAAGAGGAGGGAGAGACAGTGCAAGCTGTGTCAGTTGACCTAACCTCTCCTGTCAAATCTGAACGCCAGAAGAAATCACTACTAGCAACCATCCGCGATCCTCAAACTTACCGTGTTTCCGCAGTGACCATTGCCAATGGAGGAAACAACATTGGAATTTATGTACCCTTGTTTGCCAGCAGTAATCTTCCAAGTTTGGGTGTAATTCTGTGTGTTTGCTATTTCACTGTTGGGGTATGGTGCTTACTGTCTTACAACCTGACTCGTAATCCTCTGATGGCTCCCGTTTTAACTCGCTTCGGTCGCAAAGTCTTTCCCTTTGTTTTAATTTACTTGGGACTCTCTATCTTAATTAAAAGTGAATCCTATCGACTTTTACCTAGTCTGGCAATGCTTTCCCATTAGGTATGAGGCGATGTCTACGACGAGCTACGCCTATGCATCGGCCCTGCTCTGAAAATTTGTTACCTTGGGATGCAATATCTAAGGACAAGCTGCTACACCTCTACGCAATTAGCTACTCAAAATTATTGATGTGTGCTGTGTCCTTGATATAAGCAAAAAATCAGCCGATCATTTCCCATCCAAAAAGATTTTTTAATCACTTGAATTTATCAATTAGAATCAAAATAATATTTGATGTTATCAATCAACTTATCTAAAGTGAGAATAAAGCACATTATTGATGGCTCCTATAAAAGCAAGACCACCACTACGAATCATCACAGGAAGGAACTAATGAATAAACCAAATCCAAAAAAATTAACTCAGTGGCTCGTAACAGCAGTATTTCTGGTACTTGTAGTAGGATTTTCTCTCCTTGACCAGCAAGCAGTTAAAGCTCAAACGCTAACACCATCCATATCTACGGAATCTGAATTAGCTCCAGTCATATCTCCGGTAACATCGCCAATGGAGCCTGTAACAGCACCAGTTATATCTCCGATTGCATCGCCAATAGTGTCTGTAGCAGAAAACGTTAGACGTTTATTACAAACCAATGAATGTGTCGGATGTAATCTAACTGGAGCAATGCTCAAGGATGCAAACCTGCAAGCGGCAAACTTGGAGGGTGCTAACTTACAAAATGCAGACTTAGAAAGGGCTAACTTACAGCAAACAAATTTACAAGGGGCAAACTTTCAAGGAGCAGATTTAGGCAAGGTAAACCTTTTGGGAGCAAACCTTGTGGGAGCAAACCTATTTGATGCAGACCTAGAGAAAGCTAACCTCTTGGGAGCAAATCTGCAAACCGCTAACCTACAGGGCGCAGACTTGGAAAAGACAAATCTTACAAATGCAAACATCCAGGGGATTAACCTGATGGGGGTTGATTTGGAAGATGCAATCAGACCTGAAGGATTCACTGTTCAGTAATTAAACTGAAGTTCTGTGTGCAAATGTACTAAATAGCCTCAAAAGCCTGATTCAGTAATGAATACAGGCTTTACTTTTTAAAATGTGAGTTCGACAGTTTTTTTCTACTAACACCATACGGTTACGTGGGCTTTTTTACTTTTCAGACAGGCTATTGTACTTTCAACCTGAATAAGTCGGCATGAAAAAACCAAACTATGTTTTGAGTAGGGGAGGTTTGAGATGTTTTTTAGGTACGCGAATTATACTACTTGTATTCGTTCAGACAATTTTGATGCGATTGAACAGGAAGTGACGCACTTGTTAGAACAGGAGCCAGATTGTCTGCGTATTCCCCAGCCTCCTGAGCTTGTATGCAATCTGGATGAATATCTGTGGGAAGTAATTGTACGCCAACTGGGAATTGTATGCTTTTTTAATGGAACGGGTGGGTGGATTGTTGGCTTGTTTCCTGGTAAGGGCGGATGGACGATTGTTAAGACTTGGCCAGTCGATCTGCTTTGTGCGCGAGCAGAAGGTGCTAGTCGTCCCCGGCTATCAACCCTGGCAATGGAACTAGGGTGTGATACTTTTCATTTTTGGGTGACTCGTGACATCAACTGTGTGCTACTGGAAGCTGACGCCACAGGTCGCATCTTCATTTCTGGTTCGGCTGACGATGAAGAAGGTAAAAGCTATAAATTTTACGACGAACAAATTGATGCGCCAGACATAATTCCGCAGTTTTCCCTATTAGAGGTATCACAATCAATGCAGGCGGCAATGCGAGTGTATGAAGATCCTGAAATTGCAAGAATTGAAGTTGAGTACGAGCGGCTGTTGCTAGAAGCTCCAGATTCAGAGTTATTATTTAACTTAGAAGATGAAGTATTTAAGGGTTATGCCGAACGCATTGATAATGCTTTGGCGGAAGTAATAGACAAATCCAAATCCTGGTATGTAGATTTAGCTTACGATGTCTACACAAAACCACAGAGCTTAGAAGCCAAAGGAGTACTTTTGCTGTACTTCCAACCTCCAACTACGTACAATCCTCATCCCTTTATCGTGCTACCACCTGAGCCTCTGTCTGAAGATGATGAGGATGAATCTTTCTAATAATTTCCATCAAGAAATTTTCTACGCTGTTTGATTTGTTTCCAACCAGTTAAGTAAATCCTCAAGGATTGTAAAATCCAATAAAGCCTCACCAAGTGCTTCTAATTGCTCTAGGGAAAGAGTTTCAATGCGCCCCCGAACCTCTTGTGGTAACTCTCCTACCCGTTTTTGTAGTTGCCGTAGGACGAGTGTTTGTCCTTGTTCCTGCTTTCCTCGCTCGTAACCAATGCGTTCGCCTGTGGTAATGTAGCTCATAGTCCGCTCCTGCTCAAATTGCTTAAACTCTTGCCAAAATTCTGCTTCCAAGGCTTTTGGTAAAATCATAACCCAATCAATAAATCGGTAAAGGTTACGAATATCTTTTTCTTGCAATCCTAATTCATACAATCGGCGAATCAAGCTAAATTTCCAAGCTTTACGTTCTCCTGGCTTTTTATTTGTTTGCTGTGTCTTCAAATGCGCCATTACTACAGTTGCAAATGGATTGTCACTGGCTTCTAATTCTGCCCAACGATTTTGATAATCCAGTAGCTTGACGGTTCCAAATTCAAAGTTAAGTCTGGTATTGGGATAATTATAACTATATTGATTGGGTCGCCATGTCGGGTCTGTATCGCATAAAATCGCCAAACTCATGGCAGGTTTCGCAAATCTGTCAAAAATTCGCAAGTTGTAGGAAAACATTCTTTCTGGAAAAGTATCTTCTGATTTTGCTTGGATTTCTACATGGATTAATAGCCAAGTTTCTTGTCCTTGAGTTTGCCAGACTTTAACTAATTTATCTACGTATCTCCTACCAAGTTCTGCTTCGCGGGCGATTTGTTGAAATTCCTTATCGAGAAATTCGTGGGGACGTTCCCAATTAATTAGTTCTGCCGTTTGGGGAAAGAAAAATTGCATTGCTTGGGGAAAGTAAGCTTCTAAAATTTCTTTCCACGGGCTATCATTATCTGCTCTTTCCAGTTCCTCGGTCATCAGTTGATTGCTATACCATCTAGTAATCCTAAATCATTTGTGAACAACAAGAACCCTGACTTATTGGAGAAGTTCGGGAGCTGAGGCTGGCGATTTTCATCAATATAGAAGGGATTTGCACGAAAATAGCAGTCGAACTCACGTTTTAAAAGTTTGTACCCATATAATTATCGGAACTTGCGATCGCCAGAATAGTAGATAAAGGCACTTCGGCAAAATACTGTCGCTGAAATTGTTCTTCTCTGACAGCAGCTAAAAATCTTGCAACTGCTGCGTCGGCAAGGTTTTCTGCATTATCGCTGGGATGCCAGGTGATTTGCAAAGAACGGTCTTGTCGTTTGACTGTGAACCCTAAATATTTTAAAGCTTTGATTCCTACAAGTAAGGTTTGGTCGCTGATGCCGATTTTCTCTAAAAGTTGGACGCGGGTAACTAGTTGATTTGTGCGACTGAGATATTTGGCAATTCCTACAAGAGTCAGCCAAATTTGATTGGGTGGTTGGAGGTTGGGTTTAGACCAAGCGATCGCTAATTGTTGCTGATTGTCATGCGTAGATGCAGAGGCACTTATCGTTAGACAGCGCCGCAACCAAGCGCGTAAATCATCCCAATTCGTGGGACAATCTTCAATAATCAGTGCTGAGTCCTGAGTGCTGTTAGCGCTAGCGAGGCGTTGAGCCAGTACTGAGTGTTCTTGATTTCGCCAGTCTAAGATCAGTGGTGAGTTCCGAGTGTTTAGTGCTGAGTTAACACTGGGACGCACGGCAATTAATCTGATTTCATAACGTTTTTTGAAGGTGTTGTAGTCTAGTTCTGCTATGCAATCACACCTTCCTATGGGCAATTCATCTTTGTAGTGCCCCCACCATATACCAGGAAAAGCACTTCTGCTGGAATCATCCCGAATATCAAACTCGGTTTTAATGTACTGTACCTTTTTCCCTTGCCAATCCTGCTGATTGCGATGCCAAGAATTTTCAAACCAGCAGTTTTGGATTAGCAACTTCGGTACAGGGTTACCCATTCCACAAGGTTCTAGTAGTTTCAGTTCCAGAAATAACTCTTTCCCCAAGTCTGCTACTGTTACCGTCAAGTCTGCTTGCACGGTTGGCGTTAGGGTTGTACTACCTAAAGATTGCCGCAATTGCTGATTAATCGCCGCTGTAAATAAAGGAATATTCTCTACTAACAAACTCAAACCCGCTGCAAAGGGATGTCCTCCAAAGCGATGTAACAAATGTGCTTGGTCTTTCACCAGTTGGTATAAATCGACAGAATTAACCGAACGGGCAGAACCACGGGCGAGGGGAGGGGATGAAGGGGATGAGGAAGTAAGATTTTCTCCCTCATCTCCCCCATCTCCCACTGTTCCTTCCGTACTTAACAAAATAGTCGGGCGGCCTGTTTCTTGCGCTACCTGTCCAGCAACTAAGCCCAATACACCCGCAGGCCATTGGGGATCTTCTAGGACTATGACGCTGGTGGTTGATAGGTCTAATTGAGTAAGTTTTTGTGCTACTTGCGCTTGCACATCTTTTTGCAAAGATTTGCGACGGGTGTTTGCGAGTTCTGTAACTTCGGCTAGTTCGTTACAACGTTTGGCATCGCGACTAGTTAATAATTCAACGCAGAAGCTGGCATCGCCTTGGATACGGCTGACGGCGTTAATTCTTGGCCCTAAACCAAAGGAAATATCTGTGGGGCGATCGCCATTTTTCTGGCACAATTCTAATAACCGCCCCACCCCCGGACGCCGACGCGCTGCTGCTGGCTGTTGAAAATCTGCTTGCAGTCGTTGGATTCCCAACTGTGCCAAATAGCGACAATCTCCACTTAACTGCACCAAGTCGGCAATTAATCCTACTGCTACTAAATCTAATAAATCCTCTAAGGGATATTGCGCTACATTGGGCAGGCTTTGATACAAAGCTTCCACTAACTTATAAGCCACCGCTACCCCAGAAAGATTGAACAATTGATGTTCTTTGGGCAAATAGCGGGGATTGATAATTGCTGCGACGGGTGGGCGTTCGGTGGGTAATGTGTGATGGTCTGTAACTATTACATCTATACCTAGTTGTTTTGCATAGATAATTTCCTCAATATTTGTGCTGCCTGTGTCGCAAGTAACTATTAATTTACAACCTTGTTTTGCTAAATTATCAATCCCTTGATTATTTAGCCCGTGGGATTCTTTCAGGCGATTGGGAATGTAGTAAGTTAAGTGGATATTTTGTTTGAAAAATTGCCCTAATCCATCCCAAAGTACAGATGTGGCGGTAATGCCATCAGCATCAAAGTCTCCCCAGATAGCAATTTTTTCTTTGGCGTTATATGCTTGTTGCAAGCGGGCGATCGCTAAGTGCATTTCTTGCCCAAACTCAAACGGACTTGCTGGTTGATAAGCTTTATGATTGATAAATGCTGTTAATTGTTGACGATCTTTAATTCCCCGTTGCCACAACAATTGTGCTGCATATATTCCACTTGAGGCAGGTGTATGCTGTTTCACCGCTTGGATAAACCACTCCGGGGGTTGTTCGGTTGCTGCTATAGTCCACTGCTGTTGTTCTGGCATATTAAACTTAGGAATTAGGGGTGAGAAGTTAGGAGCTTAGAGTTTTAATTTATAACTCCTAATTACTAACTTTTAACTGTTAGATTGCAGATTTATCGTCGGTTTGAGATTCACTCACTAGGGGATTGAGAACTACTTCATTGGCGACGCTATCAGGTTTACGGGAACGAATTGCTGGACGCGTAGGCGTAGCCCGTCGTAGACATCGCCTGTAACCTGCTCTTTCAGCTTTTTGATGTTCGTAATCAATCAATCTGCCATAATATTCATGCTTGCTTAAATTCATCGATAAGAAAATATGCTGGCGAATATTACCAAAACCTTTGCGGTTAAAAAACTTTAATGCTGAAGTATTGGTAGGATCGGTATCTACCAGCATAAACCGCGCCCCATCTTCAATCATCCGCGCGACGACTTTATCAACTAACTTGTCTGCTACTCCCCGACGCTGGAATTTTGGACTCACTCCCAGCCATAAAATGTATCCATAAGTCCAGGATGCTTTGGTGATGATGGTTCCCAAAATGAATCCTGCTAATTCTCCGTCTGTTTCAGCCACAAGGCAATATTCTGGATCGGTGTTGTAAAGTCCAATCACCTCCCATTCATCCCAGGTGCGGTATAAATAAGGATATAAATCGCTAGTAAATAACCCTTCTCCCAAGTGGTAAATGGGAGCAATGTCATCAATTCCTAGTTCGCGGACATAAATGGTTTCTGTTTCGTCAAAACTTGACATAAATTTATAAGTTGTAATTTGTTTACGTACACATATATGATTCTAGAATTTTAGATATATCAACAAAACATTTATTTAACAAGATTTATTTTGTCAGCTAACACCACTATGTTAAATTTTGGCTGCAAGGAACTTTCAAGAATGTTGATATATCACACAAAGCATTTGTATTTGATTGCGATGTCTTTATTCAAGAAATAGCTAATATTTTAGAAAATGCAGTTATTCTTAACCAAAGTAATGAATCGATTGCTTTTATCGAAAATAACTTTTCATGCCTTAAAAATCCTGATGAAGGCGAGCTTCTAGATTATTCATGGAAAGAAATGATAGAGACTGAGGACATAAACCAGTATGGTGATTTTGCAATTACCAAGTATTATAATCCTCAATGTAATATTGGACTTGGCTATAATTGGATGCCTCTCTATGATATCCTACCCAATGAATTGGATAAAGATGTATCTCCCTTGTTAGGTAAATTTTTCGGCATTCCAGGAAACTATTTTAACCCTGGCAAAATGGGATCGTATTTTCAATCTCTTGAGCAAGTAAAGAATAACTTTGAATTGCTTAATTTTTTATTGAATGAGAATAAAGAACATTTACCGAATTTAGCCCTTTTAATGAAAATGCTTTCAAATGCTTTAGATTTAAAAAAAGGACTTAATATTACTTTTTAAATTTTAACAAGAGTCTAAAGGTGTAAGGGATCTGTTTTAGCAACAAAATCCTGCGAATCAAATTAAAGTGATACTTCTTGAATGCTGTCAAAATTTGGCAATGAGTCTTTCACTGCTTCTTCAGTAGCTTGTGTGCGTAGTTTACCACCGTAGGCATCGCACCGTTTAGCAAATTGACAAGAATCGCAAATTTTGCTGCCATCAACCACTTGGGGAAACTGCTGGTTATTTTGGTAATTTTCTAGCCAAATAGTTAACTGACTTAACAGTTGATTAAGTTTCTTTGCTATTTGCGTATGTTGAACAGTATTGTAATTAAATTTAATATTTTGCGGTTTCCCCTCAGATTGGACAAACCAGTAAGTCATGGAAATATTTTCTGGCAAATAGTCGCTAGTTTCAGCCAATACATACAGATAAAGCCGTGTTTGCCAGTTGGATTCTAACTTGTGTTTATTGGGTGGTTTAGGATAAGTTTTCCAGTCGAGAATTTGCGCTTGTTGGTTATCTGCAATCAATAAATCATAGACAACCGTCAGCAAATAATCCTGAACTTGCAGAGTGCGGTAGTGTTCGCTTTCACGGAAAGTTTGATTATCAGATGCAGCGGTTAAAATTTCCGGGGCTGCATCAGCAAAACCTAGCATCCAGCTTTGCAGTTTAGCATCTGCTTGCAGGAAACTATCAATTGGCAAACCCATTTCTCGCTGCTGCATTAGCAGGTGAAAACGACTACCCAAAGTTTGCCGTTCTTCTTGTTCTGGATTTGAGGGGGAATTGAGTTGTTCTAGATAGGTATGTTGAAATTTACGCGGACAAGCTTCTAGTAAGTTAAGTTGTCCTTGAGAAAGTCGCAGTAGTTGAGTGGGAGTTGACAGCATTCTTCTATTTTAGAAGCGATCGCTTGATATTCAGCCCTTACGAATGAAGTTGCGGCCAAATGAAAAACGATAGAAATCGATGGTCAAATCCTGATAAGTGGTAAGTGTCTAAAAATACTGAGTAGGCGTAGCCCGTCGTAGACATCGCTAAGACTCTACGAAGGAATGAAGATCGCTGGTTACCGAGTTAACCGCAGCGCAGTAACGCTAAAAGCTTTAGGGCAGTGGAAGATTAAGAGCAAAAATAAAAGGTAAAAGAATGAATTTTGCCTTTTTCCTTCATCCTTTTACCTTTTTTATGTACCTGATGCTTATTTTATGTTAGCCCTTGCATCCCTCACTGCGGCAAAGAAAAATAATCCTGTGAGTGGAATGCTCAATACTAGGATAATCGCAGTGGCCGTGAAACCAAAATCTGGTTGCCCGTAACCGAGTTCAAAAATCGAACCGACAGCTGCGATCGCGCTTACACAAGAACCACCCAGAAATAAACCGCTTTTTGGAGTTAAATACACTACTAGCCCCCTATACTATTGGTTTCACCGCTTGATACGAGAAGCCATTCTTAGATAGCTCCTGGACTAAAGTCAAGGAGTTTTCTACACGGTCTACAAAAACCACGCCGTTGAGGTGATCCATTTCGTGCTGAATGCAGCGTCCCAGGAGGTCATTAGCCTTTAATGTCCGGGGACGACCATACTCGTCTTTATAGGCGATTTCCACGACTTCGGGGCGCTTTACATCTAGATATACATTGGGAATGCTCAAGCATCCTTCTTGGGCAACAGAGATGTCACGGCTTACTTGTTTAATAGTGGGGTTAATCAACACCAAAGGCGGATTAGCTGCGTTCTCTGGTTCCAGGTCGATGACAACTAGTTGTTTGTGAATTCCCACTTGGGGTGCAGCCAAACCAATGCCATCTTTGCTGTACATAGTTTGCAGCATTTCGCGCACCAGTTGGCGAAGTTCGTCATCTACTTTAGAAATCCGCTTTGCAGCTTGACGCAGCACGCGATCGCCTAAATAATGAAGCTCCAAAGGTGGATTTTTTAACTTTTTTTTCTCTACAGCAATTTCAGAGGGCATGAGTCTCGATGGCTAGATGGTGAAAATTCCTACTATCTTAATTCTATAGGACTCATATTTGATTTTTGAACAAGACTCAGTACGAATCTATCCCTTCTTTCTTGTTCCCCGTTCCCCGTTCCCTATTCCCTGCCCACGCCAGTAAATTCAGGGAGCAAACCGGATTCCTATAGATCAATCTTAGTTAGACCTAGTACCAATCTCTAAAATAATTCTACTGAAGTCACGTTGCACCATACTTGGAGTCATAATTTTATCTAGGCTTACGTCATTACAACAGTACTTTTCAAGCTTCTGAGTCTCACCTAATGTGAAATTGATTGTAAGTTTTTTGACAGCCTATTTTTTATTCCCGTCTAATTGCAACTAGGATTCCTATACAATAATTTATTATTAGGAAAAAATTTATTAAATCTGTTTTTATTAATGAAAACTAGATTTAACAATATTTTCTCGCATCTTCACCACATTCATTGACTAAATATAATAAACACTTAAAACGAAGACCAACTATTTGTTCGTAGAGGGGGTTCAATTTACACAAAGGGGGAATCTGAAGCAGAGTCCGACCGAAAAATGTAACAGTTCTTTCAAAAGGGCAATTGGATGGAATTATTTTGCACAATAGTTTTGCTAGATGATAATTATGTATTTCTAAGGACTCTAGCTGATATTGAATCTGGCTTAAGAATTTATTATTCAAATTGGCTTTATTTAAGAAGTTCATCATTTAAATCTCCTTTAATTAATCAATCTTGTTTGTTCCTTTAAAGTTACAGCTATCCTTAGATACTAAACATCGTAAAATTACCAAACTATTTGTCCACTTTTCTAAAGTCAGTTTTAAAAACAGTAAAATTGCTTAGAAACCAAAACAGGTAGCCAATTCTTATCAATAGCAGTAGAAGCAAGAGTGAGTGTATCTATGGTGAATAACAGGAAAATCGGGTAAATTGTCGAGACAGCAAGAGGGTACAGGAGGAGGAAGGAAGCAGTAATGTATAAAAGCTGATGTATTGGCAAACTTGGCGCTATTGACTATAAATAGTGGTGTTATTGACGCAAAGACGCAAAAGTTGAACTTAGCGCCTTGGTGTTAAGTTCAACTTTTGAGGCATGTATGTTTAAATCTCTGACAAAACTTGACTATCTGCTCAAAGAAACTTTCCTCGGTTTATTGCGGGGAGGTTGGATGAATTGGGCAGCGGTAAGTACTGTGACGGTGTTACTATTTTTATTCGGCTTGAGTTTGCAAACCTCTTGGCAAGTCGAAAAACTCCTTTATCAGTTTGGTAGCCAGTTAGAAGTATCGGTTTATCTCGAACCGGATACGCGAATCGATAGCATTGAGGCACTAATAACAAAAATGCCAGAAGTGGCGGCGATACAAACTATTACCAAAGAGGAAGCTTGGACTAAGTTAGTTAAGGAAATGAGAATTTCTGATATTGAGGGTGCTACCCAGCAGCTAGGCGAGAATCCTCTGGTTGATGAGATGAAGGTGAAAGCACGTAATTCTGAGGTTGTGCCAACCTTAGCAACGCACCTGGCTAGGCTACCAGGGGTTGAGACTGTGCAGTATGTCGATGAAGCAGTCAAACGCATTGCCCAGTTGCACCAAGGTTTGAACTGGATTACTTTAACAATTACGATTATTCTGACTTTAACAGCGATCGCAGTGACTACCACGACAATTCGCTTGATAGTCATGGCGCGACGCCAGGAAATTGAAATTATGCAACTAGTGGGAGCAACTTCTGTTTGGATTTACCTCCCATTTATTTTACAAGGAATTACCTTTGGCTTAGTTGGTGGTGCGATCGCTTGGAGTTTCATTTCTGTGATTCAACAGTTTCTCGGTAAGTTGCTAGTCAATCAACCTGAGTTTATCCAAGTCATCACCAACAGAGTGCAACTCACTCCAGCGGAAATTTTATTATTGCCCCTGATTCTTTTGAGCTTCGGTGCAGCTGTAGGATTAATGGGAAGCTTATTTGCTGTCCGACGCTTTGCTAAAGGTTAGGCGTGGGGCATTATTAGGCATTGGGGATGGGTAGGACAAAGGAAGAATCGCTATGAAATCACAATGGGAATGTTTTTTGCAGAATCTCGGTGTTTGGGAAGGTTCATTCACCAACTTTTCTCCCCAAGGTATACTTCTCAACGATACTCCTAGTCGTCTTTCCCTAGAACGTTTGAACGATAACCAGAAAGTGCGTCTAACTTTGAGCCGTTCGGAACAAGATTTAATCAGAGAATTTAGTTCTGTGGGAGGGGGTCTGCTGTTTTTTGAAAATGGTTCATTTTCTGAAGGTTTAATTCAGCTAGGGCCATTTTCGGAATTTGGGGCAGAACTTGCTTTTGTTTGCGAAAATCGGCGCTTGCGTCTGGTGCAACTGTTTGATAAGACCGGTCAGCTAAAGGAAATAATCTTAATTCGAGAACATTTAGCTGGAACCCCAGCAGCAGAACGTCCAACTTTGCAGATAAATGACTTATTGGGAGAATGGCAAGGCCAAGCAGTGACAATATATCCAGATTTGCGTTCGCCTGATACTTACTCTACAACTTTGAAAATACAACTTGATGATGCTGGGCGATTAATTCAAACTACCTCTTTTGGAGAACGCACAATTACCTCAACTGCTACCATCAAAGACCCCATCATCCTCTTTGACCAAGATCCCGAAAAGCAAGTACAAGTCTTATTGTTACCAGATGGCGCTTCTGCAACTTCTCCTCTCAAGGTGCAGTTACGTCAACTGATATTTCTGGAAGTGGGTTGGTTAATCCAAACAAACCTGCGTCAGCGGATGATTCGCAGCTACAACGATAAGGGCGAATGGGTTAGTCTGACATTAGTTACTGAAGAAAAAGTGTAAAAGATTTGTGAGTTTGCGATCGCTTATCCCCGATCATTTCGATTAGCGCTTCGCCTACCATAAGCTTCATCCAGGTAAAATAGCGTAACTATCTGAGCCGATAATTTCAAGGAAACTCAAGTAAAAAAATAACAGACAAGCTTTTAACGCTGCTCCCATTAACAACTTCAGCAGCTAACGGCACAGTTCGGCCGCGCCAACCGATCGATCCATCTGTAAAATAACAAATAGCAGTAGTACAACTTACCCTTAGTAAGGAAACCTTAAATGGTACAAACCCCTGCTAAACCCTTAACTCTAAGTGAATTCCTGGATCTGCCAGAAACAGAACCTGCCAGTGAATACATTGATGGGCGTATCATCCAAAAACCCATGCCGCAAGGAGAACACAGCGCAATTCAGACCGAGTTAGCACCTGCAATTAACTTGGTTGTCAAACCCCAACAGATTGCACGGGCTTTCTGTGAGCTTCGCTGTAGCTTTGGCGATCGCTCAATCATACCTGACATTTCTGTGTTTATGTGGGACAGAATTCCTCGTAAAGAAAATGGTGGGGTTGCTAACGTCTTCTCAATTGCCCCAGATTGGACAATTGAAATTTTATCTCCCGATCAAAGTCAAACTAAAGTTACCAAGAATATTCTGCATTGCCTGAAGTATGGAACTCAGATGGGATGGCTGATTGATCCTGAAGAAAAATCTGTGTTTGTTTACTTGCCAGATCGACCAACCACTTTTTACGAGGAACTAGGAACACAGTTACCAGTGCCGGAATTTGCTAAAGATTTCAGCCTGACAGTAGAAGGTTTATTTAGCTGGTTGCTGGAGTGACCGTTTTTGAATAATTGCTAGTCCGCGCCCCGATCGCCACTGTTTTCAATATAACGGCGCAAAACTGAGTTAATCAGTGCTTTGTACTCTGCACCTTGTTTACGAAACCACGTTATCACTTTTGAATCTAACTCAATCAGGTCACTGGCTCGTGTTGCGGGAATCTTCAACGTGGCATTTTCAAAAAACTCATCGCTCAATGGTGGAATATCTGAGTAATCAATGTCCTCATCCTTCATCGCCTCTAATGCAGCCGAATTCCGGTACAGCTAATTGTTAAAATAACACAGCGTCTATTATTTCAATGCTGAATCGACCATTCTTTAATACCACACTATGCCATTCCTCGTCACCCATCTCGTTATAGTGTAGGTAGCCATCGCGGAATGCACAAACACTTTTAGGTTCAAGAAGCAATAATTCCCAAAACGCCTTGGCAATACGTTCATAAATCTTAGTTAATGAAGCATCTGGATTAAAACGCAGTCCAGCGCGAAGGTTGTAGTCTTCACAGATGAATGGGTATGCTATCCAGTCTCCATTTGACCCTAGCTCACAAGCCACGAACATTTGCTCGATGAGTGCATATTTGTAGTCTGGAATAGACAAGCTTATCAAAATATTAGAACCAAATATGGCTGGAATTCTAGCTCGTACCCACACTGCATTAACTGATTCTCCAAATAGATCGTGGCATCTGTGTAAAATACTTGGAGGTTGTCCCTGAATGTAATCCGAAAGAGGAAACATTGGATCTTCTCCAACCCTCCGATATGAGATGATTTCTAGTTCGCTACCCAAGTCACCCAATAGCGCAATAAAAACAAACCCACCATACTGGGCACATTGTCCAAGAATCTGATGAAACCATCCATGTTTGATAACAATGGAAACCATCAATCAAACTACTTTTTCATCCTAATAATTTTGTCATTATTTATACTAAGCTACAAGCACGTTGCAACGCTTGCTTAAGTAGTATTTGATATTCTTCATCCTCAACCCGATAAGCGCCAAATCTTTCCAAATGCGGATTCATCATTTGGGCATCAAAAAATACAAATTGCCTCTGACGCAATCTTTCCACCAACTTAACCATCGCTACCTTCGAGCCTTCAGGAATCCTGTAAAACATCGACTCGCCAATAAAAGCACCGCCAATAATAATCCCCAAAATTCCCCCAGCTAGCTCATCACCCTGCCAAGTTTCAAAACTATAAGCGTAACCATTCTGGTAAAGTAGCCAGTAAATCTTTTGCAATTCCGGTGAAATCCAAGTTGTCTCTCTGTCAGCACACCCAGCCACCACAGCTTGAAAGTCCCGATTAATCGCCACACTAAACCGCTCTTGATTCAAGACACGCTGCAAAGACTTAGGATAGCGAAACCGTTCATCCAAAGGAATAAAAGTCCGATCGCGACTTCCGTACCAACTCAGGCGATCGCGCTCATCAGCCATGAGAAAATAGCCTTGTGCATAGCCATCAACAATAGCGGCGATATCATATTGCATAAATAAATACAAAAAACACTAGAGAAACGCAATTTGATGCTAACAGTCATTCTCTGCGTTCCTCTGCGTTTCCCTCAGCGTCCCTCTGCGTTTAAAAAAAATGACTCAACCAATTCCACCCATCACCTTACCACCACCTGAAAATCCGTTGCTCGAAGGTGAATGGTTACGAGAACGCTTACAACGGTGGCTAGATACAGAATTTATCCCCGAAGCAGTCAACCAAAATATCGCCCAACGAGCAGCACAGATTTTTGTGCGTCAACGGATGGAAGGAGAAAACGACCTTGGTTCTCTGGTAATTGCCATTGTCACAGAGATGCAGTCGTATGATTTTTCCAATAGCTTCTACGGAGAATTTGCGATCGCCAACGCCGTCAGCGATCTACTCTTAGAAAGTCTGGGAATTGATAAGTGTTGCGGTCAATAACTTTTGTCATTTGTCATTTGTCCTTTGTCATTTGTTCTTTACCAATGACTAATGACTAATGACTAATGACTCTTGATTACCAACTAGACTTAACGACTCCAGGCAAAAGACCTTCATGCGCCCATTCTCGCAGCACGTTCCGAGACAGTCCAAAATCGCGGTAAACACCTCTAGAACGACCAGTCAGCCAGCAACGGTTGCGGTGGCGGGTGGGCGCACTATTCCGGGGTAGCTGTTGAATCTTCCGGTGGATTTCTAGCTTATCCAAAGGAGATGCTGCACTTTTGAACTCTTCCAGAAGAGCTTCCCGCTTATCAGCATACTTTTCTATCAACTTGGTGCGCTTTTTCTCGCGCTCAATCATGCTCTTTTTTGCCATATATTCTCTAACTTATTTAAAGACACCATTCCCCATTCTACAGTCTCCCCATCAATTCTAGGGTTATTCGTGTCGCCTACTGGTCTGTCAAGTTGAAATTGACTGATACGGATTAAGGCTGAAATGAGGGCGAGGAGAGTTCTTTCTTCACATCTACTCGTTTGACCAAGAGGTCAGTTTACTAAGCTAAGGCGCATTCAAGTTGAATATTAGCAATTGCCAAAAGGCTGGCTAGGATTGCATTTGTTCATTTTGAATTTTGAATTTTGAATTGCTTACCACTGGCTTATTCGCAACAGGGCATAAATCGGCAAGCTCACAAGCAATGCATACGGGAGAGCGTGCTTTACAAATAGCACGACCGTGATAAATCAGCCGAATTGACCAATTTTCCCAATCTGATTGCGGCAATAAACCCATTAAATCTTGCTCAATCCGAACGGGGTCTGTATGTTCAGTTAAACCCAAACGCTCGCACAGGCGCTTGACATGAGTATCTACCGTCACCCCAGCATTAATGCCATAAGCATGAGCAAGAACTACATTTGCAGTCTTCCGCGCCACACCTGGAAGCTTTAACAACAGCTCCATTTGGTTGGGGACAACAGAGTTAAACTCAGTGACAATCATCCGACAGGCGGCTTGAATGTTTTTGGCTTTATTGCGATAAAACCCAGTTGAACGCACCAAGGTTTCTAATTCTACCAAGTCAGCGATCGCTAAACTCTCAGCATCAGGAAATCTATCAAATAAAGCTGGTGTCACCTTATTCACCCGCTCATCAGTACACTGAGCAGAGAGAATAGTTGCCACTAACAGTTGTACTGGCGTTGAGTAATTCAAAGAGCAAGTAGCATCTGGATAAAGACGCTTCAGACGAGCTAAAATTTCTAGCGATCGCTGCTTTTTAGACGAGGATTTACGGGTGATGCTCACTGGAACAATTTTTGTACCCATTCCAATTGGCTAGTTAATTGGGTGGTTTCTTTGACTATTAGAAAAAGTCCTAATCCTAAAAGGAACACCAAACCGGTTTGCATTACACCTTCTTGAATGCGGGCAGGCACAGGCTTACCGCGCAAACCTTCAATTAGCAGAAAAGCGAGTTGTCCGCCATCCAAAGCTGGTAGAGGCAAAATATTGATAATAGCCAAGTTAATGCTGATAATTGCCGCAAAAGACAATAGGTTTGCACTATTGTCCTCAGCTAATTTTGCACCTATTTTGACAATATTAACTGGCCCAGAAACTTGTCCAGCAGTTTGTTGAAAATTGGTAATTAACTGCCCAAAACCGCTGAGTGTACCAACAAATAATTGTTGAAACCTATTAGCAGCAATACCAAAAATTTCAAAAGGATTATTAGGACGGCGATAAACTGGTGTAGCATTGGGGCCAAGTGCCACACCAATTACACCTTTGCCATCGTTTCCCAGTTTTGGTGTTAATTTCAGGGATTGTTGTTGGTTTTCATGTTTAATTTTCAGTTCGATTTGCTGATTGGGATGAGTTTGAATTTCTTTTGTCAGCAAAGCCGTTGATTTTTCCGAAGCAGGGAGTTCCTGACCATTAACAGCCAGAATAATATCTCCTTCCCGAATTCCTGCTTGGTAGGCAACAGATTCTTGATTAACAGGCTGTACAACGACACCAGGTTGAAAGTTTAATTCCTTGGGAATGCCAACAATACCCAATTGCAGAACTAATACCAGGTAGGCAAATATTAAATTTGCGATCACTCCGGCACTGATGACGATCGCCCGGTCTAAAACTGGACGGTTACGCAGCAGATTTGGGTCATTGGGTGGAACATCGCTATCGGGGTCATCATCGGGAAAGCCCACAAAGCCGCCCAAGGGAAAGGCACGGACAGCATATTCGGTTTGTGAACCTTGGTACTTCAAAAGAACTGGGCCAAAACCCAAAGAAAAACGATTAACGAGAATGCCTTGAGAACGTGCTGCAACAAAATGTCCCAACTCGTGTACCAAGATCAAAACAGCCAAGACTGCGATCGCCGCTAAAACTGACATAGAGCAAATTAGTGAAAATATTAAGCTATAGTTATCTCCATTCTAATTGGGCATTGGGCATTGGGCATTGGACATGGGGCATTGGTAAAAGACAAAGGACTAATGACTAATGACTAATGACTACTGACTAATTACAAGACTTCACGCCCCAAGTAAGGTTGCAGCGCTTCTGGTATCCTCACCGTGCCATCAGGTTGTTGATAATTCTCCAAAATTGCTGCCATCGTCCGTCCCACTGCCAAACCAGAACCATTCAGGGTATGCACAAACTGAGTTCCTTTCTTCCCCCCCTCTTTGAAGCGAATATCAGCCCGTCGCGCCTGGAAATCTACAGTATTGGAACAGCTAGAAATTTCGCGGTATTTGCCAGAAGAGGGCAACCAAACCTCTAAATCATAAGTTTTGGTAGAAGAAAATCCCAAATCTCCAGTACTTAAATTTACTACTCGGTAAGGCAACTGCAACGCCTGTAAAATTGCTTCGGCATTCCCCACCAATTTCTCCAGTTCATCAAAAGAGGTACTGGGTTCGACAAATTTCACCATTTCCACCTTGTTAAATTGATGCAGGCGAATTAATCCCCGCATATCGCGCCCATAACTACCAGCTTCGCGCCGAAAACAGGGAGTAAAAGCACAATGGTAGATAGGCAAGTCTTCAGCAGCGAGAATTTCACCACGGTAAAGATTTGTAACTGGAACCTCTGCCGTAGGAATCAGCCACAAGTCGTCATCAGCGCATTTAAAGCTTTCTTCAGCAAACTTGGGTAACTGACCGGTCGCCGTTAAAGAGTCGGTATTCACTAACAGCGGCGGACTGACTTCCACATATCCAGCTTGAGTATGGAGAGCCAACATAAATTGAATTAATGCCCTCTCCAATGCCGCACCAGCGCCTATCAGTGTCACAAAGCGACTTTGGGCAACTTTCACCGCTCGCTCAACATTGAGAATGCCTAGCTTTTCGCCTATTTCCCAGTGAGGGAGAATATTCGGGTTTTGGGGAATGTACTCATCACCCCAACGGCGCACTTCTACGTTATCTTCCTCATTCTTTCCAAGGGGTGTAGAGTCGCTTGGCAAGTTGGGAAGTGCCAACACAAGTTGGGCAATTTCAGCTTTGAGGTCTTTTTCCTGGGGTTCTAGTTGGCTCAACGTAGCTTTGACAGAGTTACCCTCATCCCGCAAAACTTGAATTTCTGGGTCTTGAGGATCGATCCCAGATTTAATCTTTTGCCCGACAATTTTACCGATTTCGTTGCTACGAGCTTGGAGTTGACCGCGCGTCCCCTCTAGTTCCCGTTGTTGCCGATCTAACTTTAATATCGGTTCAATATCGTATTTACCACTACGACTGTCCAATCGTTGTTGAACTAATTGCGGATTTTCCCGTATTTGCTTGATATCCAGCACAGATTTTTCTCAGTTTTTAGCCTATTATCTTCCTGCCAACACATCAGCATATACTGATTTTGGCTTGCCACGAGCAGAAAAGAAGTCAAAATTGCTGATTTTTGACTTTTACCTTTTCTTCCGACTCTCCTATCTAAGGTCGGTTAATGCGATTGAGTAGCCAAAGGGACGCCACAAGCCCTGCAAAATGGGCTGAAACAGTGTTAGTGTTTGCCTGTACCACAAGCATATCTAGACCACTAATAATCCGGGTGGGGTCAAAAAATTGGGTAGTTATAGCTTGGGGAGATATGGATCTTGCTACTAGCGTCCCAACGATCGCTTGCGCCCCCAAAAGAGTTACCAGCGTTCCCCCTAAATTCACCCACAGTCCTAAGCGTAATACTTGTACAGTCTCGCTTTTCCGAGGGCGGTTGCTGGGATTGGAAGATTCCAATTGCTTGCCAATTCTAGTGTAACGGTAAGCTAAATAAATGCCCCCAGCCAAAACAACCAGTCCACAAATTGCTAAAAATACGCCAAAGCCAGTCCCAGGATTATTACTAGGACTGCCAGTTCTTTGATTAAAGATGGCGAACAGTAGCACAATTATGCTAGAAACAACGCCTAGTACAAGCTGAATCCAGAAGCTAATCCAACCTATAAGGCGAAAAGTTTGGGCAATTGCCCGCAGAGTTGAGGAAGATGATGGGGTATCGGGAGTTTGTGACATACTGATCGCTAATGTGCTGGGCGCTTTCAAAGGACAGAGAAACATGGAAAGTCTGAGCAGCATCTGACGCTGAACATAACTTCTCCTAAGGGAGACGCTACGCGAACAGGGGACACGGAAAGCTTTGTTCCGAGGTATCGCACTTTGCGTCTCTCCCTTTCCTAGTCTTTGCGTCTTCTTTGATAAATTTACTATCACACTTGCCAAATAAGACAAGAGATTCTCTTGCCGAGGAAATCAGAGATGGTTACTGCTTAGGTGTGCCCAGAGGTGTAGCAGCTTTAATCCAGACATCTGCCTTAGCTTAAGCTTTTAGAATCTACATTGGGAAAATCACTGTAAAACAAAGTGTTTATTAAGTTTTACAGACAAAATAGCATTTTACCTGTAGAATTTCTTCGATGGCGTTTTATTGCTTAAGCAGTTCTAACCAGATCGGCATCACTTAACACCAAGATAGTGACTTTGCCACTGTCTGCTCGCTCCTCACCACACCGTATCGAGCTTGGGTAGGGGTGCACTTTTTTGTGCCCCTAAACTCGCAAACTCGTCCCACAACTTCACAGACGTGGTACTTAATTTGGTGTTTACGCTTTGGAAATCTACTCTAAGTAGCTTTATATATATTACTCACTTAGCAGTAGCACTATATACTGACTATAAGGATTGTAGACCTTACTCTAAAGCATTTTTTTAGCCATTCACTAACCATGAAACTTGAGGATATATATCAATTCTTTGAGAATCCTCCGCCAACTTACCTTTGTCAGGAAGTAGCAGTTTGTTACATACTGTCTGTTCTGTTACAAGGTGAATCTTACGGAACCGAGTTGATTGAGCGATTAGAAACTGAATATCCCACGTATAGGCTTTCGGATACTGTACTTTATAGTGCAATCAAATTTCTGGAAGACCAAAGGGCAATCACTGGATATTGGAAGAAACTCGAAGGACGGGGACGCCCCAGGCGGATGTACCAAGTTTCTCCAGAATGGCAAGTTCAAGCGCAGGATTTAGCTTTTCTTTGGCAAAACTACATCAACGGGAGGACAAAGTAACGAATAATTGATAATAAATAAGTCTCTTCCAGTCAAACACTAACAATTAGTTATGGATACTGCTATTCTGCCATCTACGTTCCTGCTAACCTTGTTGTTATCGGTTGGGCTGTTTTTCTTTATTCGTGCCTCGACTAAAGACCGCACAGAAACAGCAAAACTGGTATCTGAGCAAGATGAAGCTGCTTTAATGTCCCAATTAAAAGAGTATTTTCGCTCGCGGTCTTACCGAGTGGCAGGGGTAGACCCAGAACAAAACCAGGTGACTTTTGAAGGTAATGTTCGCCCCAGCTGGTTCTTAGCTATATTTCTAACTCTGCTAGCAGCTACTGGTATTGTTTGTCTATCACTAGTCGTGTCCCTGCTTTTTCCTAGCCTCAGTACCCTTGTTCTGGCTATGGTACTGCTGTCGCCTTTAAGCGGTCTATTTTATTGGAAAAAATCTGGAAGGCTTGAGAAGGTATCGCTCAAAGTAGAAACAACTCAGAGCGGACAAACCTCCTCAAGTAAGATTGCTATAGTTGCCCATCGAGATGAACTCAGTGAGTTACAGAGGACTCTACAGCTAAAGCCTGGGGAATAATTGTTGATTTTTGTGACCATCTTTTTACTATGATATGCAGACTTCTGACCTGACCTACTCTTTAGGCAATGGAAAGTAGGAAGGAGGAAATCAAGACTACTGCTTTGTCAGTTTTCCCCACAACTTATGTCGTGGGGAAAAATTTAAATTTATTAACTTAAATTTGTTGACAGAGCTTGCCTAACAATCTACGGCATAAGAGCACAACTTCACTAGCGCTTTTAGAGGCGCTTGGCCCTATACCTACTCCCTTCTGCATCATGAGACTACTATCAACCTATGCAACCTAATGTGGTTTGAGACAAGTTGACTTTCTAATTGCCTGGACTAGATTTACTGGCAAATCAGCTACAAACTAAAAAAAAATTAAATTTTGCATAAACCGAGCAATTTTGCCAGTTAATGATAGTCAGGAGCCACATTCAATGCGTAAGATGACCATCTATGGTTCACCTACTAGCTAAAGCAAGAGGTTCTTGACCTGGTGAAGGTTCTAACACTCTCAAGCTAGGAAACAAGAAATGGTTTTCCTCTACATATTGAGCACCAAACAGTCCCTTTTCTGCCCAGAAATAACGGTCTGTGGTGTGTTCATTTCGCTTTACGAGTAGCAATGCCGGTGGCAAAATCCCTTCAGCTTGAATGAATCTTCTCGCTGCTGTCACAGGTTTTTCTTCGCCACTTTCGATGCTATATTGAGGCACATGTTCCAGAATCCGTCGTCCTTCCTGGCGACGACGACTTTTCCTTTTGCGTCTTCTTGCCAATTTATTGTCCTCCTCTTTCAAGCTATAGATTGTAGTGATAGCTACAAAATCCGTCGTCATTATATAGGTTCTAGTTCAAAATATCAATAGTTTTTAACCTTTTGATTTAAGAAAATTAATACCTTTGAAGAGAGAGAAAACAAAATTACCATTCGGATATAATCCCCTGGTACAAACCATTCATGTAGAAGATTTTAGTTAAGCTTTATTAAATGAGTGAGGTAAAAACTAAGTATCCTCTCTTAATCATGCCTCAAAATCTGTAATATTGAGCAAGAGCTAAAAAATGTTAATGTCTGCCAGTTCCGATTTTCTTGCTCTGTGTCGAGAGCAAATAGCGCTGCTAACCCAAGGGCTGGGAGCAACTTTAAGTATTGTGTACCTAACACAAGAATTGGTAGAGACTCCTTCAGGTGAGGCCAAACTGATTCCCGTAGTAATTTACCCGGAAACAGCATTATTACCACCAGGGGAGGAGACTGCTGAAGCGATAGTACACAAGCAACTTCAAGTTGGAAATGTGTTTGTATTACCCAATCGTCAGAGAAGGTTATTGACAGCAAGGTCAGAATCTCCAACCTCGTCACGGGAGTCTGAGATACCAGATGCGTCTCAACCCGATCAAAAAGAGGAATACCTCATTAGTGGCAACCAAAGTGTTTTGCCTCTGATTTATGAGGGTGTAATGATGGGGTTACTGGTAACACGTAGGGAAGACCGCGCATGGAATGAACACGAGCAAAGTCAGATTCAACGGATAGCCCAAACGCTAGCGATCGCTTGTATTTTAGATCAGCGGCGAGCCTGGTTTGAGCAACAGTTGCACGAACAACAAATTCTCCAAGAACAACAGCGGGATTTGTTGGATAACCTATTGCATCAGTTTCGTAACCCATTAACGGCGTTGCGGACTTTTGGTAAACTGCTGTTGAAACGACTCCGACCAGCAGACGTCAACCGAGATGTAGCAAATAGTATCGTGCGGGAAAGCGATCGCCTCCAAGAATTGCTGCAACAATTCGATCGAGTAATTGATTTGACAGAGGCAGATTTAGCACCACTAAATCTGGCGAAAAATGAAGTATTTGTAGAAGCAACTATCCAAAAAGACGCTAAACCGCCGCTATTATTGCCGGGAACGGGAGATAAAGCAGTTGACTGCTCGTTAGCAGATATATTAGAACCATTATTAATATCAGCCAAAGCAATAGCACAAGAGCGAAAGATAAAACTTTTAGCCGAAACTCCACAGAATTTACCACTAGTGCGTGCTAACGTCAAAGCATTACAAGAGGTGTTAACTAACATTATTGATAATGCTTTGAAATACACTCCTACTGGTGGCGAAATTTCGATCCAGGCGGGGCAAGAAAAAGCTAATTTTCAGGGAATTGTTATCAGTGACAACGGGCCTGGCATTCCACCCCAGGATTTAGAGCATCTTGGAGAACGGCATTATCGGGGTGTACAAGCGCAAACAGAAATACCCGGTACAGGTTTGGGGTTAGCGATCGCTAAACAATTAATAGAGCAAATGCAGGGCGAAATCGAGATTTTCAGCCCTGCAATCAACTCTAAGCTAGCTTCACCCGATACGCCGGGAACTACGTTTATTATTTGGTTACCGGAAGTCGAGAATTAGTCATTAGTCATTGCTCATTAGGGACTTCCAAGAAATAAATTAATCAGCAAAAATCATAAGTTTACATGAAAAGGATAATGATAATCATTATGAGGGGGTGAGAGGTGGTTGCCGACGGCAATAATTCTCTTTGGTAGGCGAAAAGCAATTATTGACCTTCAGACTGCAAGTATCTTCAGGCAAAATCCTACTTTCGCTTCAAAAACGCTCCAACTTATATACAGCAAGGCTTTTCAGACCATCTTGCTGCTTTTTACTTGTATCTCGGCTCAATACCTATAAGATACTTATTTTCTCATAAATATTTCAATAAGTGGTCAGACAAAAATATTTACAGTCATTGCGATTGCTTTATTCCGCAACTCTTGGAGACGCTACCGCGAACGCTCCATTCGCAATGATCATTGTGTAATTAATTCTGTCTGACTACTTACTGCTTCACTCATGCCATTTATATTCCCAATACAAAGCTTTCAGAATGAAGACAAAGTATACTTAGCTACTATCATAGGGCGATCTTAGTGTGCCAGTTGCGTAATTCCTGGCTGAGTATAAATACTTACCCCAACACATCCCCAATTAGTGTGAGTCGTCCCCAATCATCCCCATATTTATCCCCACTTACTCTTCATTTATTTGTGGAGGTTCTTCTAAAAAGCCAGCAATTGGGAGAGGGAATTCACGGTTATTGAGTAGTATTTCAAAGCATTCATCTTCTGAAATTCCGTGTTTTTTAGCTTTGTAGGCTAGTAGCTCTTTAAACGCTCCGATATTTCTTCTTATGTAAAATGAAGTTGTTGAGGCTAAATTAGCCCTTACAGATCGCTCCATTAGCTTTGAGACTACCAAAAACCAATCTTTATCAAAATCTGATAAATTTATTGATCCGACATTTAATTTAGCCATTTTTTTACCTCTTGATTTCTTCCATATTACACTTGTTTTATACTGATACACTTGCTTAACACTGGTGATACAATTTACGTGTACGAACTTTTTTTGATATATGGATGTTAAACCTATATAACATTGGTATACTAAAGAGGCAGACAAATATACAACATCTGACCAGACAGGTATACGCTACAAGGTTAGGCAGAGGATAGTAACTTGTCTTGTAGCTACTTGGACACGTCTTAGACTGTCGGTTTCTTGTCCGTTCCTTGTCTTGTCCACAGTTTGACCTACTACTAATAGAGACAATGTTAGCCACTGAGCAAGACACGACCGCTAACGATTCACTTGATGAGCCTGAATATACCCGAACGATTGTTGCTGGGAAATTAAAGATATCAGCAAAAACTCTTGTTCGTTATTTAGCATTTGGTGCTGATTATATTCCTGTCTTGAAAGCTTATGTATCGGATGAAGACCCTTTGAACGGTAAACGAATTTTGGAGTCTCACATCAAATATTTAGAAGAAATTCAATATCTAAAGTTACATTATTTGCCTTTGCGAGTAACTGAGATTTTGAATCATAAATATACATCATTGGAGAGTGGTTTGTTATGAGTCTTTCAGAACTTTTGACATTTTTGAACGGTGTTTCTTATATTCTGGACTCTGTAGAAAATTCACCGGAATTAAAAAAATTGACCAAATCAAGATATTACTCGACAAGTAATAATCCAGTTTTCGGTGACATTCAGCTAGTAATCGAAGAAGTATCTAACGGGTTAGTCCAAGCAAATAAATTTGAATTAGATCAAAAACTATTAGAAGAATAAATCATGTAACTAAAAAATTATGCTCTCAAACATCGGATTTCCGTTATCGATGTCATTGAGATTTTATCTTCCAAATTTACCAAAATTGCTCTTACCATAAAATGATTTTTTTCGGCTATTGTTTGCGTAAGTCTTAAGATGATTACAATAGAGAATAATCTGGTAAATCCACTTACACATAAAAAGCTATGCTTTTTTGAGGTGGAATTATTAGGGTTTAGTAAGTAATTAATGGGAGCAAAGTTCGTAAATTTTATAGTTGGCTTATCGTTTTGGCTCATGATTCATGCAGCGTTCCACGTAAGAGCCATTACGTGTAATTAGTGACTATAGATATTGATATAACGTTGAGCTTTTTTGGCATTGAGCCGACAATCGTGTAATTTCCGTTTAGATGGTAGAGAGTAGAGCATATACTCTGAACAAACAAGCCTGCCTGATGTAAGAAAAGCTCTTAAGCGACAGATTTTTTATAAAGGCTTGCAAAGCACGATCGCTTTTATGAGCCTGATGGAGTTTATAAGCAAGGATGTCCAATAGAAGCTATAGATCCACTAACTGTTTTTCCAAAAGTTCTAGGGCAGATAACAACAAGAGCTTGGAACGGAACATTTTCACAAGAGGTTGACTAATTATTTCTCCATCTGGTCATTGGTTGCGATCGCTTTCAAGACTGCACTCCCATGCAATCACGTCAAATCTCGCCACTATTTCAAATACCGTAATATGCTCTACACTACTGGCAAGATAACGACAGTCGCAGTTTGGCGAGAATCAAAACAGCTTGTCAACGTACTCTTGTAGGTCACTGCGTTTAATTCGCCAACCCTTACCAATCATTTTGGCTTTCAACTTACCTGTCGTAATTGCGTCTCGCAGGAATTCCCTAGACAACCCAGTTAGCGCTTGTGCCTCGGCAATAGTCAGTAGCAGCTTATCAGCGATCGGCACAACTGGTTGATTGTCGCCTCTACCAAGTAGCCCTTCAATGATGGAGGATAACTTATCAATAACCCCAATCTCGCCAAACTCCGCAATCTCGCCAGCTTGATGCACTAATTTATCTGTCTGTGGCTGTTGCTCTGTCGCTATTTGACGAGATTCAAAGGCTGGTTTTACGGTCGGTTGGTTCAGTTCTGACTTGAATGCTTCCAGTTCGGCTGGGTCAAAGTTGGCAGTCGGGCGAGTTTTACCTTTCTCGTATTTGACGCTGATTCGTCCTTGCTGAACGTAACGCTCAAGCGCTCGAACGCTGACACCTAGAAAATCTGCTGCTGACTGCTTATTCATAAATCTCGCCAAATATCGTAACTCGCCAAAATCCTATCAGTGATTAGCGAGTTTTGGCGAGATTGAGAAAGAGCAACCATTATTCCTCAGCTGTGCCTATGCTATATTTCCCCTAAAGTATAGGACTAGGTGCTATACTTTAACCGAAGAGACTAGAAAATGAAAATTTACAAAAACCGTACTTTTGACCGTTGGGCGCGAAAGGAAGGCTTAAACAATCTTAGTCTCTGTAACGCTGTAAACGAAATGGCAGCAGGGCTTTATGATGCTGACCTGGGAGGTGGACTATTTAAAAAACGCATAGCAAAACCAGGGAAAGGTAAGAGTGGTGGATTTCGGACACTAGTAGCTACTAATAATGAAGATCGTTGGTTTTTTATTTTTGGCTTTTCAAAAAACGAACGCAGCAACATTGACAAAGATGAAGAAGAAGCTCTGAAAATGTTATCTAAGCAATTACTTGCTTATACACATGATGAGCTTGAGCAGGCAAAAAATAGTAATGCGTTAATAGAGGTGATTTGTGATGCGTCAGAAAAAATCAGCGATTCTTGAAGCAGTTCATGAGACAGCAAAAGACCTACACAAAGCTGGGCTAATGAATCAAACTACATTGCGCGAATTTGAACACCTATGTCTACCTCCTATTGAGCCTCTAGAACCATTACAAATTAAAGAAATACGGGAATCATCTCAAGTCAGTCAAGCTGTTTTTGCACGTATTTTGAATATAAGTCCTTCAACAGTTCAAAAATGGGAAATAGGACAAAAGCGCCCTAGTGGAGCATCTCTTAAGCTACTGCATTTAGTAAAGAATCGTGGGTTAAACAGTGTGCTGTATTAAAATTTTTGGCTCGGAAAACTTACGGGTTATTCCTCTAACCCTTGCTAGATCCGCTCATTGTATTTAACTTTAACTAGAGGCGATGGCGCTTTGTGGCGTTGCTTTCTTCGTCACAGAGATGTCGTGATACACCAGTAAACCGACTTTTTGATTTTTTTAAGGTCAAATTACCAAGCTTTTCTTTGTTCAGGATTAAAACCGTCAATATTTCCTTGATTAAAGCTCGTTTCATCTGCTCCGACAATGTTTGAGCATTGGATGTAATGTTTTGCTTCATCCACACAGGTGGCAACTGCATCACTTGCTTCAAGTCTAAGTTTGTTGACTGTTCCTAATGATATTGAGATTCCAAATACATCTTGCATTGCACTTTGTACCATCCTTTGACTATTGCGGTACACTCCGCTCAACAGTGCAATCAGAGCTTTTCTTTCCTAATTGAATTTACTACGAATAGGGGGGAAGGAGAAGCCGCCTGCGGCGGCTTCTCCTTCCCCCCACCACTCTCAGAATGATTATCATTATTGCAATTGGTTATTTTATTCCTTGGAAGTCCCTTAACAAAAGACAAATTACTCTTAACTATTTGAGCGAGACTAGTAAATTTTGATTGATGGTCATTTGCAAATCAGTATCTGGGTCAATGGCGATTAAGTCAACACTATTTTTACCGAAGAACAGACCAACCAACGCACCGATACCAGCGCCACCCAAGACTTCTTCTGTGGCAATGGCGCGATCGCCTGTGACAGCAGATACCGCAGTCGCTGCACCTGCGCCCAATACAGTATTCTTGATAATTGAACCAACACTAGTACCCTTCTTGACGGTTTCAGTTTTGGTAATCACTTCAGAACTAGCGTTAAGCTGATACTCCTGACCGTTGGTCAAAACCAGTTTCTCGGCAACGAATTGAGAACCGCCTGTAGCAGGTTTGAGTTGACCAATAACTTGGCTACCAGCAGGAATCACTACAGATCCGTCTTGCGTAACCACATTTTGGGATACTGTCAATGTTAACGGTGCTGTTTCATCCTTTGTAACCAGAATTTTTTCTGCCTTGTCATACTTCACAGGGATAGCAGTCCCTTGAGGAATCGTCACAGCTACAGGTGTTGGGGTAGTAGATCCGACAGCGACGACATAGGGCGAGTTAATTGCTGAGGCTTGGTTAGAACTAACCAACGCTTGGTAAATAAAAGCTGCTACCTGGGCGCGAGTCGCAGTTGCGGTTGGATTCAGGAACTTCACATTCGGATAGTTGACCACAATTTGCTTTTCAGTTGCTGCTGCGATCGGGCTACGGGCATAGCTAGCGATGTTAGAGGCATCGTTGAAATATTGCAGAGTGCTTTCGGTATTGCCGCTAGGAGTATATTCCAAACCGTTAGCGAGGGAAACCAAAACCTGCTGACGAGGAATAGCTTGGTTAGGCTCAAAGCGATTTCCAGGATAACCAGATAAGAAACCAATGGTATAAGCTTGCTGAATCGCACTGGATGCCCAATAGTTGCTTGGCACATCAGCAAAATTGATTGCCTGGCGTTGTTGTGATTTTTGGAAAGCTTTGTTGACCATCGCCGCAAATTGAGCGCGTGTCACCGGTTCTTCAGGGCGGAAGCTACCATCAGGAAATCCGGCAATTACACCTCGTTGAGATAATTGTTGAATAAATTGTGCCGCCCAATAATTAGATGAAACATCAGAAAAAGTAGTTTGAGCTAAAGATGGCGAAGCTGTAATGAAAGGCGCTACAGTACCGACTGTGACGGTCAAAGCCATGAGTGCAGCTGTTCTAGATTGCCAACGATTTAAAGTAAACATTAATTTTTAACTCCAACACAATTATTTTTTTTACTGTTAATTAATTAGACAATCACTGAAGTAGAAGGTTCCCAATTATTTCTGCTTTTTGTAAAAACCATTACTTTAGTAATACAGTCATCATTCAAAACTCTATGTAAAACGAAGTAGGGAATAGAAGTAGTGTAATTACCCTATTACCTCTTAGCCCAATTCAATAAGTCTTCCAATAAATTATCGATACTGGTTAAGACGGAATAAAGGTAAAATAGTTGCCGTTAAATATAATTTTTTACTATTAAAAATGAAGGCGATCGCACACTATATATAGTTGAAGTGGCGATCGCCTATTAGGGGTGATTAAAGTCATGGCTTGAATTGAGCTACGACATCAGCAGAGTTAATTGCTGACGTTTGGCACGATATAGGGCGAGTTAATTGCTGAGGCTTGGTTAGAACTAACCAACGCTTGGTAGATAAAAGCTGCTACTTGGGCGCGAGTCGCAGTTGCGGTTGGATTTAGTAACTTAACATTTGGATAGTTGACCACAATTCGCTTTTCAGTTGCTGCTGCGATCGGGCTACGGGCATAGCTAGCGATGTTAGAGGCATCGTTGAAATATTGCAAAGTGCTTTCGGTATTGCCGCTAGGAGTATATTTCAGACCGTTAGCGAGGGAAACCAAAACCTGCTGGCGAGGAATAGCTTGGTTAGGCTGAAAGCGATTTCTAGGATAACCAGATAAGAAACCAATAGAATAAGCTTGCTGAATCGCCCTGGATGCCCAATAGTTGCTTGGCACATCAGTGAAATTGATTGCCTGGCGTTGCTGTGATTTTTGGAAAGCTTTGTCGATCATCGCCGCAAATTGAGCGCGTGTCACTGGTTCTTCAGGGCGGAAGCTACCATCAGGAAATCCGGCAATTACACCTCTTTGAGATAATTGTTGAATAAATTGTGCCGCCCAATAGTTAGATGAAACATCAGAAAAAGCAGTTTGAGCCAAAGATTGTTGCTGAGAGCATCCCACATTAATAACTTTCTCTTGCAAACTATAAGTCACTGGGCCACAAGCAATACCTGCCGACTTCGACTCTACGTAAGTCCGCGTTGGCGGATTTTGTTTATCTAGCCGCGATTTCCAATCGTTAGATGTTTTTTCTAGAGTGGGATGTTTACTTAAAAACTGTGAGTCTGCAACAATATCGTGAGGGCCCTTAACATTTATCTTAGAACTATTGAGGTATATATTATAATCATAAGTAACATTTTTGTTTTTATCGTTAGTGTTTATTTGCTTGCCAGGAAAACCATAAAGAATGTTATTTAAAATTTTGACATCAGATGACGAGAAAGCAAAGATTTGCCCATTATTAATTTCTGGACTCTGATTATTTAAAACAGCTGTGTTATTGACAATATCAACATGCTCGCTTAAAAATGCATGAATACCCGAACCACCATTATTAAATGTAAGATTGTTTTTAACTAAAGTACGTCCTTTATATGGACTCAATTTTGATTTACTACGATCGTTTCTTGAACTATCGATAATAATGCCATTACCGTCTGTGATCTGTCCGACTGCAATCCAAGGGATGTACATGCGATTGTTGTAGGTCTTGTTGTTGGTCACAAACATCTTGTATCCCTGGCTGTTGTCAGAATTCCAATTGTTTAACATCGAAATGCCACTATTACCATAAACGCTGTACCAGGCATTATTGAACACCACGTTATTATCTACTGTCACATAGTCCGATTCAATTGCTGAAATACCTCCTCCTCCACAGTCATGGACTTTGTTGTTCAGAATACGGATGTGATGAACATGACCATTGGTTCGTCCGTCAAGGTTGATGCAGTTTCCATTCGTCAGTGGGTTTAGTTTGTTACTTTTCTGACTCCTCGCATAATCAAGGGTTACATTGGCATTGTTGCCTATGACTTCCAGCCCGTTAATCTCAATATATGAAGCTCCATTTGAAATCAGGATACCGTTCCATGTATTGTGCTGAATTTTTGGAGAATGCCCAGGATATGCTTTATACCTAATCCATGCTTTTGCATTTCCAGAACGTTTAATATTTACTACACTCCCAGCTTTAGGTGAATTGGTATATACTCCATTCATAATCAATACTGTGTCGCCAGCGTTAGTCAAATCTGCTGCCCTTTGAATTGTCTTAAAGGCGGATGATGAAGAGAGTCCACTATTTTTGTCGTTTCCACTACCACTAACATAGTATGTTTTTGGAGTCGCATTAGCGCTGATTAGCTCGCCGCTGGATAGGATTGTTTCTTTATTAGTGGATACTTGAGGGACGTTTTCAACTAAAGATACTTTTATATTTTCTCCCCCAGCCAAAAGACTTAACGCCACGGGAATTGCAATATATGCGCTTAAACTGAAACCTGGAATTACCACAATAAAATACTCCTTTATCGGCACTCTTCAATAAAAATATCAGGATATTAAGGAATTTTTGAATACTTTTTTGCATACAGAGTAAAATTGAACCGACTTTCCTAGTTACCGCGATAGCGCAATTAAATTAAGTATTCCGATAAATATGGATACAGAGTAAGACGATATAGAGGTAGAATAGTTGCTGTTAAAAATGAAGGCGATCGCACACTATAGTTAAAGTGGCGATCGCCTATTATGGGTAATTAAAGTCACGACTTGAATGGAGTAAAATCTACTAGCGGGATGGTGGTACTAAATTCAAGTTAGAATTCAGTGTGAGCCTTAAATCTTGTCTAGGTCTGAGGACAAAGACATTTGCTTCTTTTTTCCGCAACAGCACACTCGCACCCGCACCCGCAGCCGCACCGAGAACAGGTTTTAAATCGTCAATTTTGCTGTTGCCAGTAACTAGTGAACCTAAAAGACCAGCACCCCCACCAATAGCTGCGTCAGTTAAAACTTGACTTGTGCTGGGGCCCTGTGAAACTTTTTGAGTTGTGGTGTATGTCCGAGAAGTTGCATTAATCGACTGACGCTGACCATTAGAAAATTCTAATTCTTGAGCTACAAACCGCACGCCTTTGCCTTTGTTATCATCTGTATCTCTTGAATAACTATCTAAGTCAACAGCTTCTAGCCGTCCAATTACTTTAGTACCAGCAGGAATCAAGACATTTCTATTCCTGTCAATAATGTCATTGGCTATTTTCAAAGTTAGAGATTTGCTTTCCCCAGGAGCAATAGTAATTGTCTCTTTTTCGTAAGTTACAGGAAGAGCAACCCCAGAAGGAATGGTAACGTTTCCGTTTTGCCCAACTTTGTCTTGCCCAATTCTATATTGAGCATTAGCAGGAGCCAAGCCCAATAGCGGACTAATGAAGGTTGTAGTAACTGCCATTGCCATAAGTGCAGCAGTTCCAGATTTCCATTGATGTAGGCTATTCATAAGTGTGTAGACCTTTGTGTATGTGATGTATGTGATGACGTGGATTCACTGAGTTTGTTTCTGAAATTTATGAAACCTGCTTCTAGGCGCATTCTGAATATGAAAATGCTTATATAACGTGGAATATGTGTTGCAGCTACGCCCATCGGAGATATCGCTCCTCAGAATTTGTATTCTGCTAATGTGCGTCACCAAATAGAGGGTGAGATACTTATATGACGCAAAATAGGTCTAATAGTTTCCGGAGTTGTTTCTTTGTTTACGTCCACATATCTACACCACTGAATAGAGGCGAATGGGCTGACTGTGAACTCTTACTTTCATTCTAGATTTATTTGCTAGGACTTGGAAAAGATTTTCACTTTCTTTGTCAGAATTCAGGAGCAGAGCCAAGAAAGCTCCGCCAAGGCCTCAGAAGACCCAGGCTTTAGCCTTTGTAATTACCAACTATCTTTGAAAATGGACTGAGAGTGCATTAGGCGCTCTTTTATGTCTCTGAGGAGAAAAAGAATAAAATGCTGACCTTGAATCTTTTTCAAAGCCTTGCTTTATCAGCAAAGCCAAAAAATTATTGTTTGGAAGCGAATACGGAGAAACAAGGTTTTAAATATTCTCTAATGAGAGTAATAAAAGAGCGTTAGGGTTAGTTTTTATAGTGCGTAAATCAGATAAACTTTGATGCGATCGCAGTAATTATTGTGCTGAGTTAAATTTATAAACTTCATATTGTAGCCGGAAAATTCCTTCGTGTAATTACATCCTCAAGGACGAACAGGTGCATCTGTTCTAACCGCCAAAGCTCTTAGTATTTCTTCTCCAAGAATTTTTTCCGAGATATCAGGTATATCCCTACCAGGAATATACCCCCTACCGTTGCAGGTTCGGGTATGGTATTGATTTTGGCATAAATAGCTGTTGTAGTTGTGCTTCCTTCAAGCCCCTTAATACTTATCTGGCGAACGTCTGGATTAAAACCAGTTAGCTCAAGCGTGTATTTATTGCCTTCAAAGGTAAAACTACGATTACTCAAATTTGTGTCTATAAATACAAAGTCTGCATTATTTTCAGGATTTGTTCCTTCGTTCGGTGTATTTACTAGACGCAACTTGAAGTCAAAAACTTGGTTGGTTCCAACAGCGGGGCTGAAGGATAAATTGAGATTTAAAGGTACAAATTCAACACTTGTGCCTTCAAGTACTGTTCCGTTAAAGTAACTTAAATTACCTATTTTGAATACAGAGTTAATGTCAGTTGAAAAGGAATTTCCACTAAAAGTAAGTTGATTTGAGTTTGTTATTGTACACCCACTAGAAGTGCTTGGACTTGGCGAACACAGATTAGAATCACCCCAAGTAAATGTGTTGCTTCCTACACCGACATATAGGGGATTGGTATCTATAATTCCTGGAGTAGGTTCTCCCCACGTACCACTAGAGATACCAGAAAAAGTTAGAGCATGTGCTTGACCAGAAAAACCAAATACTGTGGTTGCACTCACAAAAAAACTAGATATAGCAGTAGCGAAAACAGAACTTAATTTCATAACTTATGTTTCAACTATCATTGGGCAGTTTCTCTCAATTACGTCTCCAGTCTACCGTAGTAAATTTACGGTCAAGATGCAAATAAACTGTTGTAGTTTTTATGAAATATTTATATATTTATCTATATCTTTTTGAAGAATTTATATTTTTTAAGCTTACTTTATGAATTGTTAAAATATGGTTCTTCAGTATCTATGTAATTACCAAAACTTTTGACATCGCCATGTTACTTGGTTCCCTCATGGTTGTCAACTTGATATCAAGTTACTCTTTTTTGACACTTCCCGCGCTATTGGGACAAATGCGATTCGTTGGTCGAATTCAAGGATAACCGCAAGATATAAAAAAAGGGTATAATCCAATACCTTTGGCGTTGGTGATATTTTGTTCTGGAAGATCCCTCCAACCCACGCCAGTCGCTTATGGGGAAACACGGTACTTGCTTGGTGTCCGATGGCAACAAACTGGCTCTTTGCTCCTCGGCTTGCTCTACTTCTTAACAGAACTTACGCACTCAAAACCTAGTGGTCTATCGCATTAATTTTGATAGGTTTGTAGTAAGCACTTTAGTGCTTGAATCTTTGAGGACTAAAGTCCTCACTACAAACGTATTTACCCAGCAAAATTAATGGGACAGACCACTAGAAACCTCGTTCGCGTGGCGCACTCCCCTCTAACCCCTCTTCTAATCAGGCTCATCCTCAAGGGTTTTCGGTATATGTCTTATAACTTTGACAAAATCTCTGGCAACAACTGACTAGGAACTTTAGATAAAGCTAGATTTTGTCCTTGTATCCCTAACTCATTATGAAAAGCACGAATAGTTTTCACCACATAAGTAAAGGTTGTTTGATAAGCCTCTGGTTGTTTACTTAATCCGTTTAAGGCTTGCAAATGGTTATCTAATGCTACTTCTAAGTGTTGAGAACGTGTTGCTTTGTCGCCATTAAAAGACTTATCTATTACTAGCTGATAATGTGCTAGCCCCAAGTTATTGTAAGAGGCAAGCAAATCAAAACTTAAAGGAGTACCGCTAAGTGAGCGAGCCAAGGCTATGGCCTCTTCATAAGCGCTGATACATAGTTGCAGATACTTTTGCCGTGCCTCTTTAGTTGTCTGAGATAGGTTTGCTAGATGCCAGTAGGCAGTACCCAGATTATTTTGTGTAGCGGCGCAGGCACTGGGAACATTAGCTGGAGTGCGATACTTGAGAGCTTCGCTGTAGACATCTATAGCTAGCTGGAGATTTTGGGCAGGTTGTTCGTATTGTGCCAGGTTCCAGCAAGCAGTACCGATATTGTTTTGAATCATGCCATACTTAAGCGGTTCCTCTTCTGGGTTGTAGTATACAAGTGCTTCGTTGTAAGCTGCGATCGCTTTCTTTAAATGTACAATCGGTTGGTTGTATTGCCCTAAATGCCAGTAAGCAGTACCCAAATTGTTCTGGCAAGCCGCATATTTTAATGAGTCCATATCGGCTGTACGGTAGCTGAGAGCTTCAATGTAAGCGAGAATTGCCTGCTGCCAATTTTCAGATGGGTGAGAAAAACGAGCTAAATCACCATAAGCTGTCCCCAAATTATTTTGCACGCGAGCGTAAGTTTCTGAATGTGTTTGGGGCGAAATCATCTTTAACGCCAACTGATAAAATTCTATTGCCTGCTCTATATAAGTTTGTCCTTCCTCGGAATTGGGTGGAGTGCGGTATAGCATCCAGTAGAGCGTACCCAAATCATTCAAGATATCTGGGAGTTGCGGTGAGGTTTCGTCATAGCTAATTGCCTCCTGATAAGCAATAATTGCCACCATCAGATTTTCTAGGGTTGACTCTCCTTGCTCAATGCGAAGGCGGTATAAAGTGCCCAAGCGATAATAAGCTTCTGCCAGTACCTCCCCTGGAACTTGCCTTTCGTGTAATTCTTCAATCTCCAGCAAAATCTGCTGCGGTTGTAAGGAATTCTCAGTATCCTGTCCAGCACCTGTATTAATCGTTGCTATTACTAGCTCCGTTAATTCGCTGCTAATATAACATAAAGATGACAGCGATCGATTATTACTCCCACTACCAGACCTATTAGTAGATTCCTGGTGTTGTGGTGCAGCCTTCAAGAAATCCGCTGTTGACGGCGAAACTTCCTGGGTTTTATGTACGCCATTCCCTTCTATCTCTGCTGGGAAATCAGAATTATTCTCAAACTTTAACTCGGTGGCTGCGGTTCTGAGTTCTGCTTGGTTAACTGATTCATCTAGAATCGATTGCTCAATATTTTCTAAATCCAAGCTTCCAGAACGTGAAAAACGTTCTGGATAGCCCAAATTCTGAGTTGCTGGTGTGGGTTCTCCGGCAAATACAAATACCCCAGTACGGCAACGCCAAAACTGTGGTGCTGACTGCTTGATAGCAGATAACCAAGGACGCGGTACCCACAACAGCAAATTAGATTCTAGGAATCGGCTGGATTCTTGTATAGAAAAATCTTGTTCGCTTAAGCGGAGATAGTGCAAAAATAAACGCTGTGTCGCGACTGGTTGCTTGGTGAGATGCTCCACGCCTACAATCTGAAATGCGGGTACTGGAAAAGGTCTTCCGGGGGTATCTTTTGAAGTCCCAATAATTGGCGGTGGATAATTAGCTAACCATTGATTAATCTGGATTATGGGATTTGGATCGTTTAAATTCAAACGCAACGTGACTAATCGTGGATAAGCTGGAGTGCTATTTACCTGAGTATTTGATGACTGATATAGCACCTGTCCAACAGGATAAGCCAATGTAGAATGCAAACGGGCTGCTACCTGATTTCTTAAGTGTAAATCATCACATACTGCTAAAAAAAGTTGTCGTCGCAAACCAAGACTTAGGGCAAGTTTCAGGCGGTGGTATACTTGCCGATTCCAAGTAGAATTATTGTTGTGTGCAGTATCATTCACGCTCATAGCGGCTAAAGAGCCAAAACACAGTATGTATCACCTTTCTGGGTGCCTCCAAGTGGGCTAAACTTATGATAAAAATGATTTTTAAGTAAATATTGTGCTGCTCAGGATAAATTGAGACTTCAGGTTTAGCAAAAGTACTTAAGTATATAATTATACTTTAATTGTTAATTCAATTTTAACAAAAAATAAAAAAGCAGGCCCCTCTTAAAATCGGAACCTGAAAAACTATAAAGATGAAATTTTATTAAAATGTTTTACGTTCAACTGGTTTGGGAAACAAAGAAGGCGACCAGAATCAAGCCGCCTACCAAAGCTGTAGCGGCGATTCCTAGTAAGAGATAGGTTCGTTTTTGCCCATCAGTGGGAGGTTCTGCTTGATAAACCTTTGGTTCCCGGGCAAAATTATTTAGAAGGCCGCCTTCTTCGTTTGTATAGGGCATGAATTAATTCCTTTTCTCCTTATCGTTCATTTAATGTTACATAAATGCTAGATCCGCTCTTAAACTGCTAGACAAATCGTTACATTGGAGATTTGACATTAAGTATTGGTGACTCAGGATTGGGTATAAAATATAAAAAATCTTCCTAATCCCCAATTCCTAACTAGTAATCGTCCCAGTCAGAGGAGAACTAGGACTGGCGTAATCTTTGATGGGCATCCTGCCAGCAATGTATGCTAGGCGACCCGCGACTGTTGCTAAATTCATCGCACAAGCCATTGCTGCTGGGTTTGGAGAAAGAGCGATCGCACTATTAATCAACAAGGCATCTGCTCCCAATTCCATTGCCTGAGCGGCTTGGGAGGGTGAAGCAATACCGGCATCTACCACCACTGGCACACCTGCATTTTCGATGATGATTTGGATATTGGCGGTTGTTTTCAGCCCTTGTCCAGAACCAATTGGCGATGCCAAAGGCATGACTGTAGCACAGCCTACATCTTCTAAACGCTTGGCTAACATCGGGTCAGCGTTAATATAAGGCAATACTGCAAAACCTTCTTTAACTAATTGTTCTGCTGCTTGCAGCGTCCCAATTGGATCTGGGAGTAAATACTTAAGGTCAGGTATTACTTCTAACTTTACAAAATTATTATCTTCCTGCCCTAACAATTTCGCCATTTCTCGCCCCAAACGCGCCACCCGAATTGCCTCTTCAGCAGTTTGACAACCTGCGGTATTGGGCAACATCCAAATTTTCGTCCAATCTAAGGCTTCAGCTAAACCTTCATGTCCGGGAGCCTTGGTTTGTACCCTTCGTACTGCCACGGTGACAATCTGGCAATCGCTGGCGGCGACGCTTTGCTGCATTTCTTCAATGCTGCGATACTTACCAGTTCCAGTCATCAAGCGCGATTGGAAGGTTTTGCCAGCAATAATTAGTGGTGAGTCTTGAATGGAAAGTGGTGGCTGCTGTGGCAACGCAGGGCGATGCCCGTTGGAGAAATTGGCAGAGTGAGTCAACATTGGGCTGGAGGTAAATGGCTTGGACTGAAAGCGCGAATAATGAAAATCTGAAAGTAGGGGGTCAGACTTTTGTTCCAAGATGAAATCGGCAATCAATGCCGCTGTTACGGGTGCAAGTAGAATTCCATTGCGGTAATGACCTGTAGCAAAGGTTAAATTTTGACAGTGGCTAGTGCCAAGAATAGGCAACTCATCGGGGGTGGCTGGGCGAAATCCCCACCAGAATTCTTGGATGGGATAATGCTTTAGTTGGGGATACAGCCGGATGGCAGCTTGTAATAGTGTTTGAATGCCTTCTGGGGTATTGTTGGGGGTGAAGCCAACGTCTTCGCTTGTTGCCCCAATGACAAGGCGATCGCGTCTTGGTACGATGTAAATATCCTGCCCAAACAAAACCCGCTTCAAGGGCAATTCCGGCATAAATTCTGGTATCCGCACACTCAGCATTTGCCCTTTTCTCGGACGCACGGGTACTGGTAATAACTCATTTGACCAAGCACCTGAAGCTAAAACATAGTGCGCGGCGCGAATTATTCCAGCATTTGTTTGCACGCCAACCACTTGCCCTTGCTGCTGTAAAAATGCTTCTACTGTAATACCGTCTTTGAGTTCAACACCAACAGATTCAGCCGCCGTCCACAATACTTGAGCGAGAGCCTTATTGTCAACTTGTGCGTCTTCAGGATACCACCAGCCACCAAATACCTCTGCTCCCAATCCTGCCTGATATTGATGAATTGCCTCTTTATTTAACCAGTAAGCCGGGGAAGAGGCAGAGGAGCAGGGGGAAAGGTGCAGAGGAGAGAAATCCCCCTGCCCCCTGCCCCCTGCCCCCTGCCCCCCTGCCTCCTGAAAGACGGGTGCGAGGATACCGCAGGAACGGTAACCAGTATTTAAGCCAGTCAGTTCTTCTAATTTGCGCGTCCAGTCGGGATATAAAGCACGCGATCGCCAACACAATGAACGCATTGCCCCATTAGGGATGTTTTCCGCATCTGGTGCTAACATGCCGGCGGCGGCGTGGGTAGCGGCAGCCTGGAAGTCACGACAAAGCACGGTGACACGTGTCCCGCGTAGTTTTAGTTCAATGGCGATCGCTAAACCAATAACGCCGCCACCAATAATTACAGTCTCACTAGTCATTAGTCATTAGTCATTAGTCATTTATCATTAGCTATTTATCATTAGTACATAACTAATAACTCATAACTAATAACTCATAACTTATAACTTAAAACTCGTAACTAAAGACGGATCTATCATTACCACAAGGCGCGAATTGGTTCATTACCTTGGTTTAAATCGTTGGATGGCGTGTCTGTTCCTGAAGTATCTGTTCCTGAAGTATCTGTATTGCTGTCTGTTGTAGTGTCAGCAGGTGATGTTGAGTCATCAGAAGGATTCTGAGCAACGTTACTCCTGTTGTCAGGTCTTGGAGCTACAATAGTGCGTCTGTTTTCGTTTGTTTCAGTTGTTTCATTCCCTTCAGTTGCAGTTTCATCATTCTTGCTGCCAGCACTGCTATTAACATTGATATTAGCTGGGAGAACTTTTGCTGCTTTGCCACCGGGAGCATTAGCGCTTTGTACGCCCATCGGAAAGTTGATGCCTAGTAATGTACCAAGCAGAATGGCCAAACCTCCAGCCATTAAAATTAAGGGTGTCCATCTACCCATCTTGTCTTACTCCTTTTTAACCTTTTGGTGTCCACACTATTCGAGAACCTTGTCCCCAAAATCCATCAAACTTTGTCACTTTCACATCGCCTAAAGCCTGAGTTTGACAGGCTAAACGCAAGTCTGTTGTAGGAGAATGGGGAGGAAGCGAACGCCGTGCTCGATCGCGCCAATTCGCTGTTGATACTTTGCCCTCTACCTTAACCGCGCAGGTACCGCAACTGCCAATGCCCCGACAGTTTATTACCTTAGCACCGTCATTGTAGAGGTCAATACCATTTTGCAGCAAAATTGTTCGGAGATTGCTTTTGCTTACGCACTCAATTGTTTTACCTTCAGCTAGTACCTTAGGCATTTTTTAATTGCCAAATTGGCTTTTTGTTGTATATTGACACATTGCCTCGAAAGTTGTCTCGTCGGTCCCAGTTTTATGACCACAAATTCCTCACCTCAACTTTGGCTCTATGACACTACACTACGGGATGGCACTCAGCGCGAGGGGCTATCAGTATCGATAGAAGATAAGTTACGCATTGCCCGTAGGCTCGATCAACTGGGAATTCCTTTCATTGAAGGCGGTTGGCCCGGTGCTAATCCCAAGGATGTACAATTTTTCTGGCAACTCCAAGAAGATCCGCTAAAACAAGCTGAAATTGTTGCTTTTTGTTCGACTCGACGCCCCAACTCCACTGCCGCAACCGAACCGATGCTACAGGATATTTTGGCTGCGGGAACTCGCTGGGTAACGATTTTTGGCAAGTCTTGGGATTTACATGTGACAACAGGACTCAAGACGACATTAGAAGAAAATTTGGCGATGATTCGCGACACAATTGAGTACCTCCGTTCTCAAGGGCGTCGGATTATCTACGATGCCGAACATTGGTTTGATGGCTACAAGCACAATCGAGATTATGCTTTACAGACATTAGAGGCTGCGATCGCATCTGGTGCTGAATGGCTAGTCCTGTGTGATACCAATGGCGGTACTTTGCCCCATGAAATTAGCCAAATTGTTCAAGATGTCATTAGTCATTTGTCATTCGTCATTAGTCAAGAACCAATGACTGAAGACATAGACGCGCCAGCGGCTTCCCGCAGGGTAGGACAAAGGACAATTCCCCAAATTGGAATTCACACTCATAACGATTCGGAAATGGCGGTTGCTAACGCAATAGCCGCTGTGATGGCAGGGGCAAAGATGGTACAGGGCACAATTAACGGTTACGGTGAACGTTGCGGTAATGCTAATCTCTGTTCGTTAATTCCCAATTTACAACTGAAGGCGGGTTACAGTTGTATCACAGAAGACCAGCTCACACAACTTACAGAAGCTAGTCGTTTTGTGAGTGAGGTTGTCAACCTGGCACCAGATGAACACGCTCCCTTTGTGGGACGTTCGGCTTTTGCTCACAAGGGCGGTATTCATGTATCAGCGGTGGAACGTAATCCCCTGACTTACGAACACATTCAACCGGAACAAGTCGGAAATCGCCGCCGCATCGTGATTTCTGAACAGTCTGGACTCAGCAATGTTTTAGCCAAAGCCCGCAGTTTTGGGATTGAACTCGATCGGGAAAAGGCAGAGGCTAGGGAAATTCTCCAGCGCCTCAAAGATTTGGAGAGTGAAGGATTTCAATTTGAGGCAGCAGAGGCAAGTTTTGTACTATTGATGCACGAAGCTTTGGGAGATCGCCAGAAGTTTTTTGAAGTCAAAGGTTTTCAAGTCCACTGTGACTTGATTGAGGGGAAAGAAACTAGCAATGCCTTAGCTACAGTCAAAGTCGCTGTTGACGGGAAAAATATTTTGGAGGCGGCCGAAGGTAACGGCCCCGTGGCAGCTTTGGATGCGGCTTTACGCAAGGCTTTGGTGAATTTTTATCCCCAAATAGCAACTTTTGATTTGACAGATTACAAAGTGCGGATTCTCAACGGACATACGGGCACTGCGGCAAAAACCCGTGTGTTGGTAGAGTCAGGCAATGGTCGTCAACGCTGGACTACGGTAGGGGTTTCCACCAATATTTTGGAGGCTTCTTATCAAGCAGTGGTGGAAGGATTGGAATATGGTTTGTTGTTGCACTCCCAAGCGGAAGCAGCAGTGAAAGCTTCTAGTTGACAAAAAGACCTATGTAGTGTTTCAAAATTTTACGCTTTTCAATCACAAGGGGAAGCGATCGCTCAATTGAGTTGTGTGCCAAAAACATTTATGCCGCTAAGGTGTTGACGCGCCGCTCAAAGAGCATCAAGATTTATCCACAAAAAAGACCTCTGCTTTGCACCAGAGGTCTTTCCGTTTAAGAACGTTGTAAAATTCATTAGCAACGTAAAACGCTGATATGGTTAATTTAGTGGCTTCTGTGCCGTAAATGCAAAAATAGCAACCCAATTGCCAATTCCAGACATGTTACTCCTATACCTAAAATGCGTAGGCGCAGCCCGCCGCAGGCATCGCCAATATTTAGATGCAGACCTAAAAATCTAATGCTGCGACAAAAACTTCATCTTATGCAAGGTTTTAGGAGAACTTTTCCCAGGATTGAGCAACTAATTGGCTCAACCAGCGACGTTGTTGCCGATCCAGCAGTGGATCGTCTGCTAGCAACTGAGCGGTTAATTCTTCCAAAGATTGACCCTGAGCGCGGACAATTTTAATTACTCCAGCGATCGCACTGGCAACTAGTTCTTCATCAATCGGCTGTTGTCGCAGGGCAACAATTTCCTGGGGGCTGTCTGGAATGGGATAATTCATGGCGTGGGTTTACAGAAATACAAAATGAACAATAAATTTGACAAATTCTTAAAATTTCTTCACTGAATCTTTACGAAAGTAATAGGGCGGAGTTTACCTTACTTTGTGCCTTCATAAAATCTGTCTTAGTGAGTAGATCGAGCGGAGATGTCAGGAAAACATGAGAGAAATCCTTTATTTAGAAGTTCCAACTCCGGATATAGCAACTGTGCGTAGCTGGCTACAAACAGATTTTGAACCCGGAAATGGAGAAAAAGTGCTTACCTCGGAAGGCTTTCGCCTCAAAATCCCCACTGCAATTACAACTGCTGGAGTGGCTATTTCCGAAAACTTGCCTGCGGAACTTTCGGTTTTTGTCTGGGCGGTGCAACGAACTACTTATCTGAAAGTGTTTCGTTGGGCAGAACAAGCCTTTCCCGGTGAGGGGCAAATTCTGCAACGCCTAACCAAAGAAATCAGAAGCCGTTTTCCGCATCATTACCCAGAACCGCCAGCGATTGATTTATCCCAACAATCGATTTTTGCAGCATTAGGCTCTGCTTACCCCCTTACCGTCAAGTATTTTCAGAAAATGCCCAACGGTGAATACGATCTAACGCGTGCCTACTGGTGGGAACAGCGATGGCGCGAAGGGGTACGGAATCCTCAGCAGCCCCGTCAGGTGGTTTTTTCCAGTCAAGGAGCAGGGAGCAGAGAACAGGGGGAAAATTTCTCTCCTCTGCACCCTGCACCCTGCCCCCCTGCCTCTTCCCCCTCATCCCCGACTTATGACATCATCTACATCGGTGGCGCACTAGGCGCGATTCATGCAGCCCTGATGGCAAAACTCGGATATAAAGTTTTGCTGGTGGAACGAATGCCCTTTGGGCGGATGAACCGAGAATGGAACATTTCCCGCGATGAGATTCAAAGCTTAGTTAACCTGGGTTTACTCACCCCCGCTGAGTTAGAAACCATCATTGCCAGGGAATACAAAGACGGATTCAATAAGTTTTTTGATGCCAATAATCCAGCCAAACTGCGATCGCCCGTCCTCCACACACCCACAGTCCTAAATTTAGGCTTAGATTCCGAAAAATGGCTCCAAATGTGTGGGCAAAAACTGCAAGCGGCAGGTGGTGAAATCTGGGATGAAACAGAGTTTATCCGTGCAGATATTGATATATCACAAGTACTTCTGAAAGTCAAGCACTTACCCAGTCAGGTTGAGAAGCAAGTAAGTGGACGACTGCTAATAGATGCAATGGGAACTGCATCCCCCATCGCTTGGCAATTAAATGGTGGTCGTGCTTTTGATAGTGTATGTCCGACAGTGGGAGCGGCAATTGAGAGTGGATTTGAGCCGCAAGTGTGGGATTCCCAATATGGGGACGTTCTTTACAGTCATGGCGATATCTCGCGGGGAAGGCAGTTGATTTGGGAACTGTTCCCTGGAGCAAATGAAGAACTGACGATTTATTTATTTCATTACCATGAGGTCAATGCTGAAAATCCCGGTTCCTTGCTAGAGATGTACGAGGACTTTTTCACGATTTTGCCAGAGTATCGCAGGTGCGATATGGACAAATTAGTGTGGAAGAAGCCGACATTTGGGTATATACCGGGGCATTTTAGTGTGGGAAGTAGCGATCGCACAGTTGCCTTCGATCGATTGATTGCGATCGGTGATGCCGCATCACTCCAGTCTCCCCTCGTTTTCACCGGTTTTGGTTCGCTAGTTCGCAACTTAGAGCGCTTAACAACGTTGTTGGATACTGCTCTCAAACATGACTTGTTGAGTTTTCGGCACTTGAACCAAATTCGCGCTTACCAAAGTAACGTTTCAGTGACTTGGCTATTTTCTAAAGGCATGATGGTACCCACTGGGAAATTTTTACCACCCCAGCGGATTAACTCTATGCTCAACACCTTCTTTGGACTGTTAGCAGACGAACCCCTAGAAGTAGCAGATAACTTCATCAAAGATAGGTGTGATTGGTTAACCTTTAACCGCCTAGCACTCAAAGCAGCTAGAAAAAATCCTGCCTTGCTTTTGTGGATTTGGGAACTTGCTGGGCCTAGAGATTTAGTCCGATGGCTTGGTAGTTATTTTAACTTCGGCCGTCATGCGCTGATTAGTGCTTTGTTGAGTCCGTGGTTCGGGCGCTTCTTGAACCGGGTAGGCTTTTGGTTAGAACCCCGAAATCCGGGATTGTGGCTGTGGCTGTTGGCAATTAATTATGCGATCGCCACCGGAAAACCGCGATCGCCCAGTCAGGTAGCAAAAGCCAATCCAGAAGCCATAATTCCGAAATCAGAAGCAAGGATTCTTAATTAGTCATTGGTCATTAGTCATTAGTCATTGGTCATTGGTCATTAGTTTTGGACTTACGTACAATCTACGATTCTTCTCTACGAGATGCTGTGCATTGGCAAAGCCTCTCGCAGAGAAGGCACTTCCATAAATTAAGCTTTTTGGCGATTTTTGGGTAAATCCGATAGTTATTAGTTAAAACAAATGACAAATGACAAATGACAAATGACAACTAACTATTGACTCTTGTGGCGAAAATTCGGCAGTTCCACAGATGCCAATGACTTACGCCCCTTGGGTGGACGCTGGGGATAAACCACTGGTGAAGGTGAATTAGCATCATTGGTGTTATCACCTGATGATGAAGACAAATCAGTCGCCGACAATTCTAACTGCGTCAATTGTGAAACTTCTGACCAGTAGTCTTCAGTTTCTCCAATAGGCGTCTCAGTTTGAGGTGGATTGGAGGAAAACAGTAAGTTATTTGCTGGTGAAAGCACAGAATCTGTCGTCCAAGAAGTAGAAGTAGTTGCAGGAGGATTAATTTCTGCTTCCAACTGCTCCTCTTGTGGATTTTCTAGTTTTTCTTCGTCTTCTAGGATTGTTGCTAAACTCTCCCACATAGGTGGATTACCCAGATTACTATCCAGATCGGTTTTTGTAGTAGGCGGTGGTGATGCAGATGCAGGCTGGGAGGTGAAAAACATTTGGATTAGACTATCTAATTGCTGATCTAAGCTTGATGAACCCAAAGGTGAAACAGCTTCCGGTGTATCTTGGGAATCGTCAATTTCTGGAGAGGGACTGGGTTGTGCTGGTGTTGGCGTGTTTTTCTTAACTGACCAGTTCCAAGAAGATGATGACGGCGTTGGAGTGGGTTCATTTTTTTGGAATGGGATTGGTGCTGACGGTTCGCCCCAAGAATTATCTAGATCGTTACTCAAGGATTCTGGTTCTGCTGACCAAGGTTGAATTGGCTGGGCGTTAGGAAATAAAGACCGAGCTTTTCTAGAGAATCTTCCTTGTCCACTAGTTATGTCTTTGGGATGTTTTGCAGTATCTTCTAAGGAGTCATAGCTAGGAACGGATGTATCTAAACATTTTTCCAGAGCTGCTTTGAATTGCAGCGTCTGGCGTTGTTGTCGCATTAGTCTGGTACGTAACTCCCGACAAACAGTTTCTGATTGCAACAACTGCTGAGACTGTTCGCTGCTGTTAGTGTGTAGCAACGTACATTCTCTCTCTAGCTGGGCAAGGCGTTGTTGGCTAATTTGTAGCTGTGCTTTATAAGTTTCGGTGAAAATTTCCTGGTGTCGAACAGTTTGTACAGCAGTTTCTAATTGTTGAAATAGGGACTTTATCTGTTCTTGAGCCGCAGCCAGTTCTTGAGCGTGTTGGTTGAGCATCGACTCAGTAACGCTAGAACGCGTTTTCTGCCACTGCAAAACCTTTTCTGACTCAGCTAGGTTGTCTTTTAGCTGCTCGACTTGTTCATACAAGTTATTGTTAGCCGCACGCAATTCTTCGTTCAATGCCAACAGGTTCTGAAATTCCGAGTCAATAAGTGCTTGTTTGCCGCTTTCAGGCTCTGCAACCCAGTCCCGCTGGGTGGTATCTTGTGAAAATTGTGTATCTTCAGCTGGCATGAGGAGTGGCAGTTTTCTAACTGTCGCATTGTCATTAGGCACAACTGAGTAAAAGGGACAACTCGCCTGCTCTGATTGTGGCGAATTAGCAGAATTTAGGGATTCCATCACAGTCCCCTTGTTTGAGGTGTCAGCTTCATTCATCACTCTTGACTCACCTGCTTAAAAATATTCAGCAGTGCTGGCATTAGCATTGCTTATCAACTGTGTCTAATCAGGGTTTGCTCTAGAAGCTAAGTTTAACTCTCTCCAAGCACCAGCAATTAATCATCAATTGGTGTTCCCCATTTTGTATCTAGACTGATGCCGTTATAACACTATGAGCCTCTTCCCCGTCAAGAAGAGGCACAAGGGTAACTCGGGCCGCCTTAAAGGATAGGCGGGAGAGAGGAGAAACCCAATACTTAAAAACTCAACTGTATTGGCTGATAAAGTTTTTCTATATGAAAAAAAACTACCTCACCACATAAATTATTGTCTATAATCGCATTTACCTTAAAATTTAAAATAAAAATGTGTTTAAGAATACATTTTTTCCCATAAGTTTTTTCTTACTTAGGACTGATGTCAGTACAAGTATCTACTATTTAATGATAATTCTCTAATCTTGGCGATCGCTATTTAATCTCAGCAAACAATTAAGAGCTTCTGGTAAACCTGAAATATTAGGAAATTCCGACAATTAAGTATAAATGCTTATAAAGTTTTGCTGAAGAAGCACCAATTTATACAAGTAAAATAATAAAATTTTTCTAAAGAATAATCTCAACTTGATACGGGCTTTTTTCTAAGTAAATACAGTCCTAGTAAGCAATTTCAGGCTTAGTTAGCGAGAGGCTTTCTCTAATAACTTGCCTTCAATACGTCAAGTTTGTTTAATGACTACAAGAAAATTGTTTAAAGTATACTTGACTACTTATAGATATTAAATACATTGCATTATAAATTACAATAAAAATAAAATAATTTAGTAATATCACGGATACAGTTTTTAATTGATTTATTAAAGAATAATTGGAATAACCGAGTTTTCTACTAGCAATGAAGTAATTATAAAGACCATAGTTACTGGCAATTAATGGGATTGCTGCGTTAGATAAAACGGTATAGCAGTTAGATTTTTTCAAAATTAAAAATTTAAAAATAGGGGTGCTAAAGATGACCGACGTAATTGCGATGGGTGTAAATATAAAGCAAGAAATAAACCAAGAAACTGCTCAATTACCGCTAGTTTCAGAAAATTTTGACAGTTTTTGGGATAAAGAAATCAGACCGTTATTTACAGATGAGTCTCTATCTTTCAAGGTGAAAACTCTTAACGAAAACTATGTAAAGTACGTCAACTTGGATAATGGAGCTACAACTACTCCCTTTGCATCGCTCAAGCAGCATGTAGACGAAATGCTTGACACCTATGGCAGCGTACATCGGGGTTCTGGGCAAAAGTCCATCATCACTACACGAGAATATGACGCCAGTCGGAACATTATTCGGGACTTTGTGGGGTCATCTTTAGACAACTATGTAATCTTTGCGAAGAATACAACAGAAGCTATTAATGGAGCCGCCACACTTTGGGCAAAAAAACCTGGGAAAATCTTAGTTTCTGATATCGAGCATTCATCCAACTTGCTGCCTTGGGTTACAAGAGATGAAGTCGTGCAGTACAGAACCCAGCCGGATGGAAGTGTAAGTGTTGCAGAAATTGAAGATATCTTCAAGGCGCACCAAAATCTCCCCGAAGCCGAGCAAATTAAGTTAGTGACTATTACAGGTGCTTCAACAATTACAGGTTACAGACCCCCGATTTACGAAATTGCAGCTTTAGCACATCGCTATGGTGCTAAGATTTTTGCTGACGTGTGTCAGTTAATTCAGCATGAGCGAGTAGATATGCGTGCTGATAATGACCCATGTCATTTAGATTTTGTGGCTTTCTCCGGACACAAGATGTATGCACCCTATGGAACCGGGGTTTTGTTGGGGCCAAAAGATTTTTTTGATAGTTCCTACCCTTATCAAATTGGGGGTGGAAACCTGCCTTATATCACTAGAAACCTAGAGATTAAGCGTTTTTATACAGAACGGGCGCACGATCCTGGAACACCAAACGCAATGGGTGCGATCGCCATTGCCAAGGCGATTGAAATTATCGAAGCAGTAGGGCGCGATCGCATTGCTCAGTACGAACACTCTTTAGTTGAATTCACATATACACGGCTTGGACTAATTCCTGGCGTCAAATTACATATCCCAGGAGATAATTTAGCCCATGTTATTCCCTTTGATATTGATGGGTTTGATGGACGTTTGGTTGCAGAGATTTTGGCACAAGAATACGGCATTGGGGTTCGGGCTGGGGCTTTCTGCACATACGAATACATTCGCAAACTTAAGAATATTTCAGACGAGCAAGACTACGAAATTGCTCAGGAAGTAGACAGGGGAATTACGCGCAATATTCCTAGTATTATCCGAGCCAGCTTTGCTGTATATAATACATTAGAAGATTGCGATCGCTTTATCGATGCGATCGCTCAAATAGCTAAAAATGGATTGGCTCACTATTTACCCAACTACACACAAGATCGGATAACTGGTGTTTGGACAGCGATAGACAGCTAGTTTTTTCAGGGTATGGGGAAGAGGCAGAGGGGCAGTTCTTGCTGGGGGCAGAGGAGAGAAATTTTCTGCCTGCTCCGACTCCTTATCTCTGTGCCTTAAATTACGAATTATGAATAAAAAGGGGGTAATAGCTTGAGCGATGAAAACCTCTTAGACCAGGAGGATTACCTACACGCACGGGTCGATCGGTATATTTGGGACAAAAGTACAGATGCAGGTATTTCGCGCCAGCGCTTTCTAAAAATACTAGCCACTATGGTTGGCGCAACAGCCATTGGAGGGTTAGCTAAACCTGCGCCTGCCCACAGCCAGGCAGCTGTTAAAACTAAAGGCAGTAAAATACTTAAGCCATTGCCACCAGGGTATATCTCTCATAGCAAAGGCACATTAGAGATGAACTGGGAAGCCATGTATGGGCGTGGTTATTTAGTACCAAATGATTGGTTCTATGTTCACAACCGCAGTACACCTCCAACCTTTGACCCATCTGCATGGCGTTTGCAAATTCATGGAACTGGCGTTTCTGCCCCCTGCGAGTTCACTTACGATGAAATCCTCGCTATGCCATCCATTTCGGTCACTTGTGCCATTGAGTGTGCTGCTAATGGTCGGCGTTTCTTTGAAGAGGCTTACAACACACCACTCTCTGGAACCCGCTGGAGGCTGGGAGCTATTGGTGTGGCTGAGTGGACTGGTGTACCACTTGGCATATTATTAGAGCGAGCTGGATTGAAATCCACAGCAAAAGACGTACTCGTTGAGGGCGCAGATGTGGCTTCGCTGGACTCAAAGGGGACAAATAAATCCAAGTTCAATAATGTAGTTCCAATTAGCAAGGCATTAGCAGATAACTCGCTTCTCGTCTATGCAATGAACGGAGAACCATTACCTCCAGATCACGGCCAGCCATGTCGTGCCTTATTCCCTGGTTGGGGAGGAAACGCCAATGTTAAATGGATTGAGCGGATTGAAGTTTCTGAAACACCGATATATACCCAGTGGGTGACGGAGCAGATGGTGCTGGTTGGTGCAGACTACCCAGCGATCGCTCCGTATAAAGGTAAGCTGATTACCTATCAAAATGTTAAGAGCGCCTTTGAGTTGGCTTGGCCAGCTACGCTTTGTGCTCGAACCCACTTACTGCGCGGACGTTCTTGGTCTGGGAAAGGAAAGATTGTCCGTGTAGAAGTCAGTCTGGATGGCGGCAGAACTTGGCAATTTGCACGACTGAGAGAACCAAATTTTCCATTTGCATGGACACGCTGGGATATTGAATGGAACCCAGTTCCTGGGGAATATTTTCTCCAAGCTATTGCTACTGACAATTTAGGTAATACACAACCGAGTACAGTTCCGTGGAATGATTCTGGATTGCTCTACGGAGGTGTTGTTAGCCATCCGGTGACAGTACAAGGTTAATCACACCAAATCAATTCTCTAGAAAAAGACCTATTTATGATTGATTATAGTTGGTTGATTTTAATAACCGGGGGTCTAATATCTGGAGTCATAGCTGGACTTTTAGGAATAGGCGGCGGTATTATCACAATTCCTCTTTTAGTTACACTAGGTTATACTCCCGTTCAGGCGATCGCTACTAGTAGCCTTGCGATTGTGATTACTTCAATTTCTGGAAGTTTGCAGAATTGGTGGATGGGCTACTTTGACTTTAAACGAGTAATTTATTTAGGAATTCCAGCTTTTCTAACTACTGGAATAGGTGTATATTTCGCCAATAAAATTCCATCATATATAATACTATTTACATTTGGCATCATACTACTCGCTAATATCTATTTGATTGAGCTTCGCAAGCAATTAGCCTTCAACGAAATAGAGAATACAGCCCCAGTCTTTAACCCATTGGTTTCTAAAATTGGCACTGGGGGAGCAGCAGGGATTTTAGCAGGTTTATTTGGCTTAGGTGGCGGTACGATTATGGTGCCACTGCAAATGTTGCTATTGGGAGAAGAAATTAAAGTAGCAATTCAGACTAGTTTAGGAGTGATTGTCATCACTGGTTTAGCTGCCTGTACAGGACACACATTAGAGGGAAATATTCTGTTTGCTCAAGGTATAGTTTTGGGATGTGGCGGTCTTTTAGGTGTTCAGATGAGTACTCGCACTCTGCCAAAACTACCAGATTATACTGTGAGTTTAGTACTTCGTATTTTCTTAGGAATACTCTCAATCTATATTTTTTGGGAAGCTTGGATAAATTATCAACAAATAATTAATTACTAATTGGTAAGCTGTTCCACATTTAAATTGCATAGCTAGGGCGGGCAAGATGCCCACCCCACAATAGTTTGATTTAATCTGATTATGCAATTTAGATGTTTTTTAGCTTAATTTGTAATATTATGTCTGCTCGCTCGCTTATTAAACCCAGAGAACCCTACCCCACCCAAGGGTAATGCAATGATGCAATAGAAAAAGGCTCGTAGTTTGGCTTTAGCTATTACACCATTTTAGCCTTGCTATCAAGGTAGCCACCGGGGACGAAATCCGGTTAAGGGTAGTTGTTCTGGCCTAATTTCAACAGTCGCAGCATCAGCAATGGGCAACAGAGGCATTAACCACAGGCTACTGGTAGCAATAATATCTCCATCATCAGTTTTCAAAGTGTTTGTGGGTAATGATGCTGGGGGGTTTGTCTGCGGTACTACTTGGTCAAATAACAAGCCCAAACCGTCAGCAGATAAACTCATTTGCACATTCCGTTGAGCGGGAGGCAGTACTAGCAGGGGTTTCTGTTGCCCGGTTTTCAGATCGATTGCTACCACATAAGGCTGTTCTATGTATTGTTCCTTGGATACTAGCTGTGTTAGCAAGCAGTAAAGGGTAGGTGAAGCGATGTCAAATTGGCAGCTGAGAATCGAGCCTGTTGTTTTTAATAGTTGTTTCTGCACACCTTGGTTTGTCACTAAAAACAAATCTCGCGTGTAATCTGTATTAAACTTTACCATCGCTGCTTGGGAGCCATCTTTGGAGAAAGCCTGTACCAAACCAAACTGCGGTAGAAAATCTAGGGGTTTACTGGCATCACCTTGGAGTGGTAGGATGGCTGCTCCCTGTCCTTGGGCAACTGCTACGGCTTTACTATCTGGCGTAACCATAAAATCTCCCCCTGGTTGGCTTTGCAGACGTTTAGGGGTGGGTTTTTCTGCTGAACCGTCGCTGGTTGCTGGCATAAACCACAGTCCAAAGTCGCCAGGATTAGTTTTGTTTCCTCGCTGGATGACAATAGTTTGCCCATCAGGCGATAAGTCAAATTTCAGATTTTGATAATCTTTACTATCTAAAACTAAGTCAACTTTGCCTCCTGGTTCTGCTTGTTGTCCAGATTTTTCAGAAACGCCTGTTGTCACTGTGTACAGTTGGGCTGAAAGTAAGTCTTGGTTATTTGCAGCGCGAGCAGAAAATAAAATTTTATCCCCATCAGGGAACGACTCAAAGTCAATTACTATCAAGTCTTTGGGGGTAAGCACCCTTTTTTGTTCTTGGGTTAAGTTGTAAAGAACTAAACGTCCTTGTTCTTCTTGCTCGGTTCCGATGTAAAGGATGACGCGATCGCGTGTGCGGAAGCTACCCGTAAAGGGCTGGATCGTGCGATTTTTGCCTTCTTGCTCCGCAAACTTATCTTTGGCTTTCTGTAACTGCACTTTATAATTCGTGCCATAGGGTGCTGGTGTCACCAGTGTATAAACCATCCGCCGCCCAGCCCAACTGAATTTCCCTGCTAGGGGTGGCTCAATTTTCAAATTCTCCTCTACGCTTTTTATTTCCATTGGGCGGCTGAAGGTGAGGGTGAAGGAGTTATCTTCTGCCCCAATTTGTTGATTTTGCCAGGTAAATTCCCGCACACGAGCAGTCACCACATCACCTTGCAATATCATTAACCCAATCAGCACACTCAGCAGTAACATTAGTGCGATCGCTATCCGATCCAATGGTTGGATAAATGCTTTAGATTTTGTCATTAGTCATTTGTCATTAGTCATTTGTCATTAGTCATTTGTCATTAGTCATTTGTCATTAGTCATCAAAAAATAACTAATAACTATAAGGATTTTGGGGTTGAGGAATTTTTTTGAGAGAAGTAGCGGCAATGGTAAGTTGGCGTTTACCTGCCAAATTTTCTGTCACCATTTGCCCTTCTACTTCTAGCCAGGTGTCAGGGGAGTAACGCTCTTGATTATCTTGTAGTTTGACCGGCAATCCCACAGGGTAAGCATCTGCTGCACAGCAACTTAAGACAAATCGTGCTAAAAACAAATATTCTTTTCCTATATCGGGCGGGTGAATGACAAATCCCTGCACTTTGACTTTTTGTCCTGTATATGTATCTGGTTCAGGATACACATTAACGGTGCGTACCCAGTCTACAAGCGATCGCTCTTCTGGGCGAACAGTAGCCCGAAAGGCTTGGGGTTTGACACGCGTGCTTCCCAAGAGATCGGTCGTCACACCCCTTTGCAGTGCTTTGTCACTAGCAAAAACTTGCGGTGTAATGATAAAACCTAGAATTGCTGTAGTCAACAACAAACCACTGCCCCAACCAGGGGGAAATAAACTAATATGCGGGGCGTTTGGCGTAACATCACGGCGACGCCGTTGCCAAAGTTCTTGCATCTTGAAGAAACCAATAATAATCAAGCCGATACCTGTCACGACTACGAACCAAATGTAATTTGGGTGAATCAACAGGTTCAGCTTGTTAGTTAGCCAATATCTCAACATCAAAGTGCCCCAAGCTGTAATTGCTATAGCATCCAGCCAAGGGAGTAACAGATTTGGGATTTTAGATTTGGGATTTTTGTTATTCATTGGTCATTGGTCATTGGTCATTAGTCATTAATCATTAAATAAAAGACAAATGGCTAATGACAAATAGTTTTTTAAAAGACGTGCAAGTTCAGGAAAAGGGTGAACACAAATGTTAATTGTGCTGCTAAAGCAAATAAGTAAAAAACCGTTTTAGGTTTAAAAATGGATAACATCAAACCAATACCTTTGATATCAATCATTGGCCCAAACACCAGAAATGCCAACAATGAACCGCTGCTAAAGGTTGAGGCAAAAGATAGGGCAAAGAAAGAATCGACTGTAGAACAAATTGACACCACTACTGCCAATATCAGCATGACCACAATTGAGGTAATGGGCCCAGCCCCTAAACTGAGAATTAATTCACGGGGAGCTAGGACTTGAATAGCAGCAGCGATCGCACTTCCCAAAACCATGACTCCGCCCAGTTCTCGGAATTCTTGGATACTATTATCCACAACTAGGCGCAGTTTATCTGCAAGCGGTTTATTGGGCGTAGAGATGGAATTAGGCTGTACAAAATTAGCGTCTATCCGCAGCGGTATATTTACTTTTCCTCCTAAGATATAAGTCCCGGATTGCAAGATATTCGGTATCGCTGCTTCCTCTTTTACTTGGTAACGCTTACCACGGCGTTTGGTTTCAGGCTGTGCAGGTGGATTAAACTTCATATAACGAGCGATCGCAGGCTGGATTATCGGGTTTAAGTCCTTTTGAAAACTGAAAACATATCCAATAATTGTGGCAATTGCTAAAGAAAAGACGACTCGTAAGACTACTATTTCTGGCTGATCTCGAAATGCTGTCCAAGTTGACCAAATTACAACTGGGTTAATTGTTGGTGCTGCTAGCAAAAAACCAATTGCGACTGGTGTGGGTACTCCCTGAATTAGGAACCGCCGCGCTACCGGTACATTCCCGCACTCACACACCGGAAATAAAAAGCCGATCGTGCTGCCAACTAAAGCACCCAGCAGCGGATTTTTGGGCATTTTTTCTACTAATTTGCGCTCATCAACAAAAAATAGCAGCAAACTGGAGAATAAAACCCCAAGAAGCAAAAAAGGCATCGCCTCGACTAGCAGACTTAGAAATAGCGTAAAACCATTGTTCAATTGATTCATGGGCGTCGCAGTCAAAAGCGGTTTTTAGTTTTAGGGTTCTGCCTAGTCATTCTATCGAAATGGGGATCAAAAGCAGTTCGGGAAATTTAAACATTATTTAAGTAGCAAGTTATTCGACTTTTCAAATAGCGCTTAAGCGCCGCAAACCTTTGATTCAGCCGAAATAGTGATTTTTAACTGAGTGCATTTACTGACGATTACCATTTCTAAGATTGTCTAAGTTCAGAAATTGTTCCTATCTAGAGGGCAAGTAGCTGCATAGAAGAATTAAAATTGCCTATGTTTATACTTACAGTAATTTGCTAGATAAGATATTAGCTCGGCTGTATATTCATCAAGTATTCACAGTTATTCAACAATTGGGAATCGGTCTTGGTTGCTACCATCATTGATTTTGGCTAGTTCTGGCAGAATCGATCTAGGCTTTGGTTGATTTGTTACAATAAAAACTCTCAAAATGCAAGACCAAAGTTTAGCAGATACGGTAAATGATTGGGACAATTTTTCAGCATTAGCGATAGCCTGACTTTCTACATGAGGGGAAAAGTCGAGCGATAGCGAGTCATATCATGTCCGCTTGATTGCTTATTAAACCGGAAGAACCCCACCCCGCCAAAGCTACGCTTTGTCTCCCCTCCCTGCAAGCGGGGAGGGGTTGGGGGTGGGGTGTAATGACTGTGGTTGGAATAACTAATTATGCGGACATGATATCACTAAGCCTTAGAAGGAGTGTCGAAATTATATCCCCGGCTTCTTCAAGAAGCCGGGGATATAGTCTAGTAGTTCACGATTATTTTGTCTGAACGCCGTTAATTACGTTTTCGTGGAATCCCCCAAATCTTGATTTGTCGATCGAACCCACCACTGGCAAGAATTTTACCATTTGGACTAAAAGCGATCGCACTTACCCAGTCAGTATGTCCGCTCAGTGTATTTATTAACTCGCCTGTAGTTAAATCCCACAATTTAATCCCATCTCTACCGCCACTAGCAAGGGTTTGTCCATCGGGATTAATTGCGATCGTATTCACCCAGTTATTATGTCCTGTAAGGGTGCGGACTAATTCTCCAGTATTAATATTCCACAGTTTAATGGTGCGATCGCGGCTAGCAGTAACTAATGTTTGTCCATCTGGTGTAAAGATGACAGCGCTAACAGCATTAGAATGAGCGACAAATTCACTGATTAATTTACCACTACTCAAATTCCACAGCTTGATTCCACCCTTATTGTCGCCACTAGCCAAGGTCTGTCCATCTGGACTAATGGTTACGGTATAAATCAAATTATCAAAAGGTACTAAAGTTCCTAGAGGGCGCTGCTGTAGCAAATCCCATAGACGAATCCCATCCAAACCTCCACTGATTAGAACTTTACTATCAGGAGACACCGCTAAAGATAATACGTTACTGGTATGTCCGACAAAAGAGCGGCTAAATTTAAAATTTTTCAGGCTCCAGAGATTAATCGTATTGTCATCACTACAGCTAGCGAGGGTTCGACCATCTGGCGAAATTACCAAAGATTCTACGGCTGCTCTGTGTGCTTTGTTAATATTCCCTAACTTTTTGCCGTTTGCTGCATTCCATATGCGAATTACACCCTCATTTTCTGCACCTCCACTCATCAGAATTCTGCTATCTGGAGTGAAAGCGAGGGATTTAACAGTTCCGTTATGTCCTCTGAGTGTGTAAAGTAGTTGGGCATTAGCAAAGCTGCTGGTAGTTAGGGAGTTTGGTATTAGTTCAACGGCAGCATGAGCTTGATGAATGTAAAATCCTTCCCAGATTGTCACTGGAAGGGCAATAGCTGCCATAAATGCCAGGATAATAGACGGCCGCAAAAAATTACCCCCACCTCTTCCCTCACTCCTCACTCTTTTTCCTCACTTTTATAGATACGGTTACCCAATTAATTTTGCAGAGTTATTTAAGTAATAACTCTGCACTTCTTAAAGAGGTGGTTTTTTCTTAGAAACGCTTAACATTGGTAAGGGCGCACTAGAAGAACGAGAGGGCAAATAATGTTGCACTACAGGCTCCTCTGGTACAGGACGACTCTGCTGGAAACGCCACAACTTAAAGGCTAGCGATATGCCTGTCGTTCCCAAACCAAAAGCGAACAACGACCAGCTATCATTCAATCCGCCAATCAGGGCATCCATAACGCCCATCGTCATCAATACACTAATTATTGGCTCTTTGCGGTAGGTTAACTTCAAAAAACGAGGTAATACAGCATTCATCACAGCTTGGTTGGTTCCTGTTCACCTTTTGTGTATATTTACCAAGAATACCTCACCCATAATTTGCCTTTCTCATCCAAGGCAGATACTAATTATAATTTTATTTAGTAGGGGAGGAAGTTTACTCATTAATTGCCTTGCATGTACTAGTTGCAAGTCTATGATATTTCGATCGCTAATATTTATTTCGATTCCTCTATTGCTTACATTCTAGGGCAATAATTTATGAATAAGTCTAATTAAACTATCTACGGCGAAGTACTTGGCTATGAATTGTTAAAGTCAAAACCAACTGGTTGTTCCAGCTGGTTGAAACTCTTTTAATTACTAGCTTACAACTTCCACCTTGTGCTTGGTGGTGGCACTACTTCAGACCTAGCCATGATAGCACCCCTTGATTAGTTGTATATTCGATAATCAGCAACAAAGCAAACCCAATCATTGCAGCTCGACCATTCAAGCGTTCAGCATATTCGTTAAAGCCAAATTTAGGCTCCTCTAGTTTAGGTGTAATTGTTGGTTGTGTTTGTGTCATGTTTAAGAAACCTCTTTCGGCAAACGGGACTTGATATCAGACTTCTGGCAGAACTCTCTTAAAGTAGCGATAAAGGGGTAAAGAGAAATTCAGCAATAGCTTCCTAGTAGGAAGCTATACAATCGCTCTTTTAATAAATTGTTACTATTCTTTATATATTGTATAAATACTGGGGCAATAGTCAAGGGTAAGAGTTTGGGGCTAGTCCGATTGAATTGAGCAACTTAGGACAGAGATTAGCTATCTCTAATACAGCTATCTCCAATATGAACGTAGCAAGCTTGAGATTGGCAGGCTAAAGTTAAACAAAAAAATTATCAGAGGCGGTATATGGAAATCGGCGTTCCCAAGGAAAATAAGGATCAAGAGTTTCGGGTAGGGTTAAGTCCTTCTAGTGTGCGGGTGCTGCGAGAAAATGGTCATAGCATCTTCGTCGAGACGCAAGCAGGTAATGGTGCTGGATTTTCAGATGACGACTACAGAAGTGCTGGAGCCGAGATTGTCCCTACATCAGAAACGGCTTGGAATCGGGAATTGGTTGTTAAAGTCAAAGAGCCGCTGACATCTGAGTATAAATTTTTGCAGAAAGGGCAGATATTATTTACTTATTTACATTTAGCAGCCGATCGCAAATTGACAGAGCATTTAATTGATTGTGGCACTAGTGCGATCGCTTACGAAACTGTAGAACAACCTGGTGCTAACAGACTTCCTTTGCTCACCCCCATGAGCGTTATTGCCGGTCGGCTAGCAGTACAATTTGGGGCGAGATTCCTAGAACGTCAGCAGGGTGGCAGAGGAGTTCTTTTAGGCGGTGTCCCTGGAGTTAAACCAGGCAAAGTAGTAATTTTAGGTGGCGGCGTTGTGGGCACAGAAGCAGCTAAAATTGCCGTCGGCATGGGTGCTAGCGTCCAGATTTTAGATGTGAGTGTCGAGCGCTTATCTTACCTAGAAACCCTGTTTGGCTCTAGAGTCGAATTGCTTTACAGCAACTCTGCTCATATTGAAGCCGCAGTCATTGAAGCCGATTTGCTCATCGGTGCAGTTTTAGTGTTAGGACGTAGGGCACCAATACTAGTATCCCGCGAATTGGTCAAACAAATGCGTCCTGGTTCGGTAATCGTTGATGTAGCCGTTGACCAAGGCGGTTGCATAGAAACTTTACACCCAACATCCCACACAAATCCGGTATACCTTGAAGAAGGCGTGGTGCATTATGGCGTTCCTAATATGCCAGGAGCAGTACCTTGGACAGCAACTCAAGCACTCAACAATAGTACATTACCTTATGTCGTCCAGTTGGCGAATTTGGGAATTATGGCACTGGAAGCTAACCCAGCATTAGCTAAAGGTGTGAATGTGCATAATCATCGCTTAGTGCATCCGGCTGTACAAGAGGTATTCCCTGACTTGGTAAATTAAGGTATGTAAGGATTAGGCGATCGCTTATTTTAATAGAGGTAGCGATCGCCAATCAGACTAATTTTCTTCCCAAATGCGCGGATGGGTAGGTGTACAAAATGAGAAGGAGCGAAAAAGGCTGTATCCTCCATCTATACAAGACTTTGAGGGCAATGGTACTTTCAAACCATCCGCGCACCTTATGGTGAATGGGTTTCAGCGATTTGCATCTTGTGATATCACTATTCCCTGTGTTATGATTCGTTCATTCGCGCAACTGAACCTTGAAAACCAAATACAGCAACGCTTTCAGAAGCCAGCGATTGCAATTAACTAAAATCCCTATTAGGGATTGAAACCTATACAGAAGAGATAGAAGAGAGGCTTGTGAAAGATTGCAATTAACTAAAATCCCTATTAGGGATTGAAACAAGCCCGTTCGCTCGTTCGTACAGACTGCCATTAATTGCAATTAACTAAAATCCCTATTAGGGATTGAAACCAGCATAGGGACGACCCCAAGGATTTACGCTGTCAGTAAATTGCAATTAACTAAAATCCCTATTAGGGATTGAAACATCCGATAGTATCCACTCACATTCTCGAAATATTGCAATTAACTAAAATCCCTATTAGGGATTGAAACAAATCAAGCTAAAAGCATACAAAGTTTGTGGAAATTGCAATTAACTAAAATCCCTATTAGGGATTGAAACATTCCCCTCAAGGTGCGGAATCAAGCCAATCTGCTATTGCAATTAACTAAAATCCCTATTAGGGATTGAAACCCAAGGCGGGATAAACAAGGGGATTACTCTTAAACATTGCAATTAACTAAAATCCCTATTAGGGATTGAAACGATTTAGTTTTTGAATTAGACGCTGGGGCGGGGATTGCAATTAACTAAAATCCCTATTAGGGATTGAAACTCCTCAAGCAACGGGAATAGGCTACTTGTCCAGATTGCAATTAACTAAAATCCCTATTAGGGATTGAAACAAATCAAAACATCGGTTGGGGCTAAGTGTGCGTGCATTGCAATTAACTAAAATCCCTATTAGGGATTGAAACGATTTTGTAATTTCCCACGCTTGATATGGCACGCATTGCAATTAACTAAAATCCCTATTAGGGATTGAAACCCGTTTGGGACTGCTGGCGCTGCACAGGGTGAGCAAATTGCAATTAACTAAAATCCCTATTAGGGATTGAAACAACTAAAAGATTACTTATAAATTTAGGCTTAGATACATTGCAATTAACTAAAATCCCTATTAGGGATTGAAACTTCTATCGATATGGGGGTAGCGCCAAGTGCCAAATTGCAATTAACTAAAATCCCTATTAGGGATTGAAACACAAAACCGAAAGCTAATAGTGCTAGGCTTAACCTATTGCAATTAACTAAAATCCCTATTAGGGATTGAAACAGTTTCTGGTTGATGCTAGCGATTTCCTCTGCTGTGAAGATTGCAATTAACTAAAATCCCTATTAGGGATTGAAACACCCTATCAATGGCGTTACCTGTAGCCCCTACAAAATTGCAATTAACTAAAATCCCTATTAGGGATTGAAACCAGCCAAGTTTTACTACATCTTCATGAGTAAAACCCCAATTGCAATTAACTAAAATCCCTATTAGGGATTGAAACCTGAGATATTTTATAGCTTGCCCAACTGTCAATCGATTGCAATTAACTAAAATCCCTATTAGGGATTGAAACTTCTCGAAGGGAAGTAATTAGTATATTATTTGCATTGCAATTAACTAAAATCCCTATTAGGGATTGAAACTTTCTCAAACTCCCTAAAACAACAAACTCAGTAGATCGAAAACTTTTGTAAGTTGAAGGAAGAATAAGAGTTTCATCCGATGGTTTGGGACTAACACAAGCGTTCATTTGCGATCGCCTACGGCGGGGATACTGTTGGCGAAACATTCCTTAATACCCTCAAAGCTTTGAATCTTCGTCATACCCTTGTTGGAACTGATTGACTTTTGTAAATCAGACAACGTTAAAATCGGGATTTCAGATATGAAGAAATAATTCGCCAACAGTATCCGGCGGGTGGGTACGCCATCGCAGCAGAGTTAATTGACAACAGCATTACTCAAACAGCAGATTATAAGAGGATTCCAGCGAATTCTATACACTGGTTAAAATGAGCCGTTGGTAAGGCTTCTAGAAATCTTTTCGATCTACTGAAATTAGGATGTTATACGGAAAATTCTTGATAATCCTCCAGTAAAAGGTGATTATACGGAAAAATTCGGTATAATACCCAGTTATCCAGCGAGAAAAGGCCGAATATCTTAATCGCAGTTAAGCGTTCACAGACGGCACGACAACTGTTTCGCAAGCTGCTGGGGTGTTAGTACGCTTGTCTTGTAAGGGAGCAGTAAGCACATGGAAAAGATCGTTATCGTGAAATGGAGAATTAAGGAGTCGGAAACGTCCCGCATCCTGAAATTGCTACCGGAGTTGGCCGAGAAGACCAGATCGGAGGAAGGCAACATTTCCTACACGATTTATCAGTCGGAAAGCGATCCTTGCGAACTCATTCTTTGCGAACACTACACCGACACCGCTGCCGCAGAATCTCACAGGCGATCGGAACACTATAAAAGAATCGTCGCAGAAGAGATCGTCCCCCATCTTGAAGCCCGCGAGGTGATATTGGTGAAGAAGCTTGTTTAAAGCTCTGTCCCGAACCGAACCAAACAACCGTCTAAGGAGAAGTTATGTCAAAGAAGATTCTCATTATCGTATCGAACGCGTGCGTTATTGGTCCGAACAACCGAAGGACGGGAAATTTCCTGCCAGAGGTTGCACATCCTTATGCTGAATTCGACAGAGCAAAATACCAAATTGATTTCGCAAGTCTCACTGGAGATACGCCGTTTCTGGATGCACTGAATCTTGCTGACGACCCTGACAACCTAGCCTTCTTGGTAGGAAAAGGCTGGGCCTCAATGCAGAAAGCGAAGAAGCTCTCAGACGTGGACGTTAGCCAGTACGATGCGATCTTTATGCCTGGCGGTTTGGCACCGATGGTCGATATGCCTGAGCATCCACTTCTCAAAAAGGTTGTGAAAGAGACATACGAGCGAGGCGCTGTTGTTGGGGCCGTTTGTCACGGCCCAGCCTCGTTGCTGAACGTCAAACTGAGCAACGGCACTCTCCTGCTCGCCGGGAAGAATATCAGTTCATTTACGAACGACGAAGAAGAAAACTACGCAAAAGCTGATGTGCCTTTCGAGTTGGAAACGGCGCTCACCAAACAAGGCGCACTCTTCCACAAGACGGCACCCTGGCAGGCATTCAGCATCGCCGATGGAAATCTTGTCACCGGACAGAATCCTGCTTCTGCCAAAGGTGTCGGAGAGAAGATGATTGCGCTCTTGGAGTCTGCTTGAGGCAGCATCGTTAAGACGGTGCTCGGTCGCTGCATAACAATTGCGGTGCAACGGATTGAAGGAAGCCGCTGGTGCTGATTTTTTAGCGATCGCAAAAGTTTTCGGACTACTGAAACTATTAACGATTGCAATTAACTAAAATCCCTATTAGGTATTGAAGCTGAAATTGCTTTGAGATTTTTTTGAACGTCGCTTGAATATTGCAATTCGATAAAATCTCTATTAACCCAAGTTGCAGGTTATTAGTTAGTTTAAACCCTAACTGAAATAGTGGTATTTAAGCGATCGCGCCACTTTTAGCAACTAACTATATCACTCCAAGCTAATGGTAAAATCAACTTTTTAAAGCATTACCAAACTACCTTCTGCTTCTTCCTCTAGTTCATAACCATTAGCTAATTTTTCAATTGCTTGGTCAATCATTGCCAAACCTTGATCTACCCTTTCAACTAAACTTAGCTGTCCTCGGAGTTCGGCAGCACCAACGAAACCTTTAGCATACCAAGTCATGTGCTTACGGGCTTGACGTACACCGCGATCGCCTTTATATTCCCACAAGGCTTGTAAATGATCTCTTGCACATTCCAAACGCTGAATCGGGGTTGGTGGTGGTAATATTTCCCCAGTTTTTAGGAAGCGATCGATTTCTCCCACCAAAAACGGATAACCCAAAGTCCCACGGGAACACATCACACCATCAGCGCCAGTTTGTTCTAAACATTTCACCGCCGCTTCAACGGAAAAAATATCTCCATTCCCAATCACTGGGATAGAAAGTACTTCTTTTACACGCGCAATCCATTCCCAACGCGCATTGCCATTGTATCCTTGGGCGCGGGTGCGTCCGTGGACTGTGATCATTTTTGCCCCGGCATCTTCCATCCGCTTGGCAAAGTCGAGAATAGTAATTTCAGTGTCATTCCAGCCAATACGGGTTTTTACTGTCACAGGTACATCAACAGCTTTTACCACTTCCCGCACAATTGCTTCTGCTACTTCTGGTTGCCGCAACAACGAAGAACCACCACCATTTTTAGTGATTTTATTTACCGGACAACCCATATTAATATCTACAGTATCAGCACCTTCGGCAACTGCTTTTATTGCTGCTTCTGCTAGAAAATCTGGACGGCAATCAAATAGTTGAACGCTAATTGGGCGTTCATTTGGATCTACCTCCATGATTTTGGGTAACTGCTTGACATAATGCAAACCCGTAGCATTCACCATTTCGGTATACATCATCGAATCTGGCGCATAGCGACGCACAATCCGGCGAAACACCATATCTGTCACCCCAGATAGAGGCGACTGGAGAACCCGACTTTTTACCTCAAAGGAGCCAATTTTGAGGGGTTGGGAAAGTCTAGCTTGGAGAATGGGAGAGAGCGAAATCATATAAAATATAAAAAATTAATGGGAATGGAAAATAGCAGGAATATTTAGAGGTATCTGCGATCGCGGATAATTGTAGGTTACGTATCCTGACTTGGAGGCTGTTTTTGCATTTCTTGCTGAATCTCTTCTAGGCTCAAACCTAACTCTTTGGCTGTTTCTTCAAAACTCAATCCCAATTTCAACAACAAAGGTATCATTCTAAACTTTTCTTCACGCGCTCCTTCTTGTTTGCCTTCTTGCTTGCCTTCTTGTTTGCCTTCTTGCTTGCCTTCTTGATAAACTCGTGTTTGTTTCAAATCACTTAACCCAAACATACCTTCAATCTCCTCTCGACTCATTGTCGGAAACTTGTAAACCAAAATTGTCTCTATCAATTCTAGTAACTGCCGCCGTTGTGGTTCAATGTTGATTTCTTGTTGGGTTCTCTCTATTAACTGCCTAGCAGCGATAATTGCTGTCTCTTCTTCATCGACCACTAATTTCATCGTAGCAATTCCAACTGGCAATGATGCAGTTTCACCTAATTCATTAAGATAAATACGACTGATGCGCCCGCTTGTGAAAAATTCACTGTAATTCTTGATATCTGCTGTATCTAAACTGCGATTGGGATAGATAACTACTCCTCGCCAAGAATTTTTCGGTTTATTTTGGCGCAAGTATAAATAAATTTCTGAAAACAAGCGTGAATAAATTTCTGTGTCGGTTTGAAATTGGACTTCAACAAAGTAAATCGGATTTTCTTCCCCTTGGGTTGGCAGAAAAACGCCATCTATACGGAATGCAGTTTGCTTGATTTCAATTGAGGAAAATTTATAATCCTCTGCGGTTTGGGGTGGATTACCAATTAATTCAAAAAAGATGCCAGGAAGTTCTTGAAAAAGGCGATAAAAAATACTGTCAGTTTTCACGCTTCATGTATTGCTGAGATTTGCCGCGTTGTCATTTTATCGTGAAATATTACTGATAAAAATGATTAAGCCGACTGCAAGAAGCAATCGGCATAACAAATTCATGATAATTTAGTTGCAATTTAGCCGTGAGTTGCACCTTGAGGAGGACGCGAAACAACTTTCTTGGCTAAACCCAAAGTCTGCAAAACTAGGATGCTCCACCAAGTAACATCAATCTCCCACCAAGAAAATCCAGATTTTGCCATGTGGGGATAAGTATGATGGTTATTGTGCCATCCTTCTCCATAGGTCACGATGGATACCCACCAAAGATTACGAGCACCATCATTGGCATCAAAGGTGCGATAACCCCACAGGTGTGATGCTGAGTTCACAAACCAGGTTGAGTGCCAAAGCAAGACACATCTGAGAAACACTCCGTAGAATACGAAGGGCCATCCTCCTAAAACATATAGCAGCAGCGCGAAGGGTATTTGCAACAGCAAGAAGTAGCGATCTAACCAGCAATAATAGGGTTGTCTTGCTAGATCGGGGGCATATTTTTTATAGGTGTCATAGTCAAAAAATTCTGGGCGCGGGTAGAAAATCCATAGTATATGGCTCCACCAAAAGCCTCTTTGGGCAGAGTAGGGATCTAAATTGATATCTTCTGTGTGGGCGTGATGCTGGCGGTGTCCACCTACCCAAAAAATTGGCCCACCTTGCAAAGCCAACGCTCCAATGAGGGCGATCGCATACTCTAACCACTTAGGAACTTGGAAACTCCGGTGGCTCAGTAGTCGGTGATATCCCAAACAAATACCAATGCTCCCGAATAACCAGTGCAGAAACACTAGCAAACCTAATGCTGACCAGGAAAAAAACCAAGGAGACAGAAGTGCTAAGGCATGGAATGTACCAAAAAATACTACATTCGTCCAACTGAGTTGAGGTGACTTGCCTCTCTCAGGGGCGATCGCCCCAAAATTTGCGGTCATAAAAGTTCCTATTGATGGATCATGAAGCGATTTGCTTTTTCTTGGGCATAATCCCACTAGGATTGACCCACCCTGTACACCCGTTACAGTGAGCCAGCGCGGTCTTGGGGGTTTCCCCCATTAGCGACTGGCGTTAGCGTAGCGCTAGCGACGCAGGAGCGTCACCCGTAGGGTAGAGTAAAGCAAGTATCACTTACATTTGTTATGCTAGCAGAACTCTGATAACCGTGCAAGTGCCACTTGCATTTTTCTATGTCATCTCAACTCGTTTCAACTCGTCAACGCCTGATTCAAGCTGCACTTGAGTTGTTTTCTGCTCACGGAGTCAGCGCTACCACAACCCGCCAAATTGCTGAAAAAGCCGAAGTCAACGAAGTGACTCTATTTCGGAATTTTGGCAATAAGCATGGACTGCTTTTGGCTGTGCTGGAAGAGTCCGCAGCTTTCAAGGATTTAGGTGAGTCGCTGGTGCGGCGGGCAACGCCTCCCGGCAATGTCTACCAAGCTCTTAAAGATTATGCAAGTGACAGCTTACATGCATTAGAACGAGTGCCAGAGTTCGTCCGGTCTGTGGTAGGTGAAGCCGACCAATTCCCGGCAGAAAATCGCCGCGCCCTAGGCAGGGGAGTAACAGAAGCAAACCGCTATGTAGCACAGTATTTAGCTACTGTAATCCAGCAAGGCCACCTAAATACCTATTTACCGGCAGAAAAATTAGCCAGTTTGCTGAATGGGATGATCTTGGGATATGCCGTAATTGAGTTCACCAGCGAATTTCACGAACTTTGGGAGGATCGGGATGATTTTCTGGAAAATTTGGTGGAGTTGTTTTTACATGGAGCGATGTCATCTTCAGCAGAATCAGCAATGAACTCTTTACAAGGCGGGTTCATTACCACAGAAGTAGCTGATTTGCCTGCTAGTTTAGTTCACGAAATTCTGCAACAAGCTAGAAAATTCGGAATCCGAGATTATGCCTTGGCTTATGTGTTATTTGGGGCTGGGTTATCCGCCACAGAAATAATTAGCTTGGAGCGATCGCATCAAATCTACGATACTCAAGGGCACTTCTTGCAAATTACAATTCCCGGATTTGTCCGACAAGTACCTGTTAATCAGTGGATTTTGGGCAAACGCTACGGTTCTTTTACTAATAATCCTTTAATCAAATGGCTGAAAAGTCGTAAAGATACTCAAACAGCTATGTTTTTGAATGAAACAGGCACACCCATCTCAGAATCAGAGCTTGAGACACGTTGGCAAGTATGGAGTCAAGGACTATTAACTCCTCAAGGACAAACACCAGCTGTAGCACAAGCACAACAAACCTGGCGCGTAGAAATGTTAATGCGGGGGATTACCTTGGAAAACCTGAATATTTTAACAGGTTGCGATCGCGCCCAATTACAACCCTATGTCCGCCGAGCTAAAGAAAAAGCCGCCCTAGAGCAAGCCACCCGTTTGGATCATAAACCGGGATAGGGAGTGCGGAGATTAGCTGTACTCTCATACTATTTAACTAAATTATTGATACAAATTACTTCCCCTGCCTCCCCTGCCTGCCATCTGTATCAGTCTGAAAGTGAAACGGTATCAGATGGGGATTGGGTGTTGCTCGAACGGCGTGATGAATTCTTGCGTGGCTTGCCTCCCGCCTGGACATATTGCAAACTGTCTTTGCCATAATGCGTTGCCACACTCATTAACATCTTTTCAGAATAGCCGCCTAATTCTTCTTCAATTAGAGAGAGGCGACCCGTCATCTCATCCAGGGTAGAGAGTAAAGTGTTGTAGGTTGATAGCTGGGTTTGCAAGTTTTGGATGCGGCTGTCGTAGTCTGTCAAACTCAATCCGTTGCCAAATTCTAGCGTCGGGCTAATCGATCGCATTCCTGCAATTCGACGGAGAGCCTTTTCGAGAGCGGGTGAACTGCGTTTTAGTCGTGTCATGAAATGCGCTCCTGAAGCAAGTTATAGGATTACTGCATGTACTCTAGCCAATGCAACAATAAACTTCTCTGAGAGATAATTCGGAAAAATTAAAGCAAATTAAGATCGACCTAATTATTTTTAAGTAACTGTACTGAAAAAGTTATTAAGTTTGTTAAAAAAGTAACATTAAATAAGCAACAGATACCTTAAAGTCATGTTGAGGTACTTTGAAATCGTGTCGGAGTACTTCCAAGTCATGTTGAGGTACTTTGAAATCGTGTTGGAGTACTTCCAAGTCATGTTGAGGTACTTTGAAATCGTGTTGGAGTACTTCCAAGTCATGTTGAGGTACTTTAAAATCGTGTTGGAGTACTTCCAAGTCATGTTGAGGTACTTTGAAATCGTGTTGGAGTACTTCCAAGTCATGTTGAGGTGCTTTGAAATCGTGTTGGAGTACTTCCAATTCATGTTGAGGTACTTTGAAATCGTGTCGGAGTATTAGATGATGGGGTTTCCTTAGCTCAACTCAACTTACAGCAAAGGCGATCGCGCACCACATAAGTAACTTCAGTAATCAAATACCAATTTCTGAACCTAAGTTGGTAACTGGAGTTTAGACTAAATATAAATAGTTGGGCTGCTTGAGTGCAACACTGCACTTTTCTTATATTTCTTCCGTACCTATCGTTCTTGATTTTTCCCATGCACATCATTCTTGGTGGCAATGGTCACGTTGGTTCTGCTGTAGCACAAACGCTGTTATCACAAGGTGAGCCAGTAACCATCGTCTCACGCCATTCTGCGTCTATTCCTGAATGGCAGAAGCGCGGCGCGATGGTTGAAGTTGTAGACGCGCATAATACCGTAGAACTACGCCGCTTGTTTGCAAAGGGTAAACGTCTTTTCCTGCTTAATCCACCTGCTGACCCGGCGACAGACACAGATGTTGAAGAAAGAAAAAGCTTGGCATCCATTCTGGAAGCGATAAGAGACTCTGGCTTAGAGAAAATCGTTGCCGAATCCACTTATGGAGCGCAACCCGGTTCTCAAATTGGCGATTTGGGAGTGCTTTACGAAATGGAGCAGCAACTCGCCGCCCAGTCCATACCATTTAGTATCATCCGCGCTGCCTACTATATGAGCAATTGGGACTTATCTTTACAATCAGCTAAACAGGATGGCGTAATCCATACCTTCTTTCCAACCGATTTTGCATTGCCGATGGTAGCCCCACGCGATATTGGTCAGTTGGCAGCGCGTTTGATGACACAGCCAATAGAGAATACAGGGCTACACAACATCGAAGGCCCAGAAAAATATTCTTCGCTCAACGTTGCACAAGCATTTGCCAAAGTTTTACAAAAACCAGTCAAGGTAGTGGAAACTCCGCGTGACCAGTGGATAAAGACAATGCAGAATATGGGATTTTCAAACTCAGCAGCAGCATCTTTCTCCAATATGACAACCCTTGCAATCGAAGGAGAGATGCCACCCCACGATCTTGTTACACGAGGAGTAGTTTCATTAGAGAGTTACATCGCAGAACTAGCGCATTCTGTTGTTTAACTGATCGCTCTCTCAAGTAGATCGATATTCATTTTGAGGTGCTTTGTCTCGCTAATTCCATGTCTTTTGCCCCATGCCCCATGCCCAGTTAATTCAACGGCTCCATAATGGCTCTTAAACCATTATTAGAGAGGGTTTTGAGCATTTCTTTAGCGTTATATTCACTGCTAAATACTCCTGCTTGCATAACTCTTTGACCTTCCCAAACTGTGGGAAACGCACCAGGAGCAAGCGATCGCACTAAATCTCGATCTCTATCAGTGAAGAGTGGAACTACTACGCGATAACGTATACCAAATTGTGTTGTAGAGCTACCACTATAAGGAATACTTGCAGAACTTGTTCGGATATTGCGAGTATTACCAATAGGGATATTGCGATCGGGAAGTGGTAAAAGTTCTGAAGCACGAGAAGCAGAAGTTTCTAATATTGGTAATGGCTGCTGTGTTTGCTCCCTCACACTTGGAACTGGTGGCTGTGCAACTGAATTGGATGGATACTCAGGGGCAGTAAACTCAATCGTATTAGGATCGATTCGCACATAATTTAACTGTGGTGGATCGAGGGGCTGTGCTGGATTGGAAGTTGCAACTCTTGAAGTGTTAGTTGGTATTTGTCTACCTACCAAGCTGCTAGGAGTTGGAAATCCGGCGACTTTAGAGGTGGGTGGTTGTTGATTGGATATAGGCGGGGAAAGTGGTGCATTGGCTGGCATTAATGGCAGCAGTTGATTGTTTAATTGTCTAGGAACAGGAGTATTTGCTGAAATGCTGTTGCTGGTTTGCCCATTAGGAGTTTCAGAGGTTTCGGGAGCCGAGAAGGTGATTTCCCCAGTTGGTGGTATTTCTCGTAATACGTTATTGGCAGCAGGGACGGGTTGAGAAGTTTGGGCTGCTAGTGCTGTTGTCCCGTTAATATCTACCTTCCCACTGATGCGATCGCTCACAAGATTGTTACCACCAGCAGAAATCACCTGTTTAGCAGCGCTGGCGTTAATGTCGTAGCGAGCATTATTTTGAAATGCATTACCTCCAGGTTCGGATGCACTACCCAAATCTGGCATTGCTTGAGCGATCGCAACTAAACCATCTTCTTTATTATCTTGAATAGAATTATTCCGTAAAATCGGCTTGGCATTTGCTTGTACCACAATGCCCGATCTATTGTTCTGAATTTGATTACCTATGACTATAGGAGCGGCATTTTGAGCAATATTAATCCCAAAACCTGTTTGGTGAAAGACATTTTCCTTCACTTGGGGACTGGAGTTACCCGCAATTGTGATGCCATTGGCTCCATTGCGATCGAAGTAATTCTTGCTAATGGTGGGTGCAGCATTACCACTGACAGAAATCCCATCTTGGGTACTGCCAGTAAATGTATTTTCCGCGACTACCGGATTACAAGATTCAATCCATAAACCGTAACCACGGCGATTAGAGTTCGTCACCGTTACCCCAGTGAGCGAGGCTTGGTTTGCCCCGACAATTGTGACGTTTTGACCGGCAAAGCTCCGACTCAGGTAATCTCCGCCTCCCTGAATGATAATGTCCTTACCTTGATTGCTAGGGTTGCCTTGAATTGAAATACCCGGTTTCAGCATTAAGGGAAATTCCTCTCCTGTCTCGGCGCTATAAGTGCCGGTGGAAAGCATAATTACAGTATTAGCGTTAGCTAATCGCAACGCATGGGTAATTGTTTTTACAGGAGCGGATTCGCTGCCATTACCTGCCTTGTCATCTCCAACACTAGGGTTGACAAACAGCACGTTAGCCAGAGAAGGTGTTTTCTCACTTAGAGGCGCTGAATTTTGTGTCGATGGCATCTGAGCGATCGCACTACCCAGGCTTGTACCCAGGAACGCCATACTTGCCGTTCCCATGCCTACGGTAAAAGATAATACTGAAAAACTAAAAAATAAAAGCCTTGCTGATTTCAAAAACTTCAGATTTGCAAGCAGAACATGTACTCTACGGTACTCAGGAAACACACGAGGGAGAATCATATTTAACACGACTCCTTAGAAGTAATAATAAATTCTGATACTCTTAAAGAGTATTATGTCGATAATATTACTCATATATTTACCGATTGGCGATATTTAATACATAGCAATAAATGATATTGTGTCTGTTCAAAAATACCTTGTCCTAAAAGACACGCTACGCGATCGCTAAAATAGCCTCGCTCAAAAAGAGTGGGGTTATACAACAATACCCTTGGCTTTGTGGAATTTTATCTGTTAAGGCGTGTTTATCTCCTTGAGCTTTGATGCACAAAGATTTGAAGTTGGAGATGAGAACTCTGTTCTATCAGTTATACGTGCGATCGTCCGAGGTTTTTCAATACAAAACTACTAATCGTTTATTGAAATTTACAGCAAATAAGCGCAAAGATATTACTAAGGTATGGCCGCCATTATCGTGAAGGGAAGTTGTGTAGCACTGGCTTAATGGTTTAATCTTTGGCTGCTTGCATAGGATATAACTTATGGAACAAGAAGCACTCATAGAATAAGTATGAGTGTGTGATAGATAAAATTTAATTTGCCCACTGTCTATTTTCTGGTCTATCCCTTCTTCTGAATCCTTTGTCAGCTTGTCGTTTACCATAAAATACTTGACTAAGCTTAGTGCGAAACTGTAGCCTCAAACTACCCTTATCACTGCCTATAGGAACATGGGATAATTTAGCCTAACCCTCACTACTACGTTGTTTTGCGTAGATTCAGCAAAAATCCAGTAAAAAAAAGCAAATTAATTAACTATGGTTACTAGGACTTATGATAATTCACACTTCGATGAAAGCACTAATGGGGTTGTTGTAATGGTCGAGCCATACAGCCAAAAAGAGCAAATACAGCAAGTTGTTTACCGCATTTTAGATGCGAATTTAGACCGCGCTCGTGAGGGCTTGCGAATTATCGAGGAATGGTGTCGGTTTGGGTTAAATAATGCTCAGTTGGCTCTTGAATGCAAGCGCTTGCGGCAAGATGTAGCTAAGTGGCATACCTCCGAATTGCGGGCGGCGCGAGATACACCAGGCGATCTGGGGACTGAATTAACCCATCCTCAGGAAGAACAACGAGCTAGTATAAAATCGGTCTTGCAAGCTAACTTTTGCCGGATAGAAGAAGCATTACGGGTGTTGGAAGAATACAGCAAGCTTTACCAGCCAAATATGGCTAAAGCTTGTAAGCAGATGCGCTATCAGGTTTATACCTTAGAAAGTAGTTTAATGGGTCATCAGCGCCATCAATTGTTGTGGCGATCGCGTCTGTATTTTGTAACTTCCCCAAGTGATAGTTTGTTGAACAACGTCGAAGCTGCACTCAAAGGGGGATTAACGCTCCTACAGTACCGCGACAAAACCGCCGATGATTCTTTGCGTCTGGAACAAGCTAAAAAACTCCGGCAGTTATGCCACATCTACGGCGCTTTGTTCATCGTTAACGATCGCGTGGATGTAGCTTTAGCTGTCGATGCTGATGGCGTGCATCTGGGACAACAAGATATGCCTATTGCTGTTGCTCGGCAATTACTGGGTTCACAGCGTTTGATAGGTCTTTCTACCACAAATAAAGAAGAAATGCAAGGAGCAATTGCTGAAGGTGTAGATTACATTGGCGTGGGGCCAGTTTATGAAACTCCCACGAAAGTAGGTAAGGCAGCCACAGGTTTAGAATATGTCAGCTATGCTGCCAAAAATTGCTCAATTCCCTGGTTTGCGATTGGGGGAATAGATGCCAATAATATCAATGATGTAATCGATGCGGGAGCCGAACGTGTAGCGGTGGTGCGATCGCTCATGCAAGCCGAACAGCCTACCCTAGTGACACAATATTTGCTCTCGCAACTTAATCGCATTAAACCAGAACTTTAAAATAGTCATTAGTCATTAGTCATTAGTCATTTGCCCAAAGTGAGTAACCAATACCCAATTTCCAATGCCCCACACACATATTATGTCTAATGAGATTACGGTTCAGATAAATGGGGAAACCCATAGCTGCTCGTTTCAAACTTCTTTACCCGACTTACTCCAACAGTTGGGTTTTAATCCCCGCTTGGTGGCTGTAGAGTATAATGGGGAAATTTTACACCGCCAGTTTTGGCCGGAAACAAAAGTGCAACCAGGCGATCGCTTAGAAGTGGTAACTATCGTTGGTGGTGGTTAGTTAATTTGAGTCAGCAAGCCCAAATCCTTGAGGCTACGTCGTGTAATCTCAATGCGGGCGGGTGCATCTTCCGATTTTTGCATATCAAGGGTTGTCGCGAAAAAATAGACGTTTTTGTTTTGCTCTAAATAACCCACGAACCAACCAACATTTGGTTTGGTAGTCGTTAACCATCCCGTCTTTCCCCGCAGTGTGTAGTCTGGAGTTTGTTCGCGGATCATAATGTCTTTGACAAGATTTATTGTCCGTTGCGAGAAAGGCAAATCGCCTCGATCCAACCGTTGCAAAAACTTAATTTGCTCTTTGGGTGTAATTTGCAATAGCTGCTGTTCTAGCCAAAAACGATCGATGTCTGCGGCAGTGCCAATTTGACGGTTCCCGTAACCTACTTTATTAATAAATTGCTGCATTCGTTCATGTCCAGCCCTACGTGCCAGTACTTGATAAAACCAAACAGTTGAATCTTTAAAGGCTTGACGCAAATTTGTATCATGATTCCAGGCATCAATATCTCGGTGAATTCCATCCCAAGTGAGAACCGCCACATCATCAGGAACTACACCTGTTTCTAACGCCACCAGCGCGTTAAAAATTTTGAATGTGGAAGCTGGAGCGATGGCAGTTGCATTACGTTGAGCATTATGTTCATAGGTGCGGTTATTTTTTGAGTCGTAAATTAAGATTGAGCCTTCACGCCCGAATTCTTGAAAATGTCGCCCCAAATTCGGCGCTTTAATAGCGGGACGTTCAGATGAGGTGGAAGCAGGTTCAGCGAGAACATACATTGTCCCAAAGGCGATCGCACTTAATACAGCAAGACATCCAATTATTGTAAACACAAGAGATTGCGTTCGGCGCTGCGTGTAACGCCCAAGGAATCGCCCCATGCGAAACAAGATATTTTTCATTGCATATTTAATCGAATCACAAGCGAGATCCTACACTGCAATCTTGCTTATTTGTAGATATTTTTTAGAAGAATGAGATACACGGTGGGGGCGCTGAATGTGCATTCATCTCACAAAATGGCGTTTCTCCCCTCTGATTTATAAAGCGACCGATGAAGGGTTCTGCGCTTGGCTAATTCTTTGCCTTTGCGACCGAGTTGTTCCCGTAGTTGCTGGTCTTTGCATAACCGATTGAAAGCTTGAAAAACTTCATAACCAGAATTGACATTAACCAGTATGCCATTCTCCTCATGCTGAACTGTATCTAGAACACCGCCTAAGCGAGGGGCAATTACAGGCTTACCGAAGTAACTTGCTTCTAAATAAACCATACCAAAACCCTCCATATTATTATCTCTAGCATCCAATAAAGTCAGCATGGCAAATATGTCACAAGCTGCATAATAACCAGCTAGTTCGCGCTCTGGTACATATCCGGCAAAGTGCACCCGTTTATGTACCCGCAAACGATGCGCCAAAGATTTAAGTTCAGATTCAGTTGGCCCTTGACCGCAGATTATATAGTGGACATCAACCCCAAAAGTTAGCAATAGTGGGACGTTATCAATTACTCGGTCGAAACCTTTATTTTTTACTAGCCTTCCGACTGAGAGAATAACTATTGCTGTTTCGGGAATATTGTACGCTTGACGCACGCGAACGCGTAAATCATCAAGGCTACTGGGACTCGCGACATTATTACCAAATTTTTCTGGTCTGACTACTGGGTTAATAACGTGGGTAGGAGTATCTAATCGCAAAGCAGTTCTGAGATAGTCTTGTGTATAAGAACTGTTACAAACAATACCTTCGGCTCGCTTGAGTGTTAGTTTAAACAGCGATCGCAGCAGGGGATTGTGTAAAGTAGAAAGAAGATCGTTGCCGTGCAAATAGATAAAAAAGCGAATAGGCAAGAAATAGCTCAATAGCAACAGTGAAGGAAAGTCATAGCCGTGACCCCACTCTATATAACGATAGTGATAGCGAAAATAAAGTTTGATTGCTAAGACAAATGAGCAGACGATATTCACCAAAGGCTTCAGGATACTTTCCACACAGCCATTACCCCAGTATCTAGGATAAGGCCAGCGATACACGGGAAACTGTTGACTTTCATCAAATACTTTATCTCCTGAGCAACTAGCCGCCAGCACAATAACTCGTTCTGGATCTTGAAGACAGCGATTGTAGATATATTCCCCAATTACAGCTTCTTTCGGCAGGAAGATCCGGGATATGACTAGGATATCTGGGTATGCGGCTTTGTCTCTGATTTCGGCTGTTAGTTGAGAAATATGTTCCATAATAAATTGCTGACTATATTTCAAATAATTTTTAATTTATTTACAATTAGGATTACTTTCAAAGCCACAATTATTATTTTATTTCTTTTAAAACGAATCTGGTAGACAAATTTGTAGCTGATTTTATAATATTAGCTAGGAAGATTGTTTTTTTATTGTGTTGATTTTATTTTGGCTGCAAATTTCTCACGACTAGAGAATTTCTGTGCATGACGAACAATAAATTAAAGCTGACACTTGTAACCAAATTGCTCAGTGAACAACTGTTGCAAAAATTACGAAATTTAACTACGTTCAATAGAATATCCCGAATCCTCTAGGAATGTTGTGCCAAAATGCCAAAAACTTGGATAAGTATTTGATAGCTATCTGGTGTCTGGTTTGGTTGACTGATGAGCATCCCGGACATTTGCTAGCTTGCAGTATATGCGTAAATATAAAGCCGACAGATGTAGTAAATGCTGTACTGAGTCCAAGACTGTAGTCTGAAAGTACTAGTCCAAGAGGTAGCAAGAATTGTTCCATCGCAAATTTCTCTGATGAACATATCTTAAGGTACGGTTCCCCAGTCGAGAAATCCCCCCTGCGATCGCTGCCTACACAGCAGAAGACGCGGTAGATTGAATATGTAGCCTTTAAAAGTAAATGCTACGTGAATGCTACAAAGCTTGCTTCTTAGGGGCTGGCGTTAGCGAAAGATCGTAAGACTCCTACCAGTATGGGGAGAAATCATAAAAATTCAGTTTTCCAAGCGATTGTATTATGCGTAAAAAACTACAACAAACCATCAAACCACTGTTAAAAACCTTCTTAGCCCTGGGACTGGTGTTAACTTTGGCTTTTAGTCACGCCGATGGAGCATTAGCGGCTCGCAGTGGGGGCCGTATCGGTGGTGGCTCGTTTAGAGCACCTTCTAGCCGCACCTATGCACCTCCTAGTGGGGGCGGATACTATCCTGGTGGCGGCGGATACTATCCTGGTGGTGGTTTTGGTGGTGGTTTCGGCTTTCCCTTCCTACTTCCCTTCTGGGGTATTGGGGGAGGATTTGGTGGTCTATTTGGCATCTTAATCTTCTTTGCGATCGCTAATTTCTTATTGCAAACTTTCCGCCGCGTCTCTAGCGGTGAAACTGAAGAAGTAGGATACAGCAGCAACTCTCCTGTTTCTGTAACTCGTTTGCAAGTAGGTTTGTTAGCTCAAGCCCGTGAATTGCAAAATGAACTCAACCACATTGCTGAAACTGCTGATACTAACACCCCAGAGGGAAGAGCAGAAATTCTTCAAGAAGCCAGCCTAGCTTTACTCCGCCATCCCGAATACTTTGTATATGCAGGTGGTGGTACTCAACAAGCGAGTTTAAATTCAGCTGAAAGTCAGTTTAATCGCCTGTCACTGGCAGAACGCAGCAAGTTTAGCGAGGAAACTCTTTCTAACGTCAACAACCAGTTAAGAGCAGCCCTAGCCAAAGATGCTTTACCTCCGGCTGGCGAACTCGACAACCCTACCCGTCTATTTACTGAAGGCCCTGGCGAATACATCATCGTCACCTTGCTAGCGGCGACATTAGGTAAGTTTGACATTCCAACAGCCATTAATAGTGCTGATGATTTGCGTCAAGCTTTGCGGCAAATTGGTAGTATCCCCAGCGAGAAACTTCTGGCAATTGAAGTTCTTTGGACTCCGCAAGCTGAAAATGATACCCTGACATCTGATGATGTGTTGGCAAATTATCCTGATTTGAGACTTGTTTAATCTCTAAGAAATTTCTTGATGAAGCGCTAAGAAAAAACTTAGCATCTTAGCCCAACAAAAAAGTTCCCCCTTGAGGGTAATTACTACAAAACCGCTTGTCGATCGCAGGCGGTTTTTTGTCGAGCTTAGATATACTTAACTATATTTTAGAAAAATTATTCTTAAGTATTGACTTTGGTAGTATTATCAAAATGCATTATACGCAAAGCGTTATCTTATGCCTAGTGTTGAACTCGACGAAAACCGAGAGCATCGTATTAAAACAGAGATCATTGTAGATGCTGAAGATAAAGAAGACCGGGCCATGGGTTGGTACTACTACCTTGAGGAGGTTCTGAATTTTCCGTTTGTGGCTAAATGGACTAAGAAGGGACGCAAATCAGGTGCTGCCGAGGAGAAACAAGTTGAAGTGCTGGGAATGGCCCCAGATGATGAGTGCTTAAAAGATATGCTTGTAGAAGTGGCTTACATCAATGGTAAAGATGAAGATGTATATTCTGCAAAGTTATCTGAAATAACAGCCATTGATGCTGACAGCGAAACTGAAGAAGCGATCGCAGACTGGCTCTATTGGATTGCTAGAGGGTATAAGTTTTAAATTCTACGACAAATAGCGAATGACGCGGCAGGGATTACCAGCAGCGACAACATTCTCAGGTATGTCTTTGACAACGACACTGCCAGCACCAATGGTTGTGTTATCGCCAATAGTTACACCTGGACAAATAATTGCACTGCCACCAATCCAGACATTGTTACCAATGTTAATTGGGGCAGCTAATTCTCTACCAGAAAGACGAATTTCCGGCTCTGTAGGGTGATAAGCAGTATAAATTTGTACATAAGGAGCGCACAAGACATTTTCACCAATATGAACTGTATTACAGTCTAAAATTACACAGCCATAGTTCATATACAATCTGTCACCAGCGAAAATATTACTGCCATAGTCACAGTGGAAAGGTGGCACAATTGATACTTTGTCACCGATCTTTCCAAATAATTCTTGCAAAATTTGCTGTCGTTGATCTTGCTGTTCTTCAGTTGTAGAATTGTACCTTCGCAACAGACGACTCGCTCGCTTACTTTCCGCAGCCAATTCTGGATCTTCCGCCAGATATAATTCGCCTGCGAGCATTTTCTGTTTTTCGGTTTTTTCCATGACAGACTTATGTAGCTCCTCTATTGTGTAGGATACACCTTAGTAGCGGCTAGAGTAGCATATTCCATCCACATGAAACTGCCATGAATCAATATTTCAGATAGTTGTGAAGAAAGTCAGGTAATTTGATTGAAGTGGCAGCAGAAAGGACTAATTAACTAAATATGGCATAAGTAGCTTTTCCCTGCCGTTTAGCTCGGTACATAGCAATATCAGCATCTCGCAGCATAGTTGCAGGCTCCTCATAATTACTAAAATTCCAAGTAATACCAATGCTAGCTGTAGTAGATAATTGATATCCATTCAGGCTAAGGGGCAATCGTAAAGAGTCTTGAATGCGTTTGGCAACATTGGTAGCGTCGGTAATATCTTTAATATCCTCTAAAAGAACAGTAAACTCATCACCACCAAATCGTGCTACAGTATCGCCACCGCGTAAGCACGACTCTAAACGTCTAGCGATCGCTACTAAAAAATCATCTCCTACTCCATGCCCAAAGCGATCGTTAATCTCTTTGAAGCCATCTAAATCCAAAAACAAAACTGCAAAATAATAATCGCTTCTGCGTTTGCTACGTTCAATTGTTTGTGTGAGCCGATCCAAAAATAAAATACGATTTGGTAATGCTGTCAGCCCATCATAAAACGCATTACGCATCAGTTGCGCCTCTGTCTCCTTGCGTTTGGTGATGTCTTGAAAAACTAAAACCGCGCCAGTAATATTGCCATCTCCATCGCGGATGGGTGCAATATTATCCCCAATCGCTATTTCTTTGCCATCTTTGGTAATCAATGTACAATTTTCTGGTAAATTTAAAACTTCCCCTGTTTCGATTACATGTCTGGCTAAATTTCCAATTGTTTCTCCTGTAATTTTGTCAACTAAGTTAACTACTTCTACTAAATCTTTACCGAGCGCTTCACTTTGCTTCCAGCCAGTAATTCTTTCTGCTATGGGATTCATCATTTGAATACAACTATTTGCACATGTCACAATTACTGCATAGCCCATACTGTTAATAATTGCCGCCAGCCTCTGTTTTTCTTCATCTAATAATATTTTTTTGGTCTGATGTTTGTACAAAGCCATTTCAATCGCAAAATGTAAATCACTTTCAATAAATGGCTTGACTATGTAACTAAAAGCATCGTTTAGCTGATTTTTATGTAATGTTTTATATTCCGAACTATCTGTTAAATATACTACAGGTACATGGAACTGATTCTCGATAATATCCGCTACGCGTACACCGTCAATTTCCCCAGCTAGGCAGATATCAATTAATACTAAATGTGGATGAGTTTCTGCTACCTTTTTTATTGCATCTTCACCAGACTTAGTTATTTCTGAAACTGAATAACCTAATTTTTGTAAAATTTTTCTAATATTTGAGGCTAGGATTTTTTCATCCTCAACAACTAGGATTTTGCGGGCGAACATGTTACAGTAACCTGTTTGCTAAGGTTCAGATTTTTGTTGTCAGTGTAAACTCGATGTAAAGGTAATTATCTTATCATAAACAATCTCTAACTATCCTGTCTTCTTGCTTGATATAAATACTGACTATCGATCGAATAGCATCATGTTATTAACCTCCAATAATTTATGTGCTTGTCAAAGCTAATTTTGATTAGTACATGCGGTTAATATCATGCCATTAAGAGTAAACAGAAATTACCAGCAATCACAAACTGATTTTCAAAAATATGTAATATTCTTTAAAAAACTATAAATAGTAAGTATAGTATTTATGTAAAAATTAATCAAGAATAAAGGGGGAGCATCCCAAGCGTGCGAGTTATATCAAACCCAGGTTATACGCAACGTAGTAAAGTGAAGCAATCGCAAGATATGGGATAGCAACTCTAGGCTGTCGCTTGGTTTGCTTTTGACAAACATGTTCTTGCAAAATTGGGACGCTCGCGAATAAAAGTTCATCAAATCAGTGCATATTACTTTCATATAAGTTAAGAAAAATAATATAGTGTGTTTTGTGTAATAATATTCGTTCGCTAAATTACTACTGAAAATTAATCATTATCTGAAATTAAAGATTTTAATACTGCTTTGCATACAGATAGATTCTGTCTGATAACGTTTGATTGTGAAGCTATATATATTTATCCCCCGTGTAGTCTACCATTGGCAAGAGTATACTACACGGGGGTATTGTTATGTGCATCTTCATACATAATTAGGATGAGCCAGGGTATAAATTCCTGTCTGAAAGTGTCTTAAATTTTTAAGTTTGAGTGAAATAGTATTACTTAAAACTATTTATCGCTTCTGGTTAATACTCAATTACAAATCCTGAGATTTGAAAACATGCAAGTTAAATGCTCATCAACAGATCGCGTAATTATTTAGCTTTTTAAGAACGAGCGGCTGCTGGGGGTAATGGCAGGAAAGATTCTCTTTGTGAGATATTTCCACGCTCCACTTAAACCCCCTCTCCTTGCTAGCTTATAGATACTGAGAAGAAAAACACATTTTGTACTTTAGAGATTGGACTTACTTTTAGTCACTTCAATGCTAATTTTGCCACCAAAGTCTGGAATAGGTGCGGCAGGTTTACTCAGAATGACTTGGACTTGGGTTGCACGATCGCACTCTTGGAGGATAGAATCTGCGATCGTTGTTACCAATTTCTCCACCAAAGCAAACTTAGACGTTTTGACCAGATGTTGTATCAAGCTAATGACGCTGCGATAATCTAAAGTGTCTTCGATCGCGTCAGTCTTGGCCGCTGTGGAGATATCCAACCATAACCTCACATCCACCTCAAACCATTGCCCTAGCACCTGTTCTTCTCGCAGATACCCAGTGTAGCCATAGCAGCGAATTCCCGTTAAATGAATGCAGTCCATAAATGTTTGAGAGCAAATTGTGCATTTTGTAGAAACTGGAGCAAGTTTGCTTGGAGATTTTCCTTCCCACAAACTCGCATGGCGGTGTTGGGTTCCATCTTTGCATTTGTCAAATCCCAGATGGATTTTAAATTGATCCCTAAACAAAATCTAAAATTTAAGATTGTTTTATAGCTATGTCTGATTTAATGCCGATCGCTTATAGGAATATTAATCAACTTTGGGCTTATATTTTAACAGAGACGCTAAAGCGGTTGGGATTGACTTGTGCTATCATTTGCCCTGGATCGCGCTCTACACCTTTAGCAGTAGCCTTTGCTCAACAAGCACCTGAGATTGAAGCGATTTCCATTCTCGATGAACGTTCCGCCGCCTTTTTCGCTTTGGGACAAGCTAAAGCAACCGGACGCCCTGTGGTAGTTGTTTGCACCTCTGGTACCGCAGGAGCAAATTTTTATTCAGCAGTAATCGAAGCCTCATATAGTCGCGTACCACTGTTGATATTAACCACCGATAGACCCCCAGAATTACGAGATTGTCACTCTGGGCAAACTATAGATCAATTGAGATTATATGGAAACTACCCAAATTGGCAAACAGAGTTAGCCTTACCCTCCGCCGATCTGGGAATGCTAGCTTACCTGCGACAAACGGTAATTCATAGCTGGGAAAGATCGCAAACTCCTACAAAGGGGCCAGTACATTTGAATATTCCCTTTCGCGATCCCTTAGCACCCGTTCCTGATGGAACCGACTTGAGTGATTTGCGATCGCAGTTTCACCCAGAAGACTTTTTTGCAGGAATAACAAGCAATACCCCATTCCCCATTACCCCTTATCCCCAGAGGGGGCCCCACCTTCCCCATTCCCCATTCCCCATTCCCCAACAATGGAAGGAATGCGATCGCGGCATTATTATCGCAGGTGTTGCCCAACCACAGCAACCACAGGAGTATTGTAGAGCGATCGCGCAACTTTCCCAAACTCTCAAATGGCCTGTGCTAGCTGAGGGACTCTCCCCAGTCAGAAATTATGCCGAACTCAACCCTTATTTGATTTCCACTTATGACCTGATTTTGCGAAATCAGCAACTAGCAAAGCAGCTAGCGCCCGAAATGGTGATTCAGGTGGGAGAAATGCCTACAAGTAAAGAACTGCGTAGCTGGATAGATGCAACCCAACCGCGACGCTGGGTAATTGATCCTAGTGACCAAAACCTCGACCCTTTGCACGGGAGAACGACGCATTTACGGATATCTATAGAAGAGATAAAGGCAGAGGAGATAAATTTATCTTTATCCTCAGACTATGGAAAGCAATGGTGTGATGCGGAAACTAAGGTTAGGTTAGTTGTTGACCAAACGATGGGGAAAATAGATGAAATCATTGAGAGTAAAGCCGCTTGGTTAATTTCTCAGATTTTACCGCCCGGAACGCCTCTGTTTATTGCCAATAGTATGCCTGTGCGGGATGTGGAATATTTCTGGAAACCAAATAATTTAGGAGTGCGATCGCACTTTAACCGGGGTGCAAATGGTATTGATGGCACATTATCCACAGCTTTAGGAATTGCCCATCGCCAGCAAAGTAGTGTGATGTTAACGGGAGATTTAGCCCTGTTGCATGACACTAATGGTTTTTTAATCCGCAATAAATTTGTCGGACATCTAACGATTGTGTTAATCAACAACAATGGCGGTGGTATTTTTGAAATGTTACCCATTGCCAAATTTGACCCACCATTTGAAGAGTTTTTTGGTACTCCCCAGGATATTGATTTTGCTCAGTTATGTGCTACTTATAATGTGCCCCATGAATTGATTAATTCTTGGCAGCAGTTGCAGCAAAAATTAAACCCACTACCAGCTAAAGGAATTCGAGTTTTAGAGTTGCAGACAAATCGGAAATTAGATGCAAAGTGGCGACAGGATAATTTAAGAAACTTTGCCGCAGATATTCTAATTTAACTTTTATAAAAATATTTCTACCATTAGCTTATGAAATATCAAGGAGAATACGAAGTTTTTTTTAATAATGAGAATGATGAACATGGCATTCTTTATTTCCCTCCATTAGAAACAGATAACAATTTTTTATCTGAAGTCAAGCGTATTTATCCTGATAGTAAAGTACTTATTAGTAAGGTAAATAGTGGACAATTAGATAAGGAACTTGCTGCAATACAACGAGGTGAACCATTACCTAATTCTAATTTAGAATCAGAAAAACAAGTTATTGCAGCTATCAAAGACTTTAGTAAAAAACTTGCTCGATTAATTGCACAAGATTCATCCTGTCTTAACACATTAGAATGGCGAGATTTAGAAAGGATATTAGCAGAAGTATTAGAAGGAATAGGATTTTCGGTAGAATTAACTCCCGGAAGTAAAGATGGCGGGAAAGATATTATTGTAGAATGTATAGTTTCTGGATTCAAACATGTTTACATATTAGAAATAAAGCATTGGCGTGCTGGAGGACGTGTAGGTTATCCCAAAATACTTGATTTTCTGAATGTAATTGTTCGTGAGCATCGAGAGGGAGGATTATTTATTTCTACTTCAGGTTACTGTGATAATTTGTTTGAGATACTCTCAACAATTGATCGACAAAAAGTAAGATTAGGGGAAGAGAAGAAAGTGGTGTCTTTGTGCAAGACATACGTAAAAGCACAGTTAGGTATTTGGTCTCCACCAGAAGTACTTTCCGAGGTGTTATTTGAAGAAACTATATAAAGCAATACTCTAGACAGTTTTTTGCTTGTAGCCATAATGTTTTGAGCAAAACGCGCTCACTCTTAACTTTCTAATTGACCTTATAACCACCCTTCCAAATCCGCGATCGCAATCTCAATTCCAACAACTTTCTTAAGCAATTTCACAAAATAGTCGTTTTAACAGTCGCAGGAGGAGCGATCGCACTTCTTCCACTGCTTCTGATATACCCGCGTGTCTGCAAATGCTTCTTCACTTCGAGAAACTTTATTTGTAGCCATAATTATTTTACGGAGTGCGATCGCCCTTCTCCTCTGCATCTCTAGATGAAACTTACCCTCTTACTTCACCTTGTAACCACCCTGACAAATCAGCAAGAGTAGAGAAATCTAACATTGCATCACCTAAAGCTTCCAACTGTTCCACCGATAACCCTTGAATCTGAGACAGAAGCGCATCAGGAATATTACCTACGCGCCGATTTAATAGTCGTAAAACGATCGTTCTTTCTCCTTCAACCTTTCCTTCAACCTTCCCTTCGATCTTCCCTTCCTCTCGCCCTTCTTCCTTCGCTTCCAGAATAGCCCGTGGTTCTTCCAAATTCAGTCCCAACATTGCTGCAATCTCCTCTCGACTAAGCTTAGAAAACTTGTAAACAATAATCGTTGTAATTAAATCAATTATCGCTTGCTCCGATTGTTGCCGTGCTTGTTCCAACAAAAACCGCGCCCCTTCCACTGCTTCAGTTTCAGAAGTAACATTTGTCAGCAACATCAAACCTAATCCCAAAGGTTGCTGTCGCAAATCTCCCAACTCATCCAGATAAACCCGCCTGACTTGACCACTTTCTAACAAAGCGCGGTGAATCGAAGCGGAAGAAGGTTCCAGACTGCGAGAAGCAAAAATTATGACCCCAAACCAGTCATCGTAACGAATAGAGTTACGGTAGAGAAACAAAAACAATTCGCTAAAGAAGCGGTGATATAAGTCTTCATCCTTCTGAAACTGGACTTCAGCAAAAAAGACGGTTTTGGAAACTGCATTCGCCGGAGGTAAAAACACTCCATCAATCCGAAACGCGGTTTCTTTCACTTCAACTGATTCAAACTGGTAGTTTTGGGCTTCTGGGGGTGGTTCATCTACTAATTCAAACAACAAACCCGGAAATTGCTTAAATAATTTGTAGAAAATGGTGTCACATCGCATTTTTATTCCTCCACACCCAGACAATTACCAGATTGTAAAGGCTTGAGACAGCAATTTTAGCGTAGGCGTAGCCCACCGCAGGTATCGCATGTCCCTACGTCCGCGATAAAATTCTCAAGCACAACAGCGCACTCCATACCAATGCAAATTAACTGGCAAACTGCCAAAACCTACGAAGATATTCTGTATCAAAAAACTGATGGCATTGCGAAAATCACCATCAACCGTCCCCATAAACGCAACGCTTTCCGTCCTGAAACAGTCTTTGAACTGTACGACGCTTTCTGTAATGCTCGTGAAGATACTACTATTGGTGTCGTCCTATTTACTGGATATGGCCCACACACTGATGGCAAATATGCTTTCTGTTCTGGTGGCGATCAAAGTGTGCGGGGACATGCGGGTTATGTGGACGAAACTGGCATTCCCCGGTTGAATGTGCTGGATTTACAACGCCTGATTCGTTCCATGCCGAAAGTGGTGATTGCTTTAGTAGCTGGATATGCGATCGGTGGTGGACATGTCCTACACTTGATTTGCGACCTTACCATCGCTGCTGATAACGCCATTTTCGGACAGACTGGCCCCAAAGTCGGCAGTTTTGACGGTGGTTTTGGAGCCAGTTATCTCGCCCGCGTTGTGGGGCAAAAAAAAGCTAGAGAAATTTGGTTTCTCTGCCGCCAATATGATGCACAACAAGCGCTAGAAATGGGCTTAATTAATTGCGTCGTCCCAGTCGAACAACTAGAAGCGGAAGGTATTCAATGGGCGCAGGAGATTTTAGAAAAAAGCCCGATCGCAATTCGGTGTCTCAAAGCCGCCTTCAACGCTGATTGTGACGGACAAGCTGGTTTACAAGAACTTGCTGGCAATGCCACCCTACTCTATTACATGACAGAAGAGGGAGCTGAGGGCAAACAAGCCTTTCTCGAAAAGCGGCCACCAGATTTTCGCTCTTTTCCTTGGTTACCTTAAAATTGCAAAAATCGCACCTAACTAAAGGGTGCGATTTTTGTAAATGTCAACGTTTACAGTACTAAAAATCTTAAAAACAAATCTTATCTTAAACAAACTACAAAATCAGTTCAGTAATAATGGATAACTAAATAACCACTGCCTTAGTCTTTACCTGTTCAGATATAGAGGCAGTTATTTCCTCAACAGGGGCAAGAGCAGTATTGTCTAAATCTGAGGCTAGAGATTGAGGAGATGTTAAAACTGGGGCTGCATCTGGCAAACTCCAAGCATCTTCCAAGGTTTCCCAAGAAGGTGCAAAAGGTGGGAGTGCCAAAGAGCAAGCCTTCCAAGTTGCTTGAACTGGTGCTCCCAATTGCTGGCACACTCCGCCACGACGGCCTTCTGGCTGGTAATGACGGCAATATTTACAGGCAGATGCTAAAAATTTAATGGGTTTCATTTGGATTCATCTTCAGTGCCGTTTCCGGCTGGATTTCATCCTTATATTTTGCTTCTATATATAAAGACGCAGAAAAGCCAAAAAGCCATTATTTTCTATAGGTTTCAGCGATCCCGACGAAAAAATAAACTTTAGGATATTTTTATATTCTTGTTATATTTTTAAATAATGCTTAGAGTGGTTACCTATGTATTTTGGCTAAAAATTATTAGGGATCAAGACTAAAACCAAAGCTTTTGATTTCTCTAGCCTTTTAACTTCCTCCTTAAGAATAGCTTAAGGCAGATAATTTGATATAAATAGTCTGGTTTAGTTACCACATTAGGCATATTTTAGTATTAAAATACATCTTTTCTTAAGGATCAGAACTATTTTATGTGGCAGCAGCAAGTTACTTTAGGAAAAATTCTGTTCAAAGAATAATCGCTAAACTATTTTGCTTTTAATTTAGGGAACTCCAAAAAATAAATTATCCAATTTCTGGAACCAAAACGACTTTTTCTCCCCCTGCCCCCTGCACCCTGCCCTAAAAGCGATGGGATATTTTTTTATTTAGAAGTCCCTTCGGTGAGGACTGATTCCCTTCAAAACTGTTTAGCCGCACAGATAGAACAGACTTCCCAACGCTGGAGTTCGCCGGGTGGGGTGGGAGATTGACACTGGGGACAAAGGGGTAAGCCATGCGATCGCGATCGCACGATCTTAGCCCAATTCCCAAAAGCAGCATTTACATTCTTAGTGGGTGTAACCTCAGGGCGGCCAATCTCATCACCAAGGTAACTGGGATGCTCATCGGGCGAAACCGTTTGTTGCTGTTTTCTTTCCACAGATGGATTCTGCCAGCCAGCAGTAGAGAAGCGAATATCAACCAAAGCCGTTGGCAGGTTTTTATTCAACTTTAAAAGCAGAGCCGAGCGACCAAAAGTCAGATTTTGCGCCCAAGCAGCACTAGAAGTTGCTACCCACAAAACATCGCGCTGAATCGACAATGGTCGAGTATGTACGGCAACTATTGGGCCAACAACTTCTGCCCAACACTTGAGCAGGCGTTGAAATGGTTGCTCTTGCCACTTAGCCTGCTTTTCCAGAACGCCTAAAATCTCATTAACTGATTTCAACGACATTATTAAAAGTACTGAGTGAGGAGTGGGGAAGAGGCAGGGGAGCAGGGAGAAGAGTTTTCCCCTCTGCCTCTTTTCAATACCCTATGTCCAATTCTCAATCCCCAGTCTATCTATTTAGATAATTTTCGCTACTATTGTCACAAATATATCTAAAGTTAATTCCAACAGTCTACGTTTGAGACACAGAGGCAATGACTCAAAACCCCCTGAACGATTCCGGTACTCAATCATCTAAAACACCTGGGTTGAAACCAGTACTAGCAGCAGCACTAGCAAGTTTAGAGGTGCCACTAGAACGAGAGTTAGCTCGATACCGACGCACGCGAAGTGGTTTGCTCTCATCCAACCAGTCCCGTGTTGCAAGTTACATTAATAGTCAACCCCAGCCGTTGACTGCTATTTCGACAACATCCAGCAAAACTCAGTCATCCGTAACGGAAATCAAAACCAACGTGCCGCCTGCATCTGTACCCGTGAATTTTCAGGGAACCCCAGCGCCAGCTACGGCAAAAATTGACGTACCATCAGCATCTTCTTTAGCTGTGAATCCTCAAAATATCCCAGCGCCAGCTACGGCAAAAACCGAGGAACTAAATAATCTCAATGTGCCCTCCAGATCGGATTCTGCTAAAACACAAACTCAACTTCCACCGCCGCCGCCCAACTTTAGTAGCAGCATTGTGCCAGCAGTCGTTAAAGATACTAAGAGTGAAAATCTTTTACAGCCAGATAACACCCCCAAGCACCCAGATGACTATTTGGAGTCTAGTGAAGCGCTGCTGCGAAGTCTGACAGAAGAACAACGAGAAACCAAAAAGCCAAGCAATTCTAGCGACAGTCTGCTATCACCTTTGGGTATCGGTTCTATGTTGCTGCTATTGGTAGCGAGTCTTACTTTGGGTTATGTAGTGTTCAATCCCAAAAGCTTGCCACAATGGAATTTAGGCAAGTTGTTTAACGGAAACTCGTCTCCCGCACCAGAAAAGACTGAGGAAGTTGGGAGTAATGTCCAACCTCCGAGCCAGCCACCAAGCACATCTATACCCAAGTATCCCAATCTAGCTGCCCAAGAGTTCCCTGAAGTGAGAGACCCAAATGATGTAGTTGGCTTAAAACCCAAAGTCCAACCAACCGTTGCAGTAGTACCTAATCCAGTAGTTCCCCAAAACCCCGCAAATCCTCAAAGGGCATTACCTGACCCCAGCACAGCCCTAAAACCGAGAAATCCGATCGCTTTAGCACCAGTACCAAGGGTACAGCCCTTGCCTCCCCTAAATTTGCCTCCCACTTCAACGGCAAAAACCTCGCCCAACCCAATCGCAACCTCACCAAAGCTGGATGCAGAAATCAAACCAGGAACAGATGGGTTCTATCATGTAGTGATAGATAATAAAGATGCGGCTTTAGCCTCAGCACGGCAAGTAGTTCCCGATGCTTATTTATCACCCAACAAAGAATTGATTTATTTGGGTGCTTTTAAGACTAAACAGCAAGTAGAACAACAGATGAAATTGCTACAGGCAAGGGGAATCAAGGCACGGGTTCAGCAGCCATGAGTTGCAAAAATCTACGATACCATGAGATAACAGTCCTGAGTCAGCCCCTGTGGTAAATTCAACATTACAATCCCTATAAATAATAGTCAGGACTTAAGACTTAGCACAGGCTAAACGTCCCGCCACCGCTAACAGGACTCAGTACTGAGTTTCATGAATGGAGAGCCGACATGGAATTAATCAAGCGTATCCTGCGGGTGATTCGCGCTAATCTCAACAGTTTGATCGGCAGTGCAGAAGATCCAGAAAAGATTTTGGAGCAAACTGTGCTGGAGATGCAGGAAAATCTGGTGCGGTTGCGGCAGGGTGTAGCCCAAGCGATCGCTACCCAGAAACGCACTGAACGCCAAGCAGCGGCTGCCCAGTCTCAAACAGAAGAATGGTATCGCCGCGCCCAATTGGCCCTGCAACAAGCCAACGAACCTCTAGCACGCGAAGCTTTGACTAAGCGCCAAGCTTATAAAGAAACTACTACAGCCCTCTTTTCCCAGATAGAGCAGCAAAACGATATAGTAGCTAGGCTAAAAAAGGATATGCGATCGCTAGAGTTAAAAATTTCCGAGGCGAAAACAAAAAAAGATATGTATATTGCTCGCGCCCGTTCTGCCGAAGCGTCTTATCGCCTCCAGGAAATGCTTGGTGGAGTTTCTGCCACCAGCAGTCTGAGTGCTTTTGAGCGCATGGAAGAAAAAGTTTCGCAGATAGAAGCTAAATCAGAAGCAATAGCTCAACTCAGTAGCGACGACTTGGAAACACAATTTACTTCCTTGGAATCTACTAATAATGTGGATGCCGAATTGGCCGCGATGAAGGTGGAGGTTTTAAACGGGACAGAAAACATACAGCAGAACAATCTTCTCACCCAGGAGAACCAAAAGACAGCAGAGCCTACCCAACAGCAGTTACCCAAAACTCAGGACTCTTGAAGAAGTCATTTCCCCCTGCTCCCTGCCCCCTGCCTCTTGGTTGAAGTTCGGCTAATTACCCCACTTTGGAGATATCTTAAAAATTAAGAGTTGTTAGAAGCCACTGATTCAAACCGGAAAGATTACATTGAAATAGGTAGCTATTAAAAAGTTAAAAAGCTAACTGTCCAACAAAAAGCGTAAACCAAACAAGGAAAAACAAAGTTATGGGATTATTCGATCGCATTAAGCGAGTAGTTAGTTCTAACCTCAACGACCTGGTTAACAAAGCCGAAGACCCCGAAAAAATGCTAGAACAAGCCATCCTGGAAATGCAGGAAGACTTGGTGCAGCTGCGTCAGGGAGTAGCCCAAGCGATCGCCGCCCAAAAACGCAGTGAGAAACAGTACAATGATGCCCAAAATGAAATCAATAAGTGGCAACGCAATGCCCAACTGGCACTACAAAAAGGTGATGAGAACTTAGCACGGCAAGCTCTAGAGCGTAAAAAGACTTATACTGACACCAGTACTGCCCTCAAAGCTAGTTTAGATACGCAAAGCACGCAAGTTGAAACTCTCAAGCGCAATTTAATTCAGCTGGAAAGCAAAATTTCTGAGGCTAAGACCAAGAAAGAAATGCTTAAAGCCCGGATCACTACTGCCAAAGCCCAAGAGCAACTCCAAGGCATGGTGCGTGGGATGAATACCAGCAGTGCAATGTCTGCCTTCGAGCGGATGGAAGAAAAGGTCTTGATGCAAGAATCACGGGCCCAGGCACTAGGAGAGTTAGCAGGTGCAGATTTAGAAACCCAATTTGCCCAGTTGGAAGGTGGCAGCGATGTTGATGATGAATTGGCAGCCTTGAAAGCGCAAATGCTACCACCCGCTACTCCAGTAACTCAAGCCCAATTGCCACCGCAACAAGAAACCACTGCCCCTAATCCTAAATCTAATGAGGTGGTTGATGCCGAGTTGGATTCTCTACGCAAGCAATTGGATCAATTGTAAAATTGGTAGAAAACTTATTTGAGCTAGTCCCACGCCTGTTGGCTGTGGGATTTTACGTCATTAGTCAATAGTTAACAGTCAAAATAACTATGAATTATTGATGATGGACTATTGACTACTTTGGGATAAAGTATTGTGTGTGCCAACTTCGATCGCCACCTGATGGAGACTGCAATGAGTAAGGCTGTAATCACCATAACTGATGCTGAGTTTGAAACGGAAGTGTTAAAAGCTGAACAGCCTGTATTAGTTTACTTTTGGGCTTCCTGGTGTGGGCCTTGTCAACTGATGTCGCCCGCGATTAACTCTGCTGCTAGCGAATATAGCGATCGCCTCAAAGTCGTTAAAATGGAAATTGACCCCAACCCACTCACTGTTAAGCAGTACCAAGTGGAAGGTGTACCCGCCCTCAGATTATTTCAAGGCGAGGAAGTTTTGATCTCGACTGAAGGAGTCATCGGCAAAGATAAATTACTCGCTCTTTTAGATACACACTTAAATAGTAATTAGTCATTGGTCATTGGTCATTAGTCATTGGTCACTTGTACTGAGCGTTGCCCTAAAGCCTGCGGCATAGCTACGCTTAGGGCGCAGCCTCTTGTAGAGAAGTATTGGTCATTGGACAAAGGACAAATGACAAAGGACAAATGACAAATGACAAAGGACAAATGACTAACATGCAATTTGCAAAGCGTTTACAACCCCTGCAATCTAATGTATTTGCTGATATGGACAGAGCCAAGGCAGTCGCTTTGGCCGCTGGACAGCAAGTAATTGATTTGTCGTTGGGGTCTTCTGATTTACCAGCCGAGGCACATGTCATTGAGGCGATCGCCCAGTCTCTACACGATCGCAGTACCCACGGATATCTGTTGTTTAACGGTACCTTTGGGTTTCGGGAAGCCGCAGCCAACTGGTACGAACAAAAATTTGGTATCAAAGTCGATCCTCAAACTGAGGTACTACCTCTGATTGGTTCTCAAGAAGGCACCGCCCATTTACCTCTAGCCTTGCTAAATCCAGGAGATTTCGCCCTGTTGCTCGATCCAGGTTACCCCTCTCATGCTGGGGGAGTCTACCTAGCCAGCGGTCAAATCTACCCGATGCCAATACGGGCAGAAAACGATTTTTTACCAGTGTTTGCTGATATTCCTGCCCCAGTTTTGGCCCAGTCGCGGATGATGGTATTAAGTTACCCTCACAATCCCACCGCTGCGATCGCTCCTTTATCTTTCTTCCAAGAAGCTGTCGCCTTTTGTCAACAACACAATCTCGCCCTGGTTCACGATTTCCCCTACGTAGATTTGGTATTTCAGGAAACTGAGGAGTCGGCAGATTCTTCTCCCAATCCAAAATCCGTAGTCCCTTCAATTCTGCAAGCCGATCCAGAGAAAAGCGTCTCGATTGAATTTTTCACCCTTTCCAAGTCTTACAATATGGGCGGCTTCCGTATTGGCTACGCCATCGGTAATGCCGAGTTAATTCACGCCTTACGCCAGGTAAAAGCCGCTGTTGATTTTAATCAGTATCGGGGGATTTTGAATGGTGCGATCGCTGCTCTGACTGGCCCTCAAGTTGGGGTAAAATCTGCTGTTGCTACCTTTCAGCAGCGCCGTGATACTTTCATCAATGCTTTACACCGTATTGGGTGGAATGTTCCTACTCCCAAAGCCACAATGTACATTTGGGCAAAGTTACCCTCATCTTGGAGTCAAAACTCCATAGAATTTTGTACCCAACTTGTTAAACAAACTGGTGTAGCCGCTTCCCCTGGTGCTGGCTTTGGCAAATCTGGAGAAGGGTATGTCCGTTTTGCCTTGGTGCATGAGCCACCTTTGTTAGAAACTGCCGTGGAAAGAATGGCTAAGTTCCTTCATTAAATTTTTTCTCAAGCTAAACGCCAAGGATTTTTGGCTGCAAAGTCTATGAATGGAACACGCGGTAGAAGCGCAAATTTTTCATTGGTGTCAACTTAACGTGAAAGTTAGTAAGCGAGAATGGTTTGAGACATTGCCTCGTTTCTAGCCACTGGCTAGAAATGAGGCTTGAAAAGAGTTTGGGCTTAAGTTGACACTAATGCAGATTTTTGCGTCCCTACTAATCCCCGTATTGTACTGAACTAAAAAATATAACAACGTGTTTATTGCAACTATTCATTTTTAACTAAATATGTAATTAGACGTATAAAAATATCAAAACATTCTTCATTCTTTCATTGATAATCAGCAGGAACTTTACCCAATCAGGTCTCCCCGTTTCTTACACTGGGTTTGTGCGCTGAGATACCAGAGATGGCTAACAATGCAGGTCGCGTTTTTAAGCAGCCGTATTGCCAAAAAGCCTGTAGTCAAGACAGCCCAAGCCTAAAAACGGCAGTAGTTTAAAACTTAACTTCCAAACTAAGAGAGACTTGAAAACAATGAAAATGACTTTTAAGAAAGTTGTAATTGGTGCCTCAATGGCTATTGGTGTGAGCGCTCTTGCAACTTTACCAGCACAGGCTGGAACCCTCACCGGCGCTACTATTGGTGGAACAGCAGCCAGTGATTATTTACTCTATGATTCCAATGCTACAAATACCTTCAAAGTAGCAAATACTAGTGCAAATTTACAAAAAGTTCTAGATGGAAATGCCACAAATGCTACTGGAAATGTAGAGTTACGAGCTAGCAGTGAAGGAGCGGGTTTTGATTTCACCAAAAACACCAGCTTGACAGGGCAAATTGGTGGCAAAAATATTACTTTGAGCAGTCTAACAGAAACAGATTGGTTTAGTACTGGGTCAGGTATAAGTAAAACCTATGGAGCAAATAACTTTGCAAATACTTGGTTTAAGGAATTTGCTAACGCAGCTGGTCTAACAGCCAATACTATCCCTTTAGCCTATAATGCGTTTTTTAATATCAATGGTTTCCAACGCTCCAGCGACCCTAATATCTCTTATGTTAATCAAAATGACATCACTGGCGATATTAAAATTGGGTTAGCTGGTCACTTTAATGTAAAAGACTACTATGCTCCTCTATTAGGACCCATAGGTAGTCTTCTCAAAAATGGATTCCAAGCTAGTGAAGTTGTGAAAGTTACCTACAATGACAAGACTGATTTCCTTTACAGCTTTTCTGCTACGGCAAGTAACCTAAAAGAAGTTACTGATGGCAAGTCTCACAGTGGCAACTATGAAGTTAGCATCAAAGGTGTGCCTCCCGCAGCAGTTCCAGAACCATCAGTAATACTAGGTCTGTTGGGTGTTGCTGGTGTGTTTGCTACCCAACGCAAATTTAAAAAAGCATCTATTTAAGATTGCGGGTTCAAAACTACAAATAAGTAAGGGAGCTGTTAGCTCCCTTTTTTTATGAATATTTCCTTGCAGCTATAAGATAACTTAATCTTACATAATATACTTTTTCTAAAAATATTTGCAACAAATGAATCGCTTATAAGGGTCTACATCTGTATACCTCTACCAACGTGTTTGTAACTAAGATTTCGTGAAATAGTATTACCTATCCTCAGATCCAGTGAAAACTTTTCTAGAAAGGGTATTTACCATAGCGTTGGTTACAGTATATATTTAAGTATATTTACTCAAAGAACCTGGGCGATTCAATTTTTTTTAAAGCAGGGGTGTGTTTAAAACTATAACTTAATAAAAAGTTCGTAAAAAAAATCTTAATTTTTGATTAAATTATACTTAACGATACTATGATTTAAGTATTGTAGTGTAGATAAATTTAATTTCTTCATATCTTTGACTAGATTAGATAAGCCAAATTTCTATTCGTTTCACAGTTTAAATGCACTCCCGTTTTAGTTTATGGTAATAATTGTTGGCTTTTACTTAAGATAATCAGATAACAGGTAGCAATGACAGCACAATTATTCAATATAGATCAGCCATTGCAGTCAAACAAAGTTAAACGAATTTTACTAGTTGAAGACCATTATCTCAATCGGATGTTACTGAGTGACTATCTTAGTTATTGTGGGTACGATGTCCACAGCTTATCAGAAGGCTCTACTTTTTTCTCAACTATAGAAAAATTTGAGCCAGATTTAATGTTATTAGACTTGAAACTACCAGATATTGACGGTTATTCGCTCTTAAAACAAGTCCAGCAAAAACCTGATTTATCAAAAATACCTATCATTGTGGTTTCAGCCTTTGCTTTTAAAGCAGATCAAGAAAAAGCTCTGAGTTTGGGCGCACGCCGTTATTTTGTAAAACCTTTAAAACTGAAGGATCTCATCCTTACAATTGAAGAACAGTTTAACTGTGGCCACAGATAAACTTTTTTGCTAGGCGTGTATTTATTCTGCTTTTTGGTTAGCGATTAACTCTTCCACGCGCTCACTAAGATTTTGTATAGAACTGCCAATTTTTAAAATTTTCTGTTGGACTTGCGCTAACAACAAAACTGCTGTTTGCATCTCATTAAGAGTCTCAGCCATAGTCTCACGGTACTCGGCTTCAAAGTCTTGCAAATTCATAAGTTTACTTCTTGTCTAAAATCATTATAATAGCTATATTCTCAATCATAATCGTAAATTTCAATTACTAAATCCGTTAATTCGCTTAATATTATAAAATCTCTTATAAAGCCTAAATAGTGTTGATTAATAAATTATTTATCTGGCATTTATACAAGTAATATATAAACAGATTTTTTATTATTAAAATTCTAGATATAAAGTTAATAAAATCCAGTAATAAAATATTTTTATGTAAAATATAAAGTTTCAAATAATAAAGTATTTTTGATTTAAAAAGCAAAGTTCTTATTCTGACAGAAGCAGATGAGGACTAAGAGAGCATTTATCAAGTAAATATTAAGTAGTAGCGTGTCAAGACTAAATTGTTGCATTATGGTTTTCTTGTGGGATGGGCTTCTAGCCCCTCCGGGCGGGCAAGATGCCCACCCCACAAGAGCTAAATTTTATGCACTATTTTTAGTCTTGACACGCTACTACGGTAATTTTATTTTTACTTTATAAATCACCTTTAGGGCTGCGGCTAGACAAACTCTCGTCTGCTCTAAAGTTCTGATGCTTACAGCAAGTTGTCTGGCAAGTGTCTACAAAGTTTTCTTTGGGCGAACTAAAAGCCTACCTGACTTAAAAGTGCTGTTAGCGGATAGCTAAGGTTTAGCCCCTACTGACTAAAAAATATTAGTCCCCAGTCCCTCTTTTCTGTGTTCTGGTGTATGCAGTTAATCAGGGCTACTTTATATTTACTTGATAATTAGTCTGTGAAATCGGCACGAAAAAATAATTTTTCTTAAAATAGATAAAGATTACCTAATTTTGGTTGTGACACTATCTACTCAAATATTACCACTGCTTAAAGAACCAGAACGACTGGAAAACCGTCTAGCCGAAATTCCACCGGAACCGGGGGTTTATTTCATGCGGGACAAGAGCGATCGCATTATATATATAGGTAAATCACGTAAGTTGCGATCGCGTGTCCGTTCCTATTTCCGGGATGGCTACAACAAGAGTGAACGCATCGCCACGATGGTCAAGTTGGTGACCGAAATTGAATTCATTGTCACTGATACTGAAGCCGAAGCGCTAGCTCTAGAAGCTAATTTGATCAAGCAGCACCAGCCATACTTCAACGTCCTGCTCAAAGATGATAAAAAATATCCCTATCTCTGCATAACTTGGTCAGAAGATTATCCGCGAATTTTTATTACCCGTAAACGTCAATTCGGCAAAGAAAAGGATAAATTTTACGGGCCTTATACTGATGCTGGTTTATTGCGAGAAATTGTCCGCATCTGCAAGCGGATCTTCCCACAGCGACAACGGCCTCAACCACTTTTCAAAGACCGTCCTTGCTTGAATTTTGATTTAGGGCGCTGTCCAGGTGTGTGCCAACAAATGATTTCACCAGAAGAATATCGCAAAATTGTCCAAAAGATAGCGATGGTTTTTCAAGGTCGAACTCAGGAACTGATTGATATTTTGACCCAACAGATGAACTCAGCTGCTGAGAATTTGAATTTTGAGTCAGCGGCGCGGATTCGCGATCAAATTTCTGGGTTAAAGTCGCTGACAGCCGACCAAAAAGTTTCCTTACCAGATGATACAGTTTCGCGGGATGCGATCGCACTGGCAGCCGACGAACAGCACGCCTGCATTCAACTATTCCAGATTCGCGCTGGGCAATTGGTAGGACGTTTAGCGTTTGTGGCAGATGCTCAGGCAGAACCAGGAGCTATTTTACAACGAGCTTTAGAGGAACATTACCAAACTGCTGACTCGGTGGAAATACCCTTAGAGATTTTGGTACAACATGATTTACCAGATGGAGAGATATTGGCGGATGTTTTAACTCAACGTAAAGGCAAAAAAGTCACAATATTGACTCCTTTGCGGCAAACTAAGGCAGAATTAATTGAGATGGTAGAGCGAAATGCCCAGTATGAATTGCAAAGAATGCAAAAATTAGGCGATCGCAATCATCAAGCAATGCAAGATTTAGCTGCTATTCTCGATTTACCAGATGTACCCCACCGCATCGAAGGTTATGACATTTCCCATATTCAAGGGTCAAATGCTGTAGCTTCGCAAGTGGTATTTATCGACGGATTACCCGCTAAACAGCATTATCGCCACTACAAAATTAAAAATCCCACTGTAACAGCAGGACATTCAGATGATTTTGCCAGTCTTGCTGAAGTGATTCAGCGACGGTTCCGTAAATATGGCGTTGGGGAATCTGTAGCGTCAGACGACTCTACAAATCAGCAATTACCACGTTTGGGTAATCCTGACTGGCCTGATTTAATCATGATCGATGGTGGTAAAGGTCAGTTATCATCGGTTGTCGCCATCTTGCAAGAGATGAATTTATTAGAAGACTTGCGAGTTGTAAGTTTAGCAAAGCAGCGAGAAGAGATTTTTTTACCGGGAGAATCTAAACCTTTAGCAACTGACGCAGAACAACCAGGGGTACAGTTATTGCGGCGGCTACGCGATGAAGCACATCGGTTTGCAGTGAGTTTCCATCGTCAGCAGCGTAGTGATAAATTGAAGCGATCGCGTTTAGATGAAATTCCTGGCTTAGGACATCATCGACAAAAGCAGCTACTAGGACATTTTCGCTCAGTTGACTATATTCGGCAAGCAACAACCACACAACTCGCTGAAGTTCCAGGAATCGGCCCGCGTTTGGCTCAAGAAGTTTACGATTATTTTCATCCATCTTGATATGGGTGAAAAGCATATGACAGAAGTCTTTGAAATTTTCAATGGGTGAAGTTTAATTCCAAAGCAGCAGTATTATTCAGCATCTATGCTGTAGTATCGATTGTCAAAGGTTGCCGAATTTTTCTGTGCTTCCCTATAAAGCCAAAACATCAGGTAGATGCCAAAATATTGTTGTTTTTCTTTTTCTTTATAAGTCACAAATTTTTCAGCTTGTTGATATCGCTCTAACGCTTGCCGAAAGTTCTTTTTTGTCACTTTCTCTCCTAATGCTTGAGATAGCAATTGCCATAACGCAGACCCTACATCCTTCTTTATATAATCAAGGCAGTAGCCGCGATCGTTGGCAAACTGTTCGTATGTCTGATTTTCAGAAGATGCTTTTAACAAATCACTTTGTAAATCAGTCAAATGCCTTCCAGATGATTTCGATACTACTTTATCCGCAATAATTAATAACTCTTGAATGTTCATACGTCAAACTAATCTGATGAATTTTATGCAGATGATTAATTATCGAAAATTAAAGGGTTTAAGACCCCTTATGATAAATAGAGCCATTGCCTTGCCAGGAGTTGTCTGAGCTAAGGTTTACGACGCTCGTTTTTCTTGAAATTAAATAGGAGCAGATAAAATTCATTAACTTGAAATCTTTATCAAGTATTATCTCCTTAAGTATTTATAATGATACCGTAGTATTAACTAATTTATCCGGAAGTTTATTCGATCTTTAAAAAATTTGTTTCTATTCACTAACTTTTCAAAAAGTTTATTTGAGCTTTATTTTATCTTTAAAGTTTTCTCCTCATTGCTTTAAAAACTTTGCTTATTCTTTAGCTGAAATCAATAGCTAGTACCGCAATTCTTCAAGATCCTGCGTGTAGCTTGCTTCTTTTTTCGCGCAGCCTCACGTAGGAAATGAGTACGTACAATTAAAAATTCGCAATGCTTACGATCGGAACATCTTGACTGTTTTGGATCGTAGCTTTATTTCTGCCATGCTGTACTAATTAGAAAACAATAGATCCAAGTTGAAGAACTTGACTAAAAGCTTGATATAAGAATGTTATTTGATTTTTGAAAATCCAGGCTAGTAAAAGCTTTACTTAAACCAAGTTTAAAATCTCAGTCCACCAGCAGAAATAAAGCTGTAATCCTATATCCGGTTTATGAATCTTAATTTTTGCCAATTTCCCACTTAATCCCACAAAACCCCCCTCGTGTTTTTTTTAGATCGTTGGGAATATTGATTTGTGATAAATAACAAACAGTACAAGGTCGGAAAGCTCAACACTTGAAAGAATAAATCAAGTGACAAATACTACATATAACAATGTTACTTATTCTTGTTTTAATCAGGTAGAACACCTAATTAGTAAAGCAAGTAGACCAGCATAAAAATTTGTCGTTGGGATAAGGCACGAAGTAGGAGGTAGGAGGCAAGAAGAAAGACAGTTTTACCTGAATTTATCTTTCTTCACAGAGTTTGGTTTTATTCTGCCAACTTACTTAATCCTTGACTCTTAACATCCTTCCTTTGCAATATCTAGAAAACTTCAAATGTTTAAAAAAGCTCTACAACTATTCATTAACCATTGCTTACTGTGTCTACTCGGAGTAGTTAGCATAAATCTCAAAGTCCAAGCACAGTCTGTCACTAACTCTGTTAATTCTCAATCTCAGCCTAATCAAGAGCAGACTCTTGATAACCAACAACGGAACTCTGCTGCAATTAATCAAACAGGAGTTTATAACCTTGGTGAATCGGCTACTTATAAGATTCAAGGGGTAGCTGGAATAAATGTTGTGTGCCCGCGACCATCTTTAATATTAGGGACTGCTTTGAGTTCCTATGACGGTGTTAGTTTGTCTAACAACGCTTCTTATGCTGTGAATGCTGCTATAGTTTTCCCTCTGGGCGGAAGCTTAGAGAGTACTTGCAAGCGAATGGCTGAAACTATTGGCCGTAAGACTGAATATGATGTAGAGATTATCAATGCTCGTGCCTGTGCTGAACTAATCAGCGCTGGTATCCAACTAAGCCCCGACAGCTTTCCTACTATTTCTGCTGTCTGTAAAGGGGTTGCTATAAACAGAAATAATACAAATGAACCTAACAAAGTTCCTAAGTTTCAGTCTCAAGAATTACCTAAAAACGAGGCTGAAAAAGACAACTAATTAATAACGAGGATAAACTCATGAAAAAAGTTTTTGGTTTTGCTATTCTTGCTACCTTCTTAGCTACCCCTGCTTTTGCTGGTGAAACATTTGTGCGTAACGAAGATTCATGGAGTAACAGCGTAACAAAGACCGATTTAACACTTGACTCTAAGACTTTTTCGCAACGGAACGAAAAATATAGTTCTTGGGCTGACAAGGTTGATGTCGATGGTGATATTAATATCAGCGATGAATTAGATGGTGGTACAACACTTTTCTTTGATAAATTTACCATTTATAACGCAGGTAGCGAGCTGTATGGTAAATATAGTGAAACTAATTGGACTAACCTTGGTGGTAGTATTGAAACTACAACTAACGCCTATACCGATTCTCACGAAACCTCCGCAGGTGTTCGCTAGTTCTTAATAGTACTTGATGCAATTTGATAAAATTCTAGGGTGGTTAATCCACTCTAGTAGTTCTTTTAGTTCCTTTGGCTAGATTTGTTTATCTGACAAAGGGAACTAATTTATAATGAGGACAAAGTAATGAAGAAAGTTGTCGGTTTAGCTATTCTTGCTACTTTGTTTGCTAGCCCTGCTTTAGCAGGTGAAACTTTTGTTTTGAACCAGTGGACAATTCAGCAAAGCAGAACAGAGACTAATACAAACATCGATACTGTAAGCAATTCAAATCGCACTCAAGATTACAGTTCTTCGTCTGACAAGATGTACATTGATGGTACGGTTGAAACCGAAGACAACAACGGTAAAGTTGGAAAATCTTTCAAACATTTTACTGTTCATAAAGCTGGATCTGAACTAAATGGTAGTTTTCACGAAGAGATGACAACTAGAGTATGGGGTACAATCAATACTATTATTAATTCATACACCACCTCCCACGAAAGCAGTGCAGGTATTCGTTAGGCAGTACCCCGCTTGATATAATCAAAAAAAATTGTAGGGTGGAATAACCGCCCTTTTTTTATGAAATATTCAATATTTTTAGCTGTTGTTTTATTGGCATGGATTGCATTTAAATATTCTCCTAGAGTTCTATATCTGAATCAGATGCCTATCTTTTCTACGAATTCTATGTTCAAAGTCTTTAATCAAAATCCCTATAATAATATACAAATTCAACAGAGAAATTTGTCGTCTGAAATCAGAGAAAATTTATATAACTCTATATCTCCAGGCATGTCTTATGATGAAGTTCGTTCCATTATAGGCTGGGATGGGATCTTGATTTATGAAAACAATATCGATTCCCCTGACGGACAAATACATGAGAAGTTTTACCAGTGGAACGATGGAGATGTTTATTTGAGTGATTACGAATCTCAAAGAGCTGATGTTATCAATCCATACTGGAGTGTCACACTTAGATTTCAAAACAATATCCTCATCAATAAACCATCTTTTAACCTACAACCTTAGAGAAGCGATCGCCAATACCAGCAGTATAAACACTTAGCGATCGCTGATTGATGGTACTCACCAACGGTTCGGTATATTTAGAAACACTACATTGCTAATCTGTTGCAGAAAATATTCTTGCACAGTCAAAACCCGATTGATAATTTCATCCCTTGCTAGGTTGCGTTTGTAACCCCCTTTAGCAGTAGCGCAAAAAATCACACACCAAGAGAATTTTGAGCGGCTCTTGAAGCTCTGAACCGAGCGAACAAAGCCGTAGCTATAGAAGCTCGCTACTTGGAATTAAGTTATTTCACCAGAACTTAATCTCATAAATCTTGTTGGCAAATATTAACTAAATCTTAAGATAGAGATTTTGTTACTAAATATACAGTAATTTACAGGTTTTAATTTTTGAATACAAGAACGGGTTTTTTTGTTGTCGTCTGAAATGACTATAAATAAGGCTCTCTCAAGGTATTACTCATAGGGATCAGTAAATCTCTAAGCAGCAATTAATTTAAAAAGAATTTATGTATCTAAAGTGGGAGGGTAAAATCACCTAAGTTTTAGGATAATACAATAGAGATATGGAAAAGTTTTCAAATCTGAAATTTTGTTTAAAATAATCAGCCAATATTACAGCAGTTTGTTAAGTTGGGTCGAACCAGAATTTTTCCTGGTTTAACTTATAGCTTTACCAAATAAAAATTAAGTACAACCAGGGGTTTTAAAATGCAGTTAGTACAACAGATTTACTGCCCAAATTGTGGTAGTCACGCGGAGCGTTATTATATTTTTGATAGTCAATTAACTCGAACACAATGCCCAAGTTGTGACTACTTGATGATTAGTTGCACTCGCACTGGCAAAGTGATTGAGGCTTATGCCCCTGGCATTCACGCACATCGGTAGATAATAAAAAAAAATTAAAAATTGGAGAATGTTTTCTCTAATTTTTAATCATAAGGTTATTTAACAGAGATTTTAAACACTTCACAGGTTGTTTTTCTGTTGCCTAAATTGTTGTTGTAGTCTCTGTTGTTGTAATCTCAATTCTTGCTGTTGTCTAATTTGTTGATCTTGTCTAAGTTGTTGCTGTTGTATTCTCAGCTGTTGCTGTCGCGTAAAATTTTGCCATTGTTGTGTAAGGTCTTGCTGTTGTAGTCTCAGCTGTTGCTGACGTCTAAGTTCTTCTTGTTGTTGTGAAAATTGTTGCTGTTGTATTCTCAGCTGTTGTTGTAGTTGTGGTTGTGGAAGGTTTTGCCGTAGCCATGTTTCGTTCATTTGCTCTTGTGTTCGCTGAATTTGCTCCTCTTGTTGTTGTCTCATTCTTTCTTGAAAGGACTCGCGTTGCAGAGGATTCGGCTGAATTATTTCTCCATAGGCAGGAGAATTCATGGGCAAAGCTTTTGCAAGAACAATCACTACTAGCGATAGTTTAAGCATTGATGAGCGATTCAACATACAGTTATTTGGTCAATTGCTATAGGTTGGGTTGAGCGATCGCTACCCTTAAGATAACAATTTCTAGCGCTGCCTTGTTGTAGTAATTACCAGCCTTCAGAGCTTGAGGATACTGATACAGAATCTAAATAATTACCACTAGATAGGGTCAATTTTTCATATAAGTTAAGTTGTCAGAGTCTTCCTAGCCGCTCCCACAACTGTTATATTTGTAAGTTCTACAGTAAAAATACTTAAGAGCGATCGCTTGCTGCTGGTTAAAGATGTGAGCGATGATTTTACTTATGACAACTGCTGAACTTTCTCGCTCGAAGTCCAGCTATGTGTGAGATAAAAGTAATTAAATTTACTAAGCGCAAAAAGTTTAATTCTTACTTGCTCTCAATTGCCCGCAAGCAGCATCGGCTTCTAAACCACGGGAATAACGGACGCTAACAGCAGTATTTTGCTGCTTGAGGACGTTGACAAATGCTTGAATGCGATCGCGGTTGGGGCGTTTGTAGTCTACTTCTTGGATGGGATTATAAGGAATCAAATTCACATGACTTTGGAATCCTCGCAGGCATTTTGAAAGTTCCAATGCATGTTCTGGTAAATCGTTGACACCAGCCAGGAGAACGTACTCAAAGGTAACGCGGCGTCCAGTGATTTCTACATATTCTCGACATTCAGCCAGCAAATCTTCTAGAGGATAGGCGCGGGCGCTGGGGATGAGTTTTTCCCGCAGTGCTTGGTTGGGTGCGTGCAGACTCACAGCCAGAGTGATTTGCAAATGGTTTTGCGCGAACTGACGGATGCGATCGCGAATACCAACTGTTGAAACTGTAAGCGATCGCTGCCCTATACCGACATCTTGATTGAGGGATTTCAGGGCCGCTAGGACATTCTCAGTATTCAACAACGGTTCGCCCAGCCCCATAAACACGACATTGCTAACCCGTTGCTGAAAATCTTCCTGCACAGTTAACACCTGATCGACAATTTCGTGCCGTGCTAGGTTGCGCTTGTAGCCTCCCTTACCAGTAGCGCAGAAATCACACGCCATTGGGCAACCCACCTGAGTAGAGACGCAAACTGTCAAACGGGATTTTGGGCCTTCTCCCCCTTCCGCGAAGGTGGGAATGCCAACAGTTTCAATAATTTGCCCGTCTGTTAATCGTAAAAGATATTTGACTGTGCCATCGGGAGCCTCAGAGCGGTAGTGTAAAATTGAGCGCCCAATCGGGATTTCTGCTAATTCTGCACGCCATTGCTTGGGGAAGACAGAAATATCAGCTAGCGATCGCACTCCCTTGTCATAGATCCATTCATGCAGCTGCTTTGCTCTGTAAGCAGGTTGTCCCTGTTGCTGCACCCAAGTGGTTAACTCCGCAAGAGAAGCGCCGAGAAGGGGAGGAATTAATTCTGATTTTTCTGGGTTGTGTAACTCAACTTGAGATACAAGAGGCGTAGCAGACATAAAAAATCAACAGTTGATGTAGGATCTCTATCCTACACCTGCCAGATTAACTTAGACTTAACCAAAGAAGATGGGAAATTACCCAAAGGTTGTGCCGTTCCAGCCCCACATCGCACCCTTAGCATCTGCAAACTCTATGTAAATGCGATTTTTAGGCACACCTAGAGTTTGGTTAATCTGTTGGCAAAATTCCTGACTCATTGCTGCGGTTTGGTCTGGCTTCATTGTGCCAATACTCTTAATTTCAATGTAGCAAACCGGGTCTGTATTCCCTGCAAAAGTCATGGGGATTCCCGGTTCAAAAGCAGTCATTACATAGGATTCTGGTTTTCCCAAATGTTTCGCTAACTTGGCTGACAGGTTTAAAAGCATTGACTCAATTTCAGCTTTTTGAGGAGCAGATGCAGAAGTTTGCACTTTAATTAATGGCATAGTACCGAATTGCAATTTGGGATTTTATTACACTGTTAAGTTTATCGAAATGCAGAGTACAGTTTAATATTCTAAAAGTTTTTGCTAATAAAAATTTAAGGGTATTTTTTCCCTAGTTGCAGCTTTTTTCATACTACTGCCAATAACGCTAACTTTAAAAGTTATACCTGACTTTTTAGGCAACCATCCTATTTCCATAGCTTGTTTTATCCATAACGCTACGTCTTTTGGTGTTACTGCGGTTATTTCATACCTTGGCTCAATTCTCCAAGCCCGAACCTCTCCTAATGCATCTTGAGGTTGTATTGGCACTAGTTCGCTATTAATGAGGCTGTATCCCTGTGGATGAAACCTATCAGTAAGAATCGCTAATACTGAGCCAGCCTCAGTAGCGTGTTCTACGGCAACATGGAGATGTCCCTCAGGATAGTCTGCTTGAGAGTTAGTAGCTTGCCTTCGGATTAGCCAGATGAATGGTTCTCCATCAACTATTATTTTTCTGGTACCTTTTTTCGGTATTGACATCTCTGTTGCTATATTTCTTGGACTACTCTGAGCGAAATAGGTGACTATGTTCGGGATGATATAAACGCGATCGCCCTGTTGCTGCCGAGAGGGCTGGACTGATTATATAAAGTGTAGTACGAATTAGTTTTTCTTTATGAGTGCAGTCTGCCATTTGATTTAGAGGGACAACCCTGATTTTTTCATCGGGCCATCCGATGCGAAAGCAAATTGCAATGGGGGTTTCGACTGGATAGTGTTCGAGTAGTTTTGCTTGGGCATTTTCGACGTGACGCGCACTCAAATACAGGCAGAGACTAGCCTGATGTGCCGCGAGAGAGGCTAATTCTTCAGCGGCAGGGACTTCTGTACGTCCGCTGATCCGGGTCAAAATGATAGTTTGGACTAAACCAGGGACAGTCAGTTCTACTTTAAGTTTGGCAGCAGCGGCTTGAAAGGCGCTGATACCTGGGATGACTTCAAAAGGAATATTTGCCTCTGCAAGGAGCTGCATTTGCTCGTGGATGGCACTGTAGAGACTAGGATCGCCAGAATGCAGACGGACTAGAGATTTGTGCTGCGATCGCACTCTATCGATCGTAATCGCCAAAATCTCTTCTAAAGTCAGATTCGCAGTTCTAATTATCTCCGCATCTTCTCGGCAAAGTTCTAAAATCTGTTCGGGTACTAAAGAATCAGCAAATAAAATCACATCAGCAACAGCCAGTAGTTTCTGTGCCTTAACCGTTAATAAATCAGGATCTCCAGGGCCTGCTCCCACAATATACACAGATGGTTCTACAGCATATAGTGTTTTTTTATAGCTCCACTTTTCTGTATATTCACTTCTAAAAGAACACACGGCAATCCCTCAAAAAATCTTTTTGATAAATTCTTCAGTATCTTTCCGGATTCACCCTCTTTCCCTAGTAGAGAGTAATGGTAGATGCACCCTGGTTAAGCCCTAGAGAATACTCTGGGGCATTTTTTATTTTTTATTCATTGGGAATTGGGAATTGAGAATTGGGCATTAGTTATTCTTTCTCCCCCAGCCTCCCCTGCTCCCCCAGGTTCCTCATCCCCTCATCTCCCCATTTCCCTTCGGAGTAGGAACTACATCGGGTAAAGGGCGCTTGAGTAAATAAAGCCAAGCTAATCCAACTAATCCCAATAAAATTCCTAAACTACTGACTACTTGTGCCATTTTTAACGGCCCCAGCATTAAGCTATCAGTGCGAAAGCCTTCGATCCACAAGCGTCCTAAGCTGTAGGCTGGCCAGTAAACTAGAAACAGCGTACCTACCTTCAAGCGTGGCTTACCAGATAAAGACCGGAAAAACAACGTTATTAATAGCGTAAACACCATTAAATCCCACAGAGATTCGTAGAGAAAGGTGGGATGAAAGTAATCGGAACTAACATATTCTAGAGGACGATGGTCTGGTGGAATATACAATTTCCAAGGTAAATCAGTCGGATCGCCAAAAGCTTCAGAATTAAAGAAATTGCCCCAACGCCCGATCGCCTGCCCTAAAATCAGCGAAGGCGCGACTAAATCTGCCAGTTGCCAGAAAGAAACCTGCTTGATTTTGGCAAAGATTAACGCAGCCAAAACGCCACCAAGAATCGCTCCGTGAATGGCAATACCTCCTTCCCAGATAGCAAAGATTTTTCCTGGAGTCGGCGCATATTTTGACCATTCAAACAAAACGTAATATAGCCGTGCGCCAGGAATTGCCCCAATCAACAACCAAAAGAATAAATCGCCTAACAACTCAGGATTAACATTACGGCGCTTTGCCAATTCTTGGGAAAGGATGACGCCAATTAACACTGCTGTGGCAATTAATAAGCCATACCAGCGGATAGCTAGTGGCCCTATTTTCACCAGAATCGGTCCTGGAGAAGTAAATTGAAACGCCAAGGGCAAGGTGGAAAAATCCAGTGCCATGAAAAATTACCTAGAATAGTTCGTTAACTACCCACGCACTTTGCTAAGTACGGAGTTTCTTAAGTCTCGAATACTGGAACTACACTTAAATCTTCCACAACATTGTGAGAACATAGGTAAAAATCCAGTATCCATATTTAGGAGTCTAGTTCCTAACGCTTAGTTGAGCATAACTTGTGCCACTAAAACAATTGAGTTTAACATCCTTACTCAGAGCGCAAGATGGTAGATTTGAGTAAGTTACACAAAACGGTTTCGATATAATCACCTAAACAACTTTGATATATTTAAAATTGTGATTGCTATTTATCCAGGTAGCTTCGACCCCATCACCTTGGGACACCTTGACCTTATCCAGCGCGGTAGTCGGCTGTTTGAGCGGGTGATTGTCGCTGTACTACGGAACCCCAACAAAATGCCACTTTTTAGTGTGCAGCAACGGCTAGATCAGATTAGTCATTCTACACAACATCTACCTAATGTAGAAGTAGACAGCTTTGATGGTCTTACCGTCAACTATGCTCAAATGCAACAAGCACAAGTTTTGATCCGGGGTTTACGGGCTGTGTCAGATTTTGAAGTGGAACTGCAAATGGCTCACACCAATAAAACTCTTTCTACCCAAATAGAAACAGTTTTTCTCGCAACCTCAAATGAGTATAGTTTTTTAAGTAGTAGTGTGGTAAAAGAGATTGCAAGGTTTGGTGGCTCTATCGATCATCTCGTTCCCCCACACATTGCCCTAGATATATACCAATGCTACAATCAGAAATCTCCAATGTTGAACCCAATCTCAACGGAAGCAATCCCCCCCCTCAAGAGTATCTCGGTGGAGAGGGAAGCATAGATATTCAGCAGGAACTCAACCGCCTAGAGGAAATGGTTCTCTCTAGTCTCAGGATTCCGCTGACAGGACGCACACTCATAGATGAAGAAAAGCTGCTCGATCAGCTTGATTACATCCGGCTTGCCTTGCCATCACTTTTTCAAGAAGCAGCAGTGATTCTGGAACAAAAGGAAGGAATTCTGCTGGAAGCGGAAGAGTATGGGCAGCAGATTGTTGAGGCCGCGCAAGCGAAAAGAGCGCAAATTTTAGCTGAAAGCAATATTATTCAACAGGCAGAACAAGAAGCCGAACAACTGCGGCGACAAGTGCAACAAGAGTGTGAGGGAATAATGCAAGAAACCCTCGCCGAGATTGACCGCAAGCGGTATGCTTGTCAGCAAGAGTTAGAGCAAATACGACAAACTGCGATCGCTCACGCTCAAGAAATTGAAGATGGTGCTGATGCATATGCCGATGGCGTCCTGGAAAATATTGAGCAGGATCTCAAAGATATGTTGCGAATTATCACCAACGGACGGCAACAATTACAAATTGATAACCTCACTCAGCGCAATTCACCCCCTGGCAAAAAAAGATAGAGGTTCTAGCGAGAGATGAGGAGAAATTATCGGTTGGGTTAAGCAATAGCGAAACCCAACAATTTTCATTAGTTAAGACTTTTGGGGAAGCTACCTGGTAATAGATTTAAAATTTTGGCTTGTAATTAAGCAGGATTTTTAATAAATGCTTACTTTCGCTCAAGTTAACTTTGGATTAAATATAGCTGGTTTAATTGGAATTATTTATTTGCTTTGGGCAATTATTTACTTGATTTTAACAGTAGCTTGGCTATCCCAACGTGGAACCAGGCTTAGAGGTTGGGCTTTAGCCCTTTACATTATCCAACTTATATTTACGCCAATTATAATGTTGTTAAGTGGAGTAATCTTGTATTATCAAGGTTGGCGTTTAGATCCAGTTCTTCAATTTGAGCAATTTTTATTGTTGCTATTAATTCTTTACCTGAGTGTCAAAGATATTGTAATTAATGCAGTTTACAGAGATAGATAATTTTATAATTTTTTGTAGAGACGTGAACTCGGACTGGGCTTTGCCCCGTTACGCTAACGCGTCTCTAGCAAGAATAGGATGTTTTTACACAATATGATTACAAAGTATATGTAAAATCTTCCACCAGCATACCGGGAACTAAACTACCTCCAAGTTGACGACTTTCGTATGTACCTACTTCGGGAATGAATTCTTGAAAATTAGTCAAATCGACTAAGTTTTCTCCCCAGAAGCGGTAGAGACTTTCATCAAAACGTAAGTTTTCAATGGGGGCAGTAATTTCTCCGTTTTCTACCCAAAAACAAGCATAACGGGTCATACCTGTGATTCTACCAGTGTGGCGATCGCTCCAATTCAAGTAATGTAAATTCGATACATATAATCCTGTATCTAAACTCGGAAGAATCTGCTCAAATGCTAAATTGCCAGTACTCACTTCTGGCGCTCGTAAAGTCTCTGAACCATTAGCACCGTTGGCAGTTTTTTGATATTCCTTAGCAGTGCGAGAATTCACCAAAGTATTTACCAAATATCCTTTTTCTATTACAGGTAACTCCGGTGCTGCCATTTCTCCCAATTCATTAAATCGCGGCACTAATCCCCGCTGAAAATTTTCTTTCAAACTAAATCTTCGAGAAAGTTGTTTTTCTTGACGCGATAAAGCAGCTAAAGCACTGTTTCCTTGTTGGATATCAGCTTCGCTGACTGCTCCCCAAGAAAGCATTAGTAATAAATCTGCAACAGCAGCAGGTGCAAAATAAGTTTTGTATTGTCCCCGTGGCAATTCTTTAGCTGGACGAGCAAGCAATTCAAGTTGCTTTTTGGCTTCGTTAATTTTGGCTATGTAAGCAGAAATATCCCAATAACTCCCGGCAAATGTGCCCTTAACAGCTTGCCCAGAAGTGGAAAATAGAGAATAATCTAAGGTAAAAGTATCAGTAGCAAACCAGTGTTTTTGACCGTTGGAATCACCATAAGCTTTAACTATCAATCCCCCTGCATATATCCCTGTAAAATCTAATTCAGAAACTAGTTGTATCACAGTTGGTACTACTGCTTCCGCCGCCAATAAATTTCCAGAATGTACTTCCCGGCTGGTATTAGTTCCTGATGGTAAAACTAGATATGGATCGATGGGTAATAGAATAAGTTCATCACGTAGTTCCTGCAAAGCAGAATATGCTAATTGCCAATCTACGTCCCAATTCCCAGTAAAGGGAAACTGCCGAACACTGCTGCGCCGATCTGCCATCAAAGTCAGTTCGATCCAACCATCAGCAACACAACCAGTTTGTCGCACTTTCGCATGATTGAAACGAGTAAATTGACTTCTTTCACTACTGAGTCTCACCGTGAATTGTTCATTTTCTGCTTTTTTGATAACTAGAGTTTCAACCAGTCGATTAAAGCTGACTTCTAACGCAGATAATTCCTCAATTTTCATGGATATTAGATATTAATAGGGAATAAAGAGGTGGAGAAAGCTAGGTGTTAGGAGTTATTAATTTAATGAAAAAGTTTTTAATCTAAAACTCTTAACAACTAGCTACTGAATTTGCACTTTTTCAACATAGTTAGTAATTACTAATTCATAATTATTCGACGGGTTAAAATCCCTCGCTACAAGTAGACGCATTTTGTTTTAGGTTTAAATCCCTATGCAAAATGCAATTACGATAGCGTAGCGGTAGCGAGTCCGCGTACTCTTTCAGAGAAGCAAGCTACGCTTTTAGCGTCTCGTAGAGAGCGTCATTACAAATTACCAATTATTTAAGTTCCTCCACCAAAAACTTCGACATTAGCAAACACACAAACAGGTGAACCATGTCCTACCCAAATGGCCTGATTTGGTTCCCCTTTACCACAATAAGGGGTACCATACATTTGCCAGTTGTCAGCATTACCTACTTGGGTTAAGCTATGCCAAAATTCTGGTGTTGTGGCGCGGTAGTTGGGATTGCGGAGGGTTTTAGTGAGTTTACCATTCTCAATTAATTTAGCGTACTCACAACCAAATTGGAATTTGTAGCGGCGATCGTCAATTGACCAAGATCGGTTAGATTCCATGTAAACGCCGTGTTCTATCCCGCCAATAATGTCTTCAAAGCTAGCGTTTAAAGGCTCTAAATTCAAGTTTGCCATGCGATCGATCGCTGGTCGATTCCATGAGCAAGCACGGGCACAGGCAACTCCTGGTACACCCGCTCTTACCTGGCTCTCCAGACTGCCTAAACCTCGTTGGAGTACACCTTCTTTAACCAAATACTCGCGTGTTGCTACAGCACCCGTATCATCAAAGCCATAGCTGGCAAATTCACCAGGCACGGTGGGATCAAAGGTAATGTTCATCAGCGGCGAACCATATACTAGGTTGCCAAAATCACTTTTATTAACGAAGCTACCCCCAGCATAGTTACGCTCATCTCCTAAAATTCGGTCAATTTCTAGAGGATGCCCGACACTTTCATGGATTTGCAGCATCATTTGGTCTGGGGCTAAAACTAAATTGGTACGGGTGGTCGGGCATTCTTCTGCTGTCAAGAGTTCTACAGCTTGTTCGCCAATTTGCCGCACCCGATGCCATAAGTTTTCTTGTTTTAAAAGTTCTAGTCCGCCTTGGTAACAGTTTGCTTGCGAACCGTTGTTGCTGCGCTGTTGTACAACCGCTCCATCTTGGGCGGTGGCTCCGTAATTAGTGCCTATAGATAGTATTTTTTGATAGACTTCTGAACCATTAGTGCTAATAAACCAAGATTCTCTCTCGGTTGTGCTAGCACTGGCTATGGTTTGCACAATCTTGTCATCAACCTTCAATGTTTGGCAAATACGAATCAGTAAATCGTTGATTTCTCCCGGACTCAGAGCATCCAATGGCTCAAGAAATGGAGATTTATATTCACCAACGACTTTAGGGCGCTCAGTAGCACGGAAGGGATGTATCCACCATTCACTGGCTGCTAGCGCCTGTTTATAGGCTGTTTGGGCAGCATCTTGTAAGGAAGACAGTTCTAGGGAGTTAGTAGCTGCATAACCCAGACAGCCATTGACCAAAACTTCCAGCATGGCTCCGACAGTGAAGGATTTGGCGTTTAGCTGGGGTAAGGCGTCACGGACAAAACGGGTAGTAGAAGTTTCCTTTACGGCTCTAATACCGATCCAATCAGCGGGAATGTCGAAACTAGCGATCGCTTTTTTGAGAGTAGTCCACATAACAATTTAAAATTTAATTCCGGTGCCAGCGTGTACCATCACGGCTATCAATTAGCGTAATACCTTCTGCTTGGAGTTGGTCACGAATGCGATCGCTTTCAGCAAAATTTTTGGCTTGACGTGCTTCTTGCCTTTGCTGAATTTTTGCTTCAATTTCTGCATCGCTCAAACCACTACTCGTGTGAATTTCTGTTTCTATCTCGGCTTCTAAACCCAAAACTCCAGCCAATGTGACAAGAGTTTGCCATTGATGTTTTAACTCATCAGGGGAAGTTTCAGTTTTCCCTTCATGCACAATAATATTTCCTTCGCGGCGCAGTTCTTTGGCTAATTCAAACAGCACTGTTAACCCACCAGGAAAATTAAAGTCGTTATTCACAGTTTCTTGGAAACGTTCAATATAAGAATTGGGTACTGGGGATTGGGTGCTGGGTATTGGCATATTCCCAGTCTCTAAATCCCAACCTAGTTTTTTGCCGTATTGGTAGCCGAAGAGTAAACCTTCTTTAATGGTGTGCCAACCGTTGGTTGCTGCGGCGATCGCTTCGTCGGTAAAATCTATGGGTGTGCGATATTGAGCGGTCAGTACAAACAACCGTACCGCCATCGGGTCAACTCCTCGATCCAGTAATTCTCGAATAGTGGTAAAGTTGCCCAAAGATTTGGACATTTTTTCACCATCTACCTTCACCATGCCGTTATGCAACCAGTAAAGCGCTAAGGGTTTTCCTGTTACAGCCTCAGATTGGGCAATTTCGTTTTCATGGTGGGGAAAAATTAAGTCAGCGCCACCAGCATGAATATCTATGGTATCACCCAGGCGATCGCGTACCATTGCCGAGCATTCTATGTGCCACCCCGGACGACCTGCGCCCCAAGGTGATTCCCAAGCTGGTTCTCCCGGTTTTGCTGCCTTCCACAAAGCAAAATCAAAGGGGTCTTTCTTTTTTTGGTACTCTGGATCTTCTACGTTGACGCGATCGCTTTTCCCGGCTTGCATATCTTCTAACTTACGTCCCGAAAGCTTGCCATACTCAGCAAACTGCCGCACTGCATAATACACATCGCCCTCAGCAGGGTAAGCAAAACCCTTATTTTCCAACTCATGAATTAACCGCTGAATGCCATTCATCGTGTGGGTAGCGCGGGGATATTCATCAGCTTCTTTGATTCCTAACCGCGCCATATCCTCAAAATATGCTTTGATAAAGCGATCGGCTACAGCTTCCATCGATGAATGTTCAACACAGGCTCGATTGAGAATCTTGTCATCAATATCAGTAAAATTTTGGATATATCGGACTTCATAGCCGATAAACTGGAGGTATCGGCGTACTACGTCCCAAACGATGCAAGCTCTAGCATGACCCAAATGGCAGTAATCGTACACCGTCACGCCGCAGTAATACATCTTAACCTTGCCTGGTTCGACTGTTTCAAACGGTTCTGGACGACGGGTGAGGGTATTGTAAAGGGTTAGGGTCATAACAGAGTAATGCTGAAATAAGAAGATACGTAATAATAGGGTAAAGCAGCTGGGATGACAGTCCAGCATCCCTATGCTAGTGTTTTCTGGACTATCTGCGCTACATTACTATTTTTTGACTATTTGATAACAGCGCTATGCAATCAGCAGTTACACCCGAATCTTCGGCAATGGATACGCCCAAACAAGGAATGCCAGTAACAATTATTACGGGCTTTCTCGGTAGTGGCAAGACGACTTTACTTAATCATATCCTCAACAACCAACAGGGTTTGAAAACCGCTGTTCTAGTGAATGAATTTGGCGAAATTGGCATCGACAACGAGCTAATTGTTTCCACTGGTGAGAACATGGTGGAGCTAAATAATGGTTGTATCTGCTGCACTATTAATAATGATTTAGTAGATGCAGTTTACAAAGTTTTAGAACGCCAAGAAAATCTAGATTATCTAGTAGTGGAAACAACTGGATTGGCAGATCCGCTACCAGTAGCTCTAACCTTCTTAAGCACAGAATTGCGGGATTTAACTCGCTTAGATTCGATTATTACTGTGGTAGATGCGGCGAATTACAGCCTAGATTTATTTAACTCTGAAGCAGCATACAGTCAGATTGCCTATGGTGATGTAATTGTCCTGAACAAGGCTGATTTGGTTGATGAAGCTACTTTGAACGAGTTAGAAGCGAAAATTAACGAAGTCAAGGAAGGAGCAAGAATTATCCGCGCTACGCGATCGCAAGTGCCACTTCCTTTAATTCTGAGTGTTGGTCTGTTTGAGTCAGATAAATATTTTGACACAGTGGTCGATGAACACGACCATCACGACCATCACGATCATCATGACGATCATGACCACTCAACATGCGGTCATGACCATCATGACCACGACCATGACCACCATCATCACGATCATTCTGACCATTTAGAAAATGATGGTTTTACTTCCATATCTTTCCAAAGTGACAAGCCTTTTTCTATTAGGAAATTTCAGTATTTCTTAGATAACCAGCTATCCTCAAATATCTTCCGAGCGAAGGGGATTATGTGGTTTGATGAAAGTCCGAAGCGTCATATTTTCCACCTTTGTGGTAAACGCTTCACCTTGGATGATGATGAATGGAAAGGTAAATTGAAAAACCAAATCGTGCTGATTGGTCAAAATTTGGATCGTGAGGCTTTAATTAGTCAACTCGAAAACTGCATTTGTCTGCCTTCAACCTCTCGCGGTAAAGGCTTTGGCAAATAAAAGTTAGGAGTTAAAGACGCGATTAATCGCGTCTGTACAAAAGTTTAATACTCGTTCCCAGGTGGAACCTGGGAATGGATTTCTAATGGTTCCGCCATCGATTTTGATCGATGAAAATGAGAGAATCGCGACGCCGAATAGCCCGTCGTAGACATCGCTTCCTTACTCCCCTACATTACCGGGTTCTTCACTTGCCAACTGCTGTACCTGCTCCACGGATAACCCCGTCACTTTCGCCACTATTTCCACCGAAATTCCCTCTTTGAGCAAATTCATCGCTACACGCCGCACTTCTTCAGCACGACCTTCAGCACGACCTTCAGCTAAACCTTCAGCAAGGATAGCTTGATAAGTTACTGACTCCTGCATAAGTTCCCTCCGCAGCAATTGTTGAATTATCTCTTTCTCTAATACTAACCCAGCCAGAATGAAGGCTGAGGCTGCAATATTGTTCTGAATACGTCGATCGGTAATTCCTGAAATTTCCTGAGCAACTTTTTGTAAGGTAGCAGTGCGGTTATTTGTCTGACTTAACGCCGCAAATGGTAATAATCCCGGGTGCTCCAAAAATACACTTGTTGGTTGCTCCCAAAGACGAATTACCTCGAACCTATGAGAGGTTTCTTCTAAAGTGAATGTGGTTTGCTGCACGAATTCTGAATTTGTTTGTTGCAGATAAATCACTACCTGACGCATTCGCTTACTTTTAAAGCGGCGATACACTCGCAACCGATAATCAATCATCCGAAAGGGAATATCAGCTTTGGGTTGGGTTTGGAATTCCAAATGCAGCACGACTTCATCGGATTGGAGCAATATCAACGCATCAGCGCGGATTGGTTCAAGAGAAAGCTCAGAAGGGCTTAATTCTGTGAGGGTGATAGATTCTCCTAACAACCAAGTGGCAAAGTCACTGGAGAAAGTTTCAGCAAGGAACTTACAAACGTTATCAAACATTAAGAGATTTTATCAGGTGGTAAGTAAGAGGCGAGAATAAATCAAACTAGGTTAAGTAATGTAAAAAATATTGAGATTACTTCTCACTATAAATTTCTCTCCATTTCGGAGAGAGGCTTTGAATCCGGAAACGTTGATGAACATCTAGATTACAATGCGCGTTGTTATCCAGCGAGTCAAATCATCTCAAGTTACAGTTAACGGTGAAATTGTCGGTAAAGTTGGCCGGGGGCTAAATTTGCTCGTGGGTATTGCTAATACCGATACTGATGCTGAAATCGACTGGATGGTGCGTAAGTGCTTGGAATTACGGCTGTTTCCTGATGCGGAAGGAGACGAACGCTGGCAAAAATCCGTACAAGAAATTGGCGGTGAGTTATTGGTAGTCAGTCAGTTTACGCTTTACGGTGACTGTCGCAAAGGTCGCCGTCCTTCTTTTGACCGTTCAGCCGCTCCCCAATCAGCAGCAGATTTGTATAATCGTTTTGTTACCAAGTTAAGAGCTAGTGGTTTGCAGGTGGAAACAGGTCAATTTGGTGCAATGATGGAAGTCTTAATTGAAAACGATGGCCCTGTAACTTTGTTACTTGAAAAAGAAGCAATTTAAGTATATACACTAAAAAATGAATAACAATAGCCTCTAGACCGTGGTGTTCTAATTGATGAGAGAATATTAAATTAACCATCACAAAAGTTTAAATTCATTCATCATGGCGAAAATCCAGTTTTCTAGAGGTCTTGACGAAGAAGTAACTCCAGATGTGCGTCTGACGCGATCGCGCACTGGCGACAGTGGTACAGCGACGTTTATTTTTACGAATCCAAAGATTTTAGATCAAGCTACCACCGAGGATATTACCGGGATGTACTTGATTGACGAAGAAGGCGAAATAATTACCCGTGAAGTTAAGGCTAAATTTGTCAACGGGAAACCGGAAGAATTAGAAGCACTTTACGTGATGAAGTCTGCCCAAGAGTGGGATCGCTTTATGCGTTTCATGGAGCGGTATGCTGAAGAAAACGATCTGGGACTGAGCAAAGCTTAAGCTGTAATTAGTCCTTAGTCATTAGTTATTTCCTAAAAACCAAAAACTAAGGACTAATAACTTTATGTAGCCGTTTAACAAGTTTCCCATGATATCACAACCCCACCCAGACTCGTCTAGAATTACGGTAACTTGTGCTGTCGTTACTGTCAGCGATACACGCACTTTGGAAACAGACAAAAGTGGCCAGCTAATTCAGCAGTTACTCCTTGGTGTTAACCATGCTGTAGGAGCCTACACGATTATCAAAGATGAGCCAGCACAAATTCAAGAACAGATAGAAAATCTGGGTAAAAGCTCAAATTTGGATGCTGTAATTTTCAATGGTGGTACAGGTATTGCGCCAAGAGATACCACCTACGATGCCATTGAGAAGTTACTGGAGAAAACTTTGCCGGGATTTGGTGAGTTATTTCGTTTTTTAAGTTATCAAGAAATTGGTTCGCGGGCGATCGCTTCTCGCGCTGTTGCTGGTGTTTATCAAAATAAATTAATCTTTTCGCTTCCCGGTTCCAGTAATGCTGTGCGACTGGCGATGGAAAAACTGATTTTGCCAGAACTCGCTCACTTGGTAAGTCAGGTTTGTAAGACAGTGAAATAAACAACTGTTGAGAAATTTACTATGAAAAGCTTTAGAGGATGTTTGAAAAGTGGTCGGTGATGTACCAAAGATTTTCAATCCTCGTAAATTACCCTTACAAAAGAGGATTTTGAAAAGTTTATTTCCCCATTTTAAGGGGAGTCACTGCAATATTGGGAGAATCTCGATACAATTTGATACTTTACAAACATCCTTTTATAAAAGTAACTTATGACGCATTAATATCATCCTTTCTATACTTGCATTTTTAGCTACCCAAAGATAATCATAGTGAAACGAATAAGATGTTAATATCAGGTCAGCAATGGAGTCTATTTACTGGAATTGCATAATTGCTCACGGCATCACTGCATTTTCATACTTTGGCATTCCTATAGTAATAGGGGCTTTTTTTGCCAGAACTAAGGCAACTATCCCTTCTAAGTTTTGGTTAGCCTTTTTATTATCAGGTGGATTCGTACTATTTTGCGGATTTCATCACCTTCTGGCGATCTTTGAGCCACATGTGGCTGTGTCCCTGCTGCACTTAGGCGTGCTCGACCTAATGGCGTTTGTTTCCTTGTCTGCCTTATTCTATTTGATGCCAACCGCTTATCAAATTGTAGAGGCGATCGCTAAATCTCAAGAAGATACTCGCGAACTTCAACGCAGCCAGCAAATGCAACAGCTATTCCTAGATCAGGGGCCGTTTGGAGCATATATCAAAGATGAGCAATCTAGGGTGCTTTATTACAACCAGGAACTACAGTCTAGATTCTTGGTAGATCCACAAGAATGGTTGGGGAAAACTGATAGTGAATTCTTGCCAAATCCAGAAGAAGGGCGGCGAGTAATGGAAAACGATCGAGTCGTTTTGAAAACTCTACGCCCCTTGAAACTGATTGAAGAGGTAAAGATACCTGGTAGCGACGATCGGCCGTGCTACTGGCTATCCTTTAAGTTTCCCTTTAGCGATTATGCAACGGGCGATCGCCGTATCGGTGGCATTAGTATCGATATTACAGAAACCATAGAAGCACAGCGATCGCTCACTGACTTAAATCAGCAGCTAGAAGAAAAAGCACGGGAATTAGAGGCAAAAAAACGAGAACTTATATATCTTTCAGATATGGCGGATATGCTTTATTCCTGCGAGTCTGAAGATGAGGTGTATCAAGTAGTCGCTTTAACCTGTTCCAAGCTGTTTCCTAATATGAGTGGTTGTATCTATATAATTGCTAATTCCAAGAATTATGTTCAGATGAATAGTATTTGGGGAGATGAAAAAATTAGTAAAGAAATATTTTCACAATCTGAGTGTTGGGCATTGAGAAGAGGAAAATTAAACCTTTTATCGCCTCGGAGTTCAGGACTAATGTGCAGCCACTTAATACAGCCTGTTATCGGCACACATTTGTGTGTTCCATTCTTTGGACAAGGCGAAGTAGCTGGGGTTTTACATATCTATGCGCTTGAAGAAATAAGTCCAGAAAAGCAACAAATTACTGAGATTATTGCTAGAACATTAGGCATTGCACTGAATAATCTATCGATAAAACAACGTTTAACTTATGATAACTTGCGGGATGGAATGACCCAACTATTCAATCAAAATTATATGCAAACCATAATGGAACAGAGGCTGGCGGAAGCTGAACGGTCGGGACAACCTCTTAGTGTTATTTTTCTTGATATTGATAACTTCAAATCTTACAACTCGCGCTATGGGCATGTGACTGCCAACATTGTTCTCCAGGGATTAGCAAAGCTGCTGCTAAAATCTATTCGCTCTTTTGATATTCCTTGCCGATGGGGTGGTGAAGAATTTGTGATTGTGATGCCTAATATGTCACTGGAAACCCTCAGGAAGCGAGTAGAACAACTAAGAGTAGATGTTCAACAAATGCAACTGAGGGACGGCGATCGCATTCTCGAAAGCATTACCGCTTCTTTTGGAATAGCTGTATCAGAATCAGGGATTACGGTTAAAGATTTTCTGAATCGGGCAAATCAAGCGATGCTTGAGGCAAAGCGAACAGGGAAGAATCGGGTTATGGAGTATGTAAATACCTATAATTAAGTAGGTCGGCGTAAATAATTATCGTTGGGATAAAAAGGGTTTCAGCCTTGTTTGCTTTTCTGCACACAGTTTGCTTTTATTGTGCCAACTTATTTTAATTAATAATTGATAATTCAAAAAACCCCAAGCGGTGAAACGAGCTGTTCTTCAGTCGGCATCCTGACTTTTCACGGTATCTGGAAAACCTCACTTCTATTTCTCTCATCCTTTAAGGAGAGAGACTTTGAATTTTCCCCCTTCCCGCGACGAGTTGGGGGTTAGGGGGTTAGGTCAATCGTTGGCTTTTCCATATAACGTGAAAAGTCAGATCGGCATCAAGCGTCAGACTTTCCAGCATAGAAATCAGAAACTTATAAATTTCCTATATATAAAAACAACTCCCTGAAGATGTGGGAGTTGTCATTTTGTATTCGAGCAGTTTTTCAAACGATTCAGAATGGAGCGATGGCTGTGGCGGGCTGCGCCTACGCCAAGCAGATGGCAGCCAATATAGCAGCGATGACATAAAATACTCCAACCACTTGTAATTCTGACCAACCAGTCAGTTCTAAATGATGGTGTAAGGGTGCCATTTTGAAAAGGCGCTTGCCTTTGCCATCAGGGCCCTTAGTAGCTTTGTAATAACTTACCTGTGCCATCACAGAAAGAGTTTCTACGAAGAAGATACCACCGAGAATGAACAGAGCGACTAAGGAGTTTGTCAATAGTGCTACAGCAGCTAAAGCTCCTCCCAGTGCTAAAGAACCAGTATCTCCCATGAAAACGCGGGCTGGGTTACGATTATGGGCTAAGAAACCTAAGCAACCACCACTTAAAGCAGCACAGAAAACCATCAACCCAGGTGCTGTAGGCGCGACTAAGGCACCTAATGCTAAAAGTGCGATCGCTACTGTTCCTGCTGCCAAGCCATCAATACCATCTGTTAAATTAGTTGCATTACTTTCTGCAACTAGGACAAAACCTGCTAAAGGCCAAAATAGGAATCCTAAGGGTAGTGTAAAGCTTACCCAAGGCAAAGCAATATTTGTAATATTAGAAGGTTGATTAAACATCAGCCATAGACAAAACACAGCCGCAAAACTCACCTGCAAAGTTAGTTTTGTTCGGGGAGATATACCTTTATTTGATTTACGGCGCAGAATTTGCCAATCGTCGAGCCAGCCAATAAATCCATAGCTGATTGTCAATGCCGAAACTGCAAGTACGTCTGTAGCAAAGTTAGACAATATACAGGCGATTAACACTCCTACAGGTATAAAAAATATACCTCCCATTGTTGGGGTGCCTGCCTTTTTTAGATGGGCTTGGGGCCCATCTTCGCGAATTATTTGTCCAGTTTTGAGTGCTTGAAGTAGGGGTATTACCCAAAAACCCACGACACCCGAACCCAGCGCACACAAAAGTAGTGGCAGGGTTAAGGACATACTTTGCCAAGGTAGCCTATTGGCTAACGAATCCAAGAAAAATGCTGTTGTACCTAACCCTACGGCTAATAAAGAGGCTAGAGCGATTCCAGAAATATTTAATCCTTGCTCAGGAGATAATTTAGCGTCCACAGAAGTTTCCCTTCACTCCACACTTATAAAACTTAATACCAGGAACTAGGGATACTACTAAGTCCCTAGCCTGAAAAGGCTAATCCTCAGCGATTCCTATATCGTCATCATCATCAAGGTCGTAGCCAATTCCATCTTCTACACCCATTAGGGAGTCTATTTCTTCTTCGTCATCTTGAAAATCCGGTTCGTGAACGTCACGCGCGATGATCCGACCATTGATTTGCAACCAGTCCAACAAAGAAGACTCTTGCTTTAGGGGGATGACATCGGCTCTTTGGTTACGGGGTACTTCACGTAATGGAGAGTTCAACATATCGAGGAGGACAAGAAAAGGTTTACCTAAGTTGACATTTAGAGTCTATCACTTGACACGGATTTATTTAGTTATCCTTTCAACGCTTTAGTTGATAAATCCGCATTCAGATAGAAATTTTTTATTTAATAGGCGTATTGCTTACCTAAAGCGGTTATTTAGTAATTTTTATGGCTCTATACATAGGTTATGAATATCTTGTTTATGCTGATGGAAAGTGACTGATTTTAGAGGTGACAGGCGATGATGGAAAAAGCGGCTCTTTTAGATGCGATCGCTGGTACAAATCGCGGTCTACTGGCGACCCAAGCACAGAAACAGGCTATCTTAGCAGCGATCGCCAATTTAGAAGATTTTAATCCTACACCCCGTCCGGTGGAAGCTGGTAATTTGCTAGATGGCAATTGGCGATTACTATACACCACTAGCAATGCTCTTTTAAACTTAGATCGTCTACCTTTATCCAAACTCGGTGAAATCTATCAGTGTATCCGGGTAGATACTGCCAGTGTTTACAACATAGCTGAGATTTATGGCTTACCTTATTTAGAAGGATTAGTCAGCGTTGCTGCTAAATTTGAGCCAGTTTCAGGTCGGCGTGTCCAAGTGAAATTTGAGCGTTCTATTATCGGCTTGCAACGTTTAATAGAATACAATTCTCCGGTAACTTTTATCCAACAAATTGAAGCAGGTAAAAAATTTCCGGCGATTGATTTTGCAATCAAGAGCGATCGACAGGAAGGCTGGTTAGATATCACCTATATAGATAACGATCTGCGGATAGGCAGAGGTAACGAGGGCAGCGTGTTCGTATTGAGTAAAACATAAGTTTGTACAAAAATACTGTTTGCGATGAAGGTACGCTATAACATGTACCTTGTCAAGTAGGGTCTAATACAGTTTTAAATTTGGTATGTGCTATGAGAGTGAGGAGATGAGGGAAAAAGAATTACTAATATTCAATGCCCAATGACCAATACCCAATGCTTCATGCCCAATTCAGACAAATAACTTAACAAAGACTCCTGGTGCGACCTTCAGGTTGTAGAGTGAAATCAATTAGCCCTCTAGATTGGCGATTGATAACTAAAAGGGAAAATAATCATGGTTCAACGTGGTTCTAAAGTACGTATTCTCCGCCCTGAGTCCTACTGGTTTCAGGATCTTGGAACTGTGGCTTCCATTGACCAAAGCGGCATCAAATACCCTGTAATTGTCCGCTTTGATAAGGTCAATTACTCTGGTATCAATACCAACAACTTTGCTCAGGATGAATTAGTTGAGGTTGAAGCACCAAAGGCTAAACCACCGAAAAAATAGCAGCAAAGCTACAAAGGGGTTATTTGATGCGATGATGAAGGGTAGTCTTAAGTCTGAAGTATGAAGTCTGAAAATTTCAGTTCATTCATCTTTCATTAAAGCCTACCCTAATCTATGAGAAGCTGCCCTGCGGGTATTTACGGTTTCTCTGGAGTAGTAATACGAGCCACCTACGGATCTGTAACTACTACCCAATCTCTTTTTCCTCGATCCCTCAAATACATCAAAATTGCCTGCTTAATCAGCTTGAATGCCTGAACTGCCTGAAGTTGAAACAGTCCGAAGGGGTCTAAATCAATTGACCCTCAATCAAGAAATAACGGGTGGAGATGTGTTGCTCGATCGCACCATCGCCTACCCGTTTTCTGTTGGTGAGTTTGTTGATGGAATTAAAAAGAATGCAATCGCCACTTGGCATCGTCGCGGTAAGTATCTTCTAGCCGAACTCTCCTCCTCTTCCACAGGTTGGCTAGGGGTTCATTTGCGAATGACCGGTCAGCTATTATGGCTGGATCGAGATGAACCATTACATAAGCACACGCGGGTCAGATTATTTTTTGGCGATCGGCAGGAATTACGCTTTGTCGATCAGCGTACCTTTGGGAAAATGTGGTGGGTTCCACCTGGTGTTGCTGTAGAAAGTATTATGACTGGTTTGGCAAAACTGGCAGCAGATCCGTTTTCACCGGAATTCACTGTCGAGTATTTAGCAAGCAAACTCCAAAACCGCCGTCGTCCGATTAAGACTGCGCTACTCGATCAATCGGTGGTGGCGGGATTAGGTAACATTTATGCCGATGAAGCATTGTTTAAAAGTGGAATTTTACCTGAAACTTTGTGTATAGATTTGCAGCTAAAGCAAATTGAGCGTTTGCGAACAGCCATAATTCAAGTCTTAGAAACCAGTATTGAGGCTGGTGGTACGACTTTTAGTAATTTCTTAAGTGTTAAAGGCGTCAACGGCAATTATGGTGGTGTTGCCTGGGTTTATAACCGCGCTGGAGAACCCTGTCGAGTATGTGGTATACCAATTCAACGGATTAGGTTAGCTGGGCGATCTAGTCACTTTTGCCCCCAGTGCCAAACGGTACGGGGAGTTAGGAGTTAGGAGAGACGCGATTAATCGCGTCTGTACAAGAGTTAGGAGAGACGCGATTAATCGCGTCTGTACAAGAGTTAGGAGTTTTTAACTCGGAAGTCTTTTAAAATGCGGGTAAGTCTAATCTAGAAATTTGAGAGGGAAATTCATGGCAGTCAAAAAAGGAGATATGGTTCGCGCTATCCGCGAGAAACTGGAAAACAGTCTGGAAGCAAAAGCCAGTGATACTCGCTTTCCTCCCTATTTGTTTGACAGCAAGGGCGAAATTGTAGATGTCAAAGGTGATTACGCCCTTGTTAAGTTCGGGAAAGTGCCAACGCCAAATGTTTGGTTACGTGTGGATCAGCTTGAAGAGTTTAAATAATAAAAGATTTCAGAAGTCAGAATAGACCTCTTGCATAAATCAAAAATAAGAACCCCACCCCGCCAAAGCTATGCTTTGTCTCCCTGCCCCTAATCCCCAGAGGGGGCCCCGACCTCCCCGCAAGCAAAGAGGGGTTGGGGGTGGGGCTTTTTTTGCTCCGGCATTGGCTACTAGTGTGATGGTAGAATCGATTTTGCTAAATCAGTCACGCTTGTTACCTGTGGCGGCGTATCTACAAGGTGAATACGGTTTAGAAGATGTTGTGATTGGTGTTTCCTGTCGGTTGGGATGCGGTGGAATTGAAAGTATTTTGGAATTAAATCTCAGCGATCGCGAAAGAGAGGGTTTGCATACTTCGGCTCAATCTGTGCGAAAAAGTATTGAGCGATCGCAGGAAATTTTGGGTAACAATAGCCGATCGAATAATTCGTAATGCGTAATGCTTAATAAAAAAACCTCTCCCTGGTTTTACTACGCAAAAACTTCCCTCTCCGAGTCGGAGAGGGAAGAGTTGAAGTTTACTTCAAGGCAGGGAGAGGTTCGTTGAACTGAATTCTCCCCATTCCCTAGTAAGTAAACTTGCTTGGAGTTAGGTTTCGCCTTAACGGCGGGAATCCTCATCTGCGGGGTCGCCGTAGGGGTCTTCGCTGGCTGGGCGGACGTCACCAAACTCCCCTTGGTCTGCGGGGTCGCCGTAAGGGTCTTCGCTAGCTGGGCGGACATTGCCGTAAGACGCGATATCTGCGGGGTCGCCATAGGGGTCTTGACTGGCTGGAATCACGTTGCCATAAGATGCCGGGTCTGCGGGGTCACCGTAGGGGTCTTCGCTGGCTGGGCGGACATCGCGATCGCGAAATTCAGCATCTTCGGATTGCTCGCCGTTACCTCCCAACAAGAGATCCTTCGCCTTTCGGAAAAATTCATCTACCATAATCTGTCTCCTGATTTAAGTTCGTGTTTCCGACGTGCGCGATCGGCGTTATCCTCCGGGAAACCCGCTCTCTTATTTACACACGCTTCGCATCTAAAGTGCTGGAGCTGCGGATGAAGTTATACCAGTTAGATCGCGACCTGAAGAATTCCCGTTATAGCCTTGGAATTGCCGATATTGTTGTGCTTCAGATTCTGGTACTCGAATTCCTTCTGATGGTGGAGTTACCCAGTGAGCGCGATTTTCAGCATCGCGGTAGTATACACGCCCGTTCTTGGAAAGATAGTACTTACCTTGCGCTCCTTCTTTTGGAGCATTCTTATGTTGATTGTACATGTAGTAAAGTGCCGCAGCGCCCGCCAAAAGTGCTACTTTTTGCCCTGTACCTAATCCCTTCTTAGCTTCAGGTTGGTTTGTAGCGTTGCGATCGCTCACTGTTCTACCAGCAGTATCATCAACAGGTGGTGGCACAGAAGCGTTTCGGGAACCTCCTCCGCAGCTACTCAGCAAGGGTACGGTTAGCAATGCACAAAGCAGCACTGCAAATAGACGCGAAACTATTTTACGTTCTTTAATTATTGTGTTCATCGGATTTCATCATCACCTGTATTTGCTAAAAGCTTTGCTGTTGCAAAAACAAAGTTGGAATTCCTGTTATTTCGCGCGGGATTGAAAAAACATCTACCACTCAATTTACAACTGCACAGCTACAGCGTTTCACTGTCATGATGAGCCATTTTCTCAAGTATTCCATCCTGCCTTCGAGAGAAACTGCATTCATCCTAAGGAAATATATTGTTGATTTTTTATTAATCAATTTAGCTAAAACGCCGAAATATTCAGCAATTTCTCGGTTAGTTTTTTTGGATAAATAATTTAAAAAGATACAGTTACTATGATGATCTTTGCCAAAAAATACACTCAATATGACATCACAAAACGCAGCCCTAACTAGCACTCGTCTCCTTTTGGCTTTGTGGGATTTGGGAGGAACGCAGCAGGAAGTTAAGAAGGGCCAACTCACTAAGCGAATTGTATCTAAAAGCCAGAAGGTAGCAGATTATCAAGGGATATTCGAGGAATTACAGAAGCAGGGTGCGATCGCAATCTCCAAAAAAGGATACTCTCTGACATCTACCAAGGGTTTGGAGGTGTTGGGTGAGGGTTTGAGAAGTTCTGATTTTAAATTTGAAGGGACGATTGTCGGTACTTGGGCGGCGAATGCATTGTTGCGTTGGATTAGTCAGATTGATGTTGCGGTAACTGGTGCAGATGTACCAGTTAATGGGAAGAGTGCGTTAGCGGAGCTTTCTAAAGGAATCGCATCTTATGACGAGTTTAAGTCAGTGGCATTGGAAGTCTACGACAAGCTGAACTATGAATACAACTTTAATAATCTAGTGCCAATTTATCGGATTAGAAGAGGAATTGGCGATCGCGTGAGTCGTACAGAGTTTAATGATTGGCTGCTGGAAACGCAAGCTAACGATATTTTGCAACTACAGGGCGGGAGTGTAGAAGACAGCGCACCCGACAAAATTGAAGATTCGGTAGCTACAGAATTAGATGGATTACGTTGCTACGCCACACGCCTGAAACCTTAAACCTTATTTAGACTCTTCACACATTAATTTCACAACGCTATGACTGTTACCACATCTACCATTGATGATCTGATTAGAAATCAAAACCCTTTTGCAGGACATATTGTGGTCAGACCGCAACAAATCTGGGGTAAAAGTTTCCCTGATGTTCCCTCAATTAATGCTCATGCTTCTAATGCAGTTTTTGATGCTGTTGATAAAGTCCGAAAAGGAAAACGTGAAACTGTAGGTATCACAATTACAGCCGAGAAAGGGTTAGGTAAAAGCCATATTATTAGTCGGATTCGCCACCGATTACAGACAGAAGATGGTAGCTTATTTATCTATATGAGTAAGTATGATAATTTGAATCAAATTAATTCCCTGTTTCTCCAAAGTGTCGCATCTAGTCTCAGAGCTTTTGGTAGTCAAAAAGTAATGCAATGGCAGGAAATTGCAGCAGCTTTAATTAACGAAGCAAAACAGTGGGAATATACGCCACAACAGTATATTAATATGTATCCAGGTTGGTTGAGTCAACACTCAACTAAGGCGATAGTTCATTTAACAGAAAGTGTTCTCAAAATCAAGCCTGAAATAACCAATCCTTACATAGTAAAAGCGATTTTGTGGACACTTTCTTCAGCCCATATTAATTATGCAAGCTATTGGTTATCTGGTTTGGAATTAGCACAATCCCAAGCTGAAGCAATGGGTTTGCCAAATCCTAAAAGCGAGGATAGAGAAGCTGAAGCATTAAGCACTGCGCGTCAAATTTTAGATATCACTAGTAATTATCGAGTTCCAGTGATTTGTTTTGACGAATTAGATATTGCAGATGCTGCTGATAATGGATTTTTAGCAGCACAAGTTATTGCAAACTTAGTTAAGGATTTATATAACAGTCTAAAACAAAGTGTTTTACTGTTAGCTATGTATCCTCGTACCTGGGAAGACCAAATCAAGGCTTTACCAGAAGCTGAAGCAGTTATAGATAGATTAGTAAGCGATCAAGCTGATAGACAGCCTATAAAACTAAGCTTTCTCAATTCTGATGATATCGTTGCTCTCGTTAGTCAATGGTTACAAGATTTTTATGAGGAACATCAACAAACTCCGCCTCATCCTCTCTACCCATTTAATGAAACTAAACTAAGAGAACTTGGTAAGAGTAGACCTACTGTAAGATCAGTTTTAAAATGGTGTGCAGAGAATTTTATACCTAATGGGACGAATGTTGATGACACTGCAAAAGTAAAAACAAGTAATACAGATCCTATAGGTACATGGACATCTACAACAATTCATCCAGTTAAACCATACTTCAATAGTGAATTAGCAAATGTTGACGCTTCTATTGATTCATTAATGGAAGAACAAGAAACTATGGGTAATGCTCTTTGGCTAGCTTTCAATAGCTTAATTGGTGAAACTGTAGAGGGAGTGACAATTGAAGACATTGAAGAAATAAAAGCTAGTGCAGCAGACGATGGTTATATAGATTTCAGAATTGTTGACAAAAATAGGAAAGTGAGAATTGGAGTAACTGTAGTTCAGCAAGACGGCAAGTTTATTGGTGCAGCATTGAATCGATTAATTGACTACAGAAGGTTTGATCTAACTCGCGGTTGTTTAGTTCGTTCAAAAAAGATTAATCCAGGTGCAGGATTAGCTAGAGAACGTTTAAGAATACTTTTGAAAGAAAAAGGTGGAGAATGGGTAAGCTTGCAAAGCCAAGATATTAAACCTCTATTAGCTATCTATTTTGTTTGGTATAACAAAGATAGTTACGAACTTACAGAAGAAGAGGTATTTGATTTTATTGAGCAGAAGCAACTAGCAATCAACAATCCTTTGATTCGAGAAATACTTAGCGATCCTTCTGGGCAAGAACCTACAAATTTAACTGATGATGGATTACCTATTAGTATTCCTCGAAGTGTTGCTACTGCCGATAATATCGACCTAAATCTATAGTTAATTATAAATGAATCAGCAGTTTTCAATTCCAACAGCGCTGTGTTTACCCGTCCCTGATATTGAAGCCTTAATACAGGGGCGAACAATCGCAGCTTTACCCAGGATGTTTATTCGTCCTGGGCAAAGATTTGCACTTTATCCTACTGATTCTTCAGTTTCAATTAAAGCTTGGGCTAAATGTGAACTTTGCCAAATTTTAGACGAGACTAAGCCATTAGATATTTTGTCTAAATTAACAATATGGACACCAAAAGTATTAAAGGAAATACTACAAACACAACAGTATCTTTTCCTGGGTTACTTGCGCGTCTATCAGTTACCTCAGTTACAAGAAATACCAGTAAATCCCAACATTCAGGAAAAGATAGGAAAATTTGTTAGTTTACCTAATTCTCTAACTGTTTCTGAAGAAAAGCCAGTATTAAACGATCGCACCTTCGCCCAACGCAAACACCAGTTAGAAAAGCTAGAACCCCCGCTACATTCTGAATTGGAAGAATTGCAGAGTGCGATCGCATCCCTAAGCATTAGCCAACCAGCAGCCAAACAATTAGACGACGATATCAAAGTATTTTTGGGTTGGAGTAGCAATCAACCAACAAATCCATTAGATTTAGACTTACCTTGGATTCAAAAAATTGCTAAAGTTGGGAACTCTAGCGACGGACATACATTTGAAAAATTAGTTCGTAGAGGATTGCTAAAATTAGGCTTTACAGGTTCAGGTTTGAATCCAGATGGAACTGGTGGCGCAGGAGGCATGGATTTTTACGCTGAACAACCTTATCCAATAGTAGGAGAGTGCAAAGCAACTAAAACTGAGAAAGTTACTGATGGTACACCTGCACAGTTACTAAAAATAGGCATGAACCATCTTCGTAAAGTTCAGTATGAAAATTCAATTAAATTAATTGTAGCCGCTGGAGAACTAAATTTTTACGCCCTGAGAACAGCAACCGAAAATCAAATGAATGTTATTAGCCCGGAAACTTTGCAAAAACTAGTTGAACTGCAAGCACACTACAAAAATTCTATCAACTTATTAGAACTAAAAGAGTGTTTGCAACAAGCTCCTTTTGGTTTAGCTGAAGATAAAATTAATACTTATATTGATAAAGTTGAACAATCTATAAGGTTGCGATCGCACATTATCCAGCTTGTCAAAAATTATTTAGAAAACTCAGGTATAGAATCTGCTGGCGTTGAAGCTCTACATGGTGCGTATTTTGGTTCGCATCCGCCACAGCGAATACAAACTCCAGAAATGCACGAAATTTTGATTGAACTTTCCTCACCCTTAACAGGCTATTTAGGGCGAATAAAAGGCAGCGATTGGAAGAGCGATCGCTTTTACTTTCTCCGCGATTTACCTATTAACTAAAAATAGTAAAATATATCTCTTTTCTTACCTTCGTGCTCTTTGCGTCCTTTGCGGTTCGTTTAAAAATAACTGAAATGCGTAGGCGTTGCCAGCAGTAGGTATTGCTTTTACTTTCTGAATAATTTATTAATAGATAATTGGAAGTTAACTAAAACACCAACTTACTCATCTGATTCTACAAATAAAGATTCCAAATTTTGATAACCACTAACTACACGGACAATTTCAATTCCATTATTTCCAACTCGATAAAGAATAATATAACTATCCAAAGGAACACCGCGTAAATCAGCTTTAATATTTCCGTAGCTGCGTCCCATATTGGGGAAATTAGCTAAATCTTTACACTTTTTATCAAACTTTTCAACAAAATTCTCCCCAGCATCAATATTGATACTGACAAAATAATCAATAATTTCTGATAAATCCTGGCTGGCTTTTGGCGAGATAATATGTTGCTTCATCCTTGTAATTCTCTCGCTTTACGCAGTTTTTCTCGCAATTTTTCAACTACAATTTCTCCATCAATGCCTTCTCCTCTATCCAGTTGCTCAATAGCAACCTCAACTTTTTCTCGTGTTTCTTCAACCCACTGCTGGTAACCTTTTTCCCACTCTAATAGCAACTTCAAGGCTTTAGTAATAACTTCTTCAGGATTCGCATATCTACCTGTAGCAATTTGCGCTTGGATAATTTGCTCTAGTTCAGGTTTAATTTGAATATTCATGATTTATATTTCAGTTTATTGACAGCTTTAACTTTATTGTAACAATATTTAATGTCAGATAATTTGAATAGCGCTCGCTTTTACTTTCTCCGTGATTTACCTATTAATTAAAAATAATACAATATATATAGTTGCCCATCATTATCCCCAAAGTTCCCCTGAATCATATTGTGCCAGTTGTTCCTGTTTCATTTAGACAGAATACACAATGTCTACTATTTGGGTATTTTTCAAGGGCTTTTTTATGAGCTTGCATTTTATCCGCATCAATGAAATAATCACCACTATCTGGCTCCACTGCAATATACCAGCCATAGTGTTCCTTAATCAAATCGGAACGCACACGCTCAAAAATTGCTCGACAACGCCGATAAAATACTTCATCTTCAGCTTTGCGTCTAGCAAGTTCCTCTGGTGGTAAAGTACGTTCTGGAAAGATTCTACCCCGACGTGCAGGTTGTTTTGCTGTTGATTCAGTCATAGTATTAATCCTAGTTATTAATGCTGCCTTAACTTTATGTTAGGGCAAGCAATTAATTCCTTTGTTAATTACGAATTACGTTAGCGTAGCGGTAGCGAGTCCGTGAGCGTCATTACGAATTACGAATTATACAGTAAAGCATCCTATATAGAAGATATATCTTCTATATAGGATGCTTCACAATAAAAAATTGTTGCTGAGACAACAATTAGGGACGAAATGTGATATTTAGACTAGAGCTATCAGCTAGCAGAAACGGTCAAACTGCCGGGTTTCTGAAGATCGCCTTGCAAAACCACACCTCGCTGATTGGCATGGATATGACGCAAAATCTTGTAAATTGCCTCAACTTGTTCTGATGCGCCTGCTTTCTCGGCGAGTTCGTCAAGAGAAAGGGGAGTTTTTTCTTTTTGTAGGACTGCTACCACTCGTGTTTGCAAATCGAGAATGGAAGCGGCAGCTTTTTTGCCAGCTTCTACGCCTGGTTGATGGTAGGCGTTGACGTTGACTAAGCTAGCGTATAAACCAACAGCCCGCTCATACAAAGCAATTAATGCCCCTACAATTCGGGGGTTCACTTGGGGAATCGTGACTGTAATCGAATCGCGGTGATTTTCATAAAGCGCTTGTCGGGTTCCTTGGAGAAAACCGGAAAGATAATCGCCTGATGTAACTCCTGGATCTATTTCAGTAGATGGCCCTTGACGATCTTCCAACACTTCGATGAAGGTAGCAAAGAAATTCGCTACACCTTCACGCAACTGCTGAACGTAAGCGTGTTGATCTGTTGAGCCTTTGTTGCCATAAACGGCGATGCCTTGATGGACAACATTACCGTCTAAGTCTTTTTCCTTGCCCAAGGATTCCATCACCAGCTGTTGCAAATAGCGACTGAATAAAAATAAGCTGTCCTTGTAAGGTAAGACAACCATATCTTTTTCGCCCTTTCCGTTACCTGCAAAGTACCAAGACAAAGCAAGCAAGGCTGCTGGGTTATTTTTCACATCTGGGACGCGGGTAGCATCATCCATCTCTTTTGCGCCATCTAGGATGGCACGAACATCAATGCCCTGTAATGCGGCTGGTACTAGCCCCACAGCAGACATTTCTGAGGTGCGTCCTCCTACCCAGTCATACATGGGAAATCTAGCTAGCCAACCTTCGTCTTTGGCCAGTTTATCGAGGTTGCTATCAACGCTGGTAATTGCTACCGCATATTGAGCAAATTCCAAATTGTGTCCGGCGTAGGCTTTTTTAACTTCAATCATGCCGTTACGAGGTTCCGGCGTTCCCCCAGATTTGGAGATCACCAATACCAAAGTGCTGGCGAGGCTATTTCGTAGATGATTGAGAGTGCGATCGATACCTGCCGGATCGTTGTTATCGATAAAGTGAAGTTTCAGGGGCGGGAAATCGGGAGCAAGGGCTTCAGCGACGAATTGGGGGCCGAGGGCGGAACCACCAATGCCGATGGAGATAATATCCGTGAAGCGGCTTGCTCTGGGAGGATGAATAGCACCTGTTTGGACTTTTTCCGCAAAGGCTTCGATGTGTTCTAGGGTTTGGACAATTTCTTGTGTAAGTTCTGGAGTTGGCGCTAAATCAGGATTTCGCAGCCAGTAATGTCCAACCATCCGGTTCTCGTCGGGATTTGCGATCGCACCCTTCTCCAGTTGAGCCATATCCGCAAACGCCTTGTCAAACTTCGGCTGCAACGAATCCACGAAGGCATCATCGAACCGGATTCGACTTATGTCTAAGTACAGTCCCAATCCCTCGTGGAAATATAACCAGTTTTGGTATCGTTGCCAAAGTGCCCTAGCATCCATAGGGAAATCTCAAATAAAGTGTTTTTCAAAAACCAGTTTAGTGTAAGGTTATAGCGATCCCTGCCTAGCCTTATACAGTTTACAGTTTTAAGTGTTCCGTTGACTCCTCACTTCAGACATCTGGCATAGGGATGACACGCAGAAATTTCACAATTTCACCCCTAATTTCTATACCAATTAGATAATTATCTAAGGTAAAGCGGTGAAAAATGCCTTCACCATCAAGCTGTCGTAGTTCTTTTAAATCGGTCAGCTGCCACTTTTGGGCTAACTCAATAAACACAAAATCATACACCCGCTCGTAGGCGGCAGGTTCTAAATTCTTCAGGTCTAGTAAAAAAGACCTTGCATAGCGCATTTCCAGACTCACTAGGTGTTACCTTAACCAATACTTGAGGGGGGCCACTGGCACTAGAAAAGAAAGCGCTGCTGAATCAGAAAAACATCAACAGTCTTATCGCTTCTTCATGGGTTAAGATATCCCACGGTTGCTGCGATCGCTTGACTTGTTGTATCGCTTTCAGCATATAAAAGTCACAATGTAAAGCTTCGAGAACGTTCCAAATGTCTTGCAAATCGTCATCGGCTAATTGCTCGATTAAGTGATGCATTCTAAGTCGCAGCAAATTCATACGTTAATTATTCCCTTACTGGAAACACCAACAATAAATAGTATTCCCACAAAATTAGCTCCGCTCAAGCTACGCTAAAATTTATTCGCCCAGTGAAGAGGGAAGAAGGGCAGGGGGAGCAGGGGGAGCAGGGGGAGTTTTGAGTGGGGAATCTCACTTCTTTACTCAGAACGGGGTAAACCCTAGCTATCCGCTAACGGAACTGTTTTGCCTAACTGCCAATTCCCAACAGACGCGATTAATCGCGTTTCTACTCCTAACATCTTGTACAGAGGCGATTAATTGCGTCTCCTAACTCCTAAATATGGTTGACTATCTAATTTTCTTGGCAATTTCTACAGCACTTTTTGCTCTATTCGGACTGGGACTTAATTTACAGTGGGGCTTTACCGGGTTAATTAACTTTGGTCACATTGCTTTTATGACCATTGGAGCATATACAACCGTATTGTTAAGCTTAAAGGGCGTACCCCTACCTATATCGGCAGTAGCTGGGGCAATTGTCGCCGCCTTGTTGGGTTTGATAATTGGTTTTGCAACTCTGCGCTTGCGGGAAGATTATCTAGGAATTGTCACTATTGGTACGGGCGAATTAATTCGTTTGGTGGTGAATAATCAGGAATTACCTGTGGGTGACACCTGGACTTCTGGGGCGTTTGGTGTGCAAAGTTATCCCATACCCCTATCCACAGAGCCAAATTTGTTTGTCAGATTTGTAATGATTGGGCTTTTGACACTGCTGGCTGCTGTAACTTTCTTTACATTGTGGCGATGGATTCGCACCACCCAAATATCTCGGACTACTGATTTAGGCAAAAGGACAACTAGCAAACAAGAATTTGCATCGCGCTTGGGTGTGGGAATTGTGTTAGCAATTTTGGCGGCAGCGATTTATATTTCTGGGGTCATCGGACTGTATAATTACAACCCAAAAGCGGGTTTAATGCTGGTGTTGCTGTTGGTTTTAGCATTTGTATACTGGCGGTTAGAAATTTTGGTGCGATCGCCTTGGGGTAGAATTCTCAAAGCCATCCGCGAAGATGAAGAAATTCCCAAAGCGCTGGGAAAAAATGTCTTTTGGTATAAATTACAATCTCTCATGTTAGGGGGTGCGATCGCAGGTATCGCTGGTGCTTTCTTCGCTTGGCAACTCAGCGCCATTTACCCGGATAATTTTCAACCACAGATCACCTTTGACACTTGGATTATGGTGATTTTAGGTGGTTCTGGGAATAATGTTGGCACAATCTTAGGTGCGGTAATTTTCTTTGCTTACGATGCACTCACGCGGGAAGTTTTACCCAGAATCGTCACCCTTGATGAAGCCCGTTTGGGTGCATTTCGGATCATGATAATCGGACTAATTTTGATGGTACTGATGATTTGGCGTCCCCAAGGTATTCTAGGGAAAAAGGAGGAACTTACTCTTGGTAAATAACCAGTCACCGCCACTTCCCCTTTTGGTAGCCACTGGACTTTCTAAAAGCTTTGGTGGTGTCAAAGCAGTTAATGAGGCGAAAATCGAAGTTGCTAAAGGCAGCATCACGGGTTTGATTGGCCCCAACGGTGCTGGTAAAACTACTTTATTTAACTTACTCTCAAACTTCATCCGCCCAGATAAGGGACGAGTAATTTTTGATGGCGAACCGATTCACAGTTTGCAACCATATCAAATCGCCCAGCAGGGAGTAATCCGCACTTTTCAGGTTGCACGGACTCTCTCGCGGTTGTCGGTGTTAGAAAATATGCTGCTGGCGGCGCAAAAACAAACCGGTGAAAATTTTTGGCAGGTGCAGTTGCAACCGCACCTTGTCGTTAAGGAAGAAAAGCAACTCGAAGAACGAGCAATGTTTCTATTAGAATCAGTGGGTTTGGCAAAAAAAGCACACGATTATGCTGGTGGCTTGTCTGGTGGACAACGTAAGCTGCTGGAAATGGGGCGGGCGCTGATGACTAATCCCAAGCTAATTTTGTTGGATGAACCGGCTGCTGGTGTGAATCCAAAACTGATTGATGATATTTGCGATCGCATTATCACTTGGAACCGCCAAGATGGGATGACGTTTCTGATTATCGAACACAATATGGATGTGATTATGTCATTGTGCGATCGCGTTTGGGTACTTGCCGAAGGACAGAATTTAGCCGACGGTACACCCGCAGAAATTCAAACTAATCCCAAAGTTTTAGAAGCTTATTTAGGAAAGTAGAGTGTGATTGACTTTCTGTTTATGCAATGTAGTTAGTGATTTGACTTTGGATATATAAAAGTACATAAATACTGTTACTTGTCCAAAGTCAAAGTGAACACTATTAATAGTGTTTAGATTAGAGAAAATATTATGGGTATTACAGCTAGCTATAAACGCATTACGCCACAAAAGTTTTCAGAAATTCAGAACGATCCTGAAGCGGCAGCATCTTTCTTTGGGCTTGATTTAGATGATTTAGTTTTTGATTTTAGTAATCCACAGGCAATGATTGCCCAACGACAAAAGCAACGAAGCGATGAACGTAACTTCAGTCTTGAAAAAGATTGGCACGCACTACATTTTCTTCTCACTGGAGAGTCAAATTTGGACGATACTCAAGCATCACCGCCTTTTTGTAATGTAGTCATGGGGGGTACACCGACACAGTTTGAAGCGACTTACGGATTTGTACGGTATCTCACTTGAAGAGGTTCGAGATGTTGCCGATGCTTTAAGTCAAATTTCTGTTGAAGAATTGAAGGCTCGATTTAATTCTACCGTGTTTAATGCAGCAGAAATATACCCAAATCCTAGCCCTGGAGGATGGGACGAAGAGGAGATAGAACCGTTGTTTGAGCTATATCCACAATTGCTAGAATTTTTTCAGAATGCTGCAAAAGAAGGTGATATTGTTTTGCTGTCATCTGATTAATTTTTTCGGAAATTTGGCTTTTGTTAAAATCGAGTTATATATCTCAGTAGAAAAAGTTTTTTATGTGAATGATGACAATCAAAGATTTAGAGCAAGTTCAAACCGCTTTTACCGAAGCAGGTTTAGATTACCAGCTGGAACTCGAAAATGGGAAAATTTCAATTGTCGGCCCGTCAGATATCGTATCCAGCGAAATCAGTAGTCGTCTCATTGCCTTTCTTTTTGCTTGGATAAATCCTCGTCGCTGGGGAAGAGTGTTTGATTCCGCAGGCGGTTTCATTATGCCAGATACAAACCTTAAAGCACCTGATGTTTCCTTTGTTCGCGCTTCCCGACTTCTCCAAAGTCCTCGTTACTTTGGAGAACTTGTCCCTGACTTGGTGGTAGAAATTAAATCTCAGAGCGATAAAATTAAACTTATAGCAGCTAAAATTCTGAAATTTATAGAACTAGGAGCAGTTGTCGGGATTCTGATCGATCCTGATGAAGAGACAGTTACAATTTATCGCTCTACAGGCGAAGCTACGGTTTTAGAAAATGGCGAGATTTTAACTATACCAGAACTTTTCCCCGGTTGGGAATTGCCCGTTACTGAATTGTGGCCTCCTATCTTTACCGAGGAAGAAACACAAATTTAGTGAGGAACTTTGGTAGCTACTTGCTAAAAAATTTTAAGTTAATTTTTTTGGATGAATCAGCATCCAGGGTGAATCAGAGCTTGATTTTTTAATCTTCGTTATTTTCTGCAAAATTGACTTGTTCGTAAAGGTCGCGCAATTCAATTTCCATATCTATGTTGTACGCCAATAAACTCCATTTTCTCGCTGCATTAACTGGCAAGCAATCAACTCTCGTCGCAGGGTGGCGCAGTCAATATGGTAGCGTTTGAGAATATCATTTACTAAGCGTTCAGGGTAGTTGACTCCTACATCAAACTGGTTTGCTAACCACTTAAGAATAACTAGACGCTTTTTGCGACTAGCGGGGATTTCTTTGAGGCATTGAGTATCGCCCTCGAAATAGTTTTTCAAGACTTTGCTTTCCCAAGCTTCAGTATCCACATCCTCAATCAAGGATGCTATTTTCTCAGGCGTGAAAATTTCCTTGCTAATGCTTTGCAAAGCCTCGCTATCCAACTGGTACAGGCGGCTATTACCTTCAGGACGCATTGTCACCAAATTTAGCTCTTTAAGTTTCGCTAAATGATGAGATACCGTCGGTTCCTTGAGTTGCAGTAGTGCTGCTAATTCTTCGACGCTGCACTCCTGATTCGCCAGGATACCTACAATCTTCAATCGGCTATCATCCGCTAATGCCTTGAAAAAGCGGAGTAAGATGTTAAATTGCTCTGGTTGCATAACTAACTTCTAATTAGATGTCTATCTAATTAGAAGTATATCTAATTGAAAACCTCAAATCCCCAACTTCTCACAGAAGCCGGGGATTTTGTTGTTAAATTTAACTAAATTGTTCCTCTGCATCCAGGTTGAAAAGCATTTGCAGAGTTTGCATACAGCGCCGTCTAGCTTCAACATCTTGCTGCGATCGCAACTGTACCATCGGGTCATGTAAAATTTTATTGACAATTCCCCGCGTTAATGCTTCAATCACCTCTTGATGTTTTTCGGCGAATTCCGAACCCAATCTCGACAAAGCTTTTTCTAACTCTTGTTCGCGGATAGTTTCGACTTTATTTCGCAGACAGCTAATAGTGGTAACAGTTTCTAAACTGCGCCACCAAATATCAAAGGCTTCCACTTCTTCTTCTAAAAGTCGCTCGGCTTCTTGTGCAATCTTACGACGGCTTTCGTAGTTTTGCGCTACTACAGCCTTCAAATCATCCACATTAAACGCCTGCACGTTTTCCAATTCATTTACATCCGCATGAACATTACGCGGCACAGAAATATCAAATAACATTAGAGAGCGCTGAACTTCTAAAACCATTTCTAATTTGGCACGGTCAAGTATTGGCTCTGTTGCCGAAGTACTTGTAAATACCAAATCACTATCGGCAATTACGTTCATCATTTCCGATAGCGGATGAATATTGATCGGTTGTTGAGGGAATTGCTTTGTTAATTCTAGGGCGCGATCGCGAGAGCGATTTACAATACTAATTTCCACAGCACCTTTAGAAATTAGGTGTTGCACCAGCAGGCGCGACATTTTACCAGCACCCAGAATTACCACTCGGCAAGCTGCTAAATTTGCTACTTTAATCTGCGCTAACTCCACAGCAGCCGAACTGATAGAGACAGCACCAGTACCAATACTAGTTTCAGTGCGAACCCGCTTACCAGCTGTCAGCGCTTGTTTAAATAATCGATTCAAAATGGTTTTTATACCGCTATATTGCTGTCCCAGTTTGTGAGTAGTCTTCACCTGAGCCAGAATTTGACCTTCTCCGAGTACCAGACTATCTAAACCACCTGCTACACGCATCACGTGCATCACGGCATCATCATGCAGCAGCATAAATAAGTGTTTTCGCAGAGAAATCACGGGTAATTTACTATATTCCGCAAGAAACTGCGTTAATTCCCGAATACCTTGGTCTGCTTCACTGGTGACAATGTAAATTTCCAGGCGGTTACAAGTGCTAAGAATTGCAACTTCATCAATATGAGGATAGCTGGCCAGTTGAGCGATCGCACTTTCAATTTGTGGTTCTGGAATGCTCAGTTTTTCCCGGACTTCTACTGGGGCTGTTTTATGGCTTAACCCCACCACTGCTATATTCATTTGCTAAATTGTAGTTACTAGTTGGTAGTTGGCAATCTGGCATTAAGTGAGAATAGGGAATGGGGAATTTTTGTTTATTGGTTGATAGTTTTCCAACCAATCATTAATCACTAACTACTAACTACTAACTACTATAAAGGTAAAGCTTTTTGGTAATGATTTTTCCCTTTTATAGAAACATTTCTTTCCAAATGCTTTACCTCTACTTTTACCATTCCCCATTCCCTAAAAATTAGTTCAGTTGGAGAACTTTTGGTTCACCAAACAAGTGAATTGTATCAACAAATCGAGCAGTTTTCGACTGGTTGGAAATTACCAAGCTTTGAGTTCTTGCCCCGTCTTTGAAGAAACGTACACCTTGCATGAGATTACCACTGGTAATGCCGCTAGCCGCGAACAGAATAGTTTTACCAGATGCTAGTTCATGAGCATCATAGACCTTATCGGGGTCATTGATATTCATAGACTTTAAGCGATCAATGTTGGCTTCTCTGCTTTCTCCAATCAGACCTGTTTTGACTATAGCTGGATCGTAGATCAGTTGACCTTGAAAGTGTCCACCCAAAGCACGCATTGCTGCTGCTGAGATTACGCCTTCAGGAGCAGCACCGATACCCATCAGAGCGTGGATATTGGTTCCAGCGAAACCGCAGCTTATAGCTGCACCCACATCACCGTCTGAAATTAGGGCAACTCTCGCTCCAGCCTCACGGATTTCCTTAATTAAATCGTTGTGGCGTTCGCGCTTCATTACTACCACAACAAGTTCTTCAATACCCCGGTCTAAAACCTCAGAGAGAATCTTCAGGTTTTCCGTGGCTGACTTGTTGATATCTACCTTGCCCTTAGCTGCGGGAGGTGCTGCTAACTTCTTCATGTAAAAGTCAGGAGCAGCAAATAATCCACCCTTTTCAGAAATTGCCAAGACAGCCATCGAACCAGGTTGTCCATAAGCTACCAAGTTGGTGCCTTCACAGGGATCAACGGCGATATCAATTTCAATTAATTCATCAGGGTTACAGACACTTTCGGCATTTGGTTGGGTACAGATACCAACTTCTTCCCCGATGTATAGCATAGGCGCGTCGTCACGTTCGCCTTCCCCAATCACAATGCGACCGCGCATGTGGATTTTATTCATCCGCTCCCGCATAGCTTCCACAGCTACCTGGTCAGCGATGTTTTTTTCGCCTTTACCCATCCACTTTGCAGATGCGATTGCGGCTTGCTCTACTACTTCAATAATCTCTAACCCAAGTGTATTTTCCACAGAGTTTGCCCTCTCAGCTGCTTGAATTTGCGTCGTTTCATCTGCCTATTTCAGTTTTCAAGTCTACCAAAGGGCGGATACACGTGGAAGAAAGTTAAGTTTTACTGCTAAATCGTTAGAAAAGTGCCAGTTAACACATCCTAATTTTTTACTCTTAACTACTCCAGTATAAAACGTGTTCACACGTAACTAAGTTAAAAACTTGCACAAATCGGTAACAGTGTATATCTAGAACATTGCTTTTCTTTAGTATCTATCTTTAGGTATAAAATAATAAATTAAAAAGCTGGTAGATTCACTAAAAAATAAAGAACGAGGCGCAGAGTAAATAACTTGTCAAATTCAGAGGTTAATCGTGTTTATCGACTACATCACCCTCATGTTAATCAACATGGTAGCTGGGTTATTTCTACTGGCTGACTATGTGTATCGTGGTATAGATAGTTCTAATCAAAGACAGTGGATTCCCGGTTTCGGGATTACGGGTGCGATCGCACTCACAACTGGTTTACACATGAGCTTCACCTGGCCAGTAATGGGTAGCTTTAACATTGCCTTCGGTGAGACAAGTGTCTTATTTGGAATCTTGTTTGTGGCAGCTGCGATTTCTCTTGCTCAAGGTTGGGATTTATTGACAATAGCAATTTACGGCTTCTTTGCTGGTGCAGTTGCGATCGTAGTCGGTATCCGCATCATCAACTTGAATATGACAAAGCAACCGCTTTTATCGGGAATCGGCTTTATTTTAACCGGCTTAGGTGGTATTTTTGCAGCGCCAACTCTTTATTGGAAAACCAACCGAACCTGGCGGCTAATTGGTGTAGCAGTGCTGATAGTAGCCGCTCTAATTTGGGCATTGACTGGATATTTGTCTTACTGGAATCATTTAGAGGGTTTCCAAAAGTGGGTTCCAGCGCCGATGCGGTAAGCAACGATCTAGGCTAGAGATATAGTTAAAACCTTGCTTAAGAAAATTATGCTGGACTTTCTTAATCCCCTCTTAAATCGCCATCCAGAGCGAGTCAAAGCCAACGTCGAACTTTACACCTGGCAAACTTGTCCTTACTGCATTCGAGCCAAAATCCTGCTGTGGTGGAAAGGTGTAAATTTTACTGAATATAAAATCGACGGCGACGAAGCAGCCAGAGCTAAAATGGCAGAACGCGCTAACGGACGCCGTACTGTACCGCAAATTTTTATTAATAACCAGCACATTGGCGGCTGTGATGACCTCTATCAACTAGACACACAAAGTCAACTCGATCCCCTTTTAGCCCAAGCCGCTATTTAGCTTCAGATTTCTAGTCCTTGTCATTACCCCCATTTTTGTAACAGTTAAAGTATTGCAGTGACACACATCCCGCCTAGAACTTAAGTTCTAGGCTAATAGCTAAAGTCCACTCAAGTGGACTTAAATTCTTATTTAGTCCTCTTAAGAGGACTTGAGCTATTAGCCTTGGAATTTATTCCAAGGCGGGATAACAACGAAGCGGATATTTTCAAATGTAAGTAATGACAAAACTTCAAGCCTGTGGTCTGTATAGCGTTTTCTAATCATATAAGGTATATCTTAAGCCTCTCTCGAAGAGCGGGGAAGGGCTTGGGGGTGGAATTCTGTACTTACTCAACCGAGAACCGCTATATACTTTTTCTTTCTCGTAGCATCGGTGCCTCGCCCGTCCAAAGGCGAGCAGAATTTTAAAATTTTTATATTGATAAGAATATGCTAACTAAGTATACAGAATATCTTATACATCAACAATGGATGAGTTCTGCCCTAGAATTAGCAAAAGCAGCAGGTGATGCAGGTGAAGTCCCTGTAGGTGCTGTTATTATTGATTCAACAGGCAAATTGCTAGCACAAGGAGAAAACAGAAAAGAGCGCGACAAAGACCCTACCGCTCATGCGGAAATTCTCGCTCTCAAAACAGCTGCAACAACTTTACAAAATTGGCATCTGAATGAATGCACTCTCTATGTAACTCTTGAACCTTGCCCGATGTGTGCAGGTGCTATTGTACAAGCACGTATAGGACTACTTGTCTATGGAGTAGACGATACAAAAACTGGCGCAATTCGTACAGTTATTAACATACCCGATAGCACTGCTTCTAATCACCGTCTCCAGGTAATCGGAGGCATTCGAGAGTCAGCTTGTCGTCAACAGTTACAGGCTTGGTTTGCTACTAAGCGGCATAGCGGAAATTAACGGACAGAGGTAAAACTGTCCATCTGGTACGACACAAGTTACGCAAGAGAATCTACGGTGTAACTAATAAGACTTTTCGTTAAATTTTACGCGTCAATCAGCTGTATCCGTCATCATGGAATTTTACCCTTCATCCGATACCTGCCAGCGCACACCAGTAAATTCTGAGGTGGCTCCCACAACTTCAAGAGTTTCTCCTTGGTTAAGTCCGCTGGCATATTTATTAGGGCGTCACTGCTTATTACCATTATTCTTTGGGCAAATTAGCATAACCGGACAAAAAAATATCCCGACAACTGGGCCTGTAATCCTCGCGCCTACCCATCGGGCGCGTTGGGATGCATTGCTCGTACCCTACGCTACCGCTGATTGTCGGAGAGAACAAGACCTGCGGTTTATGGTGACTATTGACGAATGCCAAGGTTTACAAGGCTGGTTTGTCCAACGTTTGGGGGGGTTTCCTGTAAATTCTAAGCATCCATCAATCCGCACGCTGCGACATGGAGTTGAGCTACTTCAGCAGAAAAAAACTCTAGTCATTTTTCCCGAAGGTAACATTTTTCGTGATGGTCAAGTTCACCAGTTGAAGCCGGGAATTGCTCGTCTTGCTTTGAGTGCTGAATCTAGTCATTCCGGACTGGGAGTGAAAATTATACCCATAGGCATTAATTACAGCCAACCTTATCCAAGTTGGGGTACAGATGTGAGTATTGACATTGGCTCCCCAATCCGAGTCACAGATTACATGAGTGGCTGTATAAAGCAAGATGCCAAAAACATCACATCTGATTTAGCAAAAGCGCTGCAACAATTAAGCCATCAAGAAACAAAAATTACTAATCACGCATTTGCAGAAATTACTAATTCTTGATCTCGTCAAACATCAGGAGTCTCAAGACTGGCTCTTAACCATTGACCTTGCCAATTTTAGATTAAAGAATTAAAAATTATTTCAGTTCATGCCCCGTGTCCCTTGGGGGTAGAACAAATCCTCTCATCCCAAAGTTTAAAATCCGACGCTCGATAGCGTTTGCAAAGCGCCTCGTAGAGAAGTTTTAGCGACTGACTCTATTTGCTCAGACAGTTAAATGAAAGTCTTTAGATTCTCTGTAAAGATTACTGGTAAAAACAGAATTTTGGGAAGCGCGGACTGAGGACATTGCCATCTCTAGCTGGTTTGGTGCGATGCTTACGGCAGGCTACGCCTACGCAAATACTTCAAGCAGTGCTTTAGGAAGATTCTCCTGCCAAATATCCCACTTAACCTGAGATAATTATTGCTCAGGAAAGGCGGTAGTCAGACAGATGGTGAAACACTCCACCGTAAGTATTGTTCATCACCGCGATATAAGTTAGTTGCTATACAGGGGTAATGGGAACTCTATTAAAGAGATTTTTAGTCTAAATCAGAGATACTTAGGATGTAGCTTTGCTTTGTCCAAGCCAAAACAGAGTTAAGATACCCGAAGTTTCCATAACTTTTTTATATAGTTGTCGCACTAATTGATCCCATGAACACTGCTGCCGCTGTTACCTTGATGCACCGTACTGTTTTATCAGTCATAGCAGTCCTCAGCCTGCTATCACCTGTGAATGCTCAGGTATCACAGTCACCAGGCACTACTAGCCAACCACAACCTATTGACCCCAACGATCCCAATAACCTCCGCCCCATAACCCAAAGTAACAGCCTTTTGAGCATTGAAGGGGGCGATCGCCTCGTGAAAGATGCAGAACAAGCCGTTTCTGCTCAAAATTACCCCTTAGCTGCCAAAAAGCTGCAAGAAGCACGTCAGGTTTATAATCAGCTATCTAATTTTTATCAAGAGTTAAACGCTAGCTTTTCGGGAATTGACAATAGAGTTTCTGATTCTCAGCGTCAAAAAGCTCTATTAACAGCCCAAAAACGAGATGAAGCGACCTTTCAGCTAGCATTGGTACATCGAGCACAAAATCAGCCAGAATTAGCTGTGCCATTGTTGATTCAAATAATTAAGAGTCAAAACCCGACGCGAGATTTAGGCAAGAAAGCTTATAAACAGTTGTTTGAATTGGGTTTTGTTGATTCTCCCTATCCCAGAGAAGGTGGGGCTTCATCATCTTCATCTCAAAAAAAATAAATAAATTAAATTTTTGTTGTCTGTTTTCCCCATCTTCCCTATCTTTCACATCCTTCTCTCCCCGAACAGCACCTTGGAACGCCCCAGTGCTACGATAAGATTATCTGCGGTAGCCTTCGATCCAGCGTTCTCAAAAATATACCTCAGAGGCGCATTTATCCCCAGCCTTGCCAAAACCTGAAGTTGGCACAGGTATTTGCTCTATATCTGTTAATAATAGAAAAGTAAGTTTTTTCAGGAATTGCGATGATTAGTCCGCAGCAGGTTGAGGCAATGATCAAGGCGGAACTGCCAGACGCCCAGGTTCAGGTGCAAGACTTGACTGGTGGCGGTGACCACTATCAGGTAACAGTAGTTTCATCGCACTTTGCAGGTAAGGGGCTGGTGCAGCAGCACCAGTTAATTTATGGTGCATTGAAGCAAGCTGTGTCATCTGAAGCGATTCATGCCTTGGCATTAAAAACATACACTCCCGAAGCTTGGCAAGCAACAGCAGCTTCGTAAACAAGAGTTAGAAGTTAGGAGTTATAAATTTTGACTCCTCACTCCTCACTCCTCACTGTTGAATCCAACATAGGAAACACAAGTACCATGACACCAGAAATCAAAGACAAAATTGATAACTTGCTACAACAGAACAAGATTCTAGTTTTCATGAAGGGAAACAAGTTAATGCCCCAATGTGGTTTCTCCAACAACGTTGTGCAGATTCTCAATACCTTGGGAGTTCCCTTCGAGACAGTTGATGTTCTATCAGACCCTGAAATCCGTCAAGGTATTAAAGAATACTCTGAATGGCCAACAATTCCCCAAGTCTATATCAATGGTGAATTCGTTGGTGGTTCTGACATCTTGATTGAACTGTACCAGAAAGGTGAATTGCAGCAAAGGGTAGAAGTAGCCCTAGCCTCGTAACATCCTGTTTACAGCAAACCAGAGGGTATACTGCTGAATTTGCGCTTCGCAATCAAGGCAACCTACTGTTTTTAATGTCCTTGAAAGGGAAACACTATTTCTAGCCCTTTCAAGGGTTTTTTATTGGTTTCTGACAAAGAATCGATTTCAGGTTACGTCAAAAATCCCCTCAGTCGCATTGGCAAGACCAACATAGGGCTGAGGGGATGTGTTTTTTCAATACAATATCTCCAAAATCTCACACCACGGCAACCGATTGACCAATACAGATAATGTGCTATGATGATCTGCGGTAATTAACGGTTACTATCAATGACCAAGTAAATGGTATTTAGTAGTAATCGGTCTGTGGCTGTGGTTGCGGCACTGCAAAATTCGATCCATCGTACAAGTAGCGGCTGGCTTCTTCTTCTAAGCGATGAATCAGAAAAGGTTCAATGATGTTGCCATGTCGCAGTGCGGCTAGATATCCATCCAAATACATCCGCATGTCATCCGTGCGATAACCGCGATTCCATAACTCGGCGAAGGCGTCGGTGAGTCTTTGGTAATAGCGGATAGTTTGTGTGTCTTGGAGCATAACTGCTGTATTAATCTCTTTGGAATGAGAATTGTAAATGATTCACGCCCAAATGTGAAGTGTAATTTCACTTGGGCATCAAGGTTAAAGTCAACATATCTACTTTGGGCAGCACCCTCCTAGTAGCTACAAGCTACTTTAATCCTATTCCAGAAAACATCGATTCTGGTTAGCTGCTAGAGTTATTTTTCTGATTTTCATGGTCAACAGCCCAATTGTATTGGTGTTATATTCCTGGATGGGGGCACTAATTTTTTGCGTAAAAATCTCCTTTCACCATCAGGTTGAAAAGCTGTCGTAGTCATTAGCTGGTTGGGTTATAGATATTTGCCACATTACACGCGTCTCAAAGCAGAATGTTAAGCTAAAATAACTTTTGATTAAGTGTAACAACACCTTTCATAAGTTTAACAAAAATTTAAGAATATTTCTAATCCCCTTTTGGCAAGGCATAAATTAAATATATTGCCACTCTTTTTATGAGGAAATGTAAAGCTAATAGCAATTGAAGTAACAAAGGCTACAAAACCTTAGAGATGGGCTTGTTACTTTGAAAGTCATCGACGCTAAGGGGTCTTGCCACCGTGGGTTCGGTTTGTATAGAAATCATTGAGGGGAATCCCCATCTGAGGTCGTTGCTGGGTTGGCACTTGCAACAACTGGAATACCGTGTGCATCAAGCTGCCAGCATTTATCAAGCAAGGGAAATATTTTTAAGCCATCAACCAACACTGGTCGTATTAGATGCAGACCTGCCTGATGGTGATGGCATTGAGTTTTGTCGTTGGTTGCATCGTCAGCAGCAGCCTCTAATCTTAATGCTATCTGCCCGTAATAGTGAAGGTGATATCGTCGCAGGTTTAAAGGCGGGTGCAGATGATTATCTGAGCAAGCCTTTTGGGATGCAAGAGTTTTTGGCACGGGTAGAGGCACTGATTCGCCGGAAGCGCACACCTACTGCACCAGCTTATTTGGATTATGGCACTTTGCAAATCGATTTAGTTCAGCGCCGTGTCCGCTTCCAAGGGGAGTTCATCGACTTAACGCCCCAAGAATTCAGTTTGCTGTACGTTTTAGCACAAGCTGGGGGAGTGCCTTTGAGTAGGTCGGAATTGCTGCGTCGTGCTTGGCCTGACGCTATCGATAACCCTCGTACTATTGATACTCACGTTTTGTCGCTGCGGAAAAAGGTTGAACTCGATCCTCGGCAACCCAATTTGATTCAAACTATCCGCAATGTAGGATACCGTTTTAACATGGAAATTTTGAATACTAATATTTCACAGTCACAAACAACAAAGTTAGCTAGAGAAAGATTTAGTAATCAACGTTCAACACTTAGTAGTAGTCAAGTATAAGTGGGGCACTGAGGTGAGGGGGAGCAAGAAAACGACTCCCGATTCCTGTCTCCTAACTCATCCAAAATTTAAAATCCAAAATCGTCTTGAGCTTCTGCTTTAATCAAGCTTTCTCGTAATTTAAGCCAGTCTATTTCAAAGACTCTTTGATTTGCCAATAAATGACCTTGCTGTAGGTGTAATAACCGAGTGCAAAACATCTGGGCTAGTTCCAGTTGGTGATTTACCATCAGAATCGTGGTTTGATGAGTTTGACTCAACTGGGTTAAAACTTGCATTAGATGAGAAGCCGTACCAGCATCTAGGGCAGAGGTTGGCTCGTCTAATAATAATATTTTAGGCTGGATAACTAAGGCACGAGCGATCGCTACTAGTTGTCGTTGTCCCGCAGAAAGTTGCACCTCTGTTCGCCCTAACCATTCACTGGGAATATGCAGTTGTTCTGTCCAGTGGCTGACTCGTTCCTGAATTGTTTGTTTGGGCAAACCACGCAAAACTAAAGGATAAGCCAAGGCTTGCCCAACTGTCATCCCCAACAGCTTTGATTCTTGCAATACAAGTACAAGCATCTGGCGTAGCTGGATGACGGGAATTTGGCAATATTCTTGATTTTCTAGATAGATTTTGCCATTAGTAGGTTCAATGAGGCGGTTGAGGAGGTATAGTAACGAAGTTTTACCAGCGCCAACTGGCCCTACAATCGTCAGTCGTTCGCCCTGGAATATTTCCAAGGAAATATCTTGCAATATGGGGTATCCCTGCTGATTGCCGGGAAGTTGGGTTTTCAGCTTTGTAAACAGATTAACTTGCTCTAGCCTAAGTGTGGCTTTTGCTGTATTCAAGGGTAGTGGGGAATAGGGGAGCAGGGGGACAAAGGAAATAACCATGTCCCATGCCAATTTTAAGTTAATTGTTTGGTAGTTAAGGCTGTAGCGATCGCCCAGCCATCGACCAATAGTAACAGCAGAGTGAATACTAGTAAAATCAAGTACATCCACGGCTGGGCTAAAGGACGAACGTCTGTGGTATCAATGCCCGTCTTTGCTTGGACAATTTGCACGAAACGGGCAAATCCAACTACACGCATCGGTAGTAAATAAGCTTTCCCATCCTGGCTAAGGAAGTAATAAACTAGCCCTCCTTGACCAGTGGTGCGCGGTTTTAACTCTTTCACCTCTGACCAAGGTAAAAACCAGCCTTTCCGAAAAAAGCCAGGCACCCAGGCGGGGTAAGTAACCTGAATTCCCTGGTCATCTACTATTACTTGTTCGGTCAATACAGCATACAAGGCAACTAAGCCGATGCTAATGCCTAACCACAATAATCCTGGGGGTACTGGTGCAGCTGTAAACTGCGATAAGAAGGGTAATGGAACTGTGAGTGCTATGTATAGACTCAGCAGCGTCATCCGAATCAAAGGAGACAGACGAAAAACAGAAGCTGAAATATTGGCTGAGTTTGCTGTCACGGCTCAATTACAATGCTTTTCTTCATTGTAGGGTAGGTCTATGTCCTACCTCGGTTGTCGCATATAAGCTATGCCACTTTTAAATTGCAAATTATCCTTTAAGGTAAATACTTTTGTACTACAATCCAACCAGTAAGCGATACCCAGGCAAATCCTATAAAAAGAATAATATTTAGGCCGATGTGTAAGGGTCTAGCCCAAGGTCGTCTGGCACTAATTTGCGTGGCGCTGAAAGCAGATACTAAAACTAATGCTACCACTATCAATCCAGCAACTAAATGTGATGAGTGACCCAAGGAACCAAAGTGACCGAGAGTACCAACAATGCCGATCGCTAGCAGTAGTAGCACTAAACTTACCATGCTGATGCCCATTGTATAGTGGAGCGATCGCACTGTGCTATTCCCGCCCATAAATGGGGTAATAACAGGGAATTGTCGCGAAGTTCTCGCCTGAAACATCCAAACGCCGGTGACTGCTAACATCAAATATGCCAGCAGGGACAACCCCATCGACCAGGCGGCTATTTTCCACAACCAAAGAAATGAAGGCAGATTCATAAGAATGATTGTAGATGCAGAGAGGGGCAAATGAGAGAATTGAGAAGAAGTAGGGGAGCAGGAAGTAGGGGTAAGGGGGAGAATAATAAAATTACTTCTTTCCCCTCTGCTCCAAGCTTTGTGCCCCTCTGCCTCTTTTCAATTCCCAATAAATAATAAACAAAAAAGGCTGCTAAATTAGCAACCCTTAAATTTAGTAAAATTTTTTTTTAATCAACCGATGCTAAACCAACGATTTGTAAGGGTTTTGTAGTATCTCCGATTTTTGTATTAATTTGCTGCAACATTGGTTTGGTATTAAAAGGGTCTTTTTCATCTGATGAGTCTGTATCAAACTCATTAGTACTGGGTTCTTGGAGCATCAGGCGATCGCAGGGAATCTTATCGGATAAAATTGCACTTGCCATCATCCCTGTATGAATCTCCATTTGACCTTTTCGCGGAGCTTCAAACACTAAACGTTGTCCAGGGAAAACAACCCTTTCAAAGTACCAGTTGGGAATATTGGAGATGCGAGCTATCTGGATTTTGCTGGTGGCATTAATGTAGCAGCAGAGAATTTTTCCCGATTGCTCAGGTGGTAGAGGATCTAATATTTGAGCCATAACTGCTGAGGAGCTTTACGCCACAATTTTACATTACACTAGCCAAGCCTAGCATTGCCCGATCCCCAGTTGTTGTAGCTCCGACTACCAACTGAACTTTTGTCGGTTATTTCTACCTAAAGATAGATCGTAGGTTATAAAAATTTTATAAAAATTTCTGCTTTTTCTGTAATTTTACACTATGTGAACATCTTTTAATTTTTAATTTCTGACAAAAAAGCTTTAACTTCTTTCGGGCAGATAATTACAGGGTAGGTATGGCGAAGATCCCCTTAGCTTGAGCCTAGTTCAGGGGTGTATTTTTGTGTTTCATATATCCCAAGCTTTTAATCCTGGGATCGTCGCTTAATGAATAAACTCAATGTTATCGTAAAGCTATATGAAAAATGTCTTCATAAAACCTCTCTTGATGCCATGCGTTTGGTATGCAAAGCAATTTTATTGATTTTTACATCTGTGAACAGAAATTTCACACATATCAATAATTTGCTTAAATGTCAAGCAAAATTCTAAGAGATTAAAAGCAGCCAAAACAAAAACACACCTTAAAACTAGAATTTATCTCGCTTTCCCCAAAGATTGGCAAGATGGAAGTCAAAACACCCATGATGGAAAATCGAATTCTTTACGTTCGCCTTCCTTGTAACCCTATCTTTCCCATTGGGGTTGTCTACCTGAGCGATGGCGTCCACAAACAGTTTCCTAATATTGAACAGCGCATTTTTGATTTGGGAACAGTGCCACCTTTAGATTACAGTTCTGCTCTGGATCGCTGTATCGATGAATTTAAACCTACACTGCTAGTATTTTCTTGGCGGGATATTCAAATTTATGCTCCAGTTGGCGGACGTGGTGGTAACCCACTGCAAAACGCTTTTGAATTTTACTATGCCAAGAATCTTCTATTGAAACTACGCGGTGGATTGGGCGGTTTGCGAATCTTCATCGCTTACTATGTAGAGTTGTGGCGGAACCAGGGCTTAATCAAACGCGGTTTAAAGCGTGCCCAAAAATATAATTCCAATGCCCGTGTAGTTGTAGGTGGTGGTGCAGTTAGTGTATTTTACGAGCAGTTGGGTAAAAGCTTACCCAAAGGGACAATTATTTCTGTGGGTGAAGGGGAAACCCTGTTGGAAAAACTTTTAAGTGGCAGAGATTTTCGAGATGAACGCTGTTACATTGCGGGAGAAACTCAACCACGGGAACGGCTAATTCACGAACAACCCACTGCAATAGAAAAAACAGCTTGTAACTACGACTATATCGAAAGCATCTGGCCGGAATTTAACTTTTACCTGCAAGAAGAAGACTTTTATATAGGTGTACAAACTAAGCGTGGTTGTCCTCATAACTGTTGCTATTGCGTCTACACTGTTGTCGAAGGTAAACAAGTACGCATCAACCCAGCAGATGAAGTAGTTGCTGAGATGCGCCAATTATACGATCGCGGCATTCGCAACTTCTGGTTTACTGATGCCCAATTCATCCCCGCGAAAAAATTTATCGACGATGCCATAGAACTCTTGCAAAAAATCGTCGATTCTGGTATGACAGATATTCACTGGGCAGCATATATCAGAGCCGATAATTTGACGCCAGAGTTGTGCGATTTGATGGCGAAAACCGGGATGAACTATTTTGAAATTGGAATTACCAGTGGTTCTCAAGAACTCGTGCGGAAAATGCGGATGGGGTATAACCTGCGAACCGTGTTGCAAAACTGCCGCGATTTAAAAGCAGCTGGTTTTAACGACTTAGTTTCTGTCAATTACTCCTTTAACGTCATTGACGAACGTCCCGAAACCATCCGCCAAACCATCGCCTACCACCGCGAACTAGAACGGATTTTTGGTGCTGATAAAGTCGAACCTGCGATTTTCTTTATTGGATTGCAACCCCATACCCATTTAGAAGAATACGCTTTCAAAGAAGGTATCCTCAAACCAGGGTACGATCCAATGAGCTTGATGCCGTGGACAGCCAAAAAACTCCTTTGGAATCCCGAACCTCTTGGTTCATTCTTTGGAGAAGTCTGCTTGCAAGCTTGGCAACAAAACCCCAACGATTTCGGACGTGAAGTCATGAAAATCTTAGAAGAAAAGCTGGGTTGTGCCGACTTAGAAGCAGCACTTTCTGCACCAATAGAGACAAAAGACAAACAGTTAGCAGCTGTTTGATAAAATTCGCAGAATCAAACAAGAGCAAATTTTATCTCCTAGTCTCTCGCTTACCCCCCTACTCTACCCACTCCCCCTCTGCGGTTATTCTCACCCAATCCCATGTTAGAAGGTTCAATCCTACAACAACTAGAAACATCCCATCGCCACAGCACCAGGCCAATTCGATTCGGTGTTTATTACAAAAATACCTTAGTTGCCCTGTGCCATGCTCTTGAAGACCACATCTTAGCAGACGACGGTAAACCCTTAGTAATCACAGCTTTCCAGCAGGGTAAATGGTATCTGCAAGAAGCCGGGCGATATGCAGATATCGCCCAGCGCAGCGGCGAAATTGTGATTATGGCTGCCGCTGAATCCGGCTTTGGCGAACATCCTACCAGCCAGCTACCCAATGTAGACTTAGTAGCGTTAGATCCAATCGATCCAGTAGCTCAGGAGTGGCACTTAATTATTTTATCGCCTAGATACACAGCAATGGTAATTTGTCAAGAATTATCAGAGGCTGATTATGGCAGCATTGGAGTACCGACATCAGACTTAGAGCGCAAATTCTATGGCTTGTGGACATTTGAGCCAGAGTTAGTGCAAGAGACAGCAGAAATAGCGATCGCTCACATCAAGAAATATAACCCAGAATTGGCGGAAAAACTCACAGCAGATAAACGGCAAATCATACTATCTACTGCCAGATTAGAAAATTTAGGGGCAGTTGTCTCCCGTGTAGTAGATTACCTCCAGACTGGGCAAGATAATTTATCCATCCCTACAGCCCTTCAGAAACAAACCCTAGATCGAAACTTGGTTTCTAACGAAATCCAAGCCTTTTTGCGAATGGCGCAACTGATGGATATGGCAGATGTCAACAATCCAATGGCAGCTGCGGAAGTAGTAGTACTTGCTGAAGCGATCGCCCAGCTTTTGGATCTTCCCGCATGGCAGATTAAGAGATTGCGGCTAGCGGCTTTGTTACATCGCATAGATCCATTACAAAAAGCAGAAAGCGTTCTCACAGGTGGTATATCCACACGCTACCAAGAAGATGCCCCTAGTTCTCCCTTAACTTGTCCCTTAGTACCGGGGGCGCAAGTATTGCGAACCATGCCAAGATTACGAGCAGTTGCCCAAATTATCACTCACCAAAGCGAGTGGTGGAATGGCACAGGGGAACCAGCAGGTTTAGCTGGAGATGAAATTCCCCTAGAGTCGAGAATTTTGGCATTATTGGCAGACTTTCAGTGGCGAGTCAATCAGCGAAAATCGTCAAATCAAAGCCGGGAACAGATATTTACTCAAGCTTTAGATGAGTGCAGACAGCAACAATCTACGCGCTTTGACCCTAAACTTGTAGATACCCTAGCTTTATTAGTTATGGGTTTACAACAAGGACTCGACTTACCTTTGATGACACCCAAATTCAGCGCCGGCATCTGGATACTTGATTCCCAATGGGATAGCCACAGCAAGATCAGTGAAGAGATTAGTAGTTACTTTACATGAATATTGAAGCCATTAAATTAGGAAAACTCAAACAACTTCCAGGGGCAAATTTAGAAGACGAGGAACTCTCCCGACTGGATTTAAGCCGGATTAATCTTGCTGGCGCTACCCTTGTCGGCACTAATTTTGCTGGTTCTAAACTCGAAGGTGGGCATTTGGAGGGGGCAAATTTGATGGGAGCCAACCTCCAAGAAACTGACTTGCGGGCGAACTTGATGGGAGCAAACCTGATGCAAGCAGATTTAACAAGCGCTGACTTGCGAGGTAGCAATTTGCGTGGTGCTAACTTGATGGGAGCAAGACTCAGTGATGTGTCATTGGTGGGTGCTTTCTTGAGTGGTGCCAATTTGATGAATGTGAACTTGCAAGGTGTTGACTTGCGCGGTGCTGACTTGCGCGGTGCAAATTTGACTGGGGCAAATCTCAAAGGTGCAGACTTGAGTCGCGCCGATTTGCAGGGAGCATTGTTGAGTGAAGCAAACCTCGAAGAAGCTGACTTGCGGGGAGCGAATTTGGCAGGGGCAAATTTGACGGGAGCGAATTTACTTTGTGCAGAGTTAGAAGGTGCAAATTTGAGCGGCATTAATTTGAATAAAGCTTGTGTGGTGGGGACTGTGGTTGAGACGCTTGCGTAAAGATTGCACCAAAAAACCACCTATGCCGATTATTTGTATTTTTGAGGACTACCCACAATGACACCCGTCGCTGCACAAGTCTCAATCACCGCGATTATTCCCATGTTGACTGCGATCGCAAATCGACAATGGGAACAGTTCAAAGAACTGGAGGCAAATTTTGTATCCCAGTATGGAGTAGAGGTATGGCAAGAGGTTTTTAATTTCCGTCTCAAGCCAGCACTAGATAAAGATTCTGACAGATGGCTACCGATCCAGTGGTGTGATGAAGGAATGATCTCAGTCAAAAATGTGGCGTAGGTGCGATCGCGCTAGGTGAATTATGGCGATCGTTTTTATTGCCATCCAAATTTTATGGAGAATTAACAGTAGAGTATTAACTTAATAAACTGCATAATCGAAAAGTATTGATAAATACATCATTCCAGCCACTCGGGGCCTTTGAAGAATTCACCGTCTGCCCAAAAGGTTTTACAAATCAAAGAACCTTGTCCGGGACTGCTAAAATTTTGGGCTGCTCTAAAGTCGGTTGCAATCAAAATAGCATCATCCATTTCTACCGCATACAAGTCAGCCCCAGTGAAATCAGTACCACTTAAAATAGCTTCGCTCAGGTCTGCATTTCTGAAGTTAGTTCCTATGCAATCTGCACCACTCAAGTCAGCCCCACGCAAATTAGCACCTTCGAGATTAGCAGCATACAAATTTACACACAGCAATCTGGCTCCACTCAAGTTGGCATGACTCAAGTTGCTACCACTTAAATCAACCCTGATCAAATCAGCTTCACTCAAGTCAATTTCGCGCAGATCGACTCCATCCAATGCTGACGCACTGAAGCGAATTCCAGCAAAATCTCTTTCTCCTGCCGCATATCTTTTGAGTAACTTTCGACTGTTGATATTTTCTCTTCTATCTTCCATAAGCTAATTAAATCATTTTTAAATTTACAATCCTATCTTTACTACTCTATTGCCACAGCAATTAAGCATTAATATTAGGACTTACTTACGCACTGTACAATTTAATCATGGGATGCATAATAGCAAAATCAATTAATTTGGTGTGAATACTATTTCCTGTAAATATGTATCAAGATAATTTTAAGAAGATACTAACTGACTCTTTTGCTGCCGTAAAAAACTAACGCTCATCTTATCAGACAACCGATCGCTCAGTCCTTCCCCGTATCCACAAAGCTAGTACACTCATTAACAACACCCCCATCACTCCTTGCAGGGGATTATTATTCACACCAGTTACCCAATCAGGAACTTGGCCAGAATATTTCACTAATTTACCTACATTAATAATGTAGTAACCCCAAACTAAACCACCATGCAAACCAATTGGAAAACCCAAGCGTCCCCTCCGCCAACGCTTTCCCCATACTTGCGTTAATCCCAGCAGTACTAAAGCTGGAAATTGCGGTAGTGTATGAATAATTGCCTCCAAGGGTTTAATAAAGTGCAATGTAGCAAACGCAGTTGCATCTGTCCACAGTGCCACACGCAGACTGTAATCTCGTTGTAATTCATCTAGCAACCAGCCTCGGAATAACAATTCCTCAGCAAATCCAACACCTAAGCTAACAAGTAAACCCTCTAAAATTACTTTCAGTAAAAAAACTTTCGGTTGTTGCCACACCAACCAACCCAACAAACTTTCTACCCCAAAAAGTATCAGAATATTAATTATCCCCAGAGCCAAGCCACGCAGTAAATCCAGTCCGTTTTGCCGCGTCAATTCTAAGCCATAATGCCGCAGAATTTGGGGCTGCTGGTAGACATATTTACCCCATAATCTCAGGAGAAAAATAAAGACTGCATATAACAATACCAATGTCAATATACTTTCTAAGTTTGAATCATGCACTAGTAAGTATATTGGTGTAGCCAATGGCAACCATAGCAACAATAAAGTCAAAATAAAAGCACCCAGCCTAATAGGGGCAGGGCGTTCAGCTAAACGGACAAGGTTTTTTTTCATACTAAATTAAGTCACTAATCAGCAGCCAATACTCTAAATTTCGACTAATGACCAATGACCAATGACCAATGACTATTCATCAGGTTCAATCGTGCTACTTAAACCGTGACTTATCAATGTTTCGCAATAAAACTCAGCGTGTTCCAGGGCGCAAGCAATGACTAAAGCTAGCCCGTTAGTATGGGCTTCCATCATAATGCTCACAGCTTGGGGTTGGGTAAGGCTTGGTACAGTGGCTATTAGTGACTGTACAACATGCTCCATCGAGTTGTAGTCGTCGTTATGGAGCAAAACGCGATACCGAGGCGCGAGCTTGCGGGTTGTGGAAGGCTTTTGAATGGTTTCAACTGACACGGCTCTTTGCTCTTTTCTCGTTACTTCACTACAACAAAGTCTCTGTTTTGCGATCGCTTAACAGTTATTTACCTATTCTATAGTATTTTTGTCCAGATACTATGCTAGAAAAACCCTTTGCTGCCAGGGATTGGTCGTATTAGTTTTGCGTAGCCACTTGTGAGGCAGATGTCTTAGACATCGTTGCCGTGAGAGTGCTACCTTAATCTTACAGAAGCTTTTCTTAAACATAGCGTATTTTCACTTTTAAAATTAAGCAAATTTCAAAATAATCCTTGCCCCTGCCCAAACTGCATAATGATGGACATTAGCCTAGATTTTCTTCAACCAGGACAAATTGTGTCTTTAGAGCATGGCGACAGGAATCTGTATGCAGAAGTCATTCAATTTGTAGTTTCCCGCCAGTTGTGCTGGGTGCGTCCTTTATTAATGGTTACCTTGATTCAAGAATCGCCCCTAATTACCGATTTGCGAGATGCGTCTGACCTGCTTTGGCCTGCCAATTTATTTCGGCCAGCTTTAGACACAGAGGTAATTACCTTCTTAAGCCAAGTTTTAGCAAAAGAACCAAAAACTGAACCTGACTTAGCTGCCAAGCAGCAACTAAATCAATTTATTCACCAACTTTGGCAAGCATACCAAGGGGGATTGGGGATTCGGGATTAGGGGCTTTGCATGGTTGCGGAATTGATTATATTTAGGGACTTCCAAAATTCTCCCCCTGCTTCTCCTGCTTGCCTCAATTCATCCTACTGTTGTGCAACGCTGATATTAGGTATTATTCTTTGCCTGCCCGCATCCTCAATCCACAGCATTGGGTATCAGGCGTAGCGAATACCAGCATCTTTCATCCGTTGAATTCCTTCTTGCAACCGTTCATCAGGGATAGTTAAAGCAATGCGGAAAAAGCCTTCTCCAGATGCACCATAACCACTGCCTGGAGGGACAAGAATGCCACATTTGTCAAGTAGCAACGTCACAAATTCTGCTGAGGAATATCCTGGAGGAACAGGTGTCCAGACGTAAAGGGTAGCTTTCGGAGGCTGAATCGGCCAACCTAGAGATTGCAATCCATTCACGATAATGTTACGGCGATTTTGGTATACCGATATGATGGCTTGGAGTTCTGCTTCGGTGGTAGTAGAATAAGCTGCGATCGCACATGTTTGAATCGCCTTAAACACCCCAGAATCAACATTAGTTTTTACCTGTGCCAAGCCTTTAATACCGATGGCATTACCAACAACAAAACCAACTCGCCAGCCTGTCATATTGTAAGACTTAGACAAACTGTGAAATTCAATCGCTACATCTTTTGCGCCCGGAATTTGCAGCACACTAGGCGGTTTATAACCATCGTATGCCATTTCTGAATAGGCGTTATCATGACACAACAAAATATCATACTGCTTGCAGAAAGCCACCAATTCTTCAAAAAACTCTAGTGTTGCCAATGCCCCAGTCGGATTATTCGGATAATTAATCCACAACAACTTTGCCTTTTGGGCGACTTCTTCAGGTATCGCAGTCAAATCAGGCAAAAAACCGTTTTCTGCCTTCAGGGGCATAGGAAAAGATTCACCACCAGCGAAAATTGTCGAAGTTCGGTAAACGGGATAACCAGGATCTGGTATTAGCGTATAGTCTCCTGCTTCCACAAACGCTAAGAAAGTGTTATGAATTGCTTCCTTGGAACCAATTGAAGAAACAACCTCTGTATTCGGGTTCAATCCCGTCACTCCAAACCGACGTTCCATCCACTTAGCCGCAGTCTCCCGGAATTCTTTTGTCCCTTGGTAAGGTGGATAGTTATGGGTAGAAGCGTCGTCAATCGCCTCATGCATTACCTGGAGGATATGACTGGGAGTAGGTTTATCTGGATCGCCAACAGCCATATTGATGATATCAACTCCCTTAGCAACGAGTTCATTCTGTTTGTGGACAATTTCAGCAAACAGATAGGGAGGAATTTTTTCTAGGCGTTTAGCGAACTGCATGGCGATTTGCTACGAATGCACGATGTAGAGGATCATTAGCACAGTTTACGCCACCTTAGCTATTTAAATAATCAACCTCATAGAAAAATACAAACAATGATATTGCGCTTGTATGCCCCCTGCTTTGACTAAAACTTGTTTTACCTACTTGAAATGTTGATTGCTCCACTCTTAATCAAATTCACTGGATATAACAAGAAACCTTTATGCATAAGCACTTAGGAATATCCCAGGCTAGGAACCAACTTAATTCTCCCAGCATCCATCTCTGCCATTAATAATTCTAGAGCTTCGTAGTCAACGTCAGAAATGTAACCTAGCTCCGTCAGTTCTGAGTTGATTTCATTTTCTATCTCAGGAGTTAGTTTTTTAATGTCAAGAGCTTTTTCTACCAATTTACGAATAGCGTACTTAGTTCTCATAAGTAATAATCCAACTGTATATGATAGTAATTATCCCAGATTTATCTAGGTATAAAGAGCGATCCAAATACTAATTTATTAGTGATGTAGATCACATTTTAATTAGTTAAATAGATAATTCACTATGACTCTGTTCTATGCCTTCAGCAACGCTAAGTGGAAGATTTAACTTACTGGTAAGACTTGGCTAAATTAGCTCTAGTTATAGACTAATCAAGTTTTCTCAGCATAGTTACTGAAGATTTGTCTGCTCTATGGCTGTCTATACTTGATTGTTTTTGAACTGCCGTAAAAAAAAAGTATAGATAAACACACTTTAATCTGGAATTATAACAATCTTTAAACAGAGATACTAAAGCAATAAAGATTCAGCAAAGAGAGCTAATACATATGGTCGATGCAACAAAAAAGAGTTTATGTTCAAATAATTCTTAGCTTGACGCTTCAATAATTCTCAATAGGATGTAACTATGCAAGCAGTGCTTAACTATCCCAAGATTGCAGTTATTCGCCCGCAAGGCTCTTTGAATGCTGCAAATGCCTTGGAATTTGAACGAGATATGACTACAGCGTTGGCTCAAAATGGTATTTCCATGTTGGTAGTAGACCTCGCAGGAGTAGAATTCTTAGACAGCGCGGGGTTGATGGCATTGTTATCTACGCACAAGCTGGCTCTTACTTTAGGACGAGGTTTCCGACTTTGCACTGTTGCTCCATCAATTAGAATTATTTTTGAACTAACGCAACTCGACAGGGTGTTTGAAATATTGGATAGTGAAGTTGAGTTGGCTGCAACATAACTTTATGTAAAACCAAAAAGGTTCGGGTAAGAAGTGGACTTTATGTAAAGGAGTTGTAAGTTGCAACGATAAACTATGTTAAAAGACCTAATTCAATGCTAAGGTTGGGGTTGAGTAGCTGTAATTAAGGTGGCTAGAAGATAGCACAGTGGCTGTTGCAGTTGAAAAATTAATAACATCGGATATTTTAAAACCAGCGCGTTACCTGGGTAACGAGCTTTTAGCTGTACACAAACCTTGGGATACGGCAGCAATCCGCTGGGTGTTAACTTACCCAGAAGTATATGAAGTGGGTGCATCCAATTTAGGGCACATCATCCTGTATAACATCTTGAATGCCCAACCGCGTCAATTGTGCGATCGCGCCTACCTCCCAGGACAAGACCTGGCAGCCAAACTACGCGAAACCAACACGCCATTGTTTGCGGTAGAGTCAAAGCGATCGCTGACAGAATTCAACATTTTAGGGTTTAGCCTCAGTTACGAACTGGGGGCAACTAATATCCTGGAAATGTTAGATTTGGCTGGAATTCCCTTGACGTGGCGAGAACGCCAAAAAGCTGGCGTTGCAGGGGGAGAATCTACTAATCTCCAATCCCAGTTTCCGTTGATTTTTGCTGGCGGGCAAACAGCGACATCAAATCCTGAGCCTTATGCCGACTTCTTCGACTTTTTCGCCCTTGGAGATGGAGAAGAACTGTTGCCAGAAATTGGTTTGGTGTTGGAAGAAGGCAAACAAGCAGGATTGAGTCGGGAACATCTGTTACTGGATTTGGCACAGATACCAGGTGTATATGTGCCTCAGTTTTACGAGATGGCAGAGGATGGCTCAGTTCATCCTCGTCGCAAAGATGTGCCAAAACGAATTCTGCGACGGGTTGCAACTCCGATACCAGCATATTCCATCGGGTTAGTTCCCTACGTAGAAACGGTGCATGACCGCTTGACCATTGAGATTCGGCGTGGTTGCACTCGTGGCTGCCGCTTCTGTCAACCAGGAATGCTGACTCGACCAGCACGGGATGTAGAACCGGATAAGGTTGTAGAAGCAATTGAACAGGGAATGCGGGCAACTGGTTACAATGAGTTTTCGCTATTATCTCTGAGTTGTTCTGATTATTTATCCCTTCCAGCAGTGGGGATGGAAATCAAAAATCGCTTAAAAAATGAAAACATTTCTCTGACTCTACCAAGCCAACGGGTAGACAGATTTGATGAGAATATTGCCAATATCCTGGGAGGTACGCGCCAAGGTGGACTAACTTTTGCTCCAGAAGCTGGAACTCAGCGGATGCGAGACATCGTAAATAAGGGTTTGACGAATGAAGAATTATTGCGGGGGGTGAAAACCGCTTGGGAGCAAGGCTGGGATAAAATCAAGTTGTATTTTATGATTGGCTTGCCGGGTGAGACGGATGCTGATGTTTTAGGCATTGCGGAAACAGTCAGCTGGCTACAGCGAGAATGTCGAGGCAAGGGCAGAAAACCTCTAAACTTTAACCTGACAATTTCTAACTTTACGCCCAAGCCCCATACACCATTCCAGTGGCACTCAGTTTCTACCGCTGAATTTAAGCGAAAACAAAACTTGTTGCGGCAAGAATTCCGCCGGATAAAGGGAGTGAAGGTAAATTTTACCGATGTCCGCATTTCCGCAATGGAGGATTTTGTCGGCCGAGGCGATCGCAATCTGGGCAAAGTAGTCCGTCGTGCCTGGGAATTGGGTGCAGGGATGGATTCCTGGTATGAAAACTTAGATCGGGCTTTTAGTGCTTGGGGAGATGCGATCGCCCAAGCCGATCTAGAGTGGAAATACCGCCAAATAGAAAATGGCGAATGGAATTTGTTTCATGCAGAGGAGCAGAAGAGCGCAGGAGCAGAGGAGAATACCCCACTCAACACTCAGCACCTAGCACTTAGCACTCCCCACTCTTTAGATATTCCCCTTCCTTGGGATCATATTGATACTGGAATTGACAAAAAGTGGCTCAAAGAAGACTTGCAACGCGCCCTAGAAGCCGCAATTGTACCTGACTGCTCTTTTGAAGGTTGTTCTCACTGTGGTGTCTGTGGCACCGACTTTGGGCATAACGTCGTGATTGAATCACTAGCAATCCCAAAATTCGCTGGCGAGTTTGTCCCCAACACAACTAAGGCCCAAAGACTGCGAGTTTGGTTTGGGAAACAAGGTAATATGGCTTTGATGAGCCATCTAGATTTAATCCGTCTGTTTGACCGAGTTGTGCGGCGAGCAGGCTTACCAATTGCTTTTACTGGTGGGTTTCACCCAATGCCACGGATTTCTCTAGCAACTGCTTTAGCTCTAGGGGCTACTAGCAGCGGCGAAATCGCAGATTTTGAGTTAACGGTGCCAGTGGAAGTTGATACTTTCCGAGAACAGTTAGCTCGTGAAATGCCCACAGACATACCTATATATAATGTGGAGCAGATAGATTTAAAAGCTAGTGCCGCTACCCAACTGCTAGAGTCCGCAGAGTATTTAATTACTGTAACAGCACTTGCAGAAACAACACCCATACAATGGCAAGACTGGATTGATACAATCAAAGCAAAAGAGGAACTTTGGTACGAGCACACAACTAAGTCAGGCAAAAGCCAGTTAATAAATCTGCGCGATCGCTTGTTTGAACTGGAATTAGTAGAAACCCACAATAGCATTGCAGAATCTATGTCATCTGCGATCCGTTATCTAGGTAGCTATCGCCAAGACGGTTTGCTGTTGCGTCCCGAACAAATCCTGTTTATGCTAGAGGCAGTGGCTAATGTAGAATTTCAACTCCTGCACATCCACCGCAATCGGCTAATTTTAGGGGTATAATCCCTGTAAGGCAACTTGCTAGTAGTTGTCCTGACATGGCAGCTCATAGGAATTGATTTTTAGCAAGGTTGCGTTAGAATAGGGTGAAGAGAATTTTTCTGGCGCTGCATTGAATTAGCTGGTTCACTACCCTGGTATTCAGGGGGCGAAAGCAAAGATATTTAGAGTGCAACTTCTAGGATTTTATCTTAGACAAACAAAAAGCAGATTAAAGAATGCACACTCTCTCTATAGCTACCTTGTGAATCAGTAAGTAACAGCAGGCTCGGTTAGCTTCTCTAAATCCATGCTTTTTAAACAACTGCTGAATGTCTAATCCACGTAGTGCCCAAGAGCTAGTGCATTACTTTTTTAGAGTTAAAGCAACTGCTGTCGGTTATGCCGACTTGTAGGCGTTCGCAGAGGCGCAAAGTGCGGCTTGTCTTAGGCTAGAGCGGCTCAAGGCAGGGTAGCAACTAGCGCTGCTGAGTATAACCCTAAGATAAATCCGGGGAATGGAAAATAGAAATAGTTTCTTTTTCTTAACGAATTCAGTAGGTTACTCTCAAATGAAATGTCTTGAGTTAAAATGCTTACTCAGGATTTAGAACTTTCAATTCAGAACTCTCAAGATTTGAGGGTATTGCATCACAAATCAACCACAGACGGTTGATTTAATTGCTTAAACGATATGCAGCAGTTCTGGAATTAATCAGCCGTGGAAATGCTCTTAAGAGCGCCAATAGCTATTTAACTTAGAAGCTCAGATTTGCGATTTTTATTATCAGTAGCGCCTTTTGAGGGTTGTGAGGGTAGCAAAATTATAATATCAAACCGGGAAAACACTGCTAATTATAACTGACGCCCAGACGCGGAGAGTTTTGAATTACAAGTAATTATCCGGACTTGATACAACAAACCTCAAACCTATAAGTGCTGCCAATTTTTGAGGAAATTGAATGCCAAAACAAATTATCATCGCGGAGCAGCACCAAATTGCTGCGGTTTTTTCGGAAGATCAAATACAGGAACTCGTTGTTGCTACAGGTCATCATCAAATAGGTGATATCTACTTAGGAGTAGTAGAAAACGTATTGCCTGGGATAGATGCGGCTTTTGTCAATATTGGCGACCCAGAACGCAACGGTTTTATTCACGTCACTGACTTGGGGCCATTAAAATTAAAGCGTACCGCAGCGGCAATTACAGAATTACTAGCACCACAGCAGAAAGTTTTGGTGCAAGTAATGAAAGAGCCAACGGGGACAAAAGGGCCCAGGCTTACGGGTAATATAACCTTACCCGGACGCTACGTAGTACTGATGCCCTATGGTAGGGGCGTAAATTTATCCCGACGGATTAAGAGTGAAAGTGAGCGCAACCGCTTGCGGGCGCTGGCGATTTTAGTCAAACCGGCGGGAATGGGTTTGCTTGTGCGTACAGAAGCCGAAGGCAAACCAGAAGAAGCGATTATGGAAGATTTGGAATTGCTGCAAAAGCAATGGGAGGCCATTCAGCAGGAAGCGCATTCCACCCGTGCACCAGCACTGCTCAACCGAGACGATGACTTCATTCAGCGCGTATTGCGAGATATGTACGGCGCGGATGTAAATCGGATTGTCGTGGATTCCAGTACTGGTTTGAAGCGCGTCAAACAGTACTTGCAGAATTGGAGTGGAGGTCAAACACCGCAGGGATTGTTGATTGACCATCATCGCGATCGCTCTCCAATTTTAGAGTACTTCCGCATCAGTGCCGCAATTCGAGAAGCCCTGAAACCGAGAGTAGACTTACCTTCTGGAGGCTATATCATCATTGAGCCGACGGAGGCATTAACAGTAATTGATGTTAACTCAGGTTCCTTCACGCGATCGGCAACAGCTAGAGAAACAGTTTTGTGGACAAACTGCGAAGCTGCAACCGAAATTGCTCGCCAGTTGCGTCTGCGGAATATCGCCGGGGTGATTGTCGTTGATTTTATTGATATGGAATCGCGACGCGACCAACTGCAAGTTCTCGAACACTTTAATAAAGCACTCAAAGCAGACAAAGCTCGTCCCCAGATTGCCCAACTTACCGAACTGGGTTTAGTAGAACTAACCCGCAAACGTCAGGGCCAAAATATTTACGAATTGTTTGGTGAAACTTGTCCCACCTGTGGTGGTTTAGGGCATACCGTGCGTCTGCCTGGAGAAATCGAAAACCGATTGCCAATACCGGCAGAGACACCAGAGCGCGAGCGTTTTGTATCCCTGCCTCACCGAGAACCACGTCAACCATCAGCCCGCATCCCGGAACCACGAGAAACCTATGATGGATTTGGGGAAGCATTTGACGGCGACTCGGAATTGAGTAACCTAAATCTGATCAATCATCCTAGTTATCAAGAACTTGATAATAAGCGTCGTACCCGTACTCGCCGCAGTAAAATTGGCATTAATGGGTTAAACGGGAAAGATGAAGCCCGGGTTGTTCCCAATCCACTGGCTTTTGTCAACGAGCCAGACTTAGACCTTGATGTGGAGCCAGAACTAGGAGTTGCACCAGAGATTCCTTCACCCACCCTTGGTAAACCAGGTTGGAGTGAAAGAATAGAGCGCACTAAAATTACCAAGGCAGAGCCAGTCAAACCAGTGGTAGAACCACCGGAGATTAGAACTGTAGAAATGAGCCTTCAAGAACAGGATATGTTTGCCTTGATGGGAATATCTCCCTTGGTGAAGTTAGAGCAAGAGGTTAAAAATACCAAGTCTGTGATTATTAATGTGATTCAGCCTGGTCAATTGCCAACGACCCAAACTGAATCAGCCTCAGAATCAACTATTGTCCAAAAAGCAACACCTGAAATAACTGCTATTGCTCAAAAAGCAACACCTGAAATAACCACAAGCAAGATACCGACACCAAAAGTTATTGAACCAGAACAAAAATCTTTGATAGAAGAGACAACTGAACCATCGGAGTTGACTGTGAATCCTTCGGGACGCTTGTCTGCGAAAGCTGCCGCCGCGAACGAGATTGCAGATGAAAGTGAAGCCAATAGCAGCACCACTGCCAGCCGTCGCCGCCGCCGTCGTTCTTCGGCAATTGAGGATAATTAATTTGCTTTATGGTAGAGACAGAGCCAACTGCCGCTGCTGTTTGGTCGCCAACACCTTTAGAACAATCCAGTTGGCTGGAGTTTTCTACCTTGTCAGGGATTCCCGGGCTGGTTGCAGGTGTGGATGAAGTAGGACGAGGTGCTTTATTTGGCCCTGTGGTAGCGGCAGCAGCGATCCTACCAGATCGTGCTTTGCCAATACTTGTGGCAGCTAAAATTAAAGACAGTAAAAAGTTGTCTAGTTCTCGGAGAACTCAGCTAGCACACCAAATTTGTGGGCTGGCTATAGACTGGAAAATTGGGTTTGCTTCTACTGCCGAAATTGACAAGATAAATATTTTGCAAGCGACACTCTTAGCAATGAAGCGGGCTGTGCTGAAGTTAAAGGTACAGCCTGCACTTTGCTTGGTTGACGGCAATCAGTCAATCAAAGATTTACTACTGCCGCAACAAACAATAGTTAAAGGAGACGAGCGATCGCTCGCTATTGCTTCTGCTAGTATTATTGCCAAGGTTTGGCGTGACGAACTAGTACTACGTCTAGCATTAAAATACCCTATGTACAGCCTAGAGTCTAACAAGGGTTATGGTAGCCAGCAGCATTTGCTGGCTTTGCAACAATATGGGCCTTCGCGCCTACATCGTCAGTCTTTTCGTCCTTGCCAAATCAAAGTACCGAACGCTGAGTGATTAAATAATTACTCAGCATTCAGGATTGGCAATTCAGTACTGTTACCGTTAAGTCCTCTATCTTTGGTTTGTGATATCACCCAGTAGCGATAATCCGCCAAAAGTTGATTTAATAACCGTTGCTTAACCGACAACAGTACGCTTTTGAGTAAAGCATTGCCAGTAGTTTCTAAAATTGGCTTAGGAGTGAAGGAAAATGGCGGTGGCAAATCCACCAGCACTTCTAAATCAGCCTTTCCTTGCAGGCGAGTGCCAGTGCTTAACTCTTTGGGAGACAAATGCCCTTTTAAATTGAGAGCAAAGCGCTGGTTAATATACTCGAAGCCCAGGATTTCACAGCCTAGCGATCGCAAATAAATTATTCCATTTGATTCTGCCCAGACTCTCATGTCTACAGTAGGTTGAATACTCAATGACATAAAAGTCAGCGGACGCATTTTCAAGCGAAATACTTCCTCAGAAAGCTGCTCAATTCTACTGTTGTCAGCCAAAGCCTTAACTAAACGTTGAGGCTGGCGCAAGTAGTGCTGAATGGGAATAGGCTGCTCTGGAACAGCGATTTCAACCGATTGGGAGGCAGTAAACCGGGTAGCCATGAGCGGATAAAAATATCTGTTTCTTAATTTTAATATTTTTTAACAAATTAAAACTGATTATTAAAAAAGTATAAAATTTATTGACCAGAAAAATGATTGTTGCTTATCAGCTATACATTAGTAGCAAAAAGTTGGTACGCTTGTTACTATCTTTAGTTTAATAAATATAGATTAAAATTTAATTCTTGACAAAAAATTAATAGCATGTAATGTAATTAGTTAAATGTTCAAAAGAATTTAGCAACAAAACTATCAGGAAATCTATTTGGTAGAAGAGTCATTACCATAACTTGTTTTCCTGAATACATATTTCGGTCTATTTGTTTAGTTTGTAAATTTAAGAGATAACAGTGTTTTGTAAGAGTAGATATTGGATATATTTGCCAAACTCAAAATATTATAATCTCTGTTTACGCATTAAACTTGCAACTCAAGGCTAAAACATGACTTTATCGATCGCACATTTAGGACCTCCCGGCACTTACGCAGAACAAGCTGCTGTTTTTTATGTCAACTGGTTGAGCAAAAGTACGGGAATTGAAGCTATATTATGCCCCTATCCTACCATCTCCCAATCGCTGCACGCCGTTGCTGATGGTCAAGCCCACTTGGCTGTTGTGCCAGTGGAAAATTCTATTGAAGGGAGTGTGACTACAACAATGGATACACTATGGCAGTTGGACAGTTTGCGAATTCAGTTGGCTTTGGTATTACCCATTGCCCATATGTTAATTTCTTGCGCGTCTAGCTTAGATAGGATTAAAACTGTTTACTCTCACCCGCAAGCTTTGGCACAATGCCAGGGATGGTTAGAGCGGTTTCTACCGGCTGTACAGATTATTCCCAGCAATTCCACAACCGAAGCACTACAGCGATTGGAACAAGAGACGACAACAGCAGCGATCGCTTCTAGTAGAGCAGCTCAACTCTACAAATTACCAATACTAGCTAGTGGTATTAACGATTATCCAGAAAACTTTACTCGTTTTTGGGTAGTAAGTCAGAGTGAGGCAGACGCTGGATACCAGGTATCAACAACGCGTGCCAGTCACACATCGCTGGCTTTTAGTATGCCTGCTAACACACCCGGAGCATTGGTCAAACCTTTGCAAATATTTGCTCAGTTAGGGATTAACCTTAGTCGGATTGAATCTCGTCCGACGAAGCGATCGCTAGGCGAATACTTGTTCTTCATGGATTTAGAAGCGGATGCCAAGGAAGCACAAATGCAATCTGCTTTAGCAGAATTAATTAGCCACACAGAGATTTTAAAAATTCTTGGCGCTTACAATGTTTTGCCGATTGGCGCTCTTGCTTGAGAAGTTAGGAGTTATCAGTTATCAGTTAGGGACTATAAATTATAAGTTGTCAATCTTTTATTTTTTGTTATTTCTTTTTAACTCCTAACTGCTGTACAGACGCGATTAATCGCGTCTCTACTCCTCACTTTTCATTAAATGTGTCTTTAAGAACAGCGCGAGCTGCCAAGTGATTACGAGTAGAGGTTAAAATTTCTGCTTCCCGCTCTAGACGAGTGGCAGTATCTTGCATTTCTAGCAATAATTGTTGCTCTGCTGCGACACCATAAAGGTTACTGGCCACCCAATAAGATAGCTCTGTTGGTAAATCGGGCAAATCTTCTGGCAGTTCGATATTTTGTTCGGTTAATTTGGCTGATAGACGCACTACATCTCGCAGTAGTTGTTCTACTTCAGTTGATAAAGGTCGCAAATCTTTAGTTGGTGGTTGGTCTTCAATCCACTCTACTAAGCCAACGCGGTATGGCTTTTCACGAACATACTCTAATACACGAAATCTTTGCTGCCCTAAAGTCAACATCTTGATTCGATCGTCTGGCAGACGCTGGTGATGAATGATTTCGGCACAGCAACCAGTGTTTGCAATTGTACCTTTAACTGGATCGAACATCAAAACACCAAACCTGCGATCGCTCTCCAAAATCGTGTTCATCATGATTCGGTAGCGAAATTCAAAGATGTGCAGGGGTAATGGTCTGGTAGGAAACAGAACTACTTCGGGTAACGGGAACAGAGGTAGTTCGCGAACTGCAATTTTAGAAGATGATGTCATTGTTACTTTGGTATAAACTTAATCTTTAAAATTTCTTTTTCTCTGCTTTTCCCGTACTTTATCTACATTCTATCATTTGTTTCCTAGCTAAATAAAAGCCCTGAGATATATTTCTTCAGGGCTATGTCAAAATTAATACTAATGTCATTAGCAAATGACAAATGATTAATGACTAATTAAAGTTTGACTTCGATATCTACACCCGATGGTAGATCCAATTTCATCAGGGCATCAATAGTCTTAGAAGAAGGCTGATAAATGTCAATAATCCGGCGATGAGTGCGGGTTTCAAAGTGTTCCCGTGAATCTTTATCTACGTGAGGCGATCGCAGCACACAATAGATCCGGCGTTTTGTTGGTAAAGGAATTGGGCCTATGGCTGTAGCGTTGGTGCGGTTAGCTGTGTCTACAATCTTCTCGCAAGATGTATCTAATAAGCGTCGGTCAAAAGCCTGTAAGCGAATTCTAATTTTCTGCTGCTGTAGAGTTGCCATCTTTAATTTTCCAGGTTCTGCGTAATTAGGGGAGTATTTACAGGTTAAAGGTTACAAGTTATAGGTTACAGAAAACTATTACCTGTCCCCTGTAACCTATTACCTTATTTATAGAGGGAAGAGAAAGGAGCAGAGAGGCACAATAAATACCATCTCTGCTCCTTCATTATGAGCAAAAAGGTGCTACTTCAAAATTTTGGAGACAACACCAGCACCGATGGTGCGACCACCTTCGCGGATAGCGAAGCGCATTCCTTGTTCAATAGCGATCGCGTTGATCAATTCTACTGTCACTTTAATGCGATCGCCTGGCATTACCATTTCTACTTCTTTACCTTCATCTGAGGTGTAGCCTTTGATAGTACCAGTTACATCGGTTGTCCGTACATAGAACTGGGGACGGTAGCCAGCGAAAAATGGAGTCTTACGGCCACCTTCTTTTTCTGTTAGGACGTACACTTCCCCTTCAAATTGAGTGTGAGGTGTAATTGAACCTGGTTTGGCTATCACCATACCGCGCTCAATATCTTCCTTTTTAAGACCACGCAGTAGTACACCCGCGTTATCTCCAGCCAGACCTTCTTCGAGGCTCTTCTTGAACATCTCAATCCCGGTGACGGCGGTAGTACGAGTGTCTTTCAGGCCAATTAGCTCGACAGTATCGCCAACCTTAACTTTCCCGCGTTCAATCCGTCCAGTAGCCACAGTACCACGACCTGTGATGGTGAACACGTCTTCTACTGCCATCAAGAAGGGCTTATCTACATCCCGCTCAGGAGTGGGGATAAAGGAATCCACAGCATCCATCAATTCGTAGATTTTATCTACCCAAGGATTTTCACCTTTTTTGGTCTTAGGATTCTTGGTCATTGCTTCGAGAGCTTGTAGACCAGAGCCTTTGATAATGGGGATATCATCGCCAGGAAAGTCATAACTACTTAACAGTTCTCTTAGTTCTAGTTCTACTAGTTCCAAGAGTTCTGGGTCATCCATCAAGTCTTCTTTGTTCAAGAATACAACCAGACTGGGAACGCCCACCTGTTTTGCTAACAGAATGTGTTCGCGGGTTTGGGGCATAGGGCCATCAGTAGCAGCTACTACGAGGATACCTCCATCCATCTGAGCAGCGCCAGTGATCATGTTTTTCACATAGTCAGCGTGGCCTGGACAGTCTACGTGAGCATAGTGCCGACTTTCGGTTTCATACTCAACGTGAGCGGTATTGATAGTAATACCTCGTGCTTTTTCTTCTGGCGCATTATCGATTTGGTCGTAGCCTTTAGCTGTAGCTTGACCAAGTGCTGCCAAGGTCATAGTGATGGCTGCCGTTAACGTAGTTTTGCCGTGGTCAACGTGGCCAATAGTACCGATATTGAGGTGGGGTTTATTTCTTTCAAACTTTGCGCGTGCCATGAATGCTCATTTCCTTATTTTAACTAAGCGTTCCCTTTGCTTTTTGCAATGATAGTTTCAGCTACGCTGCGAGGCACCTCTTCGTAGTGGCTGAACTCCATCGTGAAGATACCCCGACCTTGGGTCTTCGACCGGATATCAGTGGCGTAGCCAAACATGGTCGCCAGTGGAACTTTGGATGCGACCTTAGCGAGTCCCTGTTCAGTGCTTTGGCTTTCAATCTGCCCTCGGCGGGAGATGAGGTCGCCAATGACGTTCCCGATATAGTCTTCAGGAACTTCAACCTCAACTTTCATCATAGGCTCTAAGAGGACGGGTGAAGCTTTCAGCACAGCCTCTTTCATCGCCATTGAGCCAGCGATTTTGAAAGCCATTTCCGAAGAGTCTACATCGTGGTATGACCCATCAATTAGCGTCGCTTTAACGTCAATCAACGGATATCCAGCTAGAACACCAGATTCGCAGCTTTCTTTCATTCCTTGTTCTGCGGGGCCAACGTACTCTTTAGGTACTGAACCACCAGCAATTTTGGAGACGAATTCAAAGCCGGTACCGGGGTCTCCAGGCTCCAAATTGATCACAACGTGACCGTATTGACCTTTACCACCACTTTGGCGGATGAATTTGCCCTCGATTTTGCTCACAGCTTTCCGAATTGTTTCTCGGTAAGCTACTTGCGGCGCACCTACATTCGCTTCCACCTTGAATTCTCGTAACATCCGGTCTACTAGAATTTCTAGGTGTAGCTCTCCCATCCCCGCGATCACGGTTTGGTTTGTTTCCGGATCGACGCGGACACGGAAGGTGGGGTCTTCTTCTGAGAGAGATTGCAGAGCCTTGGACAGCTTGTCCATGTCGTTCTTGGTTTTGGGTTCAACCGCCACCGAGATTACAGGCTCAGGAATGAATAGGGATTCCAGTATTACTGGCGATCCATCATCACAGAGAGTGTCACCTGTCAAGGTGTCTTTCAATCCCAGAGCTGCTCCCAAATCACCCGCTCGCAGTTCATCGACATCTTGTCGATCGTCTGCCTTCATTAGAACTAAGCGGGAAATCCGTTCTTTTTTATTCTTACTAGCGTTGAGAACGTAGCTGCCTTTTTTCAGGACACCAGAATAAACGCGAACAAATGTGAGGCGACCGTAAGGGTCAGCCATAATCTTGAATGCCAGAGCTGCTAGGGGTTCGTTGTCATCAGCCCGCCGCTCAACAGTATCGCCATTGGGCAGTAAGCCTTGAATTGGCGGTACTTCACTTGGCGCTGGCAGGTAATCTACAACGGCATCCAGCATCAACTGCACGCCTTTGTTTTTGAATGCCGAACCGCAAAGTACTGGTACAATCGTCCCTGCAATTGTGCCTTTACGCAGGGCAGTCCGAACTTCCTGTTCTGTAAGTTCTTCGCCCTCGAAGTACTTATTCATCAGAACATCATCGGTTTCTGCTGCGGCTTCTATTAGCTTGGTGCGGAATTCGTCTACCTGCGCTTGCAATTCTTCTGGAATATCGGTTTCTTGGATATCGGTACCTTGGTCGTTTGCGTAAATATACGCACGCTGCCTTACTAGGTCAACGATACCTCGGAAATCGTTTTCACTACCAATTGGCAGTTGAATGGCGATCGCATTCGCCCGCAGGCGATCGCGGATTTGCTCGTGAACTTTATAAAAGTTCGCTCCGGTGCGATCCATCTTGTTGATAAAGGCTATCCGAGGAACTTTGTAGCGCTCTGCTTGCCGCCACACTGTCTCGGACTGCGGTTGCACGCCGCCCACAGAACAAAATACTGCGATTACACCATCCAACACGCGCATGGAACGCTCAACTTCAATTGTGAAGTCTACGTGACCCGGAGTATCGATAATGTTTATTTGATGATCTTTCCAACTGGTACTGATAGCAGCGGCAGTAATGGTAATTCCCCGCTCCCGCTCCTGCTCCATCCAGTCTGTGACGGCAGTTCCTTCATGAACTTCGCCAATTTTATGAATTATCCCAGAGTAAAATAATATTCTCTCTGTTGTTGTTGTTTTGCCCGCATCTATATGCGCCGCAATACCAATGTTGCGTACTTTCTCTAGCGGGATCGTGCGTGCCACAGCTACCTCCTATAGTTTTTGCCTCATGATATCTTGTATATTACTCTTTGTTAAGATTCTATACTTTTACGGAAAACCGTCTTCTTTTTGTAAATCTACGATATACCGCTTCTGGAGGGCGATATACCGCTTTTTTACTTAGTAACGATAGTGTGCGAATGCTTTGTTAGCTTCCGCCATCCGGTGCGTTTCTTCGCGTTTCCGAATCGCATTGCCAGTTTCGTTAGCAGCATCCATTAATTCATTTGCCAGTTTGCTTGCCATTGTCCGGCCTGGTCTAGACCGAGAATATTGCACTAACCAACGCAGTGCTAGGGTAGTGCCGCGTTCTGTACGCACTTCCATTGGTACTTGGTAGGTTGCTCCACCAACTCGCCGAGCCTTTACTTCTACTAAAGGCGTGGCATTTCGCACTGCTCTTTCAAAGGTTTCTAAAGCACCAGCACCAGTGCGTTCTTCAATAGTTTTCAATGCATCATAAACAATCCGTGCGGCAAGTGATTTCTTGCCGTGACGCATGATCCGCCTGATAATCATGCTCACAAGGCGACTGTTATATACGGAGTCAGACGGAACTGGGCGCCTTTGAATAACACCACGACGAGACATACTTCACCTTTAATTCGGAATTGGCAACGAAATTATATGCTATCAGACACCGGAAACTAAAAGCGGTAGAACCCAACCCTCAGACTTCCTCAATTTTTTTCGAGAGTTGCAGCGAGGCTGACCTATTGACTGGCGACCTGCAACTAAAATACTTAAGGCGACAAGATTGTAAACTTTAATGTCCAGATTAGAATTCTGCTGTCGGTTACAGCATTTTCCTCAGAACTTCTACACTTGCTCGCTTAGTGTAGGTATAGCTTGCTGAATTCCTGGAAACAGACTTTAGCAGCCTTGATAAATCCTGTTAGAACACAGGCGGCGATCGTTTTTTTGTCCTTGGGCGCTTCTAAGAAAGACGATTAATCGTGTTGGATGCGATTAATCGCCTAATCTTATTTTTTCGCTTCTTTAGGACGCTTAGTTCCATACTTGGAACGGCCTTGCTTGCGGTCTTTGACTCCCGCTGTATCTAGGGTGCCACGGATAATGTGGTATCTCACGCCTGGTAGATCCTTAACCCGACCACCACGAATCATCACAACTGAGTGTTCTTGTAAGTTGTGACCAATGCCTGGAATGTAAGCGGTGACTTCAAATCCAGAGGTAAGTCTTACTCTTGCTACTTTGCGTAGAGCTGAGTTAGGCTTTTTTGGTGTGGTTGTGTATACTCTGGTACAAACTCCCCGACGTTGAGGACATTGTTTCAGAGCAGGGGACTTGGTTTTCTGACGCGCTTGTTCGCGCTCATTACGTATTAGCTGCTGTATTGTTGGCATGAGTTACAGCGCGTAAAGCTGCTTATATGTCTAAGTTTTAACAAATCCTGATTATATCGTTTTTTACGGTTTTATGTCAATTGTAATTTTTCCTTAATTACTTGGTCATTTTTCCTTTGTTATTGGCAAACGATCGCTAAATTTTGGACTATTGACTAGTTGTGGAGAATGAATTGCCACAGCCACAGGTTGCGATCGCCTGGGGGTTGTGGAAGCGAAAACCACCACCCATTAAGTCTTCTGAATAATCCACCCTCAAACCGTTGAGGTAATTTAAGCTTGCGGCATCTATGACTACTTGAATCTCATCCAAGTCGAAAACCTGGTCGCCAACTTTTATTGCTTCATCGAAGGACATATCATAAAAGAACCCGGAACAACCACCTGGTTTTACTGCTAATCGAAACAAGACATTTGGTTGCCGCTTGGACTTTATTCGCCCAATCTCACTCGCGGCTGCTTGACTCAGATGAATCATGGAACTTGTTTTTTGCAATTGAATACCCCATCTTCATTTTACAGACAGATGGGTTTACCCTCACTTCTGCAAAATTCCAAATCACCAAAGGCATGAGCGCGATCGCTATTACTACATTTATAACACTAACATGCTTCAGTCCCCAACTTAACTAGGTAGGGACTTCTGGGGTGTAGTGGTTCGTTCGCAAAGACGGTTTGCACAAAAATGGATTCAGCTTTGGAATTAGAGCTTTAATACCCTTCTTCTGGTTTTAATCCTTGGTACGGGCATAGTCATCTTGGTAGCGAATAATATCATCTTCTCCCAAGTATTCGCCATTTTGAACTTCAATCAACACCAAGGGGATTACACCAGGATTCTCTAAACGATGAGATGTACATTGGGGTACATAGGTTGACTCATTATTGCTCAGTAGTACTTCTTTCTCGCCACAAGTTACCCTAGCTGTACCAGATACGACAATCCAATGTTCGCTGCGGTGGTGGTGCATTTGTAGACTGAGGCGGTGTCCGGGCTTAACTTCAATGCGCTTGATTTTGTATCCGCGCCCTTCTTCTAAAACTGTAAAAGCACCCCAAGGACGTAACTCAGTTGCAGCAACGCCTCTGGAAGTGATAGTTGAAGGTAGGTGTAGAGTTTCAGTCTGTGTAGTTTCTTGATATCGAGTCATAGTTACCTCATTTGAAGACATAACAAACCGTTGGTACTCTTAACTATTAAGAAAAAATCTGGCGCTATCTTGCAACATTGGAAATTAGCAATTTTGTCGCACCTCGATCAAGATAGCAAAATCAAACGTGAAGGTGTAAATCATCACCACTAAAATTCTTGTATCTACACTAAGTCTTCATCAAGCAAAATGACAGCTTCTTCTAAACTTTAAAAAAAGAAAAAAAAGGATGGGGCATTGGGTATTGGTGATTAAAAGACTTTTCCATTCCCCATTGCCCATTCCCTACTTCCTACTCGCTTATTATCGTGGTTTCAGGAAAATACCAATTCCATTATGAACACGAGCAGCGGTACTGGGCGAACGGTCGAGTAGCTGTCCTCCTAAATAAAGGCTGGTAGAACTACCACCGTCCAAATTTAAGGCATCTACACAGCCCATCTGTTGCATCAATTGGGCATGTTCTGCCAAATTAGGGCCATAACCGCCTGCACGATTATGCACAGCAGTAATCATCAATGTGCCTGTTGCCGTTGTGCAAATACCGCTACGAATAGCCTTTTCGGCAATAAAGGCGTTACTGAATTTTTCGCCTTTGGCATCGAGGACAATTTGACGATTTTGGATTAATAGCGGTCCAGCTCCGATAATGTGGGAATAACGACTAAAATCAGCCGGAGCAGTGGCGCTGGAAATACTTACTGCGCTTCCAATAGGTAGTTGTGAGGCAGCACTAGCAGCGTTAGCACGTAAGGTTAATAGGTAGCCATCCTGGGGAATGGGAACCGCCGTCCCACCAATGCCGCCTGGTAACTGATTAGTAATTTGATCTTTCTGTACCACTAGAATAATTTCGTTATCCGTCAGGGGTGTATAAGTCGATCCCCAAGCTGAGGTGTAACGAGCAATACCGCTCTGGACGTAGCCGCTGTTGAGAAACAGAATTGGTAGGCGCTGGCCATTTGCCGTGATTAAAGTTTCTTCTAAGGTGAGACGACCGAAGTAAAATTGGCCAGAATCATTCCAAGCGATCGCACCTCGGTTGAGAATGGGGCCTGATAACCACTGACCATCCCGACGAATCGCACCCAAGGGCAATTTGTTATTGCGGTTAAAATAACCACCGTTAATTCCAGCTACTGCTAAGTAACGTTGTGCTGTTTGAATTAAAGGAGCAGTACCCGCAAGCCCATCAGGACTAGCCCACATGGGTTTCAATGTTAGCCCAAATTTACGGGGATTAACTTCTAACCAAACTACCGGGAAGCGTTCTGTGCCTAAGTTGACATAATGCTGTCGCCAGCGCAACCCTGGGGCCCAAGTAATATCCCGCTCTTCTAGGGGATCGGGTCGAATCTCGATAATCAGGCGATTGGGGTTAGCTACAGTACTAACTTGAGGCGATAGACCAAAGGGAACGCTCAGACTGATAATGGTTTGGTTTTTCACCACCTCCACTTGTTGAATCAGTGGTTCAGGGACTGGGGTTGGTGGTATTGGTTGTGTTGGTGTAACTGGTAATAATTGTTTAAGCAAGTTTGGCAGCAATGTTGGTGGTGCTGCTGGTACTGCTGGTGGCTGGGGGGTATAGCGTTCTATCAAAAGGGGATCGGCTATTCCATCCAGGGTAATTGTCCACTCTCGATTTGGCGGTACAGTGGATTTTGGGGTTGGTGTGTCTGGATCGAGGGATGGAGTTTGAATTTTTTTAATAGTTGACCCTTGGGCAACTTGCCAGGGAGTTGGACGATCTAAATCGACAAGAATCCGAGTTTGTTGCAAAGGGGCACTCGCCTCTGGACGTTGCTGGCTCTGAACAATATTTGTGACTTGTGCTTTTGGGGTAGCGATCGCCAAAATATTGCCATTGGTTCGGATTTCCCATCCAGATGTTTGAGCAAAATTGCTAATATCCAGATAGCGATATGCTCCTAGTAGTCTGGTGGTTAAAACCAGTGGCTTTGTCACCGATGAAAACCACTGTATTGGTTGGCTTGCTGAGTTACTACTGTTTAAGAAATTTACTCCAATTAATTGCCTGAATGCCCCATCACTGATATTGGTTGTCACCTGACCAGATTTTCCAGACCGCTGGAACCAAGTTCCTGGTAAAGTACGACCATTGAGGGAAATTTGATTACCAGAGGATACTACGCCTGTTAAAGCAGGTGCAGGTGACTGGGAGATGAGGCTGGGTATTGATTGGGCGTTTTTTTGAGGCTCCTGGGCGTTGGTAACACAGGTAGTAGTTAAGCATAGTGTTATTAAAAGTATTGGTGACATAGTAGCCCGGAAAAATCTGCGTTCGCCCTTGGCGTTGGCAGAGCCATCGCCATTCCCTGATTGGCAAGAATTCGGCATTTTTACCATAATTTACTAGGTTTTTTGAAAACTATCAGCCAAGGTATAAACTAACTAATTATTTGGAAATATAAAAAAAACATGAGTTTATTTTTGAAAAAACATGTTATTCTATATATTGGCTAACTATCTCTTTTAAACGCCAAATCGATTTATTTAGACGCTCAAGCCACTACGCTCAAGTGTTTTAACTGGCACTAATTCCAACCACACTATACACGGTAGTTTTGATTATCAAAACTATATTAAGATATTTAATCCTGACTGAACGTTGCTAATTCAGTAAGTTCTAGTTAATAGTAATACATGTGCCAACTGGTAAGCGGCAAAACTCTAGACAACAAAGATATTTGGGAATTGTCAAATGGGTATATATTGTAATACGCTGATTTTATTGCTGGATCGGGATAACTAAATAACTAGTAATTCGTAATTAAAAGGGTACAGCGGCCCACACTAAATTAAAGATTTAGTGATTAGCAAGACAATGGAGGGTACAACCCCCCACTGATTGCAGCTACGAATTAAGGTAGCGTAGCTTAAAGCCTTCTCTTCTCCCTTGGCACTAGCCTCTCCCTTTGGGAGAAGAGGAGACGCTAGGCCAACGCTTAGAGCGAGTCCTTGATAGTCACGATCGATTACGAATTATTTTGACTTTGGCTTTAAAAAATAGTCCAGCGTTCAGTTTTAGTTTTGTTTCAGGTGAGCCGAAATAGGCTCTATGAGTAGCTAGCGTGCATCTGGAAAAAGGGAATTGAAAAAATATTTAGCTTCACAATATAAAAAAGAAACTGTCAGGGCAAAAATGATGTCTTGGCGGAGGTAACTTGTCTAACACCGCATAAATACATAAGAAATACGCAAACATTTTAACACGGGTGAACTAACACAGTAAAACCGAAGTTAAAATTTTTTTTCCCTAAATTTCGGTGCTTATATATCTCTCCATCGCTGAATTTAGAAATTTTTTCCCACAATGTAGTGGCAAAATTCGTAACTCAATACTTCAGGAACAGGGTATGAATAATAAACCGATGAATCAAGACCAGAAAATCACAGCGGATATAAACTCAAGAGATACCTATCAGGGGCAAAAGTGGTTAGTAGAGGAACGAGATGCCTGTGGTGTCGGTTTTATTGCTCATCGCCAGAATCATACCAGCCACGAAATCGTCGAAAAAGCCTTAGCTGCCTTAACCTGCTTAGAACATCGGGGAGGATGTAGCGCCGATCGAGACTCTGGTGATGGTGCAGGAGTATTGACAGCTATCCCTTGGGAGTTGTTCCAACAAGACTTTGCCCAAAGGGGGAAGGAATTTCCATCCATCAATAATATAGCTGTTGGGATGATCTTTTTACCACAAGACCAACAAGCAGCACAAAAAGCGAGGACGACAGTTGAGCAAGTAGCGCTCGAAGAAAAATTGATTGTACTGGGTTGGCGAGTAGTGCCAGTGCAACCTGATTTACTGGGGGTACAAGCAAGAGAAAATCAACCCCAGATTGAACAAGTTTTGCTAGCTTCTGTTGACAAAAGCGGCGATGAATTAGAACGGCAGTTGTATATTACCCGCCGCCGTATTAGTAAAGTTGCAACCAACATCTCAGAAGAATTTTATATCTGCTCCTTGTCAAGTCGCACAATTGTCTATAAAGGCATGGTGCGTTCCGCCGTATTGGGCAGCTTTTATCACGATTTAAAAAATCCAGCTTACAAAAGCGCCTTTGCTGTCTATCACCGCCGCTTTAGTACCAACACGATGCCCAAGTGGCCTCTCGCCCAACCAATGCGGCTTTTGGGTCACAACGGCGAAATTAATACCTTGTTGGGTAACATTAATTGGATGATGGCACGAGAAGCTAGCCTGAATCATCCCGTATGGAGCGATCGCATCAAGGAACTCAAGCCATTAGTTCATATTGATAACAGCGACTCAGCTACCCTAGATAACGTACTAGAATTGCTGGTGTGTTCTGGACGCAGCCCCTTGGAAGCTTTAATGATTATGGTTCCAGAGGCTTACAAAAATCAGCCTTCTTTAAATGATTATCCAGAAATTGTTGATTTCTACGAATATTACAGTGGCCTACAAGAAGCGTGGGACGGGCCAGCACTTTTAGTATTCAGCGATGGCAAAAAAGTTGGTGCAACATTAGATCGTAATGGCTTAAGACCAGCTCGCTACCTGATTACCAAAGATGACTACATTGTTGTAGCTTCCGAAACTGGTGTAGTGGACTTTCCAGAAGCCGATATTGTCGAGAAAGGTAGACTCGGCCCAGGGCAAATGATCGCCGTGGATTTAGTAAACCATGAAGTCCTGAAGAATTGGGAGATTAAGCAGCGCATCGCCAAGCAGCACCCTTATGGCGAATGGCTGCAACAGTACCGTGAAGAACTCAAACAAATTGTCAGTAGTCAGTCGGCAGATGTGAGTGGAAATGGACATCTGGCTGCTGAGAATGGTAACGGGCATAGTACAACTGACAAAATTGACAAGCAAACATTGCTTCAGCGTCAAACTGCCTTTGGCTACACCACAGAAGATGTAGAAATGGTGATTCATCCAATGGCGATCGCAGGTTCGGAACCGACTTTCTGCATGGGGGATGATATTCCTTTAGCGGTGCTGTCACAAAAACCCCACCTGCTTTATGACTATTTCAAACAGCGTTTTGCTCAGGTGACGAACCCAGCGATCGATCCCCTGCGAGAAAAGCTAGTGATGTCTTTGAAAGTCGAACTGGGCGAACGGGGTAACTTATTAGAACCCAAGCCAGAATATGCTCGAAGGCTGAAGCTCGAATCGCCAGTGTTAACGGATGGTGAGTTAGAGGCGATTAAGCTGTCAGGATTTGCCACGGCTGAGTTGTCAACCCTATTTGCGATCGCCAGCGGCCGTGAAGGATTGAAAGCCGCAGTCCAGTCTTTACAAGCACAAGCAGCTGAGTCAGTCCGGGCAGGTGCGAAGATTTTAATCTTAAGCGACCAGATCCCCTCAAGCTCTCTTAATAATGAGGGGATCGGCACGGAATACACCTACATTCCTCCTTTGTTAGCAGTGGGTGCTGTACATCATCACCTGATTCGCGAAGGGTTGCGAATGAAAACATCCCTGATTATTAATACTGCTCAATGCTGGAGTACCCATCATTTTGCTTGTCTCATTGGCTACGGTGCTGGTGCAGTTTGCCCGTATATGGCTTTGGATACGGTGCGCGATTGGTGGGCCGATCCCAAAACTCAAAAGTTAATGGGCGTGCAAAAAATTCCCACCCTCACCCTAGAACAAGCTTTAGGAAACTATCGCAAAGCAGTAGAGTCAGGTTTGCTAAAAATTCTCTCCAAGATGGGAATTTCTCTGCTCTCCAGCTATCAAGCAGCCCAAATTTTTGAAGCTATTGGCATCGGTGGAGATTTAATCGAATTGGGATTCCGTGGTACGACTTCCCGCATCGGTGGTTTGAGTATTAGCGAACTTGCTGATGAAGTGCTTTCCTTCCATAGCAAGGCTTTCCCAGAACTGACAGCCAATAAGTTACAAAACCTGGGCTTTGTGCAATACCGACCGGGTGGCGAGTACCACATGAATAGCCCAGAAATGGTCAAGGCACTGCATAAGGCTTTAGATGGCAAAAACTACGACCACTACGAAGTTTACAAAAAGCATCTCCAAGGTAGGCCAGTAACAGCTTTGCGGGACTTGTTGGACTTCCAAGGCGATCGCCCGCCAATTTCTATAGAAGAAGTAGAGTCGGTAGCTGAGATTGTCAAACGCTTCTGCACCGGCGGCATGTCTTTAGGCGCTTTGTCAAGAGAAGCCCATGAGACTTTAGCGATCGCCATGAATCGCATTGGCGGTAAATCGAACTCTGGAGAAGGCGGCGAAGACCCAGTCCGCTATACAGTTCTAGATGATGTAGACGAGTCTGGTCACTCGCCAACCCTACCTCATTTAAAAGGATTGCGGAATGGCGATAAAGCCTATAGTGCCATCAAACAAGTTGCATCGGGACGCTTTGGTGTCACACCAGAGTACTTAGTCAACGCCAAACAAATTGAAATCAAAATTGCCCAAGGTGCCAAACCTGGGGAAGGTGGACAACTGCCAGGGCCCAAGGTGAGCCAATACATTGCGATGTTAAGGCGCTCGAAGGCAGGTGTGACGCTGATTTCACCGCCACCGCACCACGATATTTATTCCATTGAAGACTTAGCGCAACTGATTTTCGACCTGCACCAAATTAATCCCAAAGCAAAGGTATCGGTGAAGCTAGTTGCAGAAGTTGGTATTGGCACGATCGCTGCTGGTGTAGCTAAGGCAAATGCTGATATCATCCAGGTTTCTGGCCATGATGGTGGTACAGGTGCATCGCCACTAAGTTCGATTAAACATGCTGGTTCCCCGTGGGAATTGGGTTTAAGTGAAGTGCATCGCGTCTTGATGGAAAATAGCCTGCGCGATCGCGTGATTTTACGCGTAGATGGAGGTCTCAAGAGTGGCTGGGATGTGGTAATAGGTGCATTGATGGGCGGTGAAGAATTCGGTTTCGGCTCCATCGCTATGATTGCTGAAGGCTGTATCATGGCGCGAGTTTGCCACATGAACACTTGCCCTGTGGGTGTTGCTACTCAGAAAGAAGAACTCCGCAAGCGGTTTACAGGAATGCCGGAACAGGTTGTCAACTTCTTCTACTTCATCGCCGAAGAAGTGCGTAGTTTGTTAGCACGACTAGGTTACCGTTCTTTATCAGAAATTATTGGACGTGCAGATTTATTGAAACTGCGCCAAGAAGCAAAACTCACCAAAACCCAATCGCTGAATCTGGACTGTTTACTTCAGTTACCAGATACCAAAGACAATCGTAGCTGGTTGCTGCATGAAGAAGTCCATAGCAACGGCGTGGTTTTGGATGACAAGATGCTTGCCGATCCCGACATTCAAGCTGCCATTCGCAACCAGTCTACTGTCACAAAGACTTACCCTATTGTCAATACTGACAGAACAGTAGGCACCAGATTAGCAGGAGCGATCGCTTCTCAATACGGTGACAGCGGCTTTGAAGGACAAATCAATCTCAACTTCACAGGCAGTGTTGGGCAAAGCTTTGGTGCATTCAACCTCCCTGGTATAACTTTATCCCTGGAAGGAGAGGCAAACGACTACGTAGGTAAAGGGATGCATGGTGGTGAAATCATCATCAAACCTCCAACTGATGCTACCTATAACGCATCACAAAACGTGATAGTTGGCAATACTTGTCTCTATGGTGCAACTGGTGGCATGTTATTTGCCAATGGGCTAGCAGGAGAACGCTTTGCTGTCAGAAACTCCAAAGGCATCGCAGTAATTGAAGGGGCTGGGGATCACTGCTGCGAATACATGACTGGTGGTGTGATTGTTGTTCTCGGCAAAGTAGGACGTAACGTAGCTGCTGGAATGACTGGTGGATTGGCATACTTTTTGGATGAAGACGACTCATTTCGGGAGTTAGTCAACCCGGAAGTTTTCAAAATCCAGCGGGTGATTACAGAAGCAGGCGCAAAACAGCTGCAAGAGTTAATCAGAACTCATGCGGAACGAACTGATTCACCAAAGGCGAAGAAAATTCTGCAACACTGGCAAGAATTCTTACCAAAATTCTGGCAGTTGGTTCCGTCTTCTGAAGCTGATAGTCCCGAAGCCGATCCGCAAAAAGAAACAACTGAGTTTAGTTTAGTAACCAGTCATTAAGTAACTGTAAGCGTTCTCATCCCCTCTGCGTTAACTCTTTCTGCCATTGCAGACGCTGCACAAACCGCTACTCTGCGAAAACCCCTTTGGATGCCCAAAGCAGTCGGCTGAATTTACCCCTTAAAGAGAGCGTAGAGAGAAAAAAATATTCCCCCTAAAAAAGGGGGAATATTCACTAACTGATTCACAAATAATGCATCTTAACCAAAAAATATAATTTTAGTTATTAGCCAATTACTATTGACCAATTACCCATAATTAATAATTATTACTTTTTGTTAGCAAGCAATTTTTTGTCTGCATCTTCAATTTCTAAAAGTTCTGGAACAGTAACAAAGCGATAGCCTTGCTTTTTTAAGTTGCTAATAATTTCTGGTAAAGCTTGCACAGTTCTGGAACGGTTACCGCCACCATCATGCATTAGTACAATTCCACCGGGTTTTGAATCTTTAATCACGTTATCGATTAATTTTGGTACAGTTGGCAACTTGTAGTCTGTGGAGTCAGCAGACCACATCACCACAGCATATTTTTGACCTTTCGCATAAGCAGCTAATCCATTGTGCAGGTTGCCACCAGGCGGTCGGAAGAGATTTGTTTTAGCACCTGTAACTTGATAAATGAGGTCTGCTGTGCGATCTATTTCAAAAGCAGCTGCTTGTTGATTAAAGAAGTGATACCAATGATGCCAAGTATGGTTGGCAATGACGTGACCTTGAGTGACAATCTTCTTTCCTAACTCTGGATAATTTTTTAGGTTCTGCCCGACGACAAAAAACGTTCCTTTGATATTATTTTTTTTCAGAATATCTAGCACTTGCTCTGTGGTTTCAGGCCAAGGGCCATCATCAAAAGTGAGAGCAATCACTTTCTCACCTTGAGTGAGCTTTGCTTCTTTAAGTATTGTCCCTTGAAAACGCGAAGGTAGAGCGTAGGCTAAACCCTTTGTTTGTGCTTCTTGCTGCCAACTTGTAAGCATCGCCGCCTTTAATTTGTCAATGCGCTGCTGAGTTCCTACGTTTGCAGCTACATCCTTGACATTTATAGTTTGTCTACTCTGAGCCTCCGAAGCATTTGGTCTTAGAAGCATCATGAAAGCAAGGCTAAAAACACCACATAAGGCAAGCAGTGCAATTAATATTCCTTCTGGCCACAGAAACGACTTATTGTTTTCCACCTCATAGCTCCTTCAAAGATCGAACCATCAACCACGGTTATGACGGTACGTTATAGCACATTTTTTTAGATATCTTAGATACCAGCTACTTTCTGGTAATCTTGAAAATTGGAATTGAGACTAACGGAAATTCACAATCGAGAACACAGACTATAGGGCTTTAACTGAAATCTAGATCCTCTAAATTTGGATCGACGTTTATACAATACTTGGTACTGTTTAATGTCAACCCAGATATAAAAGGCAAGGTCTGCACTTCCACATTCTTCCCGCTAGCTCTAAGAAGGAGCACAATCAGATAATTAACCACACCCCAAAATCCTCTTAATAGGAGTTCTGAATTAGTTACTGTCTTTCACTTCACCGTGAAGGCAGCATTATGCTTTCAAGTTTTACAGCTTTGCAAATAAGATGAGCCAAGCTGTTGCGTCGACAATTTCCACTTTTCACAGGCTGAAGTTTTTATAGCAAGGCTTTCTGACAGGAAAGTTCTATAATTTACAGCTTAGTGAATTATTTTATTAACATCCAAAACTACTTACAAGAGGCGGAGTATTTTTAAAAAAAGAGTATAATAAACTGTTAGTTATATTCTTGATCAGATATATTCTACTACCTGCTCCCATTGCTTCCTTTTTAAGAAAAAGTTAAATTTTTAACTGACCAAATGTTGCATTGTACTTTCTATGAAATAGACAGACGAAAATTGATTCAATATAGTTTCTCATTGCCAAGGGGCAATTATTCGTTAATCTAGATATTTTTGACTCATTCACCAAAAATATTTTATCGGCAGTTAAGTTCTATTTTTGGTGCTGATACCTTAGCCTAAATTGCTAGTAGCTTTCTGTCGGTTAATGTTTTTCTGGATAATTAAAGAGATTTATATCTTAATTAATAGTACAGTTTAATATATACCGTCACCGTGAAATTACGGTATTTAGCTGCATATATGTAGTTGTTAAAATTGTAATAGTATGGTGTCCATCTATGGAACCATTCAATTATAGATTTAAATGTAATATTTTTTACTAGTAGCACTAGACAAGCTAGCTTTTTGTATTTTAAACTACATTTGAATTGGGTTAAATTTATGTAATGTCACTTAATAATACATGTCAAAATATATTTTCTTTTAACTCAGCCTCCAGCAAGAGTGCTCTCTGCCTTTTACGGGAAAATGAAGCAGATATTGTCTTATATTCGTTAAACTGTTTTGCCACTCAACGACCAATTTTATGCTCAAAGAAAAAACCGACTGGCTGTATTGCTGTACCCGTCGGCCGCTAGCTTTTTTAGCAGGAGTAAGCAAAACTGAAAATCATCTAATAACTTGCCTTATAATTACAGCAATTAGAATTAAGATTTTTAATTATCTATCTAGGAATCCTAATTATCAGCTTATATTGCCTTAGACGGGCCATAGTTTATTTACAGTACTTTTGCTTATCTTTGGTAGATGCAATAACTGTATTATTTAATATATGTATGGATTCGTACAGAAACCAGCTTGCCTATCAGTATACCTTTTGAGTCAAAATAATCAAGGTATTCGTCCCACTTCTGAAACTGGCTAGAAACTTTTATGATTCCTCACGAAAGTGATGCAAAAGAAGAGCGTGCGTCGTTAAAAGTATGGCGTAGTTGGCAAGAAAATCTGATTTTAATTGCGATCGCATTGTCTTTGGCATTCTTGATTCGGACTTTTATCGCCGAACCCCGCTATATACCTTCTGATTCTATGTTGCCCACCTTACATACTGGCGATCGCTTGGTAGTTGAAAAAATCTCTTACCATTTTCACCCTCCCATAACTGGGGATATTATTGTTTTTCAGCCACCCGCAGAACTACAACGTCGAGGATATCCCAAAGACCAAGCCTTCATCAAGCGGGTTATTGGCAAGTCTGGTGAGGTAATTAGTGTTGCTTCTGGCAAAGTCTACCTCAACGGTCAACCCTTGGCAGAAGACTACATCGCTGAACCCCCAAATCAGCCATTTCGACCAGTGAAAGTTCCAGAAGACGAATTTTTTGTCATGGGCGATAACCGCAACGATAGTAATGACTCTCGCTATTGGGGCTTTTTACCCAGAAAAAATATCATCGGTCGGGCAACGTTTCGCTTTTGGCCTCTCGACCGCATTGGGTTTATTTAAATAGTTAGGAGTCATTCAATTTTGGATTTTAGATTTTTCTTCCAATCCAAGTTGCGCTGTAAGCGCACCAAAGGTGCGACTCAAAATCTAAAATTGGCAGAGTTAGGAGTTATTTTAAAACTTCTAACTTTCAATTTAAAACCTTAAATAATACATCAGTTGGGCGATCGCATCGCCAGGTAGCTCCAATCGGCGCTGAAAATCAGCCAGATTCCGGTAAGGGCCAACTGATTGCCGATTTTGCACCACTGCTTGCGCTAGAGACAAATCGATAAATGGAATTTGTGCTAATTTCTCAACGGTTGCTGTATTCGGGTTAACTAAATGCGGAGGATTTTCTAGAGATTCGCGATCGTAGTAAATAAAATTCAGCAGAGGTGTTAATGGCTCTAGCCGCGGCGCAGGCATACCCAAAGCCGCAGCGATATCTTCAATACAGTAAAATTTAACACCCGAATGCGAAAGTTCTACAAGCGATCGCGCTTGGTGAATTGACAAACCTGGTAGGCGTAACCAATCATCTACAGTGGCTTGGTTAGCATCAATGCGAATACCTAATTTTGCCGCTAGCTGAATTTCTTCCCCAGATTGTAGGCGATAGTAGGGATCGTTGAGGAGCTTGGCGCGGAGTTTTTGCAGCCTGGAATTTAAAGGTAGCCAGTTATTCATGATTGTCGCTTACCTCAAGAAATCTGGTCTAGCAATTGGCGGCGCTTTTGCTCAAATTCATACTCTGAGATCAGTCCATCTTGGCGCAAAGCATCTAATTCACGCATTGCATCAGCGATCGCTCCTACCTGATTAATCGCTTTTTGTGAGTTCCTTGCTGCTGACTTGCCTAGATTAAAATTACGATCGAAAGCTTCTTCGTCTTGGGCTAAATACCAAACTCCCTCAATGGCACTAGCTACCTTGGGGATCGGCGTCCAGGAAAGCAACACATACAAAACACCCCACAGAGGCTGTCCCAGGTAGAATTTATGTAATCCTGAAATTGTCAGCGTGCCAGAAAAAGCTAAAACAGCGGCAACACTTCGGCTTTTGCGCTTAGTCAACATATTTCTAATAAATATACGAATACCATAATTTCTACAATAAGACAGTCAACTACCCTGTTTTGCCCTTCAGACTTTTAGATGGGAAGTCTCACACAATTTAGTATTTGAAGAAATTTGAGTAAGTTTCACATGACTGTGCATTGAGCTTTGATGTTAATTTTAAGTTTTTAACGGATCGGATTACTACGATGTCACAGACCTTCCTACCGCCAGAATGGTTTAAACAGCTTTGCGATCCTTACGCTGTGCTAGGAATCTCTGTGATTGCTGACGATCGCCAGATTTTTAAACGCTATCACACTTTAGCGAAGCTGCTACATCCCGATCGCGATGCCAAAAACTGCAATTCAGACCAAGAATTAGCAACGGCAATATTTAGCCATTTAATCAATCCAGCTTATCAACAACTAAAACATCGACACAAGCGCTTGATTGCGATCGCTATGCTGCGATCGGATGCAAAAGTCTTACAGCAGCAAACCTTATCTGTTCAAAGTGCCATAGCTCAAGAACTTAGAGAAATGTCTACACCCCAAGCAGAATTGTTTTACGAAGAAGCGATCGCTTCCTATGCAGAAGCTCAATACAAATCACTCCATCAGTTTTATCAAGTTACACGACAAATTAATATACTGAATTTAGTTTACTTACAGTTGCATAAACCTGACCTGTTTTTACCACAAAAAGCTGTTGATATCATCCCTGAGGTAGAAGTCAAGCCAGTTGAATTGACATTAGATGAAAAAGCTAATGTCAAACCAGTTTTGACAAACTACGCTCAACGTCACTACCAGCGAGCTATTGAGTACGTCAGGCTAGCGAAATGGCCCCTAGCTGTCCAAGAACTGCGTGATGCCATCAAGTTAGAGCCAAATAACAGCGAATATTATGCTTTATTAGGTTTGGTACATCTCCAACAGAAATTTATCGGGATGGCTAGGGTTTACATTCGCCAAGCATTAAAACTGAACCCCGAAGATCCGCTAGCTTTAAAATACGCTCCTGGACTGAAAATTCAACTGGGCGAAAACATTAATCCTAAATCAATGGCTAAAGCTGTAAGTATTGCGGCTTTATTAAGTCGGTTTAGCTAGGGGAAACGTTCTCAAGTCAAGTGTTGAAATTTCGGTAACAAACCGTACTAAAACCGAAGCTTCGTGACTAGATTACTCCCCTAGACTAAAATAATAAATAGAAGTAAAACTATTAAGCTACTGAGTCTGGGCGCTCAGTTTAATATAAGCAATATGGGATTCTTCGATTCAGAAATAGTTCAGCAAGAAGCAAAACAGCTCTTTGAAGATTATCAAGCGCTGATTAACCTTGGCAACGGCTACGGCAAATTTGACCGCGAGGGCAAAAAGCTATTTATTGAGCAAATGGAAGCCATGATGGATCGGTATCGCATCTTTATGAAGCGCTTCGAGCTATCAGAAGATTTCATGGCACAAATGACAGTAGAACAATTGAAAACGCAATTAGGTCAGTTCGGTATCACCCCACAACAAATGTTCGATCAAATGCACCTCACTTTAGAACGGATGAAAGCCGAGCTAGAGAAGCAAGCCTAGTCAATTTTAGATTTTGGATTAATTGCCAATCCATTCTCCCAAGGGGAGACGCTGTGCGAACGGCTTCAGCAGTCGCTCATGGGGGAAACCCCCTTGGCGCTAGCCTCTCCCTTTGGGAGAAGACCGCGCTGCTTCACCAAAATCTAAATTGCCCTGGAACCACACTAAAGATGCGACTCAAAATCCCAACCAAATTATTGTGACTTGGGACGAGAAAACTGCGAAGGTGACTTGAAGCTTTCTACTGGTACATTCTTAAGTGCCTTTTCCATAAAATCTTTCCAAATGGGAGCGACCATAACACCACCTGTGGCATGGTCAGCTAATTGTCTGTTGTCGTCTCTCCCTACCCAGACAGCAGTTGTTAACTGTGGTACAGTACCAACAAACCAAATATCTTTTTCTGATGATGTTGTTCCCGTTTTCCCTGCGGCTGGGCGACCGATAGCAGCACTTTTACCTGTACCTTCAGAGATTACCGATCGCATCACATCGATAATTGCTGCTGATGCCCAAGGATCGAGAACTAGCTGCGGTTTGGGGGTGTTATCCAGCAACACGTTACCACTACTATCGGTGACGCGGGCAATTACAGTTGGTGGAGATTGCCAGCCATAATTAGCAAAGGTAGCATAGGCACTAGCCATTTCTAGAGGGGTGACCCCAATTGCACCAAGTGGCAAGGAACTCACAGGTTCCATTGGACTCATAATCCCCAAGGTACGGCAAGTTTCTATAACTCTATTCATGCCCACAGCCTTACCAATCTTGATCACGGGAATGTTGCGCGATTGGGCTAAAGCTCTGCGGATTGGCATCGCTCCGCTAAAACTGCCATCATAATTTCTAGGAAAGTACCAACCGTTACCATCTCGATAGCTAACTGGAGCATCTACCACCGTTGAGTCTGGCCCATATTTACCAGTAGCAAAAGCAGTATAGTATACAAACGGTTTAAAAGAAGAACCAGGCTGCCGCTGAGATTGAGTTGCGCGATTGAATTCACTGGTTTTAGGATCTATGCCGCCCACCAGTGCTTTGATAAAATGTGTGCGCGGATCGATTGCCACCAGGGCCATTTGATTCTTAGATAATCCTTGGTCTAAGAGCCTTTTATGCCACTTACTGACAGTTTCCTCTGCCATTATTTGGAAGTTGGCATCAACTGTAGTTTGCACTCGCATCCCACCTTTGAGCAGTGTTTCACGCCCAAACTTCTTAGCCAACTCCTGCGCTACGGTATTGGTTACATAAGGTAGGGCACTACCTTGAAAGGATTTTATTTTACCAAGTTTGATTTCTTGCTTGAGGGCATTGTCGTACTCTGACTGGTTGATCCAGTTCAACTCCAGCATCCGTCCCAGCACTTCTTTTTGTTTCTGTTTTGCCAGCTTCATGCTCACAAACGGGCTGAATTCTTCTGGTGCTTGGATCAAACCCGCCATCATTGCTGACTCACCCAAGCTTAAATATTCTGCTGACTTATTAAAGTAACTGCGGGCAGCTGTTTGTACACCATAATTGTTATGACCCCAATAAACTTGATTGAGGTACATTTCTAAAATTTGGTCTTTAGTGAGAATTTGCTCTAACCGAATTGCTAGCACAGCCTCTGCTAACTTGCGGGTAAAAGCACGCTTGCGAGACAAAAATAAGTTTTTTACCAATTGCATGGTGACAGTAGAGCCACCCTCTTTGACTCCGCCTGCTGCTGCGTTAACGACTACAGCACGCCCAACGCCGACGGGGTTAATACCGTGGTGATCGTAAAAGTGGCTATCTTCACTTGCCAATACCGCCCGTTTAAGGTTAGGAGAAATTCTATCTAAAGGTACGACTTCGCGGTTGGCTTCCCCGTGAATACTCGTTAAAAGTTTGCCTTTAACGTCATAAATGTAAGTCGTTTCTGAGGGAAAGAAGTTACGTAGCTGTCTCACATCTGGCAAATTACGGAAACTGATGGCTAAACCAACCAGTCCTCCGGCTACAATGGAACTTGCCAGCATGGTGATTGAAAGCAGAGTACCGCCAGTTACCTGACCGACTCCTTTCAAAAACTCAAAACCTGATGAAGCCCGACGCTGTGGCTGTTTATCTTCAAAAGTCCTAGACGACGACACGGCTATTTCACTTCCTCACTTGTAAATTTAACTGTAATTGATTGGGTGAAGCAAGGCGGTTAGTTTTTTGCAATTATAGTAGTTTGGCAGATGAGAAAGTGGATAAATTGCAAGTGTTTATAACCAACTTAACTTCTAGTGTGCAAAACATAGCTAATAATCAGTCTCTTAGTATGACGCAAGATTTTGCTTGGTTGCGTCGTGGTGTAGTAGAAGTTTTCCCACAATCAGCTGATGTTAACAGCGAAAGTCTAGAAAGGCTCTTACTAACTACAAACCAACCTTTGAGGGTTAAATTAGGGATTGACCCTACTGGTACTGATATTCATCTAGGTCATAGCATACCAGTACGAAAACTGCGAGCGTTTCAAGATGCAGGTCATACAGCAGTTTTAATTATTGGCGATTTTACAGCGCGTATTGGCGATCCAACTGGAAAATCTGAGGTGCGTCGTCAGCTTACAGAAGCAGATGTAGCGCAAAATGCTCAGACTTATCTTGACCAAGTACGTCCTATCTTGGATTTTGACACACCAGGAAGGTTAGAGGTGCGCTATAACTCCGAATGGCTCTCTGGGCTAAACTTAGAGAAAATTTTGGAGTTACTCTCCACGATGACGGTGGGGCAAATGTTAGCGAAGGAAGGATTTGCCGATCGCTATAAAAAAGAGAATCCGATTTTTATCCATGAGTTCCTGTACCCGTTAATGCAAGGCTTTGATTCGGTTGCAGTTGAGGCAGATGTGGAATTAGGTGGCACCGATCAGAAATTTAACATTGCTGTAGGCAGAGATTTGCAGCGCCATTTTGGGCAAAAGCCCCAATTTGGAATGTTGCTGCCTATTTTGATTGGCACCGATGGCGTGCAAAAAATGTCTAAGTCTTTAGGTAATTATATCGGATTGTCAGAACACCCAGGACAAAAGTATCAAAAGTTGCAAGGAGTTCCCGACAATCTACTGGAACAGTATTTTGAATTGTTGACGGATTTACCTTTGGATAAACTGCCAGAAAATCCTCGCGATCGCCAGACACTCTTAGCATGGGAAGTTGTCAAACAATATAACGGCGAACAAGCAGCCCAAGAGGCTAAAGAAGCAGCCCAAAGCGGCGGTAAGGAAGGTGCAGTTCCAGAATTCTCTCTAGCTGGCGTGCAGCAGTTTCCTACTAAGTTAGCGTATATTCTCAATGTCACTGGCTTGTGCAAAAGTACGGGGGAAGGAAAGCGGAAAATTCAAGAAGGTGGGGTGCGCTTAGATGGCGATCGCATTACTGATGTTGATACTACTTTTGCTGAACCCGCCCAGTTACAAGGTAAGGTTTTACAAGTTGGGAAAAATAAGTTTGTGCGCTTAGTGTCTTAAATGGGGAATGGGGAGTAGGGAATGGGGAATGGTGGACAGGCAGAACAACAAGTTATTGTGGCATTGGATGTGCCAGATGAACAAAGTGCGATCGCTCTTATAGATCAACTCCCGCAAGTGGTTTGGTGGAAGGTAGGTTTAGAGTTGTTCACCAGCACTGGCCCGAAAATTCTAGAAGTGCTAAAGTCCAAGGAAAAGCGCATTTTCCTAGATTTAAAGTTTCACGATATCCCGAACACAGTCGCTGGTGCAAGTCGGAGTGCGGCTCGTTACGGGGTAGATTTATTGACAATCCATGCTGCATGTGGTAAAGAGGCTCTGAAAGGTGCAACAGAAGCGGCACAAGAAGGGGCAACCCAAGCAGGTGTAAAACCGCCTAAGTTAATTGCCATTACTTTATTAACGAGTATTTCTGCTAGACAACTGGCGTTTGATTTAAAGATTCCCCTAGAATTACCAGAATACGCGCTAGAAATGGCACTACTGGCTCAAGAGGCGGGATTGGATGGGGCAGTTTGTTCGCCCCAAGAGGTGGCACAACTACGGCAAACTTGTGGAGATGACTTTTTGCTAGTTTGTCCGGGGGTTAGACCAACTTGGGCTGATAAAGGCGATCAAAAGCGATCGCTCACCCCAGCACAAGCAATTATTGCTGGCGCAGATTATCTCGTGATTGGGCGTCCCATTACTACTGCTACTGAGCCGGAGTTAGCCTGGAAGAGGATTTCTGAGGAGTTAACCACGGTGGCATGAAGCTAAAAGTTAGTGAGAAACTGGGGTATAGGGTACAGCGTCTAGGGGAGAAAATTCTTACCTCTTCGCTCAATAAGAAAAATTATAGTTGGCTTTTAGCTTGTGGCTTCTGGATTTTAGTATCAAATAGCCTTGCTTACCCAGCGTTCTCGACAAACCTCACCCCTAAACCCTCTGCGCTAGCAGAAAAAGAAAATGTTAATGACGGGGTAAAGTCTTTGTGTTCTGAGCAAAATTTAGAAACATTTACTATACAGCTACTGCAAGATTTACCTAGTTATACTAATCGCGCTAGTCAACGCGCCCGTCGCCTCAGAAGAAGCAGTGATGTTTACAGTTATATGCTAGTGGCAGGAAGACCTGAGTTTACTCCTCTACCCCTTAACCTTGAAGAATATAGTGCAGATGCCTCTAAAAGCTCTGCATTAGGAGTTGAGCAAGTTTTCTTTACTACCTTAGAGCGACAGTACATAGGAAAGAAAGCGGTAGAATTGCAGGAATTCCACTGGCTATTGTTGACTAAAACTAAAATTGGTTGGCGTTTAGTGATGATGTTTTCTCAAACTGGTTCCCATTCAACAGAGCAGCCACTATCTCCGCCACGCGATAGTAGTAACGGCACTGTTGCCCAAGGAGTTAAAACTTGGTTACGCGATTGTCAAGCTGGAAGTGTACGACGGATGCGATCGCCAAACTAAGCGATCGAATGATGAATAGGAAGTAGTCCAGAAGTCACAGGATTTTCACCATCCCCAGTGTCAACGCCAAACTCAGATTTTCACTATGACCCAAGAATAACAATTGAGCTGCACCGACATTGTGCGGTTAGAGCGAGGCAATTCCAATCGATTTTGCTCTCTATCAATTTCTAAATAAGTTACTTATTTCCAACAAAATAAATGTACATCAACCAGCTAGCTTGTAACAGTGGAATTGCGCCTATATCTATGGGGGGATTTTGAGGAAAAATAGCTAATAAACAGCGAAAAAAAAGCAGGCATTATTTAAAAACGAAGGCTGGCTTGAATTTAATCGTTGTGACTCCCGTTTTTTGGCGATAACATGTAAATAAGTTTACTTCAAGCTTCTCAAACCGCATTTGGCGTCAGTTTTTTATGGAGATTCAGTTAATCAATATCGGTTTTGGTAACATCGTGTCTGCCAATCGAGTAGTTGCTATTGTCAGTCCAGAGTCTGCCCCGATTAAGCGGATTATTACCGATGCACGGGACAGGGGTCAATTGATTGATGCAACTTATGGTCGGCGGACTAGAGCTGTAATTATCACCGATTCCAGCCACGTAATTCTGTCGGCGATTCAGCCGGAAACGGTAGCAAATCGCTTTGTGATTTCCCGCGATCATCAAACTGTAGATAATTGATTAGGAGTAGATTAACAATCTCATTTCACAATCTCATTTCTATTTGCACCATATCGGCAGTACCATGTGAATTAGACAAGTTCTCTGTTACCCTTGCTACAAATTCTTTAGTCACTAGTGGACTTGGCCAGGAATACAAGACTAATGAATAATATCTATTGATTGATTCACAGATTGAGGGGATGATGCCAGGTTTACCCATCCAGAGTATTGCTACTACCGAAGAACGCTTATATTTAGGCAGATTGATTGTCTTAACTGGCCCCAGCGGGGTCGGTAAAGGCACTTTAATGCGATCGCTCCTAAAACGTCATCCGGAATTATATTTTTCCGTATCCGTGACAACTCGTTCTCCCCGTCCAGGAGAAATCGATGGCAAAAATTATTACTTTATCAGCCGCAGTAAGTTTGAACAATTAGTTGCTGAAGGTGAATTTTTGGAATGGGCAGAATTTGCTGGTAACTATTACGGCACTCCCCGTGAAGCTGTGCTTAACCAAATTCATTTTGGTAAGTTGGTGGTGCTAGAAATTGAGCTAGAAGGAGCAAGACAAATTCGTGCTTCTTTCCCTAGTGCCTTCAGCATTTTTATTTTACCGCCTTCTTTTGACGAATTGGAGAAACGGATACGCTCTCGCGCCCAAGATTCTGAAGAAGCGATCGCCCGTCGTCTACTCCGCGCCCAAGAAGAAATTCAAGCCGCAGATGAATTTGATATTCAAATCGTTAATGACGATTTTGAAACTGCTTTAAATGACATTGAAACGGTTTTGTTTAAATAAGTTAGGAGTTAGAAGTTATGAATTTTAACTCATAACTCCTAACTCCTAACTTCTCATTTCTAAATTAACCAAATAAACCTTGAATTACTCCTAGATTGCTACTCAAAAAGTAAGCAACTACTGCACCACCAATACCACCAATTAAGAAAGAACTGGCAAAATTGTTCCAGCTTTCTTTAGAATTAAAAGCATCTATTGGAGGGTTGGGTACAGTAACACTAGCAAGCGCTTTGGGCGGATTGCTATTCGCGTACAGGGATAGACCTGCGGTAAGAACAACAATCAAGCCAATGGCTGCCAGTAAACCAGCTAAGTTTGCATTATCTGTATCCCGCAGTGGGCCCAATTTGGCAAAGGGGCCAAATATCCAGTAACCATGAGCCATGCCAACTTCTAAACCACGTCTGGCAGGAGTTATACCAGGACGATAAGCTGGCAAGTTATTAATGAACCACTTGGTCAAGGGAGAAGAATTAATCGGGGTTTCTAGATTACCCTTCTGCGGATCGCGGAATGCGGGAAAAACAACTTCCCGATTTCTGGGATCGCTGGGGAGATTTTTTGATGCATCTACTGCTTGCGCCATAGTTTTATCTTTGCCTCTAAATTAAAATGGTGGCATTTTTATATTAATAATAATTGTAGCTAAAGATGGCTTTTGCTTAATAAGTTTAGAAAAATTAATTTAGCTACTTTAAAAACAGTGAAACTCGCGATCCTGTTTACAGATCGCGAGTTTCAAAAAACTATTTTTGCTGCTTATTTTGGTGATAATTCTGCCTAAATTAAGCTGAATACATCAACTACACAATATTAAGCAAAAAATAAGACATTCATTCAACTGTCCTAAATCCAATTTTCCACTTATGGCAGTGGGTGGAAAAGTAGGTCGGGGAAAAACCGGTTGAATTCAATCAAGATACCTGCTGTGATGAACAGCCATATCGTAGCTGCCACTGGCGCTGTAGTAATAAACTTAACCAAATAGGCTGATTGGTTGTTATTGTCTGCCATGAATTTAGTCTCCAAAACAATTAGTTAAGCTGATTTAGCGTGGGGAAATGGGGATTTCTGTATCTTTGGCTGTTAATTTTCCAGACAGAAACTCTTGGAGTGCTGCTACTGGCCAAGTAAAGCCTGACGCTATTATGGGTAATGCCAAACCAAGATCGATTTGGATTTCTTTTTGTTCAGTGTCAGATTCCTTTTTGACCGCTTGCAGATAGGCACGACCTACCCAGCCAATCCAACCAGCAATATATAGAAACAGAATGCTGGGGATCAAAAAGTCACCAGCATGATCTAGACGGCCATCAACAATCAAGTGGGGGTAACCCTCAGGGCCACACAGTTCTTGAGAATAACGCTCAAACCGTTTTCTCCCAGATTCGGGATCGGCGGTGGTATTACGGGCATTAGCAGCTAGCTGTTGAAAAGCGGGATTATCCTTGCACGGTGTCAAATTAGCCCCTAAAGCTTTTGCTGGGGAGGCAAAATTGAACCAAAGACAAATCGCTAAAATCAAAGCAAACAATCGTCGCATAGAGTTGTTTCCTTTTACTACAAAACAAAAAGTTTTATGTACAAAACGAAGCGGCTTGTACAGTTGTTTATTTGCATAACTAGGAAGTCATCATACTCTTGGGTGGGAACCGAGTAAAGTTTAAGTAAATAAAAGTTAAAGCTTCTCAACCAAGTCGTTATCGAATGCTAAGTGGTGAGTAACGAGTCTTAAGTATAAGAATTGTTGTTGTAGGGTAGTAAAGAAGCAAGATTTTGTCTCTACTAATCAAAACTCAGCACTCAGCACCCTCAATGGCAACCGTTTTAGCAATAGAAACCAGTTGTGATGAAACAGCAGTCGCAATTGTTAACAATCGTAAAGTTTGCAGTAGTATTGTAGCTTCGCAAATTCCAGTCCATCAGCAGTATGGCGGAGTAGTACCAGAAGTAGCGTCTCGTGAACACTTGGAAACGATAAATGTTGCGATCGCTCAAGCCTTAGAGCAAGCTCAACTAGACTGGGAGAAAATTGACGCAATTGCCGCCACTTGTGCCCCTGGACTTGTAGGAGCGCTGTTGGTAGGCTTAACTGCTGCCAAAACTTTAGCGATGGTACACAACAAACCATTTTTGGGAGTTCATCACCTTGAAGGTCACATTTACGCAACTTATTTAAGCGAACCAAGTTTAAACCCCCCTTTCTTGAGTTTATTAGTTTCTGGCGGACATACAAGCTTGATTTATGTCAAAGATTGTGGTAGCTACGAAACTCTAGGACAAACCCGTGATGATGCTGCCGGTGAAGCCTTTGATAAAGTGGCGCGATTGTTAAAGCTGGGTTATCCGGGTGGCCCAATAATTGACAAGTTGGCACAACAGGGAAATCCCCAAGCCTTTGCTCTACCAGAAGGAAAAGTTTCTTTACCGGGCGGGGGATTTCATCGTTATGATACGAGTTTTAGTGGGTTAAAAACGGCTGTATTGCGTTTAGTGCAGCAGTTAGAGAAAGATGGAGGACAAGTGCCAGTGGCAGATGTAGCAGCTAGCTTTCAGGAAACCGTGGCACGATCGCTAACAAAAAGAGCGATCGCCTGTGCCCTAGACTATGGTCTAGACACAATTGCCATTGGTGGCGGTGTAGCAGCTAATAGCGGCTTGAGAAAAAACCTCCAAGCCGCCGCCGTTGAACATAACCTACGCGTTCTATTCCCCCCTCTGAAATTCTGTACCGACAACGCCGCCATGATCGGCTGTGCCGCCGCCGATCATCTATCTCATGGTCATACATCCCCCCTCACACTGGCCGTTGAGTCAAGGTTAGCGCTCACCCAGGTGATGAAGTTGTATCACCCCTAATCGTGAGAGGCAGACAGAGAAGACCAATGACCAATGACCAATGACCAATGACCAATGACCAATGACTAATGACTAATGACCAATGACCAATGACCAATGACCAATGACTAATGACTAATGACTATCGACCGAATGCGATCGGCCACTTCATTAGGCTGCTCTAACATAGCCAGGTGTCCGCAATCAGGAATTTCCAAAACATTGTCACCACAGTATTGGAACAGTCTGTGAAAGCTAGCTAAATGGCGCACATACTTGGGTTCCATAACCTTATCTTCAGCACCAGCCAAAAAATAAACTGGTTGCTTTAATTGGGATACTAGCTCAGGTAAACGATTGATTTCTTCTTCAGTTGTGGAGTCTAACAAAGTTCCAAGAGCTGCTTCCGGATCGGCCACAACGAAATCAATCAGCCGCTGACGTGCCCAATAGCGCTCCAAAGGATGTGCCACACTGGCTCTAGTAAACAGCAAATCAATCAAAGGCACTTGAGACAGCCAACGCGGGCGGACTTGCAAAAATTTCTGACCCGCAGAGCGAAACTGCTCAAAGGCTTCTTTGAGGTAAATACCACCACCAGCGTTGATACAAATAACTCCTTTAACACGCTCAGGTATTCGATCTGCTCCCCAAAGAGCGATCGTACCTCCCAAGGAGTGACCAATTAACCAAGCACTGGTAATATTCAGCTGTTTCAGGAGAATTGCTAAATCCTGAGCATAGGCAGCAGGAGTATAAAGAGAATCGATTGGTGAGCCAAGCGCACTACTGGAGATGGGCGTAAGACTCAGAGACGTTTGTGCCTGACTAAAATCAGTTTTTACCTGAGACTGGGATTCACCAAAACCCCGCAAATCATAGGAAAGGCACTGCAAATCATCTGATAGGCGGGAAATCACAGGTTGCCAATACCCACGGCTATTGAGCCAACCGTGGATAAATACTAAAGCATGGGGGCAGGAAGTGGGAGCCGTTAGCTCGTATGCGTGTGGAACGCCCAAGATTTCGATAGTTGCCATATTTATATCGTACCCCTAAGGGCGGGTGCGACTAAATACGGAATAGGAAGATTTAGGAGCTAAGAGTGAGTAATTGTTAATTTTTAACTCAAAACTCCTCATTTTTCTCATTTACCCAGCAATCTCTGTCGCACTCCTTCAGCAATTTTGTGACCAAGATATTCAGGAATAAGGCTTTCATTTGGCCCCAACAAGTAAAGAATTAGCCGTGTACGTCCGCGCCAAACCAGTAAATTGGCATTGACTACCAGCAGGTCTTCCTGCCAGATGGCGTACATCACTTTGTAAAATAATCCTGGCTGATTATCGGCTTCAATCACTAGGGCAGGGAGATGAAAGACTGGATCGACATAAAACTCAGTTTGTACCTGCTCTAAGCCAGTATCAAGATTGAATTCTACTGCCAGCATCTCTTCTACCTCAAACCGACCTCCTAAAGCCTCGCGAATGGCGCGACAGACATTTTCTGCGGTTTTATCGGTCAAGGCTTTACTACCACGAGACACCAACAGTTTGATAAAAACTAACATCGGCGGACGGATCTGACCGTATAGACTCAGACCGTGGATAGTCAACCCATAAGCTGCTAGTACACCAAAAATATCGCTGAGAAGAAAAGATTGGTTGCGGTAAGCAAAATGCAAGGCACTTTTGCTACCTTCGGGTTTCAGCTCAATAACAGCGCGTCTAGTTTTATAGAGACGGTAGGCTAGCCGTAAATTTTGCAGTTGAATCTCACTGCTGACGAATTGCTCATAAAACTGGGGAAACGCTCGATTAAAGCGCTTTAGGAGTTCCAGTGTTGAAGATTTTAAACCAGAAGCCATTGTTAAGGGTAAGACTCGCTTGCTTTGGTCACCTGGGGACTAGGGGCTGGGTGTTGGGGACTGAGGACTGGGGATTGGGGACAAGAGGGACAAGATAAGAGTTTTCTCAATATCCAATGTCTCATGCCTCATGCCCAATCCCTTGTATAAATACACTTTTAACCTAACGTGCATTTATACTCTATACGAGCAATTGCCAGGATTAGGTTTTTCCATTTTGAATTATGAATTATGAATTACTTATATCCTTCCCTTTTGGTGAATTTTCCCTACCCTTTACAACAAAATGCTAAAGTTGAAGATGATTGGTGTGAAACACGCTCTAACTAGCTGTTACCATTACAAATCCCGAAAGCAACCGAAAAACTTTGAGTGTAAGGGATAGTAAACGGGGCTAGCTATGTTAAACATGAATCAACACTCCTACGAGTGGAAACCAATTTAGTTATACTACCCGAACCACGTTGGCATGGGTTTTTGGAAAACTTGGTTTAGTACTCCTGAATCTGTAGCGACAACTAGGACAAACCCTTTTGAAGAGCATATAGCGGGAACTGCGGGCAACTCCAGCCCCAGTAGCATTAGCGAAGCTTCTTCAAAGGAGACTCGAATCGTCTTCAGCACGGAACGAGACATTGACCTATATGAGCTAGAAGAACTCTGTGATGCAGTTGGTTGGTCTCGTCGTCCTCTAAGAAAAGTCAAAAAAGCTATTGAGCATAGTTTTCTCGTCGCCTCAATGTGGCAGGTGAGAGGAAACCAAAAGCGGCTCATTGGTTTTGCCCGTGCTACCTCAGATCATGCGTTTAATGCCACTATTTGGGATGTGGTGGTTCACCCAGACTTTCAAAGTCAAGGACTGGGTAAAGCGCTGATGAAATACGTTCTCAAAAAACTTAGGAGTGAAGAAATTAGTAATGTCACTCTCTTTGCCGACCCCCATGTTGTAGATTTTTACCGAACTATGGGGTTCATGGCCGATCCAGAAGGCATCAAAGGCATGTTCTGGTATCCTCACTAGCGCTCAATCCAAATAAAACCCGATTCGCACAATAAAATCAGGTATAGTAGTACAAATCTATTATTTTGATTTGGTTTGGCAAGGTTTAGCCGACGAAAGAGCAAGTATATCTCTTGTAAAACTAAGTCGGCAGAAAAACCTTTACTCGATCAGTGTAAGGATGTAATGTAGCTCGTATTTGCAAAAGAAAAAAGATATTAGGCATGAGCCGTGTTATCTGATATAATCAAATTAATGCTTTTGTGAAAGCGCGATCGCTTTGATGGGAAGTTAAAACTAAACCAAAAAAGTAGATAAATCTAACGGGATGTAGCGCAGCTTGGTAGCGCGCCTGCTTTGGGAGCAGGATGCCGCAGGTTCAAATCCTGTCATCCCGATTTAATTAATATAGTTAACATTTAGGCTGAATTGACTAAAATTTTCTTGCTAAGATGTGCAATTAAATTGTACATTTTTAGGCAGAAGACCGATTAAGCTGTTCTAATCTTGGGTTGGCTATTGAAGCCTAACAGGCAAATTTCATGCTTAAGCAGTAAGATATTCCTGACACTGAGCTTTGTATAGATTTGAGAAGATATTCAAGCAAGCCAGATGGAACGATTGATTAAGTAATAGCGTCACCCGATATTTAGAGAAAGCCGATAAAATGGCATTTATTATCTCCAAGGTCGAGGGACGGAGAAACTTTTCACTCTTTGAAAAGACATATAATAGGCATCTACATCATTTCGCGGTAAATAGCAAAGCGAAATCAGGAAAAACACAACTTTAGTACAGTCAATTTGTGAAAACGATACTATAGCAACCCTAAGTAGTTAGTTGTGGAATATTGGATTTTGGCCGTTGACCCTCCGGGTGACGCTCCTGCGTCGCTACCGCTTGCGCTAACGGGAGTCCAACGCCAGTCGCTCCTGGGGGAGACCCCCATGACCGCGCTGGCTCCTCTTTGTTGGAACAACAAGACCGGGCTGCCTCACAATTAACACTTAACCTCAACGCGCACAATGAATCTTTTCACAACTGAAATAGATTGCTATATAACTAAAGCTAGTTGGTGCTGTGCAAATCCAACCATTTGTTTAATTTAATTGGACTATTGATGCGAGGAGCAGTCATGAAATCATTTATTCGCTTAGGCGCAACATTGGGTATAGCTGGCAGTGTATTTTTAACGGGGCTTTCCGGAATAGGCAATCTACCAGGAATAGGCAATCTAGAGGCGATCGCTCTGCCACAAGATCAGGTAGTGAAAAAGCTCCAAGAAGTACCTGTATTCACGCTCACCAATCCCAAAGGCGAATTTGTAGTTCTTTCGAGGAATAACGCATCCAAGCCTGTCTCTCAAGTGGGATTTTTTATTAGCAAGCAAGATGCTCAAAAATTCCTTGACAATCGGCTCAAAAAAGAAAATCCCCAGTTGGCAAGCACGCTACAGGTGAGACCTTTGTCCTTGGCAGACTACTATAAAATAGTCCAGGAAAGCAAAAAGAAATCAGATTCTGTAATTTATACTTTAGTACCGACGCAAGCACAGGTAGCTTCAGCAACAAGTATGCTGAATCAAAATGGTAAAAAAGCGGAGCAATTCAATGGTATTCCCTTATTTGTACCCAAATTTAAGAAAGATAATAGCTATATAACCATTCCCGTTGCCAAAGGCAACGAGCGCTACATCCCTTTCTTTTTTGAGAAAGAGCAAGCAGTTGCTCTATTAGACCAATTCAAGAAAGCCGTGCCAAAGGAAGCAAACAACACTGAAATTCAAGTGGTGGATTTGTACGGTGTTATGGAAGCTCTCAATAGCAGCAACGATCCTGGTATAAATAAGATTGTTTTGTATCCATCGCGGGAGTCCATCAATTTTATTCGCTCCCTTGCGCCAAATCAATCACCGGCTGCTGCGCCCGCTCCGAAAAAATAATAGTTATGGACTCCAAGGTTGAGACATGGGAGAGAAACATCTGATAGTTTCTGGTTTACAACTTTGGCAGTGGCGAAATGCAGCTCTTGAAGCAGCGATCGCCACTGATGTCCCACCAGGCGAGGTAGATTGGCTACTGCTCGAAGTTGCTGGGTTAGACCGCTTGGCACTGCGTTTGGAGTCTTTTAAAAACTGGCCGCAAATTCAGCTGCAATTACCTTTAGAAGAGTTAGATCAACTGTGGCAGAGGCGATTAAACGATCGCTTACCAGTGCAGTATATTGCGGGAGTTACACCTTGGCGTAACTTTCAAATTGCGGTGTCAAGCGCGGTTTTGATTCCCAGACCAGAGACAGAATGCTTAATTGATTTAGCTTTAGCATCTGCTAGTAATGCTTCAGGACACTGGGCTGATTTAGGCACTGGGAGTGGAGCGATCGCACTGGGATTAGCAGATGTCTTGCCAAAAGCTACAATTCATGCAATTGATTACAGTTTAGAAGCCCTAGCGATCGCCCAAGCCAACGCCGATAATTTGGGTTTTGCTGACCGAATTCAATTTTATCAAGGTTTCTGGTGGGAGCCACTGGCATTCTTAAAAGGTCAGTTCAGTGGTATGGTGTCGAACCCCCCTTACATACCCACCAGCACCTTACCTACTTTGCAACCAGAAGTAGTTAACCATGAACCACATCTAGCTTTGGATGGTGGTGCTGATGGCTTAGATTGCATTCGCCATTTGGTAGAAATTTCCCCTAGTTATTTGCAACCTGGTGGCGTGTGGCTAATTGAGATGATGGCAGGACAGGCCGATACAGTGCAAGAACTTTTGCAAAATCAAGGTAATTATTGCAATATTCAAATTCACGCGGACTTAGCTGGAATTGAACGCTTTGCCCTAGCTTATAGAAGTTAGGATTTCCCTTGCTCTATTCCAATATCACTGGAATATCATCAATTGCAAGATAACTTATTTCCACTCCTTCTCCCATACCCAAACCCGAATCAATCAGCGCTTTCTCAACAAACTGAAGTTTTGAAAGTATCTGCTAAATAAGAAATCAACCATTCTTTTATTTCTTATTTAGCAGATTTGCTAGAAATTGAACCGGAGCACATAAATATAGAAACTACTTTTGCACGTTATGGTTTAGATTCATCGGTAGCGGTAGTTTTAACAGGAGATTTAGGAAATTTGCTCGAAAAAGAGCTAGATTTAAGCATCTCTCACAACATTTATGTGAGTAATTGAATACTGTGCTATTGGTTGATAAATATTAGACATCTTACATAATTATATTTATGCAAAAATAGGGGAAAGGATTCAAAACCCTTTCCCTTTTTCCCTAACTTATGCAAGAAGTTGATTGAATTGTTCTCGCTGACTTACTTAGTAAGATGACCCAAGTTTCTCTCCCAGACCTAATAGCTGGCGCACGCGCTGGCCTGTTGGTAAGCTTTCCTACGGATACTGTTCCTGCACTTGCCGCGATACCAGAAAAAGCAGGATTAATTTTTGCGGCGAAGCAACGCAGTCAAGACAAACCTTTGATTTTGATGGCTGCTAGGGCTGAAGATTTGTGGCTGTATGTTGAAGGTAGTGAAAATGAGTATAAAGTTTGGCAAGAACTAGCAGATAAATATTGGCCAGGAGGGCTGACGTTAGTTTTGCCAGCGAGTCAACACCTGCCAAAAGTTATGAACCCCATCGATCCGACAACAATTGGTATCCGAGTACCAAACAGTGCGATCGCTCAAACTATTTTGGCGCAAACAGGCCCGCTTGCTACCACTAGCGCTAATTTTTCTGGTCAACCACCTTTGCAAACGGTGGCAGAAATTGAAACTCAGTTTCCCCAGGTTTTGACTTTAGCAACAACAGAATATCAGGGTGAAATACCAGGATTAGGTGTACCTTCCACGGTTGCTAAATGGACAGGGATAAATTGGCAAATATTGCGCCAAGGTGCGATCGAGTTAGATATTTTCAGTGATAACCAGATATAGGTAGGTATAATGTTGTTTTCCTGATTTAAACAACAGTGAAATCTGAAACTTTAGTTTCCACTGTTGCGGTCAATTAACAAGTTAATAATTGCCAGATTATGAATTGGAGCAACTGGATATATCTAGGAGCAGGAATAGCACTAGGTATGGTTTTCCGTCAGTTATTTGTGCGAACGTCAAATGTTTCATCTAGCTCATCTCCAGTAGCGCCATTAGCTCAACAGGATATGCCACCAATATCGCAACAGCTAAAGCAAACGCAGCTGGCATACCAAATGGCAAGGGAAATGAGCCAGTTTAAAGCTGGTTTTTTGGCGCGGACTAGCCATGAATTGCGATCGCCCCTGAATGGTTTGATTGGCTTGCATCAGTTAATTTTGTCAGATTTGTGTGAAGATCCAGCTGAAGAACGAGAATTTATTGCCCAAGCTCACGAGCGAACCCTGAAGCTGCTCAAGCTGATGGATGAAATTCTCAACGTTGCGAGAACTGAACATGGTACCAATAAATTAGATATTCAGCCCAGACCGTTAGCCCAAATTTTGGAAGAGGTTCATCACTTAACTTATATGCTCGCGGCCAATCGCAATTTTCCCTTGCAATTGTTACCTCCCGATCCAGAAGTTTATGTTTGGGCAGATTACCTCTGGCTCCGTCAAATATTGATAAGTTTAATCGACACTGCCATAACTCAAATGGAGGAAGGCAGTATCTGTATTTCCAGCAGCACCCAACCTACAAATAATTTTGTAAACATTTGGCTGGATCTACCAACCCATGCCATACCTTGGAGCGAGCCGATTGATTTGATTAATCCTGAAGATCGGTTGACCGAGATTAACCAAGAAAACGCTGCTCTTTCTCCAGGAATGAGGCTATTAATCAATCAAACTCTGGTGGAAGTTATGGGAGGAAAATTAGAAATTCTGCCCTTGACGATTGCGAAGGAAACACCTCAACAGCTTACTAGATTACAAATCTCTATCCCCCTAGTGATTCCTGAAGCTGAACTTCTGTAGCAGAAACGAAAGCCCGGTTAGCTAGGTTGTGTAGCACCATCGTAGTGGTGGTGTTGGGTTGAAAACCAATCTTTTCGTAGAAACCCTGTTGGTGAGTAGTCATCAGGTAAACGCGCTCAACCCGCCTCATGCGGGGATGACTCAAAACAGTTTCTACTAATTTGCTTCCCAACCCACTATTTTGATACTCTGGATGAATCACAACATCCCAAATTGTGGCGCGATAGATGCCATCAGATGTTGCTCTAGCAAAGCCAATGAGTCGATTGCGATCGCAGACGGAAATCACTGGCTCACTGTTGGCAATGGCTATACCTAAATCCTCAATACTGCGACCTTTTGCCCAGAAAGCTGCAACATTTAACAGTTCTTGGAGTTGGTAAAGGTCAATTTCAGACTGGCGATTGCCTTTGACGTAGCGGGGGTATTCGCAAAATTGAATATGAGACTCGTTCATGTTGGCATTCACTTTTGGCAGTATTTTTGTATAGTTAAGTCATATTTTTCTAGAAATTGCTGTACGTGTATATGTATATGCAACGAGAAAAAAATTTAATCACAAATCCACTTCCACAGAGGATGAGTTGGCCCCTGCTGACGTATTCGATAAACTTGTTTTTCTAAACGTTGTTTTTCCTGCTGTGGTAGTCCAAGTAGAATATTCCGACTTTGCCAAACTAAAACAGCAGCGGTCATCCCAACACAAAATGCTAGACCGAAGGTAGACAATGGATGGTAGAAGAGTCCAAATCTCACTGCCACCCAGGTAAAATATTGTTGCCACAGAGAAATTTCTGCACGTAGACCCCACAAGGAAACAGGTGCAATTGTGAGCCACAAACAGCCCACAAACAGCCACCTGCCATATACTGTCAGCTTGTGTAGCTTTTGTACTTGTTGAGCAAACGATGGGTCAGATTTCTCAAAGTCTGGGACAGTAATTAATGGTTCTTCTGGTCGATCCATAGGGGAATAAAGTTGCAAAGCATAGATGAGCAATTCAAAATGCTTTAACTCAATTGTGAAATACGCACAAGTTTAACTATCCTGGGAACTGGCAGATGTATCAATTGACTCAGCACTATCTACCACTTGGGATTTACCCCTGCGTTCTCGCCACCAAGTAAGGAGAGTACTGGCGATGAAAATACTCGAATAAGCCCCCATCGTGAAGCCAATAATCAAAGCGAGGGAAAAGTTTTTCAGTGTTTCTCCGCCAAATAGAAAGATAGCAGATAATGTCAGTAATACGGTTAAGGTAGTGTTGATCGATCTTGTCAACGTTTGGTTAACCGCATCATCTACAATTTCGGCAATCGGCTGTTCGGGATGGATTTTAATGGTTTCCCGAATGCGATCGTAAATCACCACTGTATCGTTGACTGAGAAACCTGTGATGGTAAGTAAAGCGACGATAAAAAGGCTATCTACTTCGATGCCTGCCACCAAACCCAAAAATGAAAAAGCCCCTACCGTGATCGCGATATCGTGGAGTAGGGCAACGATCGCAAACACAGCATAATCTAACTGGAAGCGGAAGCTCATGTAGATAGTAATACCGATGAAGGAAACTATCAGAGCTAATACCCCGGATGTAAACAGTTCTTTTCCTAAGGTGGGGCCAACGGAGTCAATTTGGTTCTTTTGCGGGTCAAAAACGCCGATTTCTTCGCTCAAAGCGTTTTGTAACTTGGTACGCTGATCGACAGTCAAATCTTTTGACCGAATTAATACACCATTTTCTGAACCATTTTCCGCGACAAGTTGGATGCTGCTATCACCTAGTCCCTGTGCCTTTGCTACTTCCCGGACAGCGTTGATATTAATTGGTTTGTCGCAGTTGCCGGGTTTGGTGCAATCTCGGACAAACTGCAACCGCGTACCACCAATAAAATCTAAGCCGGGGCGTAAGGGGGAACGAATACTGGGTTGTTGCCAAGAAATCACCATTGAGATGATACCAGCGAGGATGATAGCGGCAGAAATACTCCACCAAAGCGATCGCGATTTGTTAATACTCAGTTTCATGGAGTCACCTCCGCCTTATTCGCCGCTGGCAGGTTTGGACAGAAAAGTTCTGTCTTCCGCAACGAGGGAATTGAAATTGCCAAAAATAGCAATGTCCGACTACAGGTAATTGCGGTAAACATACTCACACCTACCCCCAAAGCTAAGGTTAGAGCAAAGCCTTTGACTAAACCAGACCCCAGCCAAAACAGGGCAGCACAAGCAATCCATGTAGTAACGTTGCTATCTAAAATACTAGAAAATGCTCGGTAAAAACCAGATTCCACAGAACGATACAGAGATTTACCCGCCCGCAATTCTTCCCGCGTCCTTTCAAAAATTAGTACATTGGCATCAACCGCCATCCCAATACTGAGGATAAAACCAGCAATTCCCGGCAAAGTTAGGGTGACGCCCAATAAAGCAAAGGTTGACCAAGTTAAGAGGGAATAGATAATTAGTGACACATCCGCAATCAATCCTGGTAGTCGATAGTAAACCACCATGAATATTAATACCAAAGTCAAACCACCAACCCCAGCATAAATACTGCTTTGAATGCTATCTTTACCCAAAGTTGCTCCGACTGTCCGCCTTTCTGCGATTTCTACTGGTACGGGTAATGCCCCACCACGTAGTTGCACGCCTAAGTTATTAGCTTCTTGTGCGGTAAACCGTCCTGTAATTACGGCAGAGCCACCATTAATACCTGCGGCGGCAAATTCTATACCCACGGTTGGAGCGCTGATCAGTTCATTGTCAAGAAAAACACCAATGCTACGCCCAGTACCGGCAAGATTTTTTGTCAAATCGGCAAACAGTTGACCACCCTTTTGGTCGAAGCGAATGGCAACATGCCAGTTGTTACCTTGAGTGGGTTCACCGTAGGCATCCTTGAGGTATCTGCCAATTAGTGGTGGATTGGTGCTTTCAAACAATTCTGCGATCGCTTGATTACTTTTTTGCAAATCTTCTTGATTCTTGGCAATTGCTGCTTTGTCAGTACTCTTTCTCAACTCTTCTTGCTTGGCTTTCAATTCGGCTCTAGATGCTTGAAAAGCAAATAGTTGGGTTTCTGTATTCGGCTTTTGGGTACGAAATTCTAACTGCGCTGTACCCCCTAGCACCCGTTCAGCTTGCTCTGGATCGTTGACTCCTGGTAGCTGCACCAATATTTTATCTGCGCCGACTGTTTGGATGAGTGGCTCAGAAACACCCAGACCATTAATCCGGCCTTCGACAACTTTCTTCACACCTTCCAATTCTCGTTCGGTGATTTTGGGAATTTCCGCTGATGGTTTCACCTGAATTGTGAGCTGCGATCCTCCGCGCAAATCTAGCCCAAGAGGTATCGGAATTGTGGTAATCACCGTAATAGCGGCGATTATCAGGACTAAAATTAAAATTAATAGCGATCGCTGTCTTTGCATACCATAACTCGCAACTGACAAAGGCTATAATAGCGCTCTTTTATGGAGTTATGAGTTGGAAAATCGCAGGGAGAGACGCGAGATTAATCGCGTCTCTACTAGTGAGTGGGGAGTAGGGGTTGAATTTATTCCCTATTCCCTACTCCCTATTCCCTAATCCCTAGACTCGCAAAGCTACCATTTTTTCCACAGCTTCCACGATTTGCTCTGGTTGGATGATTGTTAATCGTTCCAGATTGCCATTGTAAGGTGTGGGAATATCTTGGGAAGAAAGCCGCAGTACTGGCGCATCCAATTCATCGAATAAGCGATCGTTTATTGAAGCAATGACTTCTGCTCCAATACCCGCAGTTCGCATGGATTCTTCCACCACAATAACTTTATGGGTCTTACGTACTGATGCCCCAATAGTATCAAAATCTAATGGTTTAAGCGAGATTAAGTCAATAACTTCTGGATCGTATCCTTGTTTTTCCAAAGTTTTTACCGCTTGCAGCACGTGATGCCGCATCCGCGAGTAAGTAATAATTGTCACGTCTTTTCCCGGACGCACAATTTCTGCTTTATCTAGGGGTAGTAAATATTCTTCTTCTGGTAAATCTTCTTTCAAGTTGTAAAGCAGAACGTGTTCAAAGAACAACACGGGGTTATCATCGCGGATAGCGGATTTTAGTAGTCCTTTAGCATTTCTTGGTGTGGAGCAGGCAACAATTTTCAAGCCTGGCACAGCTTGGAAGTAGGTTTCTAGTCGCTGGGAATGTTCTGCGCCTAGCTGCCGTCCGACACCGCCAGGGCCGCGAATTACCATCGGAATTTTAAAGTTACCGCCAGAAGTATAGCGCAGCATCCCAGCGTTGTTGGATATTTGGTTGAAGGCGAGCAATAAAAAGCCCATATTCATGCCTTCGATGATGGGGCGCAACCCAGTCATTGCTGCTCCTACCGCCATGCCGGTAAAGCTATTTTCGGCAATGGGGGTGTCTAAAATGCGGAGTTCGCCATATTTTTGGTACAGGTCTTTGGTAACTTTATAGGAACCGCCGTAGTGTCCTACATCTTCACCGAGAACGAATACGCTGGAATCACGCGCCATTTCTTCATCAATGGCTTCCCGTAAGGCGTTGAAGAATAGTGTTTCTGCCATTTAGACCTTTTAGTACGATTATGGTTTTAGAATTTTATCGTGCTGCTGTCGCAAATACCGTGAGCGATCGCACTAGTTAGAGTTTAGGTTTTTTAAATAAACAGTCCCTAGCATAGAGCGAGTTATTGCCATAACTATATCAACAGCTATTTTATTTAGATTTTAGAGGTTTTATGAGCGATCGCCTCCACTCTGCCAAATGCGGCTGATCTAGCCCTGTAATAATACGTATAAGTACGTGTTAAATATATTTAAGCATTCATGATTGAAATATACTAACTTAACTCTAGTTACGTCAAAGGAAAAAATTTGTTGTAGCAATAATTTAAATATGTCTACTGTAGAACAGTTGAAAACGTTGTTTATCTTAAGCTTTTGGGTTCCTAAAAATGTATTTACCTGTGTTTTTAGTGCGAATCGATGAACGAACAAAAAATCTTGTAATTCTCGCTGGTGAAGAAAATGAAATTATAATTTACCTAGACGGGAAGTGGAGATATGTATGAATAAACCAGATTTTATGACAATGCCCCGTGTCCAATTGCGTCAATATATTCTTGACCACAGAGAAGATGATGAAGCTTTTCAAACTTATCTAGATAGATTCACCTCTGAAGACGCTGTAATCTTTCCTGCACCCCAGTCAATAGATGATTTAGAAAACTTCCCATTGCATCAACAGAACCTAGAAAGACTACGAAAACAAGCTTAAACCTTCTCCAACAAAACAAACGAAGCTTATGAAGATAGATACCGGATTTCTGATGATCAGTCCGGTATCTAGGCATTAAATTTATGGTTTTGTATGGTAAGTTAAGCGCAGTCATAACCCAATACAGTTAACATAGAGCAACAAAACCCTCATGTAGAGACGCGATTTATCTCATGTAGAGACGCGATTTATCGCGTCTTCAAAGACCAATTATCTACACCAATAACTAATAATTAATTTTTCGCAAACAAACGATCCAAGAAATCGATTTTCACCGCCAAGTTGATTATTCCTCGATTTGTAGCAGCGTCTGTAATTTCAGCATTATTCAGGGCTATAATATATGGCTCACCTCCAACTAAACCGATGATTGGGCCACCAGAAGAACCACCTTTAGTGTCACAATCATGGAGCAGTACTTCTTGCTCTTCCCGGACAATACTACATCCTTCCTGGAAGCTTGCAGTCATACCTCGACCAGCAGAGAGAAACTCATAGCCTTTTTTATCAGGGTTAGGAAAGTCACCAGAATAGCCTACAAAGAAGAATTCTTTCTTCTTTTTGATTAGAGTTGAAGAAGGTAGAGAATCCCATCCTAAATAACCGTACTTCCGACCGAGAGGCTTATTAATTTTCATAACAGCCCAGTCATTAATTTGATTTTTGATCCTGTCGTTAGTAGTGAAGTCTGTACCATAAGTAACTTGCTCTACGAAGGCTATATCGTTTTTACTTGGTACAACACCATTAATGAGGTTTGGCAGAAACAGAATTTTTGTACTTAATTGGTGAGTTTCGGGATCAATAACGCAGTGAGAATTTGTTAAAACCAGATTTTCACCAATTAAAGTTCCCGTGCAATGATAGCTTCTAGCATCAGCAGTTGTTCCTTGCACCCGCCCAATGCTTGACCAAGGATATTCTCTACTAATCATAGGAATACGGTCATCCCAGTCAATAATAGCTCGGTCTTTCTCATAGGGTTTTTCAGATTGGTTCAACCCAGAAGGTTTAAAAGGCTTGCCATCTCCTGACAGTTGCAATTGACCTGCATCTTCAAATTTAGTAAATTTTGGTGGCTTGCTTTCTGGCATTTGCGTCTGTTCTTTCGCTTGGACAGATACCCAACCACCCAATGTTGTAAAACCCAACATCCCAGCGATAAAGAGAGCAAAAAACAAAGCCAAAGTTTGCTTGTAGATAGGCTTTTTAGTCATCGATAAAACTCCCGATTTAATTAATCCTTGCCAATTCTTCATTAATTACGAATTACGTAGCTTGCTTCTCGCTTAATCAAGCGAGTATTACGAATTACGAATTATTTCGCCATTCCCCTTGCAGACTAAAAGCAGCCCAATAACGGGGATTTTGCCAATCTTTCTGTTGCCATAATTTCAATTGGGCTTCCCTCAGAGCAACAGCAGGTGATTTATCTTGTTGCAAAATTTGTTTGTACAACTCCTCCATTAATAATGATGTGGCTTGGTCATTGACATTCCACAAAGAAACAATCACTCGTGGTGAACCTGCATACATTAGTCCTCTTGTCAACCCCACTAATCCTTCTCCTTTTACTTCTTGACCCAGACCAGTTTCACAGGCACTTAACACTATTAACTCTGCGGGAAGGTCAAGGTTAAAAATATCGTTGAGGCGCAAGAAACCTTTTTGGGCTTTACCTTGTTTGTCTACCAGGGATGTGACTATTCCTGATAATTCCGGGTTCATGTCATCGAAAATGCCGTGAGTGGCAAACAGCAGCAGACGATATTGATTGAGTTGTTTGCTAGTTGCCAAATTGTAGTTAGCATCAAAATCAAAAGCCCGGAAACTCTCCGAAGGTGACACCATTTTTAGAACCACCTCAGCCTCTTGGCGTGTACCTGGAAGTCTATCTAAACCATTACGATTAATGTTTTTCAAAGACCGTTGCAGGGCAGAATGTTCTAGTTCAATATCGAGAGATGAAGAAGTTTGTGGTGCTTTGCCTGTGACTCGTTTATCATCAGCGCTGAATACTGGGTCAGCGAGGACAGCTATAGTTTTAGGTGCCATTTTCCGCCCTTTGAGTTGGTGTCTTTGGGTCGCCAGACTGGTGACAGAAGCCAGATTGACGATTTCATGATTCATCAATAAAGGTCGATAATTGACCTCTCCCCCAACCCCTCTGGGAAGCAAAGAGGGGAGTTTGAGTTTATCTTGCTCCCCCTTTCCTCTCTTCGAGACGCTGCGCGAACGTAGGGAAGGGGGCTGGGGGGTTAGGTCAGTTAATGCTGCAAATGGAATTTGATGCAAAATCCCATCAGCGACAATCACCAAGCGTTTTTGACCCAACTGACCAGCTACAGGCGCAATGATGAGTTGGCTAAGTTCTTGAGCAGCTTTAGTAGTATCCGTCACAGCTTGCGCTTGTTCCTCTGGGGATGCGTTAGCGATGAGTGGACGTGTTAACTGTTGCTTTAAATTTGTTGCCGCCTTGTTTATCTTTTCTGAGTTAGCAAGTTCATAACTCTTGAGAGAATTGGGCGTAACTACCCACAAATAGCTGCGTTCTTTACCTAAAGAATACTGCAATAGTAGGGAATCTCGATCTAATTGTTGTTGAATTTGGGGCAAAGTGAGCGGTTGAGGATACTTCAGTGCGGCATACTCAAAGTTATTAGCGCGGATGTTGGTCTTTAAATCTTGCTGTTGTTTTATTAAGTCTTCGATTTGTTGTTTTGTGGTTGCTACCAGTTGGGCTGGAGATTCTTTTTTACTCAATAGTTCTGATAACTGCTTGTCTCTGGCATCAAGTAGCAGCGTTAAACGGCGTTCTTGTGCCAAGAGTTTGGGGTCAATACCTTTACGGATATCTACGTTAGCTTGGGTTAACAATTCTACCAAACCCCTGGCGCGCGATCGCTCACTAATATGCAGTGCCAATGCGTCGTATCCTTTAGATGGGTCTTTTTTGTGCAACTGCATCAGCAAGTCGATGTAGAACTGATAATAATCCTGTACAGTGGCAAAATAGGAAGTACGCAGTTCTTGACTGTCAATTTTGGTGCGTAAATCTTCAACGATTTCAATAGCTGCTTGAATATGTGTTTGGGCTTGTTGTAAATTACCCTGGCTGCGTTCTAGTTTAGCCATGTTAAAAAGGGTGATGGCTTCCCCTCCCTTATCTCCCACTGCACGGCGTATGGGTAAAGCTTGGTTGTAGTATTTGAGCGCTTCTTGCTTTTCTCCTAATGAGTCGTAGACTCTCCCAATATTGCTGAGGGTGGTGGCTTCCCCTCCCTTATCTCCCACTGCACGGTGTATGGGTAAAGCTTGGTTGTAGTATTTGAGCGCTTCTTGCTTTTCTCCTAATGAGTCGTAGACTCTGCCAATATTGTTGAGGGTGGTGGCTTCCCCTCCCCTGTCCCCCACTGCACGGTATATGGGGAAAGCTTGGTTGAAGTATTTGAGCGCTTCTTGCTTTTCGCCTAAATCGTAGTAGACTTTGCCAATATTGTTGAGGGTGGTGGCTTCCCCTCCCCTGTCCCCCACTGCACGGTATATGGGTAAAGCTTGGTTGTAGTATTTGAGCGCTTCTTGCTTTTCTCCTAAATCGTCGTAGACTTTGCCAATATTGTTGAGGGTGACGGCTTCTCCTCCCCTGTCCTTTACTGCACGGCGTATGGGTAAAGCTTGGTTGTAGTAATTGAGCGCTTCTTGCTTTTCTCCTAATGAGTCGTAGACTCTGCCAATATTGTTGAGGGTGGTGGCTTCCCCTCCCTTGTCCCCCACTGCACGGTATATGGGTAAAGCTTGGTTGTAGTACTTGAGCGCTTCTTGCTTTTCTCCTAATGAGGAGTAGACTAAGCCAATATTGTTGAGGGTGGTGGCTTCCCCTCCCCTGTTCGCCACTGCACGGTTTATGGGTAAAGCTTGGTTGTAGTATTTGAGCGCTTCTTGCTTTTCTCCTAAATCGTCGTAGACTCTGCCAATATTGTTGAGGGTGATGGCTTCCCCTCTTCTGTCCTTCACTGCACGGCGTATGGGTAAAGCTTGGTTGTAGTATTTGAGCGCTTCTTGCTTTTCTCCTAAATCGTCGTAGACTCTGCCAATGCCAAGGAGGGTGGTGGCTTCCCAGCCTTTATCATCAACTTGTTGCCAAAGCTTCAGCCCTTCTTGCCATTTCCTAATGGCCTGTCGCAGTGATTCTGCTGTCCCTTGTTCATAAAGCTGCATCCCCTCTTGAGTAACCCGTTCCGCAGCAGCGCGAGTGGCATTTTGTTGAGTGGTTCCTGGTTGCTGTGCTATCTGCAACCCTAGGTTTCTCGGTGTCGCCCCCACTGCATCAGACAATAAAACCGCACTCAGCAATAAAGTTAAACTGTAGCGGGTAAATCTTGGTAGCAAACACCAGAAAATCCGCTGAGACTTTGCACTCCTCATCATTTTTAGCCTCAATCAGTGATTATTGACAGCTTTATTCCTGCCGGAACCAATCCCGCATATTAGTAAATTATTTAATTGTCATCAGGGATATTGCTGAAACTTTATATTGATTTTATGGGTGCGGTCAAAGTTTACGGTTCTGGTTTCTGTTTTTGCAACGAACTCCCTCCGCAAGCCCTGATTTTCTCGTTCTCGCGCTTCCTAATGGGAGGCTACGGTGTACACACAAGTCATCGAACTATCCAAAAATCTTGAAAAACCTCAAAGAGTCCTAACGGACATCCCTCTCCTTAGCAAGGAGAGGGAAAGATTTACCCAAGGGTAAAGTGAGAGTGAGGTTTTGATTTGTGGGTTGTAGAGTCAATTTGGATAGGGAATTTTCGATTTGTGTGTACACAGTAGAGCGGGAGGTGGGGGAGATGAGGAGGATAAGAGGTGATAATAGTTATGAATGAGCAAACGTAACTTTGAGAAGTCGTATAAAGTTAGCATCATTATCGAATGTGTTCAAAAAAATTAGTCAACATATTTCATCTGGCAGTTCTAGTTCACCTTCCGGCATCACTTTGATCGCAAAATCTATAATTGACAACCTTCTTTTTGATATTTTGATGTTAACTGTGTAACGCTTGCGATCGCTATCCCCATAACACCCACTCGAAAGGTTTTTGACGATATACTGTCCAAAGTTGCGTAGGCTAGCAAAAACCACAAGCATCGCAGTTACTATCAAGATTGATAGACCTACTGTACTAAAGACAAAAATGAAGCAAACAACACAATTCACTGCTATCATTGAGCGCGAAAGGGATGGCTATGTATCCCTCTGTCCCGAACTCGATATTGCCAGCCAAGGTGACACAATCGAAGAGGCACGGAATAACCTAATTGAGGCATTAGAATTATTCTTTGAAACAGCAGATCCTTCTGAAATTCAGCAAAGGTTGCACACAGAAGTTTTTGTTACACGCCTAGAGGTAAATATTGGGTAAACTGCGTGTTCTTTCTGCTAGAGAAGTCTGCCGCATTCTGGAAGAAAAGGGCTTTGTACAAGTGCGCCAGCGTGGTAGTCACATTATCATGCAGATGCAAACCGAAGACTCAACAATTACTGTTCCTATCCCTAATTACGAAGAGTTACGCATCGGTACTTTACGATCTATTAATTCGTCAGTCAGGATTACCTCGTGTTTTATTTGAAGTTACTTAAACCGAAAAAGCCTTTTTAGCTTTATTAGGACTTACGCAAAGGTAACGGAAAACCAACCACAGAGGACGCACAGGTCACGGAGTAATTAGAGTTTGAGAGGGTTTTTGCGTAAGTCCTATTTATATTGAACTTGCGTAGGCGTAGCCCAACCCAGGCATCGCACTAGCCATAAACAAAGAATCTCACGCCCAAACACTAAAACACAACTCTGCGTCTTTGCGCCTCTGCGTGAGATTTCCCACTAAATTAGTATTCAATATGCCTAGCCTACTTTAACCATCGCGCCGCATCTTTGGCATGATAAGTCAAAATCAAATCTGCACCAGCGCGTTTAAACCCAGTTAAAGTTTCCAAAACCACCCGCTCTTCATCAATCCAACCATTAAGAGCCGCAGCTTTCACCATCGCATACTCACCAGAAACATTGTAAGCCGCAACTGGTAAGTTACTTGCTTCCTTAACGCGCCAAATAATATCCATGTATGCCAAGGCTGGCTTAACCATGAGCATATCAGCACCTTCAGCGACATCTAATTCAATCTCTTTAATCGCTTCGCGGGCGTTACCTGGGTCCATTTGGTAAGTCCTTCTGTCCCCAAATTGCGGTGTCGAGTCTGCTGCATCCCGAAATGGGCCATAGTAACCCGAAGCATACTTAGCAGCATAAGACAAAATCGGCGTATCTTGAAAGCCGGCTTCATCCAAACCTACACGAATTGCCTGGACAAAGCCATCCATCATCCCAGAAGGCGCGATAATATCAGCACCGGCTTTCGCTTGAGAAACTGCTGTTTTTTTCAACAATTCCAGAGTTGGGTCATTTAAAACTCGTCCCGTTAGATCGCCAACTTGTAAATAACCACAATGACCGTGGCTAGTGTACTCACATAAACAAGTATCTGCGATTACGATCAAATCTGGGACTGCTGCTTTTACCGCAGTTGCTGCTTTTTGGACAATACCGCAATCATGCCAAGCCCCAGTGGCATCTACATCTTTATCAGCCGGAATACCAAATAGAATAATAGAAGGAATTCCTAAGTCGTAAACTTCTTTTGCCTCTTCGACAATTTTATCTACCGAAAGTTGGTAGACTCCGGGCATCGATTTTACTTCGTTAGCGATTCCCTCACCCGGTACAGCAAATAGTGGGTAAATTAAATCGCTTGTTGTCAAAACATTTTCACGAACCATCCGGCGCAGTTGAGGATGGGTACGCAGACGACGGGGGCGATGTATAGGAAACATAAAATTTTATGAAGAATAACAACGCAAATGGACACAAAACAAAGCGTCACAAAAGCAGGCTAAAGTGTTCCTGCCGTCGGACAGACTAAAAACAGTGCTTTACTGTGCTTTGCCCTACTCTTAATCAAGTTGTAGGGCAATTTTGTATTCTACAGCTTGGTTGCATCTATCCGACGGGCTGGAAAAAAAACAACATAGTAAGCAATTCAAAATTCACAATTCTAAGACCCTGCGTTGGCAAAATCCTGGCGATTGGTTGTGTGCAAACTCAAGGTACAACAGCTGAATAAAATAACTGACAATGCCCAATGTCCAACGCCCCAATCCTCTTTAAAAAACCCGGAAAATATAAGGATAACGGAAGGGTATATCAGGATTGCTGAAAACTTTGATGAGCGCCCAAATTGTTAATCCCCAGTGCAATATATATCCCAGACCCGCTAGTGGCCCCAGTAATAATAGAGGTAATACTAACCAACCGAATAGAAAAAACAGCGCTCCCAGAATTCCTCCATAAAGCCAGACATTAAAGTGGAAGTTAATGGATTCTTTGGCGTTTTCTTTAACAACAGCATCGTCAGATACAAAGAAGATGGCGATAGGTATACCAACAGATACCACCGTTGTGCTGAAAAAAATGGCTCCATGAGACAAAGCGGATAGAAGCTTTCGCTTATCTGTGTCGTACATTGCTTTCTCCTATTTAGTCAGATTGTTGATTATATTACGACCCTATCACGAGCATCGTTGTCTTAAGATTAAAAGACTTACCAGAGTCAAAAAAATTAAGCTAGCTAACAAACAAATACACTTATGTCTACTGAACTTCAGTCTGAACTTATTCAAGCAGTTGAACTTCGCCGCAACTTTGCGATTATTTCTCACCCTGATGCGGGTAAAACTACACTAACAGAAAAGCTGCTCCTATACGGAGGTGCAATTCACGAAGCTGGGGCAGTTAAGGCGCGACGGGCACAACGTAAGGCTACCTCTGACTGGATGGCTATGGAGCAACAACGGGGTATTTCCATTACCTCCACAGTATTGCAATTTGAATACCAGGACTGTCAAATAAATTTATTAGACACTCCTGGACACCAAGACTTCAGTGAAGATACTTACCGCACTCTCGCCGCCGCCGATAATGCAGTGATGCTGATTGATGCAGCAAAAGGTTTGGAACCCCAAACTCGCAAATTGTTTGAAGTGTGTAAGTTGCGGGGTATCCCAATTTTTACATTTATCAACAAGCTCGACCGTCCAGGAAGAGAACCTCTGGAACTGTTGGATGAAATTGAGCAAGAACTGGGATTGCAAACCTATGCGGTAAACTGGCCGATTGGTATGGGCGATCGCTTTAAAGGTGTCTTTGACCGACACATGCAACAAATTCACTTGTTTGAACGCAGCGCCCACGGCAGCCGAGAAGCCCGCGACACGATAGTAGAATTAGGCGATCCAAGAATAGAAGAGCAGCTAGAACAAAGCCTGTACTACCAACTGAAAAATGATATGGAACTCTTAGAAGGAGTTGGGCCAGAGCTAGATTTGCAGTTGGTACACGAAGGCAAAATGACTCCTGTGTTCTTTGGTAGCGCTATGACCAACTTTGGGGTAGAGTTATTCCTCAAGTACTTCCTCGACTATGCCCTCAAACCCGGTTCTCACTACAGCAGTGTTGGCGAAGTTCCCCCTACATACCCGGAGTTTTCGGGATTTGTCTTCAAACTGCAAGCGAACATGGACCCGAAGCACCGCGATCGCGTCGCATTTATCCGGGTATGCACTGGTAAGTTTGAAAAAGATATGATGGTGAATCACGCCCGCATTGGTAAACTCATCCGTCTGTCTCGCCCGCAAAAACTCTTTGCCCAAGAGCGAGAATCGATTGATGTGGCTTATCCTGGCGATGTGATCGGTTTAAACAATCCTGGTGTTTTTGCGATCGGGGATACAATTTACACGGGACAAAAGCTCGAATATGAGGGGATTCCGTATTTCTCGCCGGAACTGTTTGCATCTCTGAGGAATCCCAACCCCTCGAAGTCTAAACAATTCCAAAAAGGCGTTGCGGAATTGCGAGAAGAAGGTGCTGTGCAAATTATGTATTCAACTGATGAAGCCAAGCGCGATCCAATTTTGGCGGCGGTGGGTCAGTTGCAATTCGAGGTAGTGCAGTTTCGCTTAAAAAACGAGTATGGTGTAGAAACCCTACTAGAGGTATTGCCCTACAGTGTCGCCCGTTGGGTTGAGGGCGGTTGGGAAGCATTAGAAAAAGTGGGACGGATATTCAATACCACTACAGTTAAAGACAGTATGGGACGCCCAGTGTTACTATTCCGCAATGAATGGAATTGTCAGCAGTTGCTGGGCGACCATCCAGAGTTAAAATTAAGCGCGATCGCTCCAGTATTTTCTAGTCAACAACCAGTGGAAGAATAATTCACTTGACAAGCAAAACTTGAGCGCGGTTGAGTTCCACGGCATCCGAGGTTCGCGCTTTTGCACAAACGTGGATCGTTTAGAAGAGATTGGAGTGCCAGAATTTGTATGCCTTCACATGCCAAATCATCTTTGGAGGCTGGTTTAGTTGCCCTCAAGCAGGGAAATTACCAAACAGCGATCGCTCAACTAGAACCTATTGCTAACAGCCAAAGCAATGCGACTGCTAGCTTACAAGCCCAGGTTGGTTTAGTGATGGCTTATGCTCGCAGTGGCGAAGTTACCAAAGCGATCGCTATTTCCCAAAATCTCATTGAGAGTAACAATCCGCAAGTTCAAGAGTGGGCAACACGCGCTCTCGAACACCTGACAAAACGTAAAAAACCCGATCGAGAATCAAAAAATGTCGAAACGGGATTTGTTGCCTTTGAGAATTCAACCCCAGATTCTCCCCCGGTGACTCCTACATTAGAGGAAAAGCCAGAAGATCGAGTCAAAGAAACCAAAAGCGACGATACCCCGCCAATGGTGCCACTAGTTAGGCTCAAAGCTACAGTAGCGACACCACCACCCCCCCCACCATCTGCTACGCCCCTAAGCGGCTTCATGGGTTCTGTGACCCGCACCCAAGCCAAATTATTCGGCGTTATTTATTGGCGGCAAGCACAACGCGCGAAGGCATGGCAACCCCTACGTAAGCCGAAATTAATACCCTTGCGGCTACTGTCAGCAGGAACATTCATTGCTCTGTTTTGGGTGATGCGCGAAATCCTCAAGTTAGCAATGGGATCGATCAACCAGACTTTAGTCAAGCTACCTTATTTGGAGCCGTTGCAGCTTTTATACCAGGACCCAACTAAATTGTTGCTAATAGTATTGGTGATTTCGATCGGAATATCACCTTGGTTGCTGGATCTGTTACTGGCGAAGTTTTATGGTCAGCGAGAATTTTCCAAAGATGTATTGAATGCCCATAGTCGCGAAGCAGTTCGGGTGCTACAACGTTGTTGCCAACAGCGGCACTGGCCTTTACCTAAACTGCGGATTTTGCCAATGGCTGCACCAATCATCCTGACCTATGGTAGTTTACCACGTAATGCCAGGATTGTTGTGAGTCAAGGGCTATTAGAGCAACTAGCAGATGATGAAATCGCCACTATTTACGCCACGCAGCTAGGGCATATTGCTCACTGGGATTTTGCAGTGATGTCTTTGTTGCTGCTGGTGACACTACCAACTCATAAGCTATATCAGCAACTGTCGCGGTGGGGAGACAAAATATCAGCAAAAATTTGGCGCTGGCCGGTGACAATTCTGGCGAGTCTAATTTATGGAGTTTGGTGTTTTCTGACTGGGACTGCATTGTGGTTGTCGCGATTGCGGCTTTATTATAGCGATCGCGTCGCATCTGAAATTACTGGTAATCCCAATGCGCTGATTCGCGCTTTACTCAAAATTGCCATTGGCATTGCAGCCGATATCCAAAAACAGGAAGAAACTAGTTGGCAGTTGGAAAGCTTAAATCTCCTAATACCAGTCAGCCATCAACAGAGCCTTTCTTTGGGCACTATTGCCAGCAATCTATCTTTTGAATCCTTTTTGAAGTGGGATACTGCCAATCCCTATCGCCGATGGTTTACGATTAATAATAGTCATCCTTTAATGGGCGATCGCATCGAACGCCTCTGCCAAATAGCCCGTCACTGGCATCTAGACACCGAACTACATTTTGCTAGCGAGCCATCAAAGGTTAAACGTCAGTCTTTCTTATTACAAATCGCTCCCTGGTTGGGAATTCCTCTAGGGGTTCTGTTTGCAGCTTTGGTCTGGCTAACCTGGCAACTAGCATTCGCACTCAAGTTTTTAAATCTAAAGTGGATATATGAAGATTGGTCTTTCATTACAGGCTGCCTTCTGATTGGCTTTAGCATCGGTACAGTGATGCGGATTAATTCTTTCTTTCCTGATATTAAGCCTGCCACCCTGCAAACTGAGGACTACCTACCCACCCTGTTAGCTGACCCTTCTGCCTTACCCATCGACAGCATCAGCGTGCGTCTTGAGGGCAAACTATTAGGTCGTCAAGGCACTAGCAATTCCCTAGCGCAAGACTTAATCCTCCAATCCAGCGCGGGCTTGGTGAAATTACACCACATTTCTTGGCTAGGACAGTCAGTCAATCACCAGGATCTAATCGGTCGGCAAATTATCGTCACAGGTTGGTTTCGGCGAGGAGCAACACCTTGGATCGATATCCAAACCCTGGAAACTCAAAGTGGTAAAACCATTTATAGCCCTCATCCCATTTGGTCTACTTTTTTGGCAGTTGCGGCACAGGCTTGGGGTGCATACGTTTTTCTTACTGGTTAGTCATTGGTCATTGGTCATTAGCAAAGGACAAAGGACAAATTGGAATGTAAACAAAAGTTGCAGGTTTTGTTTCCAAGTGTTACATTTATTTACACAAACAATAGCAGCCGACATAACTCAGCACTACAGCTTAGTTGTGAATTCGGATGCTTTTTCCCCCGCTCCATACCTTTTATCCTCCCAACACAGCAGCAAATTAACCAGCCACTGGCTGGTTTTTGTTTCAAAATATGCCCCCTTGCATAAAAAAATGTGTTTTATGTTACGATGCGATTGTATTAACGTCGGAAATGTATGCGCTAATCTAGCTACGTAGAAAATACCGTGGTAATGTAAGGAATGGTATTTGATTCTGCGAAAAAGGGCATGGAAGAAAGCGTGTACTTTAGCAGGCACTAGGCTATTAAATTTACAATTCTTAGAATTAAGGTGTTATTAGCTCACCATAGTGTGAGCCTTTGGATTAAACAAGCTTGATCCCGACGAAAAACTGTATTGTTGTATAGGTTGACAGTTTCGAGCAAAAAAATTGGTTGATGGCAGTCTTGGTCAATAGCATCTATTTAATTAAAAGCCAAAGCCAAGTGATTGTTTTCTTGCCTTGCCATGTTCATTCAACTCTGGAGGTATAGTTCATGTCCGTTCGTCTATATATAGGTAATTTGCCTAAAGAAGAAATAGATCGTCAAGATCTGCAAGCAGTTTTTGCAGCAGAAGGTGATGCTGTAACTACTAAATTAATTAAAGACCGCAAAACTGGCAAATGCCGTGGTTTTGGTTTTCTTACAGTCAACAACGACGAACAAGCTGACGAAATCATTGAAAAGTATAATGGTCAGATGTTTAAAGACACTGCCATTAAGCTAGAGAAGGCATTACCTCGTACAAAGGGTGATGAGGGCGAGGAGCAAGCTCCAAAACCAGTTACTGCTGCTAGTAGTACCCCCACTCCTAGCCCAAATAGAGAAGGTAGCCGCCGCGAGAAAAGCTCTAAAAAGCCTCGTCGTGGCGGTGGCGGTGGCGGTGGCGGTGGTTCTCAAAGCACCACGACTACCGATTCAGACGCTATTCGTCCAGATCCTCGTTGGGCTTCGGAATTAGAAAAGCTCAAGCAGATGCTAGCTGCACAAACTACGAATTAATCCCTAAGGGCGAGAAATTAAAAATTAAAAATCAGAATTTTTTTTTGATTTTTAATTTTTAATTGTCAATTATTATCTAGCTGCTTAGTTAAAAATTACTCGCAGCTATTTTTGTAAGTGCGTAGGCGCAACCTGTTGTAGGCATCGCATAGTAAAATCAAACGACACATAAATTTCACGCATTCCCCATACTTACGTAATAGCAATAAGTCTATACTGATACAACAGGAACTTCTATAGAGTTGCTGTTAAAGCCTGCTTATAAAAAAATTAAGTTTTTGAGATTCGACGCATTAAAAAAGCCGCTCAAAGCGAACGCGATGCCTACGGGGGGCTACGCCTACGCAGTAATTATCTAGATTTGACAGGTTATAGCTAGCTGATATGCCAAGGTGAACCGGAGGCGCGTAGGCGCAGCTCGCCGTAGGCATCCCTCTAAAGATAATCTACACTCAAAGTGATACCGATCGTTTGCAGCTTCTGTTATGTCCTCAACTCTAGATTCTTTGCCACCTGCGCTCGCTAAAATTGTCCAGCGCTTTCAACGCGCTTCCGAACCGAAGCGACGCTACGAACAGCTAATCTGGTATGCTCAGAAGCTCAATGAGTTCCCAGAAGCTGAAAAATTACCCGAAAATAAAGTTCCTGGTTGCGTGTCTCAAGTTTATATCGTTGCAGCCTTGGATGACGGTAAGGTTGTGTTTCAGGGCGATTCCGATTCCCAGTTAACCAAAGGATTAGTCGGGCTTCTAGTTGAAGGATTGCATGGATTAACGCCAACTGAGATTGTCCAGCTTACTCCAGATTTTATTCAAGAAACTGGTTTAAATGTTAGCCTGACACCTTCGCGTGCTAATGGGTTTTACAATATTTTTAAAACCATGCAAAAGAAAGCATTGGAATCTAAAATTGGTCATTAGTCATTGGTCATTGGTCATTAGCAAAGGACAAATGACTAATGACTAATGACAAATAAGGTACAACTACCAAAATTTAGTCTAATGTCAACAAATTTATTATCTACTCCTGCTGCTATTGGCTTTGGTGGAGTAGTTCAAGAATATCTCTGGAATTGGGAAAATCAGCAATTGCGCGTTGTTTATGAAACCCTCGGTAAAGGTTCACCGCTATTGCTGCTACCATCTTTCAGCAGTGTTTCGACGCGTTTGGAAGTAGGCGAACTTGCCAGGTTACTAGCTCCCAATTTTCAAGTTGTAGCCTTAGACTGGCCTGGATTTGGTGAATCTTCTCGCCCTAGTTTGAATTATCGACCAGAAATATATCAGCAATTTCTGGAAGATTTTGTCAAAGCTGTTTTTAATACTCCTATTACTGCGATCGCGGCTGGTCATGCTGCTAGTTATGTTTTACAATTAGCTGTCAAACAACCTGCTACTTTCTCACGAATTGTGTTGTTAGGCCCTACTTGGCGTGGGCCTTTGCCAACAATGGGGGCAAGTCAACAGATAGCTGGCTTTGTGAGAGAATTGGTGCGATCGCCTATACTTGGTCAAGCTCTCTACAAACTCAACACTACCCAATCTTTCTTAAGTTTTATGTACCGCCGTCATGTCTTTACTGACGCGGCTAAAATTACACCCAGTTTCATTGAGAAGAAATGGCACACGACTCAACAACCAGGAGCGCGATTTGCATCTGCTGCCTTTGTAACTGGTAATCTCGATGCTGTATGCGAACAATCTGATTTTCTGGGACTTGTGCAGTCTTTAACCGTACCCCTCATGGCAGTAATTGGGGAATCCAGCCCCCCAAAATCACGAGAAGAAATGAACGCTTTAGTAGCGTTACCAGGAGTGAAAAGCGTTGTTATTCCCGGTTCTTTGGGACTACATGAAGAGTACCCAGGAGTTGTTTTAGAAGCAGTTCAAGATTTTTTGTTCTCCCCAGAAAATTAAATCCTCACTTCTCCATCAAAGTATAGTTTTCTTGTTTCCGATAATTATCACATAGCGCTTCTCGTTTGTATGCAATATACTTTCACCTCTCTCCTAAAAGGAGAGAGGTTTTGAATCTTAGAGGATGTTTGAAAAGTCTAAATTATTACTAGCCTTGGCGACTAGAAGTCGCGGCTATACAGACAAAACCCACCTGCGTGGGTTAAGAAGCTTGATTTTTCGTTAGTCCGCGTAGGCGGACTTTGTTTGTGTAGCCGCGATTTCCAATCGCCCAAAACTTTTCAAACATCCTCTTATGCAGGATCGGTAATGTTTAATTCTTCTCCATATCCTTGAGATTGTGGTCATAACGCTACTAAAGCTAAGGGAGATGTAGTGAATGGTGTGAAATTAGCGATCGCTACATTGCACTGCTACACGTGCCCCCATTTCCGTTTGAGTACGGATCTCAGTTTAATCTCTTTTAGGTTAAAAAGTGAGCGGAAATAACAATTTTAGAAATGAGTAACAATTAGAAATTAAAATATTTATCTTTAGCGTATTGTGCGTATCTTGCACTGACAATATATTGGGACTTTCACTATACTGGGCCAGTTAAATTTTTGGGAAAAATGCAGATGAGTCTGTTTGGTAAGCAGTGGCAATCTGTAAGTTTAATGATCCTTAATCTTCCAGTTATATCGTTAGTGACTTATTTACGCAATCGAGTTCAAAGTCAAAATCCAGATAAAGAATTTTCTGCTAAGTGGAATGTAATTGATGATTTGACAAGTAACCGACTTCTAAAAAATGCCCTCATGCCGATAATTATTATAATAATCGGGTTGATTATGCTAAATATTACATTAGCGCAATCATTCAGCAAAGATATCGGTACGATTAACATCGCTCAACTAAGTTCCGGCAAAATTGCTGAACACAGTTTTTATGCGAATATTTCAGGCTATCCAGATCCCAATGTGTTAGTAACACAAAAGGGCAATAAAATGCCCAGAGTCTATATTGCATTGAGAGAGAACTCTCAGTCTAACACCCCGGTTCATTTGATTATTTCATTAGAGAAGGATGATATCGAAGAGTATGTTCACAAAGATCCAAAAAGTGAAACAGTAACGGTGAGTGGATTTGTGACTGAGGGTGGAGAAGGAGAAGTGAGAACGTGGTTAGAGAAGCAAGGAGTTGCCATTGCCGATAGTTACTGGACTATCGTCCCTGGAGTTAATTTGAGTAACCGCAGTAATGGGACATATTCTCAGATATTTATAGCTATTGGCTTTATTATTTTTGCCGCTTTTATCTTTTATAGAAATTGCAAAGAACAAACAGCATAGCTGAATGTGGCATTGTCAAGCCACTACCTGCGACTTTCGATAAGTCTGTAGAAGTTTCTGTTGCTACTCTAAGAGTTCTCCAAAGGAGTAGTTTTGCTAGTATGCAATATTCCTGTCAGGCTAACCAATTTGTAAATATTTATGACTTATTACGGATGCAGAAAAATAAAATGTTTCTAAATTAAATTATGTGATGATTTTGCTGAAAGCCAAAAGAAGAGCAAGTTAGCACAAAAATATAAAAAGATTTATGATATGTGATAATGATTATCCATAAGGTGAGACAAAGGGAATTTAGAGTATGGTGGCTGACGTAATCAACAATTCAGTTCCCGTTACTGTTCTTACAGGCTATTTGGGAGCAGGTAAAACGACTCTACTCAATCACATCCTCACCTACGAACACGGCAAAAAAGTTGCTGTGATTGTCAATGAATTTGGGGAAGTGGGTATTGATAATCAATTGATTATCGATGCAGATGAAGAAATTTTTGAAATGAACAATGGCTGTATCTGTTGTACAGTGCGCGGCGATTTAATTCGCATCATTGGCAATTTGATGAAGCGGCGCGATAAATTTGACCATTTAGTAATTGAAACAACTGGATTAGCCGATCCTGCACCAGTGATCCAGACGTTTTTTGTTGATGAAGATTTGCAAAGCCAACTGTCTCTAGATGCGGTGGTGACAGTTGTAGATGCCAAACATATATCACAGCACTGGGATGCAGACGAAGCCCAAGAACAGATTGCCTTTGCCGATGTAATTTTACTTAATAAAACAGATTTGGTAGCGCCAGAAGAGTTGAATGAATTAGAAAAACGGATTCGGGCGATGAATGCGATCGCAAAAATCTACCGTACTCAAAATTCTGAACTCGGAATGGATGCTTTATTAGGTGTAAAAGCCTTTGATTTAGATCGTGCATTAGAAATCGATCCAGATTTCTTAGGCGAAGATGCCCACGTACACGATGAAACTGTATTTTCTGTGGCTTTAGTAGAACCAGGTGCAGTCGATGGAGAAAAATTAAACGCTTGGATTTCCGAGTTACTGCGTACCCAAGGCCCAGATATTTTTCGGATGAAAGGCATTTTAAATATTGCTGGAGAAGAGAATCGATTTGTATTCCAAGGGGTACACATGATATTTGATGGCAAACCCGATCGCCCCTGGAAACCAAGCGAAACCCCCAAAAACGAACTAGTATTCATCGGTCGCAACCTTGATGCAGCCCAACTCAAGCAAGATTTTCTCGCTTGTTTAGCTTAATTTAAGGAGTAGGGAGTAGGGAATTTCCCCTTCCCCATTCCCCATTCTCCATTCCCCACTCCCCCTTTACAAATATGAACACCACAACCAGCAAATCTAAGGAATTTGAACAACACTATTCGGGGACACTTTCAGATTATGTAACTGCGATCGCTTGGTCGCCACAAGGTCAAACTTTAGCAGCAACTTCCGCCGCCGGGGAAGTAGTTTTGTGGAATGATGGCGAACTCACAAGCTTACAAACCGATAACGGTAAATCAGTAGACTGTCTGGCATTTTCCCCAGATGGAAAATTTTTAGCCGTTGGCGGACAAGATGGACAGGTGAAAATTTGGCGCGACACTGAATTAATCGCCACCTTGGAAAATGCCCCCGCATGGGTTGACAAGCTAGCTTGGAATTACACTAGTAACCAACTGGCTTTTAGTTTGGGGCGTTACGTCCAAGTTTGGGATGCAGATACTCGTGAAATTGTCGTGACGCTGAATTTCGATAACTCTTCAGTATTGGGGATAGATTGGCGGATTGACGGAGAATACTTAGCCATTAGTGGTTACAAGGGAGTCAAGATTTGGCATAGTCAAAACTGGGATGAAGAACCATACAGCTTAGATATGACTACTGTCAGTTTAGCTATGGCTTGGTCGCCCGATGGCAAATTCCTGGCTTCTGGCAACATGGATCGTAGTGTCACCGTTTTAGAATGGAACAATCCCGACCCTTGGGTAATGCGTGGCTTCCCTGGTAAAATTCGCCAATTGGCATGGTCAGAAGCTATGACCAAAGTAGGTGCGCCAATATTGGCATCTTCTAGCGTTGAAGGTATTGTAGTCTGGGAAAAGCTAGAGGATGATACTTTAGGTTGGGAAGCACGAGTTTTAACTAATCATGTGGGCGTGATTAATGCGATCGCCTTTGCACCCAAAAGCTTCCTTCTCGCTTCTGCTGCTGCTGATGGCTGGTTGTGTTTGTGGAACAAAGCCAAGGAAGTATCCCAAATTATCACAGGTGTCTCAGCAGGATTTTCTACCCTAGCTTGGCATCCCCAAGGCAAGTTACTGGCCGCAGGTGGCGAACAGGGCGAATTACTTGTATGGTCAAAGGTTTTGCGGGGTCAAGGATTCGGGCGTAATTAAACAATACTTGGTAATTAAAATTGAAGCAGGGCAATTTATTAGCTATGCTGTATCAGCAAAGCTATCTTCGTGTGAATTATGAACATAGTCAAACTGATTTTACTTGCCTGTCCCGCATTTCTGGTATCCATGCTGCTGGTAGTCAATCCAGCAAACGCATCTAGCCTGAAATCTGTATATACTACCCAAATAATGACAGTAGTATCTACACAACAAATTCCCGATCTGGTAACACCAAAGTTTACTCAAACATCCCATCCAATTACTGATAAACTCGGTTGCAATTGTGCCAACTGTGTTCAAGCTAAATTTCAGTCGTTACAAGGCAAGCTGCCATCCGTCGGTTTTTAATAAAGTTAGGAGTTATGAATATTTTCGGGGCACAGCAATGCTGTGCCCTTATTAATTTTATAAGCTTTTTGTACGTGGCGATCGCCTACGGCACGCACCTGACTTTTCACGTTATGTGGAAAAGTCCACGAAAACCTAACCCCCTAACCCCCTTCCCGACACGGGAAGGGGGAAAATTCAAAGTCTTTCTCCTTTTAGGAGAGAGATTTAGAGAGAGGTTTTTCAGATACCGTGAAAAGTTAGGGCAAGCACTGATTGCAGCATTCTTATTTATGATATTCGCTAAAGGTAACGCCGGAAAACGAAGTAGAAAAGTTGTTAGGTAAATTTCTAGATACTGAGAAAGCTGCTGGTAAGCCAGTGAAATTGGCGCAATCGCTATCTGCACCCAAGCTGTTAAGCTCTTGTTAAAAGAGCTAGTCTGGGTATTGGAAAACTTGCTAGAGTGAACAGAGTTAGCCTTAATGTCTAATCCCCAAAACCTATACATCTCATGGATTTTGCTAATATTGCATCCCAGCTAAACGCTGGAACGATTTTACCAGAGGGGATTGTTATTCTCACCCTCTTGGGGGTTTTGATTGTTGATTTGATTTTGGGGCGTACATCCGCACGCTGGATTGGATATCTAGCGATCGCAGGTTTATTTGCTTCGATTGTCGCCCTATATTTTCAATGGGACTCTCCTAATCCCATCGGTTTTACCGGTAGCTTTAACGGTGATGACTTGAGTATCGTCTTTCGCGGCATTATTGCCTTGTCTGCGATCGCAACTATACTGATGTCAATTCGCTACGTTGAGCAAAGCGGCACGCCTTTAGCCGAATTCATCGCTATTTTGCTGAGTGCTACTTTAGGAGGGATGTTTTTATCCGGGGCTAGTGAGTTGGTGATGATTTTCATCTCCCTAGAAACCCTGAGTATTTCCTCTTACTTGTTGACAGGTTATACCAAGCGCGATCCCCGCTCTAATGAAGCGGCGCTGAAATACTTGTTAATTGGAGCTTCCAGTACAGCAATATTTTTGTACGGCGTATCACTGCTGTATGGACTATCTGGAGGACAAACTGAACTAAGTGCGATCGCTAATGGCATTGCCACAGCTAAAGGCGGACAATCTTTAGGTCTAGTGATTGCCCTGGTTTTTGCGATCGCGGGTATTGGCTTCAAAATTTCTGCTGCACCCTTCCACCAGTGGACACCAGACGTTTACGAAGGCGCTCCCACCCCAGTCATCGCCTTTTTATCTGTCGGTTCCAAAGCAGCTGGGTTTGCCCTAGCCATCCGTTTGCTGACAACAGCCTTCCCCCTTGTTGCTGACGAGTGGAGGTTTGTCTTCACTGCTCTGGCCGTTCTCAGCATGATTTTGGGTAATGTTGTCGCCCTAGCCCAAACCACCATGAAACGGATGCTAGCTTATTCATCCATTGCCCAAGCTGGGTTTGTGATGATTGGCTTGATTGCTGGTACACAGGCAGGGTATGCCAGTATGATATTCTACCTACTGGTTTACCTGTTCATGAACCTGTGCGGCTTTACCTGCATCATCCTGTTCTCACTACGGACAGGAACCGACCAGATTGCCGAATACTCTGGTTTATATCAGAAAGACCCACTCCTAACACTGGGGTTGAGTATCTCCCTCCTTTCCTTAGGTGGTATTCCACCATTAGCTGGGTTTTTCGGCAAGATTTACTTATTCTGGGCTGGTTGGCAAGCAGGACTTTATTGGTTAGTTTTGCTGGGCTTAGTTACCACCGTCGTCTCCATCTACTACTATATTCGCGTAGTTAAGATGATGGTAGTAAAAGAACCCCATGAAATGTCCGACGCGGTGAAGAATTATCCACAAGTGCGTTGGGATTTGCCTGGGCTAAGACCTTTGCAGGTTGGGTTGGTAGTAACATTAATTGCTACTTCCATCGCCGGGATTTTGTCAAATCCACTGTTTACATTGGCTAACAATTCCATCTCGAATACCCAAATTTTGCAAGCAACAATCAACACTAATGTAAAAGCAGAAAATCCACTGCTTTTACCAAAGTTAGATTCGGTTAGTCAGTCTCAACCCTCAGTTGATTCTACTGCTAAGATTTAATAATCCGAGTCTCAACTACACTTTGTATTCAAAGACACGCCTGTTTGCTAATGAGCAGACAGGCGTTTGTCATATATTTTCACTTAAAATAAAATTTATAACTTATATTTAAGTTCAGATAAATACTTGTAATATAAATAAAAATATTACTAATGGATAATCTTTCTTGAGATACACCCAATTATTGTTTCCCAAGGTAAATGGCTTTGAAAACTTACCTCGCCAGATTGGGAACCGCTATATCTTTCTTTTTAACAAAAATACTAAAGTAGTAATTAACTTTTTTTAGACTGAGCTAACAGGTATCTTAATTATAAATTCTGCACCTTTTCCTGGTTCAGAAAAACAGCTAAGTTGTCCGCTATGTTTTTCAACTATAATCTGATAGCTGATATATAGCCCTAGTCCAGAACCTTTGCCCACGGCTTTAGTGGTGAAAAACGGATCGAATAGTTTTGAGTGAAGTTGTTCATTTATTCCCAAACCATTATCAGCAATACTAACCTCTATCCATTTTTCATCGATTACCTCAGTTTTAATTTGAATTTGAGGGTTATTCTTTGTAAGTTTTTGATTGTCATTGTTCGCTGACGCCTCCAGTGCATCGATGGCATTTGCAAGAATATTCATAAACACTTGGTTGAGTTGACCAGGGTAGCAAGTTACATTCGGCAGTTGACTATATTTTTTGATGACTTTGATTTCTGGGTAATTATCTGAAGCTTGCAGACGATGATCCAAAATCATTAAAGTACTATCAATTCCTTCATGAATATTAACTTTCTTAAGTTCTGCTTCATCAAGTCTGGAAAAGTTACGTAGTGATTTAACAATTTCCTGAATACGTTCTGTTCCCACTTTCATTGACTGGAAGAGTTTAGCTATATCTTGAATTAGAAAATCTAAGTCTATTTCTTCTACTTGCTTTTGGATTTCTGGAGGAGGACTTGGATAAACTTGTTGATAAATTTCCACCAATCTCAATAAATCCTGAGTATATTTATGGGCGTGGTGAAGGTTTCCATAAATAAAACTCACGGGGTTATTAATTTCATGGGCAATGCCAGCAACCATCTGACCTAAACTAGACATTTTCTCAGCTTGGATAAGCTGAGTTTGGGTAAGTTGCAGTTCATTTAGCGTTTCTTGTAAAGCAGTTGTACGTTCCTCAACTCGAATTTCTAGCTCTTGATTCGCTTTCCAGAGCGCTTCCTCTGCCTGTTTGCGTCTCTGAACTTCTTTTGCTAACTCATCGATTTTTTCGTTCAGGAGTACGAAATTACTGGTGGCTACAACTCTATTTTCTAAGCGTAAGAGAATTAATGCTGAAGATTCAGGAGACCAAGGTTGAATAACTGCTCCTTGACTACGACATACCAACATTTGCCCATCATTCTTTCGTAAAGTCAAGGAGCCAATAACCATTGCTCTGCTACTTGAACAAGCTTGCAGGTATTTTACAATATCGTTGGTAGACTCAGTTACAAGTTCAAAGATCATTCTTCCCGGCAATTCCTGACGGCGGCATCCCAGCATATCTGCTACTGGTTGATTGGTAGCTAACAGCTGACCTTCACTACTTACCAGGAGTAAAGGTTCTGGTAAAACTCTAGCAAATTCAAGAAATTGTTCAGGAGTCATGGGTTTTCAACTTCAGAGTTCGACTCTACTTTACATATCTGCACTCAAGTTTGTATCCTGGGGTTGCTTTAGGGCTAAAGGGTTTAGACAGATTCTACTGTCCTAAAGTATTCTCGACCTTCTGCATCTTCTGCCTCTTCTGTAAGTTTTAAGTAAACAATAACTCTACATCCCGGATCGCCCTGTGCTATAGTCTCTTGCAATTCTACTTTCGCATATCCCAGATTATTAGCTGCGATCGTCCCAAAGACATTTGAAGTCATCATACACATAGCAGGACGATTAAGGACTTTTTCCCCAAATGGGCAGACGCGGTTGCCAAAGATAATTTTTTCATCATCCTGCTCAATGACATAGAAATCGCCTTGGATTCGTTTTTTTAAGTCAATCAAGACATCAGCGACCTGCTTACGAGAAAGGTTGGAAACCTCCAGGGCAGATTTGTAATCTTGGTTGAGCTGCCTAGCCATTCTTTGACCAACTACGCTAATAAACCCAGAAGCTTCTTCTAAGCCAACTACGTCCTGCAAAGTGCCAGATAATTCTCTGATTAATGTACGTAAAAATATATCGCGTTCTAAAGAAACATTAAGCGTAGCTATTGAGTGGTTAAGTGCATTAGTCATAAATTTTGAACACACAATCTTGGAACTACAGTTATAGAGTTCCCCAAAATAGCTCTAAAGTAACTGCTTTAATCTCTTTATTCATAGAAATTGTGCTTACTTTTGTTTCTAATTAATAAATGGTGATGGTCATCACAAATTCTGAACCTTGTCGTTGCGACAGTTGCCAATTTTGCAAAGTCTCGTCTAGCTTATGTCCCCATTTTCACCCAATACACTTGGATTAAGGCTTAATCCTCCTTAACCCTCTTAAAAAATAGGGAATTAAGCTTCCCTTTTTAAGAGGGGTTGGGGGGAGCTTCTGGCGCAAAATATCACTAATCCAAGTGTATTGCATTCTCACCCCACGCACAAATTCGCTTGCTTACAATCAAAACAAAAGGTTACTATTTTTCATAAATAAATTTTGTCGCCCTGAAACCATAATTAATTACGAATTCTGAACCACTAAATATTTTATAGCTATGGTCTGCTAATACATTGAAGATTTATTTTTACTAATTTTTACTAATATTAATTTAAAAAATTGGCATTCTTGCTTGCTACTTTAATCAATTGGAATGGTGATTATAAACTCAGAACCTTCTCCTAACACAGAATTTACTTTTAGAGTCCCTTTATGTTTTTTGACAATTATTTGATAGGCTATTGATAATCCTAATCCTGTTCCTTTCCCGACAGGTTTAGTTGTAAATAAATGGTCAAACATTTTTTGCTGAACATCAGCCGATATTCCCATACCATTATCTTTAATCCTAATCATGGCATAATTTGTATCTTCAATTAGAACAGTATAAATTGTAATTTGATTGGGATTTTCTTTAATTTCATTAAAACTCAGTTCAGAGTTAGATTCCTCTAAAGCATCAATGGCATTTGCCAATAAATTCATAAATACCTGATTTAGTTGTCCTGGAAAACATTTTACTAAAGGGAATTCACCGTAATGTTTAACTACTTGAATATCAGGACGAATCTTATTAGCTTTCAAACGGTGCTTGAGAATTATGAGAGTGCTGTTAATACCTTCATGAAGGTTAAAGAGAACTTTTTGTTCTGTATCTGCTCTAGAGAAAGTTCGCAAGCTATTGCTAATGTTACAAATGCGATCTGTGCCTTCTTTCATCGAGGAAATGACTTTAGGCAAATCCTCGCGCACATATTCCAGATCGATCGCTTTGATTGTTTCTTGAATTTGCTGAGATGCTTTGGGATAAGTCTGCTGATAGAGGTCGATGAGATATAACAAATCCTCAATATACTCTTGAGCCGGAGTTAGATTACCTGCTATAAAGCCAACTGGGTTATTAATTTCATGAGCTACATCTGCAACAAGACTTCCCAAAGTAGACATCTTATTCTGCATTATCTGAAGATTAAGAAGCATCATTTCTAGTTCATGGCTTCTTTCTTCTAACTTGTTTTGATATTGGTGTAATTCATCAATTACGTTCCTGAACAAGCATTCTTTTTTTTGATTTATCTCTTCGAGTTTTATCCGGTCTAATTCAGAGCGTTCCAATTTTTTTTGGATAATTCTATTCGCTTTTTTTAGTTCTTTAATTTCTTTCTGATAATCCACAATTTCCATCAGTTTTTACCGAATTCCCAAAATTAAAGTTACAAAACTTTCATTATGAAATTGCGTATGGCTAATTCGATCTATAGGAGCAATCTCTCCATAAGAATAAAATCCACAGGCAGGTAAATAATCAGTCAAGCAAAGTTTTGTATTCTGGTACTCTTCTTGTGCCCTCGTACCCAGTATTTGCCGACGAGCTACACATGAAAAGAACAAAACAGCACTTGGTTCTGCACCTGGATAATTATCTAAGGCATTCGTGAATGAAGCTTTGGAAGCTGCCAAAATATCTTCATAGGCTGCTTCTGAAATTTGAATAACTGCCTGGTCAGGAATATCTCCAAAAAAGGTTATGCTACCAGATTCTTGATTGTAAGCAATAGGTGCTCTTATATAAAAATTGTCTCCATTCCGATCAAAGACTGCTAGCGGATATTCCATTGAAGGAGGAAGCAAACCTAGATAATGGCGATAAAAACCTAAAGCTGGCTTACCATCTATTTCATAGACTATGTTCTTATCTACCTTAGTCACTTTGCTCATTTGACCGATGGGATGCCAACCACTTGCAACACCGTGGGAAAACAATATTGTGCCGGAAAAAAGCAGAATTGGTACAGAATCACTTAATACTTCTGTTTGAAAAAATTGATATGTATTTTGATATCTTGACTGATCGCCTGCCAAACCACCGAATATCGGCACATATTGACCAAGAGCTAACTTTAAGCCATTCAATATAGATACACCGCTAGTTGTAAGGCTCTCTGGATGAGTTAAGCATAGCCTTGGAGATGCGGTACTTTTTGCTTTTGCTTGCTCCACAGCTTGTTTAGTTGCAATAATTGGATCGCCTGAAACTTTGCGTCCAACTCCTGCATAAATTTCAACTTCGTCTGAGCAAAATAACATCAAGGTGATTGAGTCCTGCTGAAACTCTAAGAGTGAAGATATTTCTCCATCTGTTGTTCCACCAATCAACTCAATCCCCGGAAAAGCCTGATTAACTTGCTGCAAAATGAGAGAATGTTCGTAGTCAATTGCAGCAAAAATAATACCAGCTTTTGGTATTCCTCCTGCAAGAGAACTGGCACATTGCTGAATAAGTTCTTCAACTGCTGATAAAGAATCTGGGTCGTTACTGTGACCTACTACTGCCTTGAACATAAACTTATTTATTATCTTTCTGAACACGACTTACTATGATTCTTAAATAGGAAGCTTAATGATAAACTCCGAACCTTGTCCTAATGCTGAATTTACCTCTAGACTACCTCCATGTTTTTCGACAACAATTTGACGGGCAATTGATAATCCTAATCCTGTACCTTGACCCACAGGCTTTGTAGTGAATAAATAGTCAAATATTTTTTGCTGGACATCAGTCGGCATACCTACACCATTATCTTTAATCCTAATCAAGATATTGTTTTTATCTTCAGTGAAAGTAGTTTGAATCAAAAGTTGATTAGGATTTGCTTCAATTTCAATATAGGTACGTCCTAAATTAGACTCCTCTAAAGCATCAATAGCATTAGCTAACAAATTCATAAATACCTGATTTAGCTGTCCGATAAAGCATTCTAAGTCTGGCAAATTGCCGTAATCTTTAATTACTTGAATATCAGGACGATTTTCAGATGCTTTTAAGCGGTGTTTGAGGATCATGATTGTACTGTCGATGCCATCATGAATGTTGCAATAAACTTTGCGATCGCTATCTGCTCGAGAAAAGGTTCTTAGACTGGTACTAATGTTACGAATGCGCTGGACACCCTCTTTCATTGAGGAAATTAAGTTAGGTAAATCAGAAAGCATATACTTCAAATCTATCGCTGCAATTTCCTCTTCAATTTCTGGAACCGGATTAGGATAGTGCTGCTGATAAAGATCGATGAGGTTAATCATATCTTTAAAATATACTGAAGCGTGTCCGAGATTTCCATGAATGAAACCAACTGGATTATTGATTTCATGAGCAACTCCTGCTACTAGTTGACCAAGGGCAGACATTTTTTCTGTCTGTACAAGCTGAAGTTGAGACTCTTGTAGGTCTTTTAATGCCCTAGACAACGCTGCTGTCCTTTCTGCAACTCGTTTTTCTAAAGTTTTTGTGAGATTTCGTAATTGAAGATGGGTTTTAATTCGAGCTAATAATTCTTCTTCATGAAAGGGTTTAGTGATGTAATCAACTGCTCCTATACTTAAACCTTTTACTTTACTATTAGTGTCAGAATTCGCCGTCATGAAAATTACGGGGATATCACAAGTTGCTGAGTTTTCTTTCAACCTTTTACAAGTTTCAAATCCATCTATACCAGGCATCATTACATCTAACAAAATCAAATCAGGGATTCTAGATTCAACCTGTTTTAGTGCCCTTTCCCCATCATTTTCTGTAGTAACTTCAAAGCCGACATTAGTTAATATCTCAAAGACAAATTCTAAATTTGTAGTAGTATCATCCACTACTAAAATTAAACTATCTTCTAGTACATTAAGCGTTTTTTCACCTTGCTTGTAATTCATGTATTTAAATTAATTTGACTCCTTGTTAGTTGTTCGCTATTCGCCCTGCGATCGCTGCTAAGTCAGCTCTATTTTATCCGCAGACTCACTGACTTTATTTCTCATCTGACAATCCTATAGTTCCCAAAAAATCTGATAACAGCAACATTCTCATACTAAATTCCCCTATGGAACCACAGGAGCGATCGCTAATGACATCAACCAGCAATCTTCACTTTCACCAGAGTTGAAAATCCGCTTTTATGAAGGCGATCGCTCTGAAATTAGTCATTATTACCCTTATCTTTTTATAAAAGTAGTGCTAGCACAGAACGATATCCTTGATGCTGTAACTTAACTCTTCCAATTTGTCAACAGTATTTTTTATAAATCAATACAGCCGTAGCTTTTTTATCAAATATTTATTTCTATGGGTTATTATTACCGTGGAAAAACTATCAATCTCTGTAGATAAAATTTTTTGTATTGAATTGGTATTATAAAATATAATTTTTTAGTAAATATCTTATCTGAAACTATATAATTTTGCAAAGGCTAATTTCGGTATAAAGCTATAATATTTCCAAAAACCTTGCTACCAAATTTATCTGGTAAAAATTGCCTCTTGCTGCTTTTTATCTGTGAATTAGCTATTAACGAAAATCGGCGGACAGCTATTCCTTTAAGGGGTGGGACGGAATAACTACCCGGCGATTTAGTCATTAGTACTAATGACTTCGACTTACCCACGGCTTTTTATCCAGATTTTGTATGTAGCAGACCAAATAATAAAAAAGCCTGCCGTTTTCCTTAACTTAAGAACAAACTGCGGCAGGTTTAGTGGGTTTAGGGCTGTTTTGCTAGACTAACAACTAAGTTCAACCCCTTCTCGTGCAAAGACGCTATGCGTAGCTTGCTTCACTTTAGAAGTACGGGCAATTTTAAATTCAAAATTCAAAAATTATAGAGGTGCAGATAATCGCTAGTTATTTTTTCCTATTTTTGAATTTTGTTGTCAACGATGATTTGTCAACATAAGTGTTTTTGAACTAACTATTTTTACCCGCTTTTAATCGGACACCCGTTATTAAAGACGGGGTATTTTCGGCTGCGATAATAATAACAAGCACAAATACTACTTAATTTTTTGTTTAATAAAAGTCACAACCTGAGTTAGCTGTTTCTTCAAACCATCAATTTCTGCTTGCATTTTGACAATTTTCTCGTTCAACGCATTAATTTCTGCATTGGAGACTCCTCCGGCACTAGGGGTTGCGTTGCTTGCCACCGTAGGCATCGCAGTATTTGCAGCAGTAGGAGTTGCTACCGTAACATTAGCGACGCTAGGAGTAGCTAATGTTACGGTAGGAGCACCAGAAATAGTAATTGTGCTATTTTTAACAGCAGTTGCTGCTCCTACTGACACTAGTTCTGGGCGTGGCTGTTTCGCCTTGGTCATAGCTAACTTAATTGCATTAATTAGTTGCTTCTGATCGAAAGGCTTGCCCAGAAATTCAAAGTATTCAAAGGGTTCTGTGATTTTCTCAGTCACCTCTTCCTTGCGACCAGACATGATCACCAAAGGAATTTTCCTTAACTCCGGATCGGCTTGAACTTTCTGGAAAACCTCCCAGCCACTCATTTTAGGCAACAGGAAATCCAGCATAATCAGGCTGAGTTTTTCCTGAAGAATGAAATTTAGTCCTTCCAAACCGTCTTTTGCTTCCAGTACCTCAAAATTGCCCGGAGGCAACATTTCTCGTACTTTTACCCTGACAACTGTAGTGTCATCGATAACTAAAATCTTGTTGCTTGCCACGACTGTTTGCTCTAACAGAAACTTTAAGTGTAAATAGCGGCTTTGCCGATTGTCATTGAGAATTCCCCCACTATATACAAAATTTCTAGGAATTGGGGGATAGTATATTTCGGTATAAATGACATTCCTAGAGGTGTTTTACAAAACTTTTGCTTACGCTCTTTTCAATTTGTGTCATGGTGATATTTAAGGCTTTAGCTTTGTTCTAGGGCATACAGGGACATGAAGACACGGAGACACGATGACTTCAGAGCATCCCCGCGTCTATTCTTATCTATCATTTGTTAATTGACAGACCACTACTCTATATCCGCATCTTGCTTGGATGTCTATGATTTCGTCACAACAAGCCGAACTAAAGTCTGAAATTACGGCAATGCCTAGCTGGTTACGTCGCCCTATTGGCAGAGCCAGTGAAATCTCTACCGTACAACGCATTATTAAGCAGCGCCAAATTCACACGATTTGCGAAGAAGGGCGCTGTCCCAACCGGGGGGAGTGCTATGCCCAAAAAACTGCGACTTTCTTACTAATGGGGCCTACTTGCACACGCTCTTGTGCTTTCTGTCAAGTAGATAAAGGTCATGCACCAATGCCTCTTGATTTAGAGGAACCCCAAAAGGTAGCACAGGCGGTGCAGCTTTTAGGATTGCGTTATGTGGTGCTGACTTCTGTAGCCCGTGATGACTTGCCCGATGGGGGCGCTGGACATTTTGTAGAGACGATCGCGACTATCCGCCAATTGAACCCAGAGACTCAAATCGAAGTGCTGACCCCAGATTTTTGGGGTGGTGCTGGTGTAGGGGAGTCAGGACAACGCCAGCGGATAGCGATGATTGTAAAAGCTAAACCAGCTTGTTTCAATCACAATATTGAGACAGTGCAGCGGTTAACTGGGCCAGTGCGCCGAGGAGCCAAGTACGATCGCTCGCTCTCGGTACTGGCTATGGCTAAAGAAATCGATTCGACTATTCCCACCAAATCAGGTTTGATGCTGGGACACGGAGAAACACTTGATGAAGTCGTTGAAGCAATGGCCGATCTAAGGGCTGTGGGGTGCGATCGCTTGACTATGGGGCAGTATATGCGTCCATCTTTAGAACATCTGCCAGTCCAAAAATATTGGACTCCAGAGGAATTCGATCGACTCGGCAGATTAGCATGGGAAATGGGATTCAACCATGTTCGTTCTGGGCCTCTGGTTCGCAGTTCCTATCATGCTGGAGAGGAGGGAGCAGGGGAGGCAGGGATGAGGGAGCAGGGGAGGCAGGGGGAGCAGGGGAAGAAATAACCAATGCCCCATGCCCCATGCCCAATTCCCAATTCCCAATCCCCAATTCTCAACTTCACACAAATATTCTTGAAGAATTTGAGTATTTGGTACGCCAGTTTGGTATTTCTTAAAAAGTCATGACATAAGGAGAATCGCATTATGACTGCTAAAAACAAAGATTTACCAGTTGCCGACAGTGGAGCTAAACCTCCCTACCCCTATCGCACAGGCTGGGCACTGTTCTTGTTAGCTATCAATTTCCTGGTAGCAGCCTGGTATTTCCACATTATTGAATAGTTAGAAGTGGAGTGGTGCTGCTCAAATCGTTCCTTTGAATAAACCTTTGGGACGAATGAGCAGCACCAAAATCATGATTAACAGTGCTACACCTTGTTTGTACTGCGAACCCAGCCAAGGAGTGCTGATTTCTTGGACGATGCCAATAATAAAAGCTGCTGCGATCGCACCGTAAGGGTTGCCAATCCCACCAAGAATTACTGAGGCAAACAATGGTAAAATTAGAAACCATCCCATATTCGGGCGCACGGCTGTAATTAACCCATACATACTGCCGCCTAATGACGTAAGAGTGCCAGCAATTAGCCAAGTCCAGAAAATTACTCGATCGACATTGATACCTGAAACCCTGGCTAAGTCCAGATCGTCAGCAACTGCTCGCATCGCCTTACCAATTTTGGTATTTTGCAACAGGTAATGCAGCCCCAAAATTGCTAGCACCGCTAACCCCAATACTAATAATTGATTTTGCGGTATCTTTAAACCCAAAATATCTAAAGCTGGCGTAACAGGTAAATTATAATTTTGGTTCTTGCCACCCCAGATAAAAATAATCCCATTGCGAATAAATAAGGCAAGTCCGATAGAAATAATTATCAGCGTAGTGGAAGTAGCACGGATAGAGCGCATCTTTGACCACAGTAATTTTTCGGATAACAGCATTGCTGCTACTGTTCCTGCCGCCGCCAAAATCATCGACAGCCAAATATTGACTCCAATAGTGTTTATCAACCATGTCAGATAGGCTCCTAGAGTTAGAAAGTCACCATGAGCAAAGTTAGATAACCGTAAAATTCCGTAGGTAAGAGTGAGTCCGACTGCGGCTAGAGCAATAATGCTCCCCACAGCAATGCCATTAACGATTAGTTGGGCGGTATCCATAAGCCTTAAGTTGCGTTCAAAAATTTTAGGTCAGTGGTTTATATAATAATTTTTTTGGATTAGCTGCTAAATTCGACATCATAAGTTATGGTTTATAACAACATAAGTTATGGTTTATAAATAAAACATAATTCTCCGCTAATATACATAGAATCCTTTTCGGTTTTTATGCGAAGCTAAACTTGTTCAGCGGTCTAGTTGACCATGCAGCAGTACTCAAGCTTATCAGACCACAACTCACAGATAGATACAACGCCAAAACTCTTGACAACAATTCAGCAACTTCGCGCCAAGTTGTGGCTGGAGAGCAGCTTGAACCAGTTGCAAAGTCGCCTTAATGATTGCCTGCTTTCTGCTTGTAACACTGTCCCACAGGCAGGAACAGCAGAAGCAGAAATTCTCCAAACAGTAGTCAACGAGATTAACAGTGCTTTTCATAGCAGTAATTTGGCGCTTACAGATTGTGCCGTAGGCATCGCTCTGTTTCAACCACAAGAAACTGTTGCTACAGTTTGCTATGTTTCTTGTTCTCTATCCCCAAACTCACAACCTTTATTTCTAGAATTGCTGACAGCAGAAAAAAAGCTGCTGTTGAGATTGCAAGAGGTCATAGAACTCAAAGATTTACAGCAGCTTGAGAATCAACAAATACCGAGCGCTTGGCGGTTAGCTGATGATTCTGGCAATGTCATGGGCTGGCTAATTATGGCCGCAACACCCCTAAACTCCGATCGCGAGTCGCTGATAAAATCACAAGCTCAACTCAGATCGCAATTTATGGAAAGGTCTGCCAAACACTGTACTACAGCCTTAGTACAACTTAGACAGATCCTGTCTTGGCAGCAACGGTATCAACAGTTAAGTAACTCTAATCAAGAATTGGAGCGCACCAATCAACTCAAAAATCAGTTTCTGGCAAATACCAGCCACGAAATTCGCACACCCCTTAGTTCTATTATTGGGTTTACTCACCTGCTTTTAGCGCCAGGGTACGAACCAGCTAAAGAACGCCAGCAAGAATATTTAAATATCATTCAGTCTAGCGGCAAGCACTTGCTAGCTCTGATTAATGATATTTTGGATCTCTCTAAAATTGAAGCAAATCAGCTGGAGGTGCAGTGGGAAACAATTGATGTGCCAGTGCTGTGTAGCAATGTTTTCGCACTGGTGAAAGAGAAAGCTGCTAATAAGGGTTTGAAACTGTGCCTAGAACTTGAACCCAATATTACAACTCTAGTAGCCGACCCCTTGCGACTCAAGCAAATGCTGTTGAATTTAATCTTCAATGCCTTAAAGTTTACCAGCAAAGGAAGTGTTGGCTTACAAGTTGCTCCCAAAGGTCTATTTGTCCATTTTACAGTTTGGGATACTGGCAGTGGCATTTCCCAAGAAGACCAGGCTCAACTGTTTGAACCCTATTTCCAAATTGCCAAGGCTGTCGCTGGTGGTGCTGAAGGTACTGGTTTGGGTTTAGCTGTGACTCGAAAACTCGCCGAAATTCACGGTGGTTCTGTAAAAGTGGAATCTGAAGTAAATTGCGGTTCCCGTTTTACTCTTTTACTTCCCCTTAAGCAAGAGGTGGGAGTGGGGGGAGCAGAGGGAGCAGAGGGAGCAGGGGAGGCAGAGGAGGCAGGGGAAGTAAAAGACTCCTCATATGCTTTGCCTTTGACTCCTAGTTCTTCTGTAGAGATTTTGCTGGTAGAAAATGACTTACCCAATGCTGATTTGATGCAAATTTATCTACGTAAATTAGGATATCAGGTGACTTGGGTTAAGAATGCTGGCGAGATGTGGGAAGCTCTAACACAGTTAGACCCAGTGGTAATTTTAATGGATGTACATCTGGCAGATGGAAATGGTCTTAACTTGGTGCAACAACTGCGAGAAAATCGGCAATATCGGACGATTCCGGTAATTGTTCAAACGGCAATGGCGATGAAAGGCGATCGCGAAACTTGTCTAGCCGCAGGAGTAAATGACTATATTTCTAAACCAATTGATTTACCACTTTTAGCCAGTCTGATAGCTAAATACAGCAAACCGCCAACAAAAGAGGAGTAGGGGAGGCAGTGCGGTCTTGGAGGTTTCCCCCAGGAGCAACTGCCGTCGAGCAGAGGGAAATGACTACAATGGAATTTGTTGGGTGCTGTAGGGTTTTGGCAGGATTGGGAAATGATGCTGACAGAAAAATTTGAGCAATTAAGAGCCTTATTTCAAGAAATGGAGCAGGCGTTGATTGCCTACTCTGGGGGCGTTGATAGCACTTTGGTTGCCAAAATTGCTTATGATGCGTTGGGCGATCGCGCTTTGGCTGTCACGGCTGTTTCTCCTTCGCTATTGCCAGAAGAGTTGGAAGACGCCAAAATTCAAGCTGCAACTATTGGGATTCCTCATAAAATCGTCCAGACTCACGAGATGGAAAATCCCAATTACACCTCTAACCCTGTTAACCGCTGTTATTTTTGCAAAAGTGAGTTGCACGATACTCTCAAACCTTTAGCTTTACAGTTGGGTTATCCCTATGTGGTGGATGGGGTAAATGCCGATGATTTGCATGATTATCGCCCAGGAATTCAGGCGGCTAAGGAAAGAGGTGCGCGATCGCCTTTAGCAGAAGTGGGTGTCACTAAAATAGAAGTTCGCCAACTTTCGCAACAACTCGGTTTATCTTGGTGGGATAAACCTGCTCAACCTTGCCTCAGTTCTCGTTTTCCTTATGGTGAAGAGATTACTGTCGCTAAGTTGCAACGAGTCGGCAGAGGAGAAATTTATCTCCGAAAACTAGGTTGGCAAAATTTGCGCGTGCGATCCGAAGGGGATACGGCCCGCATTGAATTACCACCAGAACAAATTAAAGAGTTTGTGTTGAGTAACGATTTACAAACATTAGTTTCTGCGTTTCAAGATTTTGGATTTATCTACGTAACCTTAGATTTGGAAGGTTATCGCAGTGGGAAGTTAAATCAGGTTTTGAATCGGGAAGCCTTGGGTGTTAAAGTATAGAATTTTAGTTGTATAAAGATAAAGTTTATAGCTATTTACCTTCTAGAGAAACTAGAAAGCAACCGTTAATTCTCCAAGAATTATCCGGTTGTTTTTCCATGAAATATAAAGCCCTCAAGGGAACTCCATCAGGAGCAAGTAGCAGCACTGGTTGAGTTATGTTTCCCTGGATGGTTGTTATCTTCTCAAAAAAGACAGAGCGAGGACGGTATACTCCTGGATAGGTTGTCTTGACCATCTGCATAAAATTTTCTGGAGTTCCAAATTGCGCCTGAATTGCCGGACTAGCGAAGGCAAAAGCGCCTTGGGCATCATCCTTTTTAAAGGCTGCCAATTGGCGTTCAACTACAGAACGGATGTTGACGGAATCGGGATCGGGAACTTCCATAAATCTCAAAATAGCGTAGGCGCAGCCCGTCGTAGACATCGCGATCGCTCGATGCTTTTAGCAATCGCTCAATTCTGGTGCTGAGTGAGCTTGTATTCTATCTGTTGTAGTGCCGAACGCCACACATCATAACCCTCTTGAGACAGGTGCAACCCATCTGTGGTTAACTCTGGGCGCAAATTGCCTTCCATATCCGTAAACCAGCTATAGACATTTAGATAATTAGCACTTTCTTGCTTGGCAATCAGGGTTAGTTGTGTGTTGATGTGACGAATGCGGCTATTGGAAATTTTTGGCAAGCGAGTAGGCAAAATGGATTGGACAATAATTTGAGTTTGTGGATGAGCCTGCCGTAAACGCCGGATAATTCGGCGATAATTACGCAAAATTGTTTCATCACTAGCGCCTTTTCGTAAATCGTTAATCCCAGCCATGATGTAAATCACATCCGGCCGCGTTGCCGAAAATGCCCCCAATCTTTTTAAAACGCCACTGGAAGTATCTCCAGATATGCCTTGATTCAGCCACAATTTACCTGTCGGCAGTTTTTCTCTAGGAAACCACATGCTCAAAGAATCACCAACTAAGATACTTAGATGATTTGCACCTTGACCTTGAGCGATCGCTCTAGCTTCTAAAGTTAGTAAACTTTTCCAATCGTCATAAGTTAGTTGACGTTTCTTAATCGACTCCCACAATGTTTGCAAATTATCACTATCTACGCGTGTATAAATCTGACCTGTTTTCAGAGCCGCCAATCTTTGGTAGTAAAGTTGATTGCCAGATGTCAGTGAGATACCAGCTGCTTGGGTACTGGGGTTGAGTGATGACTCTGTTGGGACTGGTAATCCCTGACTGCTGAATTCTGGTACGCTAGGGGCGTTTTTCTCACCTACTGTTGGCTGCGAGCTTTTTAGGGGTTGGAACGCTTGGCCGCTCAGTTCTGATAAGGAGAGATCGACGCTGGAGATAATTTTTGTACTGACTATTGCCTGTGAACCCTGTTTTAAATCCCACAGGAATCTAGAACTTTCTGGGAGGACAATTGACAGATGTGGAAGAGCCGATGCTGGTATTGCTAATCCTGTTAACAAGCCTGCTGCCAACAGATAAGGGTCCCTCATCGCGTTCTCTCTCCTCTACTCACTGCTTTTCCCTATGACAGCATTAGTTGTCTGTATTCAGGAAAATTTTACTTCGGTTAAGTTATTATTCTTATTTACGCTGTATAGTTCTGTAAAGCGTGTTCACGAGATTATATTTGACAATTTACGATCTCTTTAAAGTAGGGTTTTCCCAGTGGTATACAAGTCTTATTTGTGAGAATACTTCTACTGAAAGCACTGTTTTCATCAGCCGACCACTTTCCATAACTCAGTTGTCACAATTATTGCAAGTGTTTGCAAACTCGGCAATTAGTGAGTGATTTTTGAGTCTCTCAGGACAGAGGCTTTTGATTTTGATGTTGCGAATACAGGGAATAAGCATTTATCTGATTGAAGGTTTCCAGATTTCAGTACATTGTGGCGATCGCATGAGAGTTTGCTAGACCCAGAAGCGATGTCTGACAACAAGCCGTTTTACGTCTACATTTTTTAATTTTTCATATGAAATTAAGCGGTGCAAATGCATCAGTTATCAAATATGCGATTAGTCAGATAAAGGGTTTGAGAATTAGCACAAGAGAAAGGACAGACGCTAAAAGAAGTTTCTGACCGTTCTGGGATAATTTACAGTACAGTGAGAGGTTATGCCTGTCGTCCAGGAATCACAACAGTTGACTTTACTACCATTCACAAATTAGCTCGCACCTTTGATGTGACGATTGAAGACTTAGTAAAAATTCTAGAGCAATAGGCAAAAGTTTAACTGTTGAGAATATTGATATCATACGATGCTGTGCCTTCAATGAGCAAGCATCAGATTTACCGTGCTGAGAATTTAAGAACTTACTCAAAAAACCTGTTTTATTGAGGATCGAGCAGGTTTAGGATAGTCTGGAGCCATCTACAGTGCTGTCAGACACTATACCCTTTATACTGGAATGACAAAAGTTAAATTTATTTTCATTTAAAATTAGGCTCTTACCTTTGATGCCATGATTGAGGGTTTGATATAGATTGTCCAGTAGTATGATAATGCCCCGCACCGAGAACCGTTGTTCTCTATATACGTAATTTTAAATTTATGTTTACTCTTTGAAGTATGGCTTGAAATACGTTTAAATTAAGTTTTACCTCTAGAGAATAAGCTCATTTAAAGTGCTAATATTTAGGCTGAATCATTAGTGTTTTCCTTTTATTCCGTGGCTAGAGCTAGTACAGCGATTGGTGTCAGTCCCATTATTAAAGAGATTGTGCAAAAACAGGCACATTCGACACGTTTGACCCTGAAAGAAGTTATTCTTATGGGAATGTTAGCAATTGACAAACTAGACGATCAAGCCCGTCAAGAGCTAGCCGATCGAGTTCATCAAATGCAGGTGAATGGAGAAATTTAATTGAGTAGTTATGAGTTACGAGTTATGAGTTATAAATCTTAACTCCTCACTCCTGACTCTTCACTTAATTTAGTTATTCGCTAAATCGATAACGACTTCCCATTACATAATTCTCATTAATTTCAAAAGATATCCATCGGCGTTGCAGAGTCTCGGCAACAAACCCAGTTGTATTAGAACCTGCGAATGGATCTAAAACTATATCACCTTCATCAGTTAAGAATTTGATGAAGAACTCGGCGAACCCTTGAGGAAAACGTGCTGGATGGGGTCTAACTTCTGCTGCTTTGCAGCGTCGTAAATAAGCGCTATTCGATTCAGTATTAGCAATTTCTAGTAAATTTGGTGGAATTGCGCCCTGGTTATCCTTTTGGAATTTATCCGAAATATCATGTCCACTAGGACGTATTTTTGCTTTATAGCCATTTTTGAGTAATTGTTTCATACTTTGGCTATAGGGCTTTAAAACTTTTCTGTTATCTGCTTTAGGATTCGGTGTTTTAGACAACCACCAAACTGTATTTACTGAGTCTTTCACACGAATTCGCCTAATTGTCACCCACTCAGCAGGGGTTGGTAGTCGAGCCGGATTGTAGTGGTAAAATTCTTGAGCAAGAAAGAAACCTACTTCTTTGCATAATCTAACTAAAAGTTCGTATTGGTAGATACTTCGCACGGGATTGCCAGGAAGGTAAGCGCCACCTAAATCTAGTACGAATGAGCCATTATCTGCTAGTACTCTTTTAAATTCATAGGCAAAAGGTAAAAACCACTCAATATATTTTTCAGCAGTTTCATTACCGTATTCTTTTTTTCGTGTAAGAGCAAATGGAGGTGATGTGATAATTAAATTAATACTATTATCATCAATGAATTTAATAAGTTTAAGGCTATCACCTAAATATGCTGCTCCGTTCTGCTGGGTGTAAGAGGGATTAAAAATTATTTCTTTTGGTGGCGTTATTTGTTCTTCTTGCAATAGTTATAAAAGTAACTCGTTTTTTATAGTTATAACTTGTTTTGGTATTGTCCAAGTATTTAATTTTAAAAGTTATTTTTTGAACGCAGAGCTACACAAAGGAATGCAGAGGAGTATATTAACTTTGGATGCACTGGTTAGCGTGACATTTGTTCTTGCCAGTTTGTTATGTTAAGCGATAGCACTCTTAATTACCAGGCTAATTAAGAGTGCTAAATATTTTCTACACTGCAATTATTTTTTTCATAATACAGGCAACCTCACCATAACCAGGATTTCCAGTTAGTCCTTGTAAATTATTATGCTCTATATCTTCATCTTGACCCAGCTTACTTGTCCACTTCCCATTTAACAATTGTCTGGCAACGTGTTTTGGTACTTTGTTTGAATTAACATATATAGCTATTTTTTGGAATCCTTCTTCCAAGACATCATCTTGACAGATTTCATAGCCAAGTGTGCCAAATGCCTGTTGGAAAGCCTCAATAGTCTCCTCTCTAGGAACACCAGGAGGCCAATACTCTTCATATTGAGCATCTGGCCACCACCAATTTTGATCATTTTCTGCTGCCCAAGCAACACAGTTATACTCAGTTGTATCTGGACTTGTGAGCTTATAACCGTGGGTAACTAAATTGGGATAATCACGTTCAATGAATGATTTTACATAACTAACCCAGGCATTATTGCCTACCACTTATAGCCCCTCTGTCTACCCCAATCAAGCCAAGCTTTAGTCATCTCTTTCGTGTTTCCTCGATGTTCTGAAGGCACTGGATCTTCTCTTGTAATAGACTTTAATGCCCAGAACCAGCGTCCAGTTTTCTTTTCTAGCTCTCTTAATAGGAGTGGGATTGCAGCTTCGCCCATTCCTATAATCTGTTGGTATGCAGGGTGCATTGACATTTGGTTAGTAGATGATACACCACGATTTTCTTGACGCCATTGGTTAACAAGGGCTGTAAAGGTTATTTCTAAGTCTATCTGTCTAGATACAAAGCTATATCGAGAGCGTTCTAGTGCATATTTACGATCTTTAGCACTTTTTAAGAAGAGTAAATTGTCACCGTTCTTCTCATCACCTATTCTTCGTTTATCTTCAGAACCATTCCAGTCAAATCGAGCTTTTAATTTGCCTTGATTCATCTCATTTGCATTTTTGCTCGGTAAATAATCAGGTTGAGAGCGCTTTAAATTATGTTGGTCTTTCGTAACCCACGGATTACACTTTTCTACAGCAACTAACATTTTTATAACCTTTACTCTACATTCAGGTAATTCAAGTATGGAATATTTGCTCTGCCTAGCATCAATTTGATAGATTTTCCTTTTTGATCTGCTCTATCTAACTGTTGGCGTAATTCTTCTAAATCTATTGAATCCAAAGCTACAAAAAACTCATGTGTACCCTCTAAATCTGCATACTCAATTTTCAGCATATGAACTATTACGACAGCTGCTGGCCCTTTTTCTAAATCACGTTCAAAGATAGGACGCATATCAGTAAGAACACGAGAGCCTGTGAATATACGTTCATGGTCACGCATCACATTAATTGCTTTGGATGTAACACTAAGAACACCATCAAATTCTAAAAAAGCAGCTAATCGTCGCTCAAATTCTTGTTTTTCTCTTCCAGAAAGATTGGGAAGGTCTTCATCATTCTGAACAGCCTGACTAATTCTTTCTACGATTTTATTTGTCGGTACTTCCAAATAATCTCGAAGATTGTACAGAGAAATTAATGCTTCTATCAAATCTTCTACTTCTTCTACAGTTAAGGCTTCAACTTGTGAAGCCACTATTGATGCCAAATCCTCGATAAGTAGTGAAGGGGGAGCTTGCCTCAAAGCATCAATTAATTCATCTACAGTTCTGGCGTCTACAGTTACAAGTTGTTTGAACCCAGGCTTATATTTTTCTGGGATTTCCAGTTCTGTCATGTTACTCCTGTCCCACTACAATAACCTAAGATTCTTGCTAGATGAAAAATAAGTTGAAAAAGACTGCAAATTTAAAAAGACTGCAAAACTGTGTAATACCAGGCATAAATAAATCGGGTCAAAACTTAAATAGTATGTTTTAACAAAACTTTATTTAGACGAATCACTGCAATTGTACCAAATCTATTGCTTCCATCTCCAGAGATTATTTATAAGCAAACAATAGCCAATACGAGAAAAAAATCCCCCACCTTGCGGCAGGGGATTTTTATTACTTATCTACAAAACTAGCAGCCGAATTAACCGAACTTACCAGCAGTAGAAGCAATCAAGAATGCGGCGTAAGTCACGATGTAGCCAACAGTGAAGTGAGCTAGACCAACTACACGACCTTGAACGATAGATAGAGCAACGGGCTTATCTTTCCAGCGAACTAGGTTAGCTAGAGGAGTGCGTTCGTGTGCCCAAACAAGGGTTTCAATCAACTCTTGCCAGTAACCTCTCCAGGAGATTAAGAACATGAAGCCAGTAGCCCAAACTAGGTGTCCGAACAGGAACATCCAAGCCCAGACAGACAGGTTATTCACGCCGTAAGGGTTGTAACCGTTAATCAACTGAGCAGAGTTAGCCCAGAGGTAATCGCGGAACCAGCCCATGAGATATGTAGAGTTCTCATTGAACTGAGCTACGTTGCCTTGCCAAATACCTAGATGTTTCCAATGCCAGTAGAACGTAACCCAACCAAGGGTGTTGAGCATCCAGAATGTAGCGAGGTAGAAGGAATCCCAAGCTGAGATGTCGCAAGTACCGCCACGACCGGGGCCGTCACAAGGGAAGGCATAGCCAAAGTCCTTTTTATCGGGCATCAGCTTAGAACCACGGGCATCCAAAGCACCTTTGACCAAGATCAAGGTGGTGGTGTGCAGACCCAAAGCGATCGCATGGTGAACCAAGAAGTCGCCAGGGCCAATTGTCAAGAACAGGGAGTTAGTACCAGCATTGATGGCATCTAACCAGCCTGGTAGCCAAACGTTAGCGTAGTTGGGCCATGCTGTGTAAGCAATACTATCTGGGTTAGATAGCAATGTATCTAAACCGTAGAGTACTTTACCGTTTGCAGCTTGGACGAATTGAGCAAATACTGGCTCAACTAAGATTTGCTTTTCAGGAGTACCGAAAGCAACTACTACGTCATTGTGTACGTACAGACCAAGGGTGTGGAAGCCCAAGAAAAGGGATACCCAGCTGAGGTGGGAAATAATCGCTTCTTTGTGCTTCAGCACGCGCTCAAGAACGTTGCCCTTATTTTGCTCTGGATCGTAATCACGAACCCAGAAGATTGCTCCGTGAGCAAAAGCACCAAGCATCAGGAATCCAGCAATATACTGGTGATGCGTGTACAACGCTGCCTGGGTTGTGTAGTCCTTCGCAATAAATGCGTAGGAAGGCATGGAGTACATGTGCTGCGCTACCAGGGAGGTTACAACACCTAGCGCTGCTAAGTGCCAACCTAATTGGAAGTGCAGGGAGTTGTTGTAGGTGTCGTAGATACCTTGGTGAGGTAGGTTAAACGGTCCTTCAACAGGAATACCGAAGAAATTCTTGGCATTCAAGGCTTCTTTGAGACTGTGACCAATCCCAAAGTTTGTCCGGTACATGTGACCAGCAACGATGAATAAAACTGCGATCGCTAAGTGGTGATGAGCTATGTCAGTCAGCCACAAAGCTTCTGTCTGGGGATGGAAACCACCCAAGAAACTCAGAATTGCAGTTCCTGCACCTTGCGATGTCCCGAATATATGTCCAGGAGTGTCAGGGTTTTGAGAGTAAACACCCCAGTTGCCTGTAAAGAATGGTGTCAAACCTGCTGGGTGGGGTGGGGTATTCAGGAAGTTATCCCAACCTACGTGCTGACCGCGAGCTTCGGGGACAGCAACGTGAATTAAGTGACCAGCCCAAGCCAAAGAACTAACACCAAACAAACCTGCTAAGTGGTGGTTTAGGCGATGTTCCGCGCTCTTAAACCATGCCAAGCTAGGACGGTACTTGGGTTGCAAGTGCAGCCAACCAGCAAACAATAATACAGCAGCGAATAATAGCAAGAACACTGAACCGTTGTACAGTTCGCCGTTATTCCGCATACCGATGGTATACCACCAATGGTAGAGACCAGAGTAGGTAATGTTTACCGGATTACTAGCGCCCGCTTGGGTAAAAGCTTCGATCGCTGGTTTACCAAAGTGGGGGTCCCAAATCGCATGGGCGATGGGACGGATATGAAGGGGATCTTTAATCCACTGTTCAAAGTTACCTTGCCAGGCCACGTGGAACAGGAGGCTGGATGCCCACAGGAAGATGATTGCCAAGTGACCGAAGTGAGTTGCGAAAATCTTTTGGTAAAGATTTTCTTCCGTCATGCCATCATGGGTTTCAAAATCGTTGCCTGTAGCGATCGCATACCATATCCGACGAGTCGTCGGGTCCTGTGCGAGATCCTGGCTAAATTTCGGAAATTTTGTCGCCATAGGTTTAATAAATCCTCTGACCTTTAGCCATCAAATATCAGCGTCTAGAGTCCTGAGTTCTGAGTCCTGAGTTCTGAGTTTTGCCTCAGCACTCAGTACTCAGCACTCAATAACTGATTGCTACCCTACTGAAAGGATGTGTGCATGGAAGAATGCCCAAGTTGTGGCAATTCCTCCCAAGAGGTAATGAGCTACCCCTACAGCCCGACCCTGAATAATGCTCAGAGCGCGAGGCTGAATTGCTGGTGCTACCTTCAGTTTGTTATGCGCCCAAACAATGGACTCAATCAGTTCTTGCCAGTAGCCGCGACCACTGAACAGGAACATCAAGCTGAATGCCCAAACAAAGTGAGCGCCTAAGAAGAGTAGACCATAGGCAGATAGCGCGCTGCCATAGGAATTGATGACTTGTGTAGCTTGTGCCCACAAGAAGTCTCGCAACCAACCGTTGATGGTGATGGCACTTTGGGCAAAGTTACCACCGGTGATGTGAGTCACAGCACCATCTGCATCTACGGTTCCCCACACATCTGATTGCATCTTCCAGCTGAAGTGGAAAATTACAATGGATATTGTGTTGTACATCCAGAATAGTCCGAGGAACACATGGTCCCAACCAGACACTTGACATGTACCGCCACGACCAGGACCGTCGCAGGGGAAGCGGAAGCCCAGGTTTGCTTTGTCTGGAATCAGACGAGAGCTACGGGCAAACAGTACACCTTTGAGCAGAATTAGGACAGTAACGTGGATTTGGAATGCGTGAATATGGTGGATTAAGAAGTCCGCCGTACCCAAAGCAATAGGCATCATCGCTACCTTACCGCCTACAGCCAAAATCCCACCACCGAAAGCATAGCTAACGGGTTCTAGCGCATTGGGAGCTGTGCCACCAGGAGCTAGGGTGTGGATGTTTTGTACCCACTGGGCAAACACTGGCTGCAATTGAATTGCAGTATCAGAGAACATGTCTTGGGGACGTCCCAAGGCACGCATTGTATCGTTGTGGATGTAAAGTCCAAAGCTATGGAAGCCGAGGAAGATACATACCCAGTTAAGGTGAGAAATAATCGCATCGCGGTGACGAAGCACCCGATCCAGTAAGTTGTTTTGGTTCACAACTGGATCGTAATCCCGCACCATGAATATGGCAGCGTGAGCCGCACCCCCGACTATACAGAATGCACCAATCCACATGTGGTGGGTGAAAATGCACAACTGCGTAGCATAGTCAGTTGACAAATATGGGTATGGGGGCATCGCGTACATGTGATGCGCGATGATGATGGTCAGCGAACCCAAGAAGGCCAGGTTAGTAGCCAACTGAGCGTGCCAGGATGTGGTCAGGTTTTCGTAGAGACCTTTGTGACCTTCACCGGTGAAAGGACCTTTATGGTTTTCTAGGATCTCTTTAATGCTGTGACCAATACCCCAGTTGGTACGGTACTGGTGACCAGCAACGATAAAGAGAACTGCGATCGCTAAATGGTGATGAGAAATATCAGTCATCCACAAGCTACCTGTTACCGGGTTCAGACCGCCCTTGAAGGTAAGGAAGTCAGCATACTGACCCCAGTTCAAGGTGAAGAAAGGTGCTAAACCAGCAGCAAAGCTGGGATACAGCTCGGTCAACAAGTCTTTGTTCAAGATGAACTCGTGGGGCAAGGGTATGTCTTTGAGAGCAACGCCTGCATCCAAAAGCTTGTTGGTCGGTGCGGACACGTGGATTAAGTGACCTGCCCATCCCAAGGAACCACAACCTAGCAATACTTGCAAGTGGTGATTCAGCATTGACTCCACATTCTGGAACCATTCCAGTTTGGGAGCGCGTTTGTGGTAGTGGAACCAGCCAGCAAATAGTAATAAGCCTGCTAATACCAAGCCACCGATCGCAGTTACGTAAAGCTGGAAGGAGTTTGTGATACCCCAGCCACGCCATATATAGAACAAACCAGAGGTGATTTGAATACCGTGGAAACCACCGCCAACATCACCGTTTAAAATGTCTTGTCCCACAATGGGCCAAACGACTTGAGCGCTAGGCTTAACGTTCAACGGATCGCTTAACCAAGCTTCGTAGTTAGAAAACTTCGCGCCGTGGAAAATCATCCCGCTCAACCAAACCATTATTACGGCTAAGTGGCCGAAGTGGGCTGAGAATATCTTGCGGGATATATCTTCTAAATCACTTGTATGTGTATCAAAATCATGGGCGAGTGCGTGCAGGTTCCAAATCCATGTGGTGGTTTTGGGACCTCTGGCCAAGGATCTGTCAAAGTGTCCAGGTTGCGCCCATCTCTCGAATGAGGTTGGAACTGGATCGTTATCGACGATTACTCTTGCCTTTTTTTCCTCTCGCTCCGGAGGACTTATTGTCATTCGACCTCCTCTCTTGATAAGGAATGAGGAATCATGAATACCACAAAGTTAACCATTACCGCAAATTCCATTTTGCTGAAGCCGCGATGAAGACCGATGTGGATTGTTGTTTCTCGTTGAATTATAGAGTCTTAACTTGTACTTTGTTGGAGATAGTTGGAGATATTTTAACAATAATTCAAACTTGCTGAAATATTGCTGGAATTCCTGCCTTAACTGCCTTTTAACTTGAAACTCTTTGTCCAAAAGTCAATAGATTATCCATTTAATTTACAAAGAATAACAATTTGCAAATTTTATAGTTTGGCTGTATGAGCCGATGTTCCAGCTTTTACTGCTATTACTTATGAACATTTATGTCATATTTCCATTGTTGTAAGTAAAAAGCTGTAATAAATATGACTTATTTTAAAATTATGGGATGTGAAGCAAATTTCACCTTTTGGGCTATAGTTCCCTATGGACAGTTTGAGCCAAAATAATCTGTCAATTTTCAAAGACTATCACTGGGTGCAACGCATGAACTCGTGGCAGAAAAGGGTGTTAGAGAAGCTCCTCCCTCAGAGGTTCCCGATTCTCAGGTGGGTAATGACATTGGTGCTGGTATTAAGCTTGACCAGTTGTGGCGAGAAAGCTGGCAGTCAGGAAGTATCTACTGGCAATAGAGAAAACTCTCCACAGATTTCTCAAATTTCAAAGCAATTTTCGGAAGTTTCCCCACCATCTGTTATCCAAGAACTGCGGACAATTTTGGAAGTTTATCAGCCACAAGTAACAATTCTTACTCCACAAACTGATGAAGTTCTCCAAGACAACAAAGTCACAGCTAGTTTTCAGGTTAAGGATCTACCAATATTTAAAGACCCACAATTACAACTGGGGCCCCATCTACACGTAATTCTGGATAACCAACCTTATATACCTGTTTACGATCTAAATCAGCCCTTGGTTTTGCCAGACTTATCTCCAGGTACTCATACCCTGCGAGTCTTTGCCTCCCGTCCTTGGCATGAAAGCTTTAAGAATGAAGGCGCTTATGCCCAGACAACATTTCACGTCTTCACCAAAACGGACGACAACAACCCAGATCCCAAAATACCGCTGCTAACTTACAGCCGTCCTCAAAGCAGCTACGGAGCAGAACCAATCTTACTGGACTTTTACTTAACTAACGCTCCTCTGCACCTGGTTGGCAAGGAAAACGCTAACGACGAATTCAGTGATTGGCGTATCCGCTCCACAATTAATGGTGAAAGCTTTATTTTTGATCGCTGGCAAGCAGTTTATCTAAAAGGCTTCCGTCCGGGAAAAAACTGGGTAAAACTGGAATTTCTCAATAACCAGGGAAATCCTGTCAAAAATGCCTTTAATACTACAGTTAGATTGATTGACTACCAGCCAAAGGGTAAAGATACTCTATCGAGAATTGTCAGAGGAGAACTCACAGCAGATGAGGTGCGCTCTATTGTAGACCCAAATTATAGACTTGCACCTAAACCTACACCCACGCCGTCCGTTGAAAAAACACCCCAAATACAACCGAAGGTAGAAAAACAGCCGATTCCTGAAACTGAAGTTCCAGAAAAATCCAAAATACAGCCAGAACAACCAAAGTTAGAAGTTCCAACGGCTGTACCATCTCCCACTTTGTCCCCGGCACCACCAGAATCACAGCCAGAGGTAACGCCAACTCCTGAATCAACGCCGTTACCTGAAAAAGTTGCCCCTCAGCAAACAAAATCTAGATTGGAGGGATTTTTCAATCGGCGGGCGGGCAAAGTCCCCACGACAGAAGCACCAGTTGCACCATCTCCTAGTTTGCCACCAACGCTGCCAGAGATTATTCAGTCTCCAACACCAGAACCAGAGGCAACGGTAACGCCAACTCCTGAATCAACACCGTTACCCGAAAAAGTTGCGCCTCAGCCAACAAAATCTAGATTAGGCGGATTTTTCAATCGGCGGGCGGGCAAAGTTCCCACCACAGAAGCACCAGTTGCACCATCTCCTAGTTTGCCACCGACGCTGCCAGAGATTATTCAGTCTCCAGCACCAGAAATAATTACGCCAACTGCGGAATCAACACCGTTACCTAAAACAACCGATCTAGAAAACCCAGAATTAAAAAGATATTTCAATCCCCGTCAGTTTCCAAATGCGACACCATCTCCCAGTTTGCCAGCTATACCTACCCCAGCAGAGAAGTAAAAAAATAATAGACCTCTTGCATAATAAATAAAAAACAAGAACCCCACCCCGCCAAAGCGTAGCTTTGTCTCCCTGCCCCTAATCCCCAGAGGGGGCCCCGAGTTCCCCGCAAGCGAGGAGGGGTTAGGGGTGGGGTGTTAGGGACTTTTGCAAGAGGTCTAATGATTAGTTTAAGCAAAGACACTCAACTGTAACTCTTGCGCTAAAGCCTCAATAAATGCGATCGCTACTACAGGGTTTCCGATATTATCCAACCCAGGACTGTAACAAGCGATCGCTCCCTCACCTGGTACTATTGCTACAAGCCCACCAGCAATCCCTGATTTCATCGGTAGACCAATTCTGACTGCGAACTGGGCAGAAGCTTCATACAGTCCACAAGTTAACATCACAGCATTGACAATTCGGCGGTTTTGTAATGATATACAGCCATTGTCAAAAGCTAAAAGTTTTCCTAACAGGGCTAAATCTTCAACTCGTCCAGAAATACAGCATATTTGCTCGTAGGTGTCAAGGGCTGTTTCTAGATTTTCTAGATGGCCAGCTTCGGCGAGATAATTAGCGATCGCTTCATTGGCTGTTGAGCGGGTTAATCTTACTGAAGCCAGCATCACCTCATCTAACCTTAGTTGGCAACCTGCTAATTGGTTGAGCCATTGACAAAATAAAAAAGTGCGTTGGCGAAGCCCACCGTAGGTATCGCTAGCATCCTTTCCTGGTAATTTATCAGACAGGGTAATTGCCCCACTATTAATCATAGGGTTGCGGGGATGGCCGCGATCGGCAAGCAACTGCTCTAAAGAATTGAAGGGTTTATCCGATGGTTCCACCCCAACCCACCCAAAAACTGTTTCTGCGCCAAAATGTTCTAGCAGATAAAGTAAGGAAAATGTTTTAATAACGCTCATTAGCGGAAAAACACAAGCTGTATCCCCAAAGCTGATAGTTTTTCCCGATTTACAGCAGATGTGAACTGCAAACCAACCAGGATCGGCTAAAGCTAGTTGCGAAATGCGATCGATAACTTTTCCGTGTTCAGCTTTAGTTTTCGCTTTTTGTACCCAAGCTGACAACTCTATAGTAGTTAGTCTGTCAAGTTTTTTCAAAAGTGATATCCGCTAAAACCATTTCTAGTTTATAAACTCCCTGTAATCTTTTCTATCGTTACTAATGGTGGATTGATAAGAGTTAACAGTATATCGACAACTTCACTAAAAGAAGCTGCACTCTTTAAATTTACTGATTCTACATAACCAAATCCATAGGAGGCGTGAATAAAATCAACCCCTGCTTTCATAGCTGCTAATCTATCACTTTCTGTATCTCCAATATAAATTGCTTTTTTCAAGCTATTACGCTGACAAATTGCAATGATATTTTCAGCTTTGGGTTTTTGAGTTTTGCCAAAACACTCTGAGTCTACAAAGATATCCCTAAAAGTTTTGTTTGTATTACTAGTGTTTAAAGGCATAGAAAGAAATACCTGTAAGTACCAGTACTCACAATTGCTAACTAAAAATAAGGGAAACTGACTGGACAAAGTATCTAAATATTCTGAAACTCCTTTGTATAAAGTTCCACCTCTAGTTTTTATCTCTTGCTTTTCACAGTCTTCTATTAAAAGAGAAAAATTATCAATATTTTCCTCTTCTATGCCTGGAAAAATAGTTTTTATGCACTCTATAAAAGGAAGACCACTTACCCCATTGATATCATTCTCAGTGATAGGAACTCTCTGAATATTGGCAATCTTAATTGCTTGATTCCAAGCATCTGCACATATACTAGATATATTCCAAAGAGTTCCATCTAGATCAAATATTACCCCGACCATATATAACTCCTAATAGAAACTAAGCAATTTCAATCCCTATACTACTAGTGGTCTGTCCCATTAAATATAATGGATGAAGTCATTCTTAGCTTTGCTTCCTTTGCGCTCTTTGCGTCCTTGGCGGTTCGTTCTTTTATCCCTTAGACTTAATGGGACAGACTACTAGCCAATGTCAAAGTCAGATTTAAAAGCATATCTGTTTGACCAATCTTGATGAATATATTTAACAACACTATCTTCTGTGTTTGAGCCAATTAATAATGTCGCGTAACGCTTGAGTTCAGCATCTGCGTTAGCAACTGCAATGGCATGATTAGCAATTTTGAACATTTTGATATCATTAATTTGATCGCCAAAGACTACAATCTCACTTTCCTGTAATCCATAATTTTCTACCAGACTCCGAATGGCTTGGCCTTTTGTAGCTTTGCGGTCATGAATTGTTAACCAATACCATCCCGGAGAGTATTGGTTCTCCATCAAGTGTGTCTCTACGCTAGTTTCATGTCTTTCAATAATCGCGCCTTGAAGTTCAAGCAGTTGCTGTGCGCGATCGATCGCTGTTAGACAAACAACTCGATCGCTAAAAGAAAGCGTCAAATCTTCAACTGCTCGCAATCTTCGGTCTTTGCTGGTTAGGCGATCGTTAATATGCCAATGCATTCCATCGTTGATTACATCTTTATAGTAAACACAATCTTCCGTCCCATTAAAAGTAGATACAAACGGAATACAGCCAAACTCCAGGATAAGTTTGTAAATACTTTCAACTATAGAAGGGCAAATAGAGTTAATAATTTCATGTCTACCAGAATCTAAATCAGAAATAAAAGCACCATTAAATTCGATAATTGGGAGACGAAGATTCAAACCTTTCAGTATGACTTGCATAGAAACAACGCTACGCGCACTAGCTACAGTAAACTGTAGTCCTTCATTCAAGAGTTCATAAAGTATTTTCTTACTAAATGAAGAAATAATTGCATTATCTCCAAGCAATGTACCGTCTAAATCTGAAACATACAAAGTGTTCATAAAGTCTAACTGACACTGATTGAGAGGATAATTATACTTTAAATTACGATAAATCGCTAGACTTACTGTTATATCTAATAATCAAGTTTGATTATTAGCAGATTTTAGTTTAGGCGATCTAAACTCTCGTCTCTCTTTTCGGTTAAATTATTGTGTATAACCTGTGTATAAAGACAGCAATATCTGCATAAGAACTACTCTTAATTTAAAGTTAAAGTAATAAGCTAACCTTAGCAAAGGATACTTTATGATTCCCCGTGTTAGAGCACCAGAATTACCACAAAAATACTCTTGGCTCAATACCGATAAACCCTTGTCTATTAAAGAACTCAAGGGTAGAGTCGTAATTTTAGACTTTTGGACATACTGTTGCATCAATTGTTTGCATATTCTGCCAAACCTGAAATATTTAGAACAAAAATATAAAAATAGTCTTACTGTTATTGGGGTTCACTCCGCTAAATTTGACAACGAAAAAGAAACAGAAAATATCCGCCAAGCCATTCTGCGTTACGACATTGAACATCCAGTTGTAGTTGACAAGAGTTTTCGGATTTGGGAAGAGTATGCTGTTCGTGCTTGGCCTACCTTAATCATTATTGATCCAGAAGGTTATGTGATTGGCCAAATTTCTGGTGAAGGAAACCGTGACACTTTAGACGAGTTAATTCAAAAGTTAATTCAGCAACATCAAGACAAAGGCACAATTAATTTTCAAGAAATCAGCTTGACTTTAGAAAAACAGCGCCAACCATTAATCACACCTTTAGCTTTTCCTGGTAAAGTTCTAGCTACTCAAGCAGGTTTGTTTATCGCTGACTCTGGACATCACCGCCTAGTTATGAGTAGCTTTGATGGAGAAATTTTGCACTTGATTGGCACTGGAAAATCTGGCTTAACTGATGGTAGTTTTAGCGAAGCACAATTTTTTGCACCACAGGGAATGGCATTTGATGCCGAAAATCAAATTCTTTATGTTGCTGATACAGAAAACCATGCGCTGCGGCGAGTTGATTTAAAGCGTCAAGTGGTAGAAGCGATCGCAGGAACTGGCGAACAAAGCCGCAATATCCATCCTTATGGCGGTGTTGGTTTAGAAACTGCGTTGAATTCCCCTTGGGATTTAGTAAAAGTGGGAAATATCCTGTTTATTGCAATGGCTGGGCCGCATCAAATTTGGCAAATGGATTTGGAAACAGACATCATCAAAACTTATGCTGGTACTGGTGCAGAAGCGTGTATCGATGGTTCACTTACCGAATCTGCCTTTGCTCAACCTAGTGGTATTACTAATAATGGGCAAGAATTATATATTGCTGACAGTGAAGTTAGTTCAATTCGTGGTGTGGGAATTGTAGAACCGTACCAAGTGCGAACTGTTTGCGGTAGTGGGGGTTTATTTGGTTTTGGCGATGTAGATGGACAAGGTGAAGATGTCCGTTTGCAGCACTGTTTAGGAGTGGAATACGCTCAAAATTTTATCTGGGTTGCAGATACCTATAATCATAAAATTAAATTAGTAAGTCCCAATGGTAATTGTCAAACAGTTTTGGGAGATGGTTCTGCTGGTTTACAAAATGGTCAAGGTAAAAATACTCGGTTTTTTGAACCTTCGGGATTGAGCGTTATGGATTCATATCTATATATTAGTGATACCAATAATCACGCTATCCGCCGCGTAGATTTGAACACCTTTGAGGTGACAACACTAGAGTTTAATGGGTTATGTGCGCCAGATGTTTGTATTCCGCCAAATCTATAAATTGATAATCTTATGCAGAGGCGCTGAGAAAAACTTAGCACCTTTGTGTGAGATTTTAAAGACAATAAATATTGTTGTCTAAATAACGAGCTAATCAGTTTGATTAATTGTTTTCCTCAGCTATGAAGATATTTGGTTATCTGCGAATGTCTTTTCCACTTTCAGATAGTCAGTAAGCGTAACTACCTGAAAATGGAAAAATCCACATTTTCAAATCTACCTTCCACTATTTATTCAGCAGGTAAATTGTATTTGAGCCTATGGTGTAAATTGAAATACGGTTCCTTGTCCAGAAGCACCACCAGTAGAGGCGGTACCGTAAAATGCACCATTAGCAAGTTGAATCAGGGTAGACTCCGGCGTTGCCCCATTCGTGCCATTAAAACTAAATAACAAAGTGATGGTTCCTCCAGCCAACCGATAGATGGCTCCTTTATTATTTGCACCACCTGTAGAAGTTGTCCCATAGAAGTTACCGTCACTTCCTTTTGTGAGTGCAGCTGTAGGATTGGCCCCATTGCTACCATTAAAACTGGCAACTAAAACTGGTGTACCGCCACCAAGCGGAACCTTGAATATAGCTCCTTTATTACTGGCTCCACCTAGAGAAGTCGTGCCATAGATAAATTTATCAGATTCAATTAATCCAGACTGGGGATTTTGCCCATTAGCACCACTAAAGCTATATGAAGTTATTACTCCTGCGGGAGTTAACTTGAATATCACACCTTTATTAGTTGCTCCACCTGTTGAGGCGGTGCCATAGTAGTTTTTGTCACTAGCTAATTGCAACCTTGCTAATGGAGTTGCTCCATTAGTACCGTTGAAGTTAACTACAACAGTGGGGACACCACCAGTTAGCGGAATCTTGAATACAGTTCCTTTACTGTTGACCCCACCGGCAGAAGTTATCCCCCACAAATTGCCATCGCTACCTGAAATCAATCGGCCTGCTGGGTTGGCTCCATTAGTGTTATTGAAATTTAAAAGAGTTGTCGGAGTTGTAAAAGTTGTTTTTTCTAACTTAAACAACGTACCGAGGTTGTTTATACCACCGATAGAGGTTGCACCATATAGATTGTCATCACTTGCCTGGAATAATCTAGCAATTGGGTTAGTTCCATTGGTTCCAATGAAGTTAACTAGTGTAGTCAGAGTACTAAAATTAGAACCAGTTAATTTGAATGCTGTTCCTTTACTTTGCGAACCACCTGCGGAAGTGGTTCCATAAAGATTGCCATCCTTCCCTGCAAGCACACCTGCTTTTGGGTTCGCTCCATTAGTACCGTTGAAATTTACAACAGTTGTTAATGTTTGTGCAAAAGCTTGTTGCAAGGGTAATACTAATGGAGACACCAACACAGCCAGAGAAGTTAAAATCAATACGCTATTTTTGCTTTGACGTTGTTTGCACAGATTCATCTTATTCACTTAACTCCTACAAAAATTTGCTCAGACACGAACCCGAAATAAATCTCCAACCTAGCCTTCTCCTGACGGAGACGCTACGCGTAGCTTGCTTCTACGAAGTGGTACAAAAACTGCTGCGCCAAACGTAGTTTAAGTGTGGTTAAAGTTGATTCTTGTACGGATGCAATAAACTATGGAGTGCAGAACTTTGCACTCCTCAAGAGATATGTATTCCATACAATTGAAATAGCTAGAATGGCTTAACCTAACCGAATTTATAGTACCTATTACAAATTAGTTGTGATAGGTACTATAAATTAGTTATTTAAACTAGCTTTTAGCGAGAACTCACCATGAATTTTGGTATAGTCTTGGTCAGGAATAATTTATAAATCCTCTGACTGCCTATACCGCAATGGCTGTATTCACACTTAAGTTAATTGCGGAAAATGAGATCGTTAATGATATCGCTCAGAAACATAACATACTCATTATTTTTTAGATGTCGTGAGCAACACAAAAAAGTTAAATTTAACTTTTACCTCTGCGATCGCAATATTTTGTCCAAAAGAAGAGCAAGGATTGATGTAGTAGAGTTATCGTCTCTTACAACTACAATCAAAAACTACAAGCAGCCTATGCCCGATATCTTAATCACTGCGGAAGATGACGTGTGTCACGGCTTTAGCCTAACGCGCCCCTATATAACTGATTTGTGTACGCTGAATATTTGTATTCCGCCGAATTTACTCAGATGATAACCTTACGCAAAAGCACAAATGGTCAAAAAAACTTTGCGTCTGGAGCATCTAAATGTGAAATTTTAAAGAAGATTTTGTAGAGCGATCGCTTATATGCAATTAGTAATTTTTGATATTGATGGTACACTAACAAATACTTACAAAATTGATGAAAATTGTTTTGTACGTGCTTTTGCATTAGAATTTGGCATTTTTGGTATAAATACAAATTGGGCTGAATATACATACACCACAGATTCTGGAATTACCCAGCAAATTTTCCAAGAAAAATTAGAACGTCTTCCTTAAAATGAAGAGTTAGTCAGAATCAAAGCACGTTTTGTTAGTCTACTCCAGGAAGCGTTTATTAACAATCAAGACTTATTTAGCGAAATTCCTGGTTCTGCAAATGTATTAGCTAAATTGCAGTTAGATCCTGCTTGGTGTGTCGCGATCGCAACTGGTGCTTGGCGCGAATCTGCTAAACTAAAACTTCAAAAAGCTAACTTACAAATAGAAGGCATTCCCTTCGCTTCAGCTAATGATGCACTTTCCCGAGAAGATATTGTTAAAAAAGCTATTATCAAAGCAAAGAATATTTATCAAGTTGAGGAATTTCAGAAAGTAGTTTTTGTAGGTGATGGTGTTTGGGATGTAAAAGTAGCCTATCAGTTGAGTATTGCTTTTATTGGAATAGGTGATAATAACTTAACAAATGTAGGTGCGACAAAAGTAATTAAAGATTTTACAAATTTAGAAGATTTCCCGAAAATATTACAATCCGCAGCAATTCCTAGATTTTCTATGAACACCATCCTCCACATTACCAAACGCCAACAATGGGAACAAGCAAAAAATATTGGTAAATATCGCGCTGATTCGTTAAATAGTGAAGGTTTTATCCATTCTTCAAAATCCACGCAAATACTTAAGGTTGCAAAGAGATTTTTTGAAAATCAAAAAGAATTGGTACTACTTTTTATTGATTCTGATAAAGTACAAGCTGAAATCCGCTATGAACCTGCTGAAATAGGCGAATTATTTCCTCATATTTATGGTGCGTTAAATATTGATGCTGTGTACCAAGTGATTGATTTTGAAGCTGGGGAAGATGGTTCTTTTGAGTTGCCGCAAGAAGTTATAGATTTAGAATAAGGTTTTGAAACCCACTTCCGTGACTTTTGTCTGTGTAGGTGCAGTTTATAACCGCTGTGCCCCTACAAGAAATCTATATGTATGAGGATTTGGGTGAAATAGTATGACTCCTGAATTCTGCTGTCTTAATCGATTTAGCCAATTCCGAAGCCCAACTATAAGCATTCCGCGCTTTACTTAAAGAAAGGGAATCAATATAGAGTAATTGTGACCGAATTTAATTTACAAATCCAAGAAAATAGCGATCGCTTGTCAACTCCACTGGAGGATGCAGCGCCTAGCTTACTTCCCTTCAGGGATAAGATACACTGCGTTAACACTAAAAGCAACGATCGCCTTGACCGTTATCTTTCCCAAGAACTACCAGACTTATCCCGTTCCCGCATTCAACAGTTAATCGAACAGGGTAACGTCCAACTTAACGATCGAGTTTGCACATCTAAGAAGATCAATGTCAAGATAGGCGATCGCATCACTCTTGAAATACCAGAAGCGCAACCTTTAGAACTGCTAGCAGAAGATATCCCCTTAGATATCCTCTACGAAGACGACCAGTTACTTATTCTCAACAAACCCGCAGGCTTAGTTGTCCATCCCGCACCCGGTCATCCAGATGGCACTTTGGTAAATGCCTTATTGGCTCACTGTCCCAATTTACCAGGAATTGGGGGAGTCCAACGTCCGGGAATCGTCCATCGATTAGATAAGGATACAACGGGTGCGATCGCGATCGCTAAAACAGAAGTTGCCCATCATCACCTACAAGCCCAACTCAAAGCTAAAACCGCCCGGAGAGAATACTTGGGCGTGGTTTACGGTGCGCCGAAAGTTGAAAGTGGCACAATTGACTTGCCCATTGGTCGCCATCCTCAAGACCGCAAGAAAATGGCGATTATGCCTGTTGAACAAGGCGGACGATCTGCCGTCACTCATTGGCAAGTACTAGAACGCCTCGGTAACTTTACTTTAATCCACTTTCAACTAGAAACTGGACGCACCCATCAAATTCGCGTCCACAGCGCCAAAATGGGTCATCCCATTGTCGGCGACCCAGTTTATAGTTCTGGTCATTCAGTGGGGGTAAATTTGCCCGGTCAAGCACTGCACGCTTGGCGACTAAAATTGCAGCATCCCGTATCTGGAGAGTTGATTGAGGTGACTGCAAACCCTCCCAGCCACTTTACAAAACTTGTGGAGATGTTAAAAAGACGAACTGCACTTTAACTTTAAGCTTGGGCATTGACAAAAAAACCATGCCCTATGCCCATTAACAACTAGCGTGCATCAGACATGGGATAGAGTCTGTTCCACTAGTTATACCTAAATGAAACTCCTACATAACCCAAGACTTATGCACGCTATAAAACAATCAAAGCGATGACTAGCCAGCCGTCAACCAAAAATTGTTACTTAATTCCAGCTAACTGGCGATAAGGTACAGACTTTTCGATATCGATGTTGAATGACGAGATTCTTTGTGGCGGATTGCCAGTTGCATTGACACTTTGTGCCATAGACAAAAATAGAGCTGGATCGCCAGCTTTGGGTTTTTGCTCTTGTGGAAGGAATCTGCGTACTTCGACCTGCCAAATGATTTGGGGGAAACCCAATTTGGTACGGTGGTAATCTTCGTATCGCGGAGATTTGATGTTAAATGGTAACTCACCTGTAGATTGAGATGGTAGTATCCGACGGCGCTGATAGGGCACTGTGGAATATCCAAAATTGCTCAGGTACTCTTCAGTGTTGAGAACTTCATCAACAAAGCCGACAATACCCTTGGTAGCGACTACGATTGACCAAGCGATTTTTTCCCGCTCGTTGTATGGGTCGCGTCCTAGAACGCGCTGAATTACTTGCTCAACAAAGCGATAATTATTGTTGAGGTCGTAGAAGCTTCTCTTAAAGGTATCGGAAAGCACCAACCCACGAACAAAGTCTCGCACTGTAATTTGTCCATTACGGAGTTGAGACTCTAAATATGTTTCGCGATCGGCAGCAAAAGCATAAAAGAAAAGTTGACGATATGCTGCTTCGATCAGATCGCCTAAATCTGATGGAGACAGGATATTGTCTGTATTAAAAATCCTGGGCTGTTCATCACCCGGTACTTCATATCCAGCTACACGCTGGTTTTGACTTGAAGGTTCATATTCTAACAGAGGAATTGCCATTCTAAAGCCTCCATGTTCTTAATTAAAGTTAACAACTTTAAATCACATATTAAGGGAGTAGTTGTATCAGAACCTCAAGATTCTGATAAAATTTCACGAAACTTAACTAAGGTGATTTTAAGTGTTGGGTATGAAAAACGATTAGCGCAGTGGATTCAACTCATAGCTAATCAATAAAAAAGTGTGCAACTTCCAGCTTAATAATTACTGTAAATGACTAAAAAACTTTAATTCACATATTTCAGATTAGAATATTTAGTTTCACTTTTTTTAACTGAAGCAATAAAATTTAACATTTAGCAAAAGAAATTAATGGGGGATTGGGCATAGGGCATAGTTTTTTATCTCCCTGCCAACGCTCGCGGACTCGCTACCGCTGCGCTATCCTGCCCCCTTCAGTGACCTATCCAAAATTCCAGGGGATCTATAGTTGATTTACAGTAAGGCCAACTACGCAAAGTTGCTTCCATCCCTGCTTCCCAATAGGGAGGTTCTAATCCCAGTCCCAAACATAGATGAGATAGGATACTAGCAAATTGCTGATTGTGACCAAAGTCTGCTAGATGGGCATGGGCGTATTCATGGACGACTACGCCAAACCAGTCTCTAGGTGCAATTCGACCGACATCTACCAAAATAGTGATGGGGTTTGTGAGAATGTTACACAGCCCATCTATGCCGAAGGATTGAGCTATGGGTACTGCAAAAATTTGGATGTGGCGACGCTCTTGGGGATGAAAGCATTCATGACAAAGCTCTAGATAGGCGTTTATCTGAGTGTTAACAGTGTTAATATTTTCGCCGATCCAAGTGCAAATGGGGATGCGATCGCGCAAGTTATCAAACACATCCACCATACCCGGTTCTAGCGCGAGTCCCTGCACCAGATGCAGATAATCTCGCCCACGAGTAAAAGCATCACTCTGCTTGAGATAATTCACCAGCCCAAAACTGAATAAAATTGTCTTTTTTCCAAAACATCCGCCCCTTGTCTTTCTGTTACTTCTTCTGTGCTGGAAACTTCGACAGAAGGATCAATGCGGGTTTCAGTACAAAATGATGCAGTGCTAAAGCCGCCAAACCGTTTGACTGTACTGGTTCGCAGTCGCATATTTGGGCTGGCAAACCAGAATCGCTCAATGGAACTCATTGTTTCGTATTCGGTTGTTAGCACTAGTCCGTCTTCATCATCCATGTGAAAAAGACCAACTACAGGCACAATTTCGGCGTAGCCTCTTTCGCGGAGTAATTTACCTTGCCTGGGATTATCACGATCGGGCACGATCGCAAATATGGTTTTTCCCTGATGGTTATCCTCACCCTCTCTATCCCAAGCCATTGTCCCTAGCCAACGCACACGCGACCCTCCTACTGAAAGGCTGGGGTCAATCTCATGATACTGGCACAGTTCAATGATTTCTGGATGATCGGCATCGAGAGTTTCTACCTGTATATCTGATTCTCCCGTCTCTGAGCGCTTGAATGCCAGATGATGAGTTGCACGTTGCGATCGCCACTTACCAGCACTTAGCTGAAAAAATTTCATTGCGTCTATCAATCTTCTGACTCCTACTTATTACTCCTGCGGATGATGTTTACCTTGTTCTTTTTTTTTAAAGTTATTGGTATATAAACATTCTAAACATTACAGCGATTTGTGGTCAGCTTCAATAAACTTCCTGCAAAAGGAGAGTTATAGACGTATTGTTATCTAATTGTAAACTTTTATGAGTATGACTTGTTATGGCTTGACAACGTAGACATTTTAATATCTCAGTGCTAAAATAGTGGAAAGCGATGTCTACGACAGCCTACGCCCTCACACTAGCGGTAATAAAAAATACCCTTCGATTCAGTTAATCCGAGGAGTGAATGATGGACTTTCCAATCGAACTAACTTTAGAGCAACAATTTCGTTTACAAAATTTAAAAGACCAGGTAAAGAATTTGAGCCAAGAAGAGGCTCAGGAATTTTTGTTAGAAGTCTTACGGCAGATGATGGTGAAAGATAATTTGGTCAAACATCTGCTTAAACAAGCTTGATCGAGTAAAAAATAAAATTATTTCTTTAAGACTTACGCAGTGGCCGAGTTCCCTTGAAATGCGTAAGTCTTAATTTTTTTGCCCAATTTAGGCTAAATTTGACTTTTTTGTGAGGCTAGCCAAGCTACAGATAAATATTACAGATTGTTACTTTGTCTCTCATAGTAAAGACTAGGGTACTATTGATCCCCTATGTTTTTGTTTGGCTACTCGCAGTTAATCTGATTGAGAACACGCCAAAAATAATATCCGCCATTTGTGAATATTAAGGAGAACTCATGGTTCTTGATGCTTTTTCCAGAGCTGTAATTGCGGCTGATGCTAAAACCGCTCCTATCGGTGGTGCTGACTTAGCAGCCCTCAAAAATTTCATTGCTGAAGGCAACAAGCGCCTTGATGCAGTTAATGCGATCGCCAGCAACGCTAGCTGTGCAGTTTCTGATGCCATTGCTGGGATTGCTTGTGAAAACACAGGTTTGCTTCAAGCTGGTGGTAACTTGTACCCCACTCGCCGGATGGCTGCCTGCCTGCGTGATGCTGAAATCGTTCTACGCTATGTAACCTATGCGTTGTTGGCTGGCGATTCTTCCGTATTGGACGATCGTGCTTTGAACGGTCTGAAAGAAACCTACACAGCTTTGGGCGTACCTACTGGATCTTCTGTACGAGCTTTCCAAATCCTGAAGGCGATCAGCGTCGCTCACATCACCAACACCAACACTGAAGCTAACGCTGGCAAAAGATTCCGCAAGCTGGAAACTCCTCAAGGCGACTGCTCTGCTCTAGCTGCTGAAGCTGCTAGCTACTTCGATCGCGTTATTTCTGCTTTGAGCTAATTGCTAATCTTTAACGGCTAAAGCCTATTAGTCAAGCCAACTGAAATATAAAACCCGATCAAATCTAATCTGGAGTATAAAAAGCAATGAAATCAGTTATCACTACGGTTATTGGATCTGCTGATGCAGCCGGTCGTTTCCCAACCAGTTCCGATCTAGAATCAGTTCAAGGTAGCATTCAGCGTGCTAGTGCTCGTTTAGAAGCTGCTGAAAAGTTGGCTTCTGGTATTGATGCAGTAGCTAAGGAAGCTTATGATGCTGCCTTCAAGAAATATCCTTACCTGAGCCAAGAAGGTGAAGCTGGCGACACTCAAGTTAAGAAAGACAAGTGCTTCCGCGACATCAAGCACTACCTACGCTTGATCAACTACAGCTTAGTTGTGGGCGGTACTGGCCCTCTGGATGAGTGGGGTATTGCAGGCGCTCGCGAAGTTTATCGCTCTTTAAATCTGCCTACAGCTCCTTATGTTACCGCGTTGACTTACACTCGCGATCGCGCTTGCTCTCCTCGTGACTTGTCTCCTCAAGCGCTAGTTGAGTTCCGCGCTCTTCTCGACTACGTAATCAACTCCCTTTCATAATAATCGGGATTGACTAGACGTAGACGAGCGATCGTCATACTCTAAAACTCAGGGACTCTCAGTCTGTTGCTTTGCCTATATCCGGTTGAGCGATTGACCAAGAGTCCCTCTGTTGTTAATAATTCGTAATTCGTAATTCATCACTGAAATTAGGGGATTTAAACACGGAAATTTTCTTTTATGACAATAGATTCTCTATTTGAACAGTTGAAACACCCCAACCCAAATCTGCGGGAACGAGCCATGTGGGAACTGGCTGATGTCCGTGATGAAAATACCATTCCTCGCCTGATGGGTATTTTGGATGAGGAAAATGTCACCTATCGTCGAGCTGCGGTAAAGGCACTAGGTGCTATTGGTACAGATGCAGTACCATCACTGGTAGAGTCATTAGTAAATAGCGATAATGCAACCATTCGGGGTAGCTGTGCTAAAGCCTTGGCACAGGTTGCTGCTAACCATCCGGATGTTCCCTTCCCAGCTGAGGGTTTACAGGGATTGAAAACAGCGCTCAACGATCAAAATGCCGTTGTTTATATTGCATCAGTTATGGCGCTGGGTGAAATTGGTTCTCCTGCCTTTGAGATTTTGACTGAAGCTTTGAAAACAATAGATAATGTTGCGCTAGCTGTAGCGATCGTCAATGCACTCGGTTCGATGGGTGATATCCGAGGTGTGGAAGTGCTGACGGCATTGACAAATGATGAATCTGTCGATCCATATGTTCGTGAATCAGCAGTGAGTGCTTTGCCTCGATTGGATCAAGTGATTAATTATCAGAGAGGATAGCGATCGCTCTTACAATACAACTACTTTTATCAATCTATTCCCAAGCATCTTCCTCTAACTGTCTCTCTATTTGAGAAATTGCTAACTTAATCACTGCCTGAACCCCCGCTTCTCCTTCCACGGTTAATGCGGCTTGTAGGGGTTCTAAGGAAGTGCGATCACCAATTTTCATCAATGCCAGAGCCGCCGCTTTTCGAGTATCCGAATCGCCATGATGCAGTAACTCGACCAAGTTAGGAATTGCTGGTCGATAATTTAGACTGCCCAAAGCCGCTGCTGCTTCACACCGCACGATTTCAGATGGATCGGTGAGGGCGTTAACTAAAATATTAAATGCTGCTTCTTCAGTACCTTCTTGAGCAATTTTAGCGATCGCACCCACCACCGCAGCCCGAACTTCAGCCGAGTCTGAGTGAATCTCTCTATATAAATGCTCCTTCGCCTCTGCCCCAATAAATCCCAACGCCCATACAGCATGACCTTTGGCGCTTTCTGGATACTCGGTTGACGCTAAGATTTTCAGCAATGCTGGCACAGCTGCTTCACCTATTTTGGCAAGACCTCCCACCGATGAGGTTTTGACTACCGTATCTTCATCATTCAACAGGGCATTAACCAAGGTGGGAACTGCGATCGGATCGGCGATTAATGTTAGAGTTTTGGCGCTAGCTCTGCGTACAACTGGGTTTGGGTGATTTGTCACAGCTTCCATCAATAAAGGGGTCGCTGGTTTACCGATTTTACCCAACGCCTCTGCAAAACTCAACCTAACCATCCCCCGTGAGTCTCCCATACTCTCAATCATCTGCTTGAGTAGCTCGCGATCGTCACGGTTGAAGGTGTTTAAGTCTAATTGCTCGCTGACTGCTGCTAGTATTGCATCAGTTTCTGCCTGGGATAGATTTAACGAATCCTTCCCGGATTGAGTTTCGGAGTTGAGCATATAACTTCTAGCTAAATTATCAAGATGAATGAGCAAATAATTACTAATTTGTAATTCGTAATGACGCGACGCTCCTGCGGACGCTCGAGTACTCGCTACCGCTTCGCTAACGCTAACGCTTCGCTATCGCGGACTCGCTAACGTCATTATCAATTACGAATTACTTTGATTAGTTACTGACACTCAGAGCAGCCTGTTGAGCGCGGAGTTCCTGGAGAGCAGAATCGATCTTGGCAAGCTCAGGCTCTAGTTTTGCCATAACATTTACTCGCATCAACTTAGCCCGTTTTGCTGTTTCCGTAGTTTCTTGGACTAGACGTTCCCGATATTGCTCAAGTTCTGCAATCACTTCTGCTACATCTTGAGCGGTTAAGTTATCGGTTTTTGTGAGTTCTGAGATTTCATCCATAACTTTTGTTTCCTAAATGTGTGTTTATATCAATGATGTGTGGTTAGTGTTCCACTATCATTTGTATGCTGTTACATAAAACGGAACAATTGGCAAGAGCAACTAATTAATAGCTGACAAATGCATATATTGCGATCTTCTCAGATCGCGTTACCACTGGTAAAGCTTTTTGATGGAAATCTTTAAAAGTCGAAGCCAACTACAGCTTTTGATCCAAGTTAAGGCAAGAGACGCGATAAATCGCCGTCTTTGCGATTAGCGGCGTGTCATCAAAAAACCTTATCGGAAGCGTATTAGGGTTGCTCCCATCAACTGAATTTTGATTCCTGAATAGCAAATCTTGTTTGCTGCTTTAAATCTAGATACAGTATTGAGATTAAGTAATTCATAATTCGTACTTAAGAAGTAAATTACGAATTACGAATTACGAATTATTTTAAGAGGTTTCTTCAAGGGGAAAAATATCTCCTCGCAAATAGGAATCAAAGTTTTTCTTAAAGTATTGAATGCTCGTTACATTCGGCTCATCACTTTCCGTTGGCGTGAATTCATAAATTGGTACTTTTTCCCGCACCAATTTGACCAAGCTAGGATGAAGCTGCTCAAAAGAATCTACTCTAAATATTGTGGTTTCAAATCTTAATTTAGCTGGATGAGCATATCCTAACTTCATCCAGGGCAACCAAGGACAGTCCCTCGCCCACTTAGCAGGAGGGACTTCAGTTGCGTCTGGTCGGCAAGTATTTGATATAAAGTACTCAACACCCTTAAATTTTTCTCCAGGGCAATAGTCTGAATATTTCCTATCACCTGCTAAGGGATGCGGGTACTCTAAAGGAATTTCCATGACAGAAGTAATATATCCGCTGCCTTTGGGTATGACAAATTTCTTTGGTTTAACTGAACCTTGGACGATGCGGTTAGCAATGTGTACTACTGGTACTGATTGACTCGCTGTTGGTGACTTCCAAAAGTGGAGAATCTCTTGAGTATCAGGGTCACAAAATAAACCTAACTCTCTATTGATGCGATACCCGACTTCGCCGTACTCAGGATCGGGCTTGATAAATACTTTGGTCGCATTCATCCCAATAATAGAGAACAATTTTTCTTTTGGCTTGTCTTGTGTTTCTTGCCAAAAAATTTCCCCAGACCAGTTGTAATAAAGCTGTAACCCATGATTTTTTCTGTAAAAATCGAGGTTATTAAATTCGTAATCGTCTAAGTAATCGCTCATATTTATTCCTATCATTCTCAAATGGCCACGATGGCAATTACTACCAAGTAGCTTCGCGAGCGAATTTTATTTTATTTTGGTGTCAATTCTAACTTAACTAGCAACTGTATTTTTTAGTAATTCAATCCTCAAACATAATTTATCCCTATTTTCTAGTACCCAGTCCCTAGTACGATAGTAGACATGACATCCGAGCAATTATCCAAGAGCCATTTACAGATCAATGGATAAACGTTTTTTTAAAATGTTTGGGCTAACAGAAGAACAAGCGATCGCAATTATCGATACACCATTAGAACAACTCGAAGACGCTTCTGATAAGTATATTGCTGTTTCCCATCTGATTAATTATCCCACAGAGCAATCGATCGCGGCTTTGGTACGAGCAATTGAAACCAGTAATCCTGATGAGTTAGACCACCGAATTGTCCGACGCAAGGCTGTAGAAAGTCTGGGGCGATTGCAGGCCAAATCAGCTTTACCTGTAATTCGGCAGTGCCTTAAAGATGATGATATTTATACTGTTGAAAATACCGTGTGGGCGATCGGGGAAATCGGGACTAACGATCCAGAAATTCTCGAAGAAGTGGCGCAACTACTCGATAAACCCGGTCAAATCTATCGAGTCATAATTCACATGTTAGCTAACGCTGACTATAAGTCGTCTTTAGAACGTGTACGAAAATTTACCCAAGTTGAGGATGAACCTACCCGTAGCGCAGCGATCGCTACAGTTTGTCGTTTCACAGGTGATTACTCACAAATTACTGAGGTGATGGCGCTGCTGCAAAGTTCCAGCGTCAATGCACGGCGCGGTTGTATTCAAGACTTGATTGATTCACGCTACTACAAAGCCATCCCAGAAATTGCCCGTTGTCCTGTATCTCTGGTGTTCCGCTTGCGAGGATTGCGGATGCTTTTGGATGCAGGCGTCCCCAATGGTGAAATTACTTTTACAGAAATTCAACCTTACTTAGAGCAAGTACTTTATGACCATCCCAACGATCTCGATCTAGTACATGAGTATGATGCTACCCCTGTCCTAGATTTTGTGATTAACGAACTCTACGAAACTGATTTTGGACGCTGTTATTTAGCAACAAAAACCTTACTGGATATCTATGCACAAGAAGCACCCGAAGCACTTTTAGCAACTTATTCAGAGAAGGCTTATAACGATTATGGCGCTCATTATCACGTGATGAAACTTTTCGGCTGGCTGAAATATGCTCCCGCCTACGATTTGTTAGTAGAAAACCTGCACAACCGCGAACCTCAGTTTCAGAAATCCCGTGCGGCTTGTGCGATCGCTCTTGGTGAATTGGGCGATTCACGAGCAATTACTGAACTCAAAACTTGCCTAAATACGCCGATTTGGGACTTGAAATACGCTTGTTTATTAGCGCTAGACCGCTTAGGAGACTCGTCTGGTCGGGAAATTTGCGATCGCGATCGTGACTGGTTAATTAGGGCGAAAGCGACGAGTAATCAATAGTGTCAACTTCAGTCTTGGCGACTGGAAGTCGCGGCTACACAAACAAAGTCCGCCTCCGCGGACTAAGGAAAAATTTAGGTTTGAAACCCACGGAGGTGGGTTTTGCCTGTGTAGACGCGGTTTCTAACCGCCCTTTTACTTGCTACTGGTGCTAGTGACTACCTCGTTTAACACCAACTCTGGTTTTGGTGTTTCCTCTTCTTCTGGCAGACCGTAAATTGACCTGTACAACTTCACATACTCTTTGGCAGATTGATGCCAACTAAAATTTTGACTCATGCCCCGTTTTTGTAGTTCTTGCCATTGCGGTTTGAAACGGAAGCCTTCCCAAGCGCGGATCATACAGGTGAAAAGGTCTAGCGGTTCATAGCGGTCAAAGCAATAACCGGTGCCTGCGGCATTTTCGGGGTCGTAATGGGTTACGGTGTCAACTAATCCACCTGTGCGGCGAACAATGGGCACAGAACCGTAGCGTAAAGACATCATTTGGCTAATGCCACATGGTTCAAAACGACTAGGCATTAAGAAAGCATCGGTACCAGCGTAGATCCGGCGAGACAGAGCATCGTTATACAGTAAGTAAGTTGCCATGCGTCCGGGAAAGCGGGATGCTAATTGCCACATCTGAGTTTCATAGTAGCGATCGCCTGTCCCTAACAGCACAAATTGTGCATCTGTATAAGATAAGAAGCGATCGAGGATTTGTAATATCAAATCAATGCCTTTTTGTTCCACTAATCGCGTCACAATCCCAATGAAAAAGGCTTTGGAGTTGACTTCTAATCCTAGTTCTTCTTGCAAAGCAATTTTGTTAGCCTTGCGTTTATCTAAAGTATCAGCAGTGAAGGTTTGAGTAATGTATTTGTCATTTTCTGGGTTGTAAACTTCGGTATCAATACCGTTGATAATCCCAGATAATTTCCCGCTAATAAAGGACAGTAAACCTTCTAATGTTTCACCGTAAGCTGCTGTCTTGATTTGCTCGGCATAGGTGGGCGAAACTGTATTTACCTTATTGGCAAATTGCACTGCCGCTGCCATTACATTGTGTCCTTGCATATACCAGGGACACCAAGTAATTTTCTCTAAATACCAACGCCACGGCCCTTGATAAGCCAGATTATGAATGGTAAACACTGTGCTGATATCAGGATCTTGGTGCATCCACACGGGAATCATCCCCGTGTGCCAATCGTGGCAATGGATAATTTCTGGCTTCCAGTAATTCCAGGCAAACTCGGCTGCACCATTAGCAAACAAAGTGAACCGCCAATCTTCATCTTCTCCAGAATAAATGCGGCGGGGCATGAAGGCGGGATGTCCAAATAAGTACAAGGGAACATCAGTACCAGGCAGAACACTTTCGTATACTGCAAAGTGCTGGAACATCGCATCCCCCCACCAGATGGGTTCATAGGGAATTTCCATTTTGTCTGGCAGGAAGCCGTAGTAAGGCAAGAATATCCGCACATCATGCCCCATTTCTCTCAGGACTTTGGGTAATGCCCCGACAACATCACCCATTCCTCCTACTTTGGCAATGGGTGCTGCCTCTGCTGCAACAAATAGAATCCGCATGGTAATTTTTGCTTCCCTGAGTCTATATTGTCAAATTAACTCTACGATCGATTCCGACCAACGCAACTTGTCGCGTCTGGCACATCTTTAGTGCAACGGCGATCAATTCTTATCTAATCACATCGGCTTGCCTAATTGCTTAGGAACCGCGCTGAATCACCGCAAAAATTTCTGACAAAATTTCTTGCGCTCCCTGTTGCCGCAACAGTTCTGCTAGTTCTATGCCTAAGCTTTCGGCATTATTGGCAATCCCTGTGACGGTATCTTTGACGAACTTTTGACCATCTACACTGGCGACTATCCCGGTTAAGGTCAAATTTTCACCAGATATTTCTGTATTTACACCAATAGGTACTTGACAGCCGCCCTCTAGAGAGCGTAGAAAAGAACGTTCGGCGAGACAGCGATCGCGTGTTTGGGGATGTTCGATCGCTTTGAGTAGAGATAGCACTTCACTATCATCAGCCCGGCATTCTATCCCCAAAGCTCCTTGTCCAACGGCGTGGAGGGAGATTTCTTTGGGTAAGACTTGATGAACGCGATCGCCCATTCCCAATCTTTCTAACCCTGCTGCTGCCAAAATCAAAGCATCGTATTCACCTGCATCCAGTTTTGCCAACCGTGTAATCAAGTTTCCCCGTACATCCTTAAATGTAAAGTGGGGAAAGTGGTGGCGTAACTGTGCTAATCGCCGCAGCGAAGATGTACCAATTACCGCACCTTCGGGTAAAGTATCGATTTGTTTATCTTTGTGCTTTTCATGCACCACTAATGCATCTGCTGGGTTTTCTCGTTCAGTAATTGCTGCCAGTGTTAACCCTTCTGGTAAGTGAGTCGGCAGATCCTTGAGAGAATGAACGGCAAAGTCAATCTCCTGATTGAGCATTCCAACTTCAAGTTCTTTAGTAAAAAGTCCTTTATCGCCAATCTTAGCTAATGCTACATCCAAGATTTTATCGCCTTGGGTAGACATCGTGTGGACTTCAAAAGTGATATCAGGAAAGGATTTCTGGAGTTGCTCTTGTACCCAGTAGGTCTGAACCAGAGCAAGTTGGCTTTTGCGCGAACCAATCCGAATAGTGCGTGGGGGACTAGAAACAACTGAAGTCATAAAACAATATAATATCGCAGGCGATAAATTCACTCTCATCTAGACTACCGTAGTCAGGGACTGATACTAATTTTGGGTTTTGGATTTGGGATTTTGGATTACAATTCTTTACCAAAAGCTAGTTTCAGGAATTTGGAACAATACTAATTAGACTTACCTTGTAATGGGAGAGCGATCGCACAAGTTGTACCAACTCCTACTTTACTAGTGATGCTAATATCACCTTGGTGTAAATCTACACACTTTTTCACCACAACCAATCCTAATCCTGTACCAGGGATGCTTCTGACATTCTTGCCACGATGAAACGGCTCAAACAGCTGCTTTTGATCTGCTAACGGAATTCCAATACCCCGATCTTGAACCTGGAGAATCACCTTATCTGATTTAAACTCCAGACTAAGATGAACATTCCCTCCTTGAGGAGAATATTTAATTGCATTCAGCAGCAAATTAGACAGGATGGAACGCAACAACCTTTCATCCACTAAGGCAGGAACAGCTTTTCCTTGGCAAACAAAGCTAAGTGTGTGCCTTTCGTCTGTACTTAGGCGCATTTCTTCCACAAAATCACCGCAGAATCCTTCTAAATCTAGAAGTTTAGGATTAAATTCTAGTTTTCCGGTTTCGGCCCGGTTGATGGTTAAAATATCGTCTAACATCTGAACCATATTTTTGATAGAGAGTTGAATTCTCTGCAAATTCCTCAGTCGCTTAGAAGAGTTATCCCATTCATCCTGACAGTTCTCTAGCAATTGGGCAGCTACTAAGGCAGTACTTAGAGGAGTGCGAAACTCATGAGATGCCATTGAGAAAAAGCGTGTTTTCAGAACACTGAGTTCTCTCTCTCGCTCTAACGCCATCCGAATTTCATCTAACCGTTTGCGTTCTGTAATATCGCGGCAGTTAACCATAATTTTAGTATCTGCTGTATTATCTAGAAATTTCTGGCTAATCGCTTCTAACATCCGCCATGAGCCATCTTTGTGCCGACAACGAAACTCGATTGGGGCAGTAACTTCTGAACTTTGGATAGCATGAATAAAACTATGGTAAGTATTAACAAAATCATCTTGGTGAATGTAATCTAATAAGTTTTTGCCAATCAGTTCTGCTGCTGGATAACCCAAAACTTTTTCTACGGATGGACTTTCATAACGAATAGAACCATCTACATCGAGAATTTTGACAATATCTAAAGCATTTTCAATCAATGAGCGGAAGCGTTCTTCGCTCTGGCGTAACGCCTGTTCAGCTTGCTTGCGCTCGGTAATGTCACGTTGTACTGATATCCAGTGAGTATACCAGCCAGCTCGATCGGCTACGGGTACGATGCTAAATTCATTCCAGAATTCAGAGCCGTCTTTGCGGTAGTTAATTACCTGAACCGTGACTGTTTCCCAACAAGATAGCGCTGTACAGACTTTATCGAGTTCGGCGCGACTTGTTTTTGCTCCTTGAAGAATACGGGGCGTTTTACCTAAAACTTCTTCCAGGCTGTAACCTGTGATTCGGGTGAATGCTTCATTAACATAGATAATATTTGGCCCAGGTTCGCCAATTGATTGCGCTTCAGTGATAACTACAGCATCATTTGTATTTACAACCACAGATTGCAGCAAACGCACTTGTTCTTCCTGCTGCTTTTGGTGTGTGATATCAGCAATCACAGCTACCATGCCGTTGATACTATCGTCGCTATCATGCAAGGGAGCGGCGGAGAAAATTATATCGATCGCAGTGCCATCTTTTTTATAACGGCGCAATTCCACTCTGGTATAAGTTGTTCCTTGCAATATACTTTGTTGCAGAGTCTTATATTCCTCTAATCGATCGTCTAAAAAAATTGGGTTAGGACGATCGATTACCTCCGCCTCAGTCCAGCCAAACATCCGTTCAGCAGCAGGATTCCAGATTTTCACATTCCCTTCCAAATCAAGTGTGAAAATGGCGCGAGGAGAGGCAGTAATTAAAGCTTGCAACGCGGCTTGCGTGCGCTGACGTTCAGCAATTTCGGCTCTCAGAGAGACATTGGCTTTAGCTAACTCTTGAGTCCGTTGTTGAACGCGGTGTTCTAATTCAGCGTTGAGTGTTTGTAGCTGCTTGTAAAGTTCTGATTGTTGAATAGCGATCGCCACTTGGGTTGCAAGTTGCTTCATTAATTCAACTTCCCAAGATTCCCAGATGCGGGGGCGATCGCACTGATGGGCAATTAATAAGCCCCAAAGATAAGGGGTAGAAGCAGGTGTTTTGCGATCTCGTTGTTTATCTGCTTGCCGATTCTCTTGGAGAATTGGCACTACCAACTTGGCTTTGACACCGAACTGTTTCACGAAGTCTGCCAGACATGCCTCTACATCAGCTTGTTCAATATTAGCGATCGCGCGGGTTTTTCCTAATGAATACGCCTGATGATATTCTCTAGGAAACACTTCTTCTGGAAAGGTTTCTCCCAAAATTTTTGTATATTCAGGTAGAACTGTTTCAGTAATTGCGCTGCCTGTACCATCTTCCCAAAGGCGATAAATTAGCACCCGATCGGCTTGGAGAAACTCGCGCACTTCTGCAACGGTGGTAGTAAGAACCTCTTCTAACTCCAAAGACTCACGGATATGTTGAGCAATCTGGTTTACCAGTCGCTCCCGCTCAGTTTGTTGCCGCAGCACCACTTCTGCGCGTTGCCGTCTAGTTACTTCCAGGTTGAGAAAATAGTAAATTATCCCCAAGGCAATAATGCTAAAGCCAACACCGAAAGGGGCGAGATTGATAACGCTAAAATCGGGCATGAGCATAGGAATGAGAGATTGGAGGAATAGAGTCTGTAAGGTTGATTGTTTCTCACTCCTGAATCTTAAAATTTTTTCTAAAAAGATTATGCAACTGGTGCTATTGTTTTAGCTAGGTTTGTCGGCTACAGCCTAACAATGTAAATTATGACATTGCAAGATAAATAAAGATGACATTCTGCGTCACAATATTGAGTAGTTAGTCTCCTTAAGTGAGCTTTATCCATGACTGCTAACTCTGATTCTGGTTGGGATTTGTCAGTTGATAATCGTAATGGTCAACTTACTCTTGTCGTTGAGGTTAAGAGTAAACTTAATGCATCACCAGAATGGGCAGCAAGACTTCGACGCAATATGCTTGCACACGGAATTTTTCCAATGGCTCCTTATTTTCTAATGGTATTTCCCGATCGATTTTATTTATGGACTAATGCTGATGTCCCACTCGATCTGAGCGAACCAACTTATATTATTGATGCACGACCTATTCTTAATCGTTATTTTGAACAGGCTGGAGTTAAGGCTGATCAAATCAGTGGGCAAAGCCTTGAGTTAATTGTTGCATCCTGGCTTGGAGAAATTATTCATTCAGAAAAATCCCTCGAAGATATAAATGAATCTCAGCAATGGTTAATTGATTCAGGATTATACGCTGCCTTAGCTGGAGGCAAATTTGATCGGAAGGCGGTTGCGTGAATATTTACGTTGAAACTAACTTCGTCTTAGAATTAGTCTTTGAGCAAGAACAGTGCGTAAGCTGTGAACAGATTCTGCAATCTTGTGAAATAGGGCAGGCAAAACTGATTATTCCAGCTTATAGCCTTGCTGAACCTCATGAGAAATTAAGTCGCCAGGCAAAGAGTCGCCGAGATTTGCAGCAATTACTTGATGCTGAGTTGCGGCAGCTTTCACGGACAGCATCTTATGTAAGTCGTATTAAAAGTATCCAAGATATTGCTAGCTTAATGGTGCAGAGCAATGAAGAAGAACGGCAACGTTTTGTTAATTATCGAGAGCGGCTTTTTAACATTGCAGAAGTTATTGCACTCACTGCCGATATCTTAATTGAGGCAGCTTCCTGCGAAGCTACTTATGATTTGAGACCACAAGATGCTTTTGTTTATGCATCGGTCATCAATCATCTGCGTGAGTATCAACCACAACTAGCTTGTTTTCTTAACCGAAACTCAAAAGACTTTGATAGCCCTGATATTGTTGATGAACTAAATCGATTTAATTGCAGAATGATCCCACGCTTTGATGACGGCTATAGTTTTCTTCAATATCAACTTAGACTGTAGTACTTAGAGACAGTTTTTTATTACCTCTTACCTCACATCGTAACGTAATTATATAAGTTACTAAACTTCAAAATAAATTAACAATTTTTATCAAATCTAGTGTATAAACCGCCATACTTAAACCAGTATTGCCTTAACTGATGACAAGGCGTAAACAAACTGGCTTTGACACGATAAAGAAAAACCTGCCGATGGTCGCCCATCCAAATTTTATCAACTGGTTCAACAGAAATTAATGTTCCTCCTAAAGCGACTATAGACTCGGTAAATCTCTCAACACAAGAATAGTCTATAGTTTCAAATATAAAAAAGTGACCAGAACAGATTAAATGACGGCTCCTTATCCAACATTGGAGCTTTTTATAAGCTTGTGGCGGCAACATTGCTTTGCATCAAAAAATTTAATATGAATGCAGTAATTTACAGTTATTTTTAAATTTTTGAAAAGTTGAGTGCGATCGCTACATTCGGCGATCGCACTTTGCTCAATTTTCAGCTAGTACCCACCGAGTTTTGGCAAATAACCAAATACAGTTAGCCAAGTAAACAAGACAATCACTGCCAGCAGTGAAGCTAAGAGCCATAACACTACATCCCTGTCAGAACTGCGTAGGAAGGTTTGTAAATTAAAAGGCTCAATCTCCTTCCTCGTCATGGAAAGCGGCAATTTGTCACGATAATCTTCGCCATAACGAGCCATTCGGGCAAAAGGCAATTCACCTTCAGAGCGTCCTTGTAAAATCCGTCGCCGTTGATAGGGAACTGTATTGTAACCAAAGTTACTAATGTATTCCCCGCTATCCACCAAAGCATCGATAAACCCTTGTAATCCTTTGGTAGCTAGCACAATCGACCAGGCTAGTTTTTCGCGTTCATTGTAAACCTCACGACCAAGGAAGCGCTGCACGCATATCTGCACAAAGCGATAGTTGCTGTTGCTTTCGTAATTAAGCCGCCGAAATACATCAGATATTGCTAACCCTCGAATAAAATCTCTGACTGTGATTTGACCGTTTTTCAGTTGGGATTCTAAAAAGGGTTGACGGTTGCTATCTAGCATCTGTTGTTCGTGGAAAATCTGGCGATAGGCTGCCATAATCAAGACATCCATTTCTACTGACGATGGCAGATTTTCGGCTGTATAAATTCTCGGTTGCTCGTCGCCAAGAATCTCGAATCCAGATACACGATGATTTCGAGATGAAGGGGAGTAACTTAACAAAGGAATAGGCATATTAGAGCTAGAGATTAAAAGGGATTGGGCATGGGGCATTTTACTAGTTAACAAGGGTGATACTGGCAATCACACCGCCTTGCTGGTGAATCCGCTGATACTCTTGCGACAATTTATTAAAGGGCACGAGATAGACTTGGTTGCTGCGGCGAAATGGAGAAATCTGGTTTACTTTATTTGCCCGATAACCAGTGACTTCCAATCGATACACCTTACCTTCATCACTAGCTGCTACACCATGACGGGTTCTGGAGCCAAGTGGTGGATTGCGGAATGTTGCACCATCGCTAGCTGGTGAAACCACAGCAGTAGGAGTATTTTGAATTACCAAGCTATTTAACCGAGCTTGTTTACCTGCCAAGTTGCCTTTGAGACTACTACTAGAAGCACCTCGGACTAATTGGAATATATGGGTAAACTGCACTATATTCTGACAGGCTTCGGTTTTGTAGCCTCGAATATAAGGCACAATGTCTTCCCCGAAGGTATCTTGGTACTCGTCGCTATCGAGATAGGAATCTATTTCAGCTTCAAAGCCTTTTTCATCCAGAATAGTACTGTGCGATCGCATTTCTTCTAAGTCAATAGGAGCGCGACCGAGCAAATGCCTAAAGTTCAACTCAATTGCCCGATAACGAGGACAACTGCTGAAAAAGCGGGAACGATACAACTCAGACTTCGCTACCAAACCGACAAACCCGCGGACGCTGATTTCGCCCCGCTTAAACTGCGACTCAGGAACAGTGAGCCGTTCGCTTTCCATCACATAGGCATTTCCTAATACCTGTCTGTATATAACCCTGATAATAGCCTCAAGTTCTTCTGGTGAATAACCAGGTACTCCTCCTGTTGAGTGAGTGTCTTCAAACAGGCTGACACCTAAATGCGAACTTTGTCCAAAAGCCATTTTCTGAAAATCTCCTGGCTAAACATAGAGTTCTTTTAGAACGTCTAAAGGAGGTCATTAAAAACCTACATAGAATAGAAAATTACATATTAAAAGTAAGGAAATCGCTCAGGAAATGGTAAAGAAATCGGAAAGAAGCAACGAAATCGAGAAATTGTTACTTTTTGCAATATTTTCTCAACGAGAGTTCGCAGATTGTTTTACACATAACTTGTATGGTTTAAAAAAAATTTATGCGAATTCTTTTAGTTGAAGATGATGTACGCCTTGCCGAAACCTTAGCAGAAGCCCTTACAGACCAGCGTTATATGGTTGATGTGGTGACAGACGGTGAAGCTGGATGGAATCAAGCCAAAATACTGGATTATGATTTGCTGCTGCTGGATGTGATGTTGCCAGAACTCGATGGAATTAGTTTATGTCATCGGTTGCGATCGCACAGCTACAGTATGCCTGTTCTCATGCTCACTGCTCGTGACACCGTTAGCGATAAAATCACCGGACTCGATGCGGGAGCAGATGATTATGTCGTTAAACCAGTGGATTTGCAAGAACTATTTGCACGAATTCGCGCCTTACTTCGTCGGGGTAACGCTTCATCGCCGCCGATTTTGGAATGGGGAAATCTGCACCTCAACCCCAGCACTTATGAAGTGAGTTACGGTAAAAATATGCTACATTTAACCCCAAAAGAGTACGGAATTTTAGAGTTATTGCTGCGAAATGGTCGTCGTGTGCTTAGTCGCAGCGTGATTATTGAACATATTTGGTCTTTAGAATCTCCTCCAGAAGAACATGCTGTGAAAGTTCATCTCAGAAGCCTCCGTCAAAAACTCAAAGCAGCCGGAGCTTTTGAAGATTTTATTGAAACAGTTCATGGTATTGGTTACCGTCTTAAACAACTGGACTAAAATATTGTATCTACTAGCCTCCTTGAGAAAATTTCAGCTATTAGCAAAACTCTGCTTTTTTTTGCGTTTACTCTGAGTTTTAAAACATTAATTTTTAAACGCAGAGTAACGCAAAGGTTAGCGCAAAGTATCGCAGAGGTTTGATTTTTTCGCTACGAATTTGTGAAATAATGTAGTAAGGGTATTTAAGGGTCAGATTTAAGATATTCCTGTAATTCTTGGGTACGCAATTTTGTGGTATTTTCTAGACAACCAAAATAGATGCTAGGGGCAATACTTCCTCCCTCATATCTGCTTCTTTCAAACTCACAATTAGTATCCCGAAACTTTATCCATGCTTGCTGTGCAGCAATCAACTTCTGTTTCCTAGAGCTTTCTAAGGTAGGTAGCAATTGTTGATAAACTCGATTCAGTCTTTTATCTACGTTCTGATAAGATAACTTCGTGCATTCATTAATTTCTCTTTGAGTTTGAAGATTATTGCAATTGAACTTTTGAACTAAGCGCATCTCTGGAAAATTAGGCGTTGTCCCTGCTATTGTCATGGAGGGGGTATCTAAACTGCTGAGAGTTAGCATACTTGCCAAAACTACTAATAATTGACGCATGGCAAAAATTTTCTTGTTGAAGTAAAGACAAAAAATACTAAAATACGCGTCAGCATTGTTATGTTCCGACGCAGAAGACTCTTAAACTCCTTGCCAAAAGTAAACCTGCCGTCAGAGGGAAGTCAAAATTTCACAAGAATGCTAGAAAGAATTTGTTATTTTAGTAATCTAAGTTTAGCTTTTATATTTTATGAATCGTTCCGCCTGCCTCATCTTCAATCCAGTTGCGGGTCAGGGTGACCCAGATTTAGAACTAGCAGAAATTCGGGCAATATTAGAGCCAGAAATCGATCTAGATATTTATCTCACAACTAAAGAAATCGACGCTGACCAACTAGCTTATGCAGCGGTAGAGCGAGGGGTAGATGCAATCATTGCTTCGGGCGGAGATGGAACCCTTTCGGTGGCAGCCGCGGCTCTAGTGGGTAGTGATATTCCATTTGGGATCATTTCTAGAGGAACAGCAAACGCTTTTGCCACAGCTTTAGGAATTCCTGACACGATTGCAGGTGCGTGTGAGACAATTTTGCAGGGAGGAACCTGCCATGTAGACGTAGCCTATTGCAACGATCGACCAATGGTACTCTTGGCAGGTATTGGCTTTGAAGCTGAAACTGTAGAATTGGCAGACCGGGATGCCAAAAATCGTTTTGGAATGATGGCTTACGTTTTGGCAGGAATTCAGCAACTGAGAAACTTAAAAAACTTTGATGTTGAAATTGAAACAGAAGACAAGATAGTTAAAACTAGTGCCTGTGCAGTCACAGTAGCAAACGCCGCGCCGCCCACATCAGTCTTAGCTCAGGGCCCAGCAGGTCTTATTTACGATGATGGGTTACTAGATTTAACGATTGTAGCCCCAGCTAACAAGGCAGGAGCGATCGCAGCTACATTTCATCTATTTCAAACGGCTTCTACAGGTAACGCCGTAGAACGCAATGATATTGGTTTTCTGCGAGCCAAACAATTTAAAATTACAACTGAGCCACCACAAAAGGTTGTCCTAGATGGTGAAATCGTAGGCACAACACCAGTAGAAATTAAGTGTGTACCAGCAGGTTTGAAAATTTTTGTGCCATTAGTAGAAGAAGTGGAGCCTACCGAAAAACTAGAGGGACTCCCTAATTTGACTATTGAGATGAAAAACACAACAGAGGAGTGAAGAGGGACAGGAGGCAGGAGGCAGGGGGCAGGGAGCAGGAAGCAGGGGGCAGGGAGCAGAGAGCAGGGAGCAGGGGGCAGGGAGCAGGGAGCAGGGAGCAGGGAGCAGGCGAGAAATATGCTGGAATTCCTCAGCAATTGAGGGTTTCATAGCAAATAAATTTATTTATGGGGTTCTCCCCCTGCCTCCTCTGCCCCCCTGCCTCCTCTGCCTCCCCTGCCCCCCTACCTCCCCTGCCCTTGCCCGATTCCTAATTGAAAATTCAGGAGTAGGTTGCATTGAAACTTGTATCCGATCCAGCGATCGCTAACAAAATTCGTAAAATGAATCAGCGGGTACGGTGGCAAGATCCGTCAATTGTGGAACGGAACATCGACCAAACTCGGCTGGTGTTAGAAGATGGTCAAACAGACAATTCTGAGTTCTCATTTTTGGTTGTAGGTGATAGTGGTTCCGGTAAGCACCGGGGACACAATCCCCAGCGACAAGTGGCTGAACTCATGCTGCCCCATCACAACGAATCCCGTTTTATGCTGCACATGGGGGATGTGATCTATTTAGTGGGGTCGAGTGAATACTACCAGCAGAACTTCATCCAGCCTTACCGAGAGTTTATCTTGGGCGGAGAGCATCCCAGAAGGATTGCCTATGACCAGATGGTTTTTAAGCTGCCCATTTTACCTGTATTGGGAAATCACGATTACTATAACTTGCCAATTCTGTTGAGCTTGGCGTCCCTAACAACATTACCAATTCGTAGCCTGTTGCGATCGCGCTTAGACCTAGATGTCGGCTTGCATGGCTCAGGAACTGGTGAAGCCTACGCACGAGCATTTCTAGACTATCTGAAGGCGTTTCAGCTTCCAGGAGAGTTAGCCAGCCACTTAGATCGTTACTACACAGCCAAGACAGATACAGGTCGTTGTCTTTGCTATGAACCTGGGCACTTTACTCGCCTTCCCAATCGCTACTACACTTTTCGCTATAGCGGTATTGATTTCTTTGCCTTGGATTCTAATACATTTAACGATCCACCGCCTTTGCCTAAAACAAAACAAGGTGATGCCGATCGCAGAATCTTAGAAAAACGTCGTGACGATTTAGAGCAAGAAAAGCTGGAAATTGTTGAAACCTCAGCCAAGCTTCGACCGGAAAATCCTAACGAAGCCGACCAATTAGACGATTTCCACGCTAAACTCTCACAAATTGAAGAAATTATTGTTGATATCGACAAGCAACTAGCTGCTAATAAAACACCGCTGACTGATATCGAACAACTAGACTGGCTCAAGCAAAAATTAATTGAATCTTGGAATAACTCTGAAGTTCGGGGAAGGGTGATTTATTTCCATCATCCTCCCTATGTAACTGAAGCGACAAAGTGGCAACAAGCACAAACTCTGATAATTCGCGATCGCCTGCGTGGTGTGCTGGATGCGGTAGCTAAAGAAATAGGTTCCCTAAATCAGGGGCGTCCTTTGGTTGATTTGGTATTAAACGGTCACGCGCACTGCTTGGAACACCTGGAAACGATGGATACAGGACACGCTGATTCTCATATCCACTGGATTGTTTGTGGCGGTAGCGGGTTTAGTTTGCGACGCCAGCGGATTGAGGGAGCAGATTTGATGGAGACTTTTGGAAACGAAAATAGATTAGTGGCGCGATCGCATTTCTTCATTGGTCGCAACGGTCAAGGTGCTCAGAAACGACGACCTTACTCAGGTTTACGCATTGACGTTAAAGGCGAAGGCCATCCCAAATTCATTGTCCGTCCCTTGGTTGCCGAATGGCATCAGCGGCAATGGCATAATCGCGAACTTGAGCCACTGATTATCTAGTAAGATACTTCTCGAAATATTAGCCCATACATATAAATAGAGACGCAATCGTTGCGTCTCTACAAACCACCTATTTAGCCTTCTTACGTGTAATTGCACCCAGCAAAAGGATAGTTGTTAGTTGTTAATTAAATTACTCCTGGCCCTCTACCGCGGCTGTCACCTTGTTCTGTTAACTTCCCTTCTTCGTCCTGATTAACTTCTCCGAGTTCTTCAACACGTTGGGCGGTATCTTCTATTGCTGCTTTGCGTGCATCACCCGGTTCTTCGTAGTACATTTCCGGTTCAACTGCATAGTTATTCAACAAACCTTCTTTGTCCACGGTGTATCCGTCAGTGGTGCGTATACTTTCTGGATCGGTTTGATCGTCCGTAGCTGCATCTGCCTCTCTTTCTTCTGTAGGCAGTGTTTTGTATAAGTCTCCTTCTCTTTGTATTCGAGCAGCAGTTTCAGCTGGAACAATACCGCGATCGTATGTATCTACTTCAGCTCGATCGGATGAATCTATATCTCTCTTAACTGCTTCATTAGCCATAATTTATGTCCTCGTTAAAGAATCTATTAAATAACCTCAAAAACTAGATTAGGCTGTTTTTCATAATCGCTCTACTATCTTTAGAAGTGATTTTCAATTAAAATAATATTACGTTCTCTATCTTTTGATGTATCCAAAAGCATAATATTAAGTCTAGTTAAAAACTTATAATTTATATTTGTTCGGTCAAACAAGGCTTTTGGCTGAAGTTGATACTGGCACCAATCAATCTTATTGTGCGCCCAAAATAGGATAATTACAAAATTCCCGACTTTTCAGAAAAGCCGGGAATGTGAACTTTTGGATTGTATATATTTAATTAGCGAACGATACCGTCTACTGTGCTAGTTTAATCGTTTGGAAATTTATTCACCCAAAAATTGGTTTTTCAGAAATTGAATTTCATCAGCTAATTCTTGCCGAGTTGAAGCCTTCAGTAGATAACGGACAACAAACCAAGTGGCGTAACTAATTCCAACTACCTCAAACAGGGGTGATAGTAGAGGAATATCATTGATTGCCTCTAGTAGTGCTAGTACTACCTTAGCTGTAATAATCGCCGTCAAAATTAAAGCAACAGTTGTTAAAGGCTGCTTGTAATCCTTAAAAAAGTTACTTAAGTATTCAGGCAGTTGCTCTAAAAAATCAGAAATTTTTCTACTAATTTGTTGCCATTGAGATTCAGGTTCAGAGGCTGGTGGTAATTTTGGCAGGTTTGCAGTATCTGTACCTTCAATAGCTAGCGTACCTTGTGATAAGGAAGCATTGATGGATTCACGTTGCTGTTGTTCGGTTTCCATAATTTTTATTTTCGGTAACTACAAGGGCTTGTATAACTAAAGTGAGCATCAATAAATATAATTATTAAAATTGTCTGTTATCAATTCTTAGTAGCCAGTAAGAAATCTAACTGACTACTAAGACTGAACAGGAGCATTTAAATTTAATTAATGCCTACCTATTCAGTTGGAGTTGTTGCTTGTTGTCTTATTTCTTGGGTGCGACAACAGTTGCTTTATTAACTACAGTCTTGACACCTTTAATTTCCTTCGCTAAAGGTTCAATTTTAGCCAACTCTTGTGCATTGCTCACAGTTCCTCCGACAGTCACAGTTCCATTATCTGCGGCATCAACTGTTAGCTGACTTTTGGGTATGTTGGCCTCTAACTTAGACCGAACTTCGCTTTTTAGATCGCCAGAAGCTCGCTGTGTATCGCCACCAGTGGTATTATTGCGTTGTTCGCGGGCACGAATATCCTCATTTAGTTGTCTTCTGCGAACATCACTTTGTGCGTCTTGTTGAGAAGCTTGTGTTGTTTTTACAGTCGGTGATTGAGGAGCTTCATTGGGATTGTTAGGTGCAGATTCACTAGTTTTGGAAGCGTTATCACAAGCCGCAACACCAAAAACTAAAAGGCAACTAATTAAGAAGGGGGTTAGCTTTTGCATATGTTTAATTCTTGAATCGAAAAAGGAAATGTGTTGATATTTACGGCAGATGTGAGGAGCAAGATTTTTTCGTTAGGAGCAAAGTTTTCATATTCTTGCTCCTACAATTTTTTGGAATTAGTGTGAGTGAGAACTACCTTTAGTTAAAGTGTTTCATCACGACGATCGACAATGACTACGGCAGGATCTTCTCTATAAGAATCTGTTGAGTAATTGGTGCGATCGCTATTTACAACTGGTGTGTTGTGATTTGTCACTCGGTCGGAACCTGGGCTAACATCGCCAATATCCCTGCTATCATAGATAGCGAATTCTTCAATGCCTCGACGTTTGAGAATCGCTTCAGCTTGGTGGATTTCAGCTTCCGTACCATCGATAATTACTAAGTAGTCGCCTCTTTGGAAGCGATCGCTATAAACTCGCGCCCTGTCTTCGGGAATTCCTAAGCCAACGAGTCCGCCAACAATACCCCCAGCTGCTGCACCAATCGCACCACCAGCCGCTGTTGTCGCCAAAGCTGTGGCTACTGCGCCACCTGCAATCACAGGCCCAATTCCAGGAATCGCTAAAGTCCCAAGACCAACTAATAAGCCAGTTAAGCCGCCTAGAACACCGCCTGTAGCTGCTCCAGTTTTTACACCTTCGTCTGCTTTATTACCTGCACCAACGTTTCTGTCTACATCTACACCACCGATCCCTTGACCGTTTGCATCCTTGGCAATGATGGAGACTCTACTTAAAGGAAAACCCGCATCTCGTAATTCTGTAAGTGCTGCTTCTGCATCTCGACGATGAGAAAATACCCCAATTGCCCGTCTAGCAACACCGCTATGAGTCGCATTAGTAACTGGAGTAGCTGGAGTAGCATAGTCAGCAGTTGCATTTTGAGCATCTGGGCGGTCGTAAATACCAAACTCTTCCACGCCCTGATTTCTCAGAATTGATTCTGCTCTGAGGACTTCTGCCTCTGTGCCATCTACTATAACTAAATAGTGTCCCCGTCTCACGCGTTCGTCGTAAACTCTGGCTCGTTCTTCGGGAATTCCTAAACCAATCAATGCACCAAGCAAACTACCTGCTACTGCACCGATACCTGCACCAGCGAGGGTGGTAGCGAGGGTAGTTGCTGCGGCTCCAGCTAACATAATTGGCCCAATACCTGGAATTGCCAAAGTCCCAAGACCGACTAATAAGCCAGTTAATCCGCCCAAAGCACCGCCTGTAGCTGCTCCGACTCTAGCGCCTTCGTCAGATTTATCACCGACGCGATCGCTTACTTCAGCACCAGCAATATCATCTTTGTCTCCATCCTGCGTAATGACAGAGACTCTATCCATATCAAAGCCAACTTTTTTTAATTCATGTAGCGCATGTTCAACATCTCGACGATGAGAAAATACACCTACAGCACGTTTATGTAGACCTGCAACCATTATTCTTATCTCCTCAGCAATAATTTATTATTCACTAATTTATAGCTCCTAATAAACGTTATTTAAACATGTTTCTATGTAATTTTCATCAATCGTTTGGAAGAATTTTTATCTCTATCATTAGATATAGGTGGTTTGCTCTTCAGGTAAGTTAATAAAAGTTCCTAGCTATGAGATATATGCTTTATAAAAACTACATATTAAACTAACTATTTTATTTCTCAAACTCTTGTCTAAAATATAAGTTTTAAAAAAAACTAACTTTCTGCGGATAACTATCTATTAGGTGTAATATTTAGTAACAAAAAACAGCTATATATCAGTTCAAAATTAAGGAGAAATTTGCTTTATTTTGAAGTTTTGTCCGCACCAAATTTTTAATAGAGAGTTAGGGTCACTAGGAAACGTTTGTCAGCGCTAGCTTATACCTTAAATTAACTTCAATAACCATTGTTCCCTACCGTGTGGATATATACCTCATCTGCTTGAAAACTACCGTATCTGTGGATGCATTTTTATAAAGTTTACTTTTATTAATAAAATTTTATTAGATTGCCATAAAATCGCTAAACTTTACCCAGATCGTTTTCTTTAATTAAAAATTAATAAGAATATTTATATTTTGTAAAATACGACTTTTGGCAACCAAATTTATTACCTAAGAAAGTGCCAAATTATCTAGCTGACAACTAGATTGATAAGTAACCCATTTCATAAATGGATATTTAATTGAGTGCAAGTGAGAACATATTATGTTTCAAGGTGTTTTAACTATTTGTGAATGGAACTCGCTACCTTTTGGATTAGCGCCAATCATAGCTCAAGAAGTACTAACTCCAGAAGAAGCATCAGTTGTTTTTTCTGGCCCTAAATTATTGGTGGCATTGCTGGCTGGAGTTTTGATGGCATTTGCCTTTCAATTGTTATTCACAAACTTTTCAGTTGCTGTAGGAATTTCATCTTGGGAAATTGACTCAGATTCTGATGATGAGTCAGAAAGTTTAGGTAGGACAATTCGGAAAGTTCAAGCTAAGGTTGGTGCTTGGGCATTGATAACCGTTAGCATTGCATTATTTATTGCTTGTTTTCTAGCGGTAAAACTTAGCTTAATCGAAAGTGCATCTCTAGGAGCAATTATCGGTGTAGTTATCTGGTCTACCTATTTCTCACTGGTAATTTGGTTGGGTTCATCGGCAGTAGGTTCTTTAATTGGTTCTATCGCTAGTACTGTGACTTCTGGTTTTCAAACTCTGATGGGTACAGCAACTGCTGGCATTGGTGCTAATAGTGCGAAAAAACAGTTAGTTTCTACCGCTGAAGATATTACAGCCGCAGTTCGGCGGGAATTAACTTCAGGTTTCGATCCTGAAGGGATTAGAAATTCACTCCAAACTTCTTTAGGCTCTCTGCAATTACCAAAGCTGGATATCAAAGAAATTCGTAATCAATTTGACCAGCTTCTTAAAGACACAGATTTCCAATCTGTTGCAAATAGCGACCAATTACAAAACATTAATCGCCAAACATTTATTGATTTAATCAGCAGCCGCACGGATTTGTCTAGAGAAGATATCAATCGCATTACCGACCAATTTGAAGGGGCTTGGCAACAAGCTTTGAATCGCAAAAATCCAACGCAACAAGTAATTAATTTGCTCAATTCTGCTACTCCCGAAGAACTGAATTCCGAGCAATTGGGCGAACGGCTTCAAGAACTGGTTACAGTCGGAGGCGGTAATGGCAAGCAAAGCAATGGTGTAATAAAGCAAGCTATTCGATATGGCTTGAGCGCGGCTGTACCAGCAGTTTTGGATCGGGCAAACCTTTCCAATATAGATGTGAATAAAATTACAACTCAGTTGCAAAAGCTGAAAGAGAAAGTTCAAGATGTCGATGTCGATCGAATCACAGAGCAACTCCAAAATCTTAGAGAACAAGCAACTGAGCAAGTATCTGCAAGATTGCCAATATCGCTGGAAAACGCGATAAAAGCAGATGTAGAAGACTACATATTGAATTCCTTCCCTTGGCACTTTAACCGAATTACGCTAATAGATGAATTTAAAGAAGTCATCTATGACGTAAATGCAGATCCGACAACTGTGAGACGGGAGTTGGAAGAACTCGATCGAGAATATTTCACCAACTTACTAAAGCAACGCGGTGATATTACTGAACCCAGGGTGAAAGAAATTGCCGAACAAATGGAAAGCGATCGCCTGGAAGTTTTAGAGACTGTAAAACAGGCACAAGCGCGAGAAAAAGGGCAAGATTTCCGCAGCCGCATCGAAGATTATCTGCGTTCAACGGGGAAAGAAGAACTCAACCCTGAAGGTATTGAACGCGACTTTGCCAGATTGCTGGAAGATCCAGAAGCTGGGTTTGAAGATTTAAGTAGCCGCTTCGGGCAATTTGACCGCGACACCTTGGTACAATTGCTTCAACAGCGTCAAGATATCAGCGAAGAGGAAGCTAATAATATTGTTAGCGAACTCGAACGCAACCGCGATAATTTATTGAATCGTGCTAGAGAATTGCAAGAACAAGCAAAAGCGAAAGCCGATGAACTGCGCCAAAGAGTTGAAGATTATCTGCGGAATACTAATAAAGAGGAACTCAATCCCGAAAGTATTAAACGTGAGTTTCAAATTTTACTAGACGATCCCCAAGCTGGAATTAGCCTTTTGACTTCGCGCCTATCGCAATTCGACCGCGATACACTAGTACAATTGCTCAGTCAGCGTCAAGATTTGAGCGAAGAACAGGTAAACCAAATTCTCGATCGCATCGAGGCAGTCCGAGATGATATTTTGCAAGTACCGCAGCAGGCGAAAGAACAGTACGAAAAAACTACAAAAGCGATCGCAGAATATCTCCGCAATACCAATCTGGAAGAACTCGATCCCGAAGGTATCAGGAGCGATTTGGAAAAATTACTCGACGATCCCAAAGCCGGAGCCTTAGCACTGCGCGATCGCTTGTCTCATGTCGATCGAGAAACCTTGGTTCAACTCGTGAGTCAGGGGGGAAACTTGAGCCAAGAGCAAGTTAATCAGATTATCGATCGCACCCAAGATGCGATCGCTAACATCGTGAGAGCGCCACGACGTTTAGCCAAGCGTACTGCTCAACAAGCTTTAGATTTTGAAGCCAATCTCGAAGAATACTTGCGTAATACCAACAAAGAAGAACTCAGCCCAGAAGGAATCAAACGCGATTTGCAATTGCTGCTGTCTTCTCCCCGCGCTGGAATTGGGAACTTAAGCGATCGCGCTGCAAAATTTGACCGTTCGACAATTGTGTCCCTGTTATCCCAACGCGAAGATATCTCAGAAGAGGAAGCTAACCAGATTGTGGATCGAATTGAGTCGGTTCGCAGTTCGATTGTCGAACAATTCCAGCAGATCCAGCAGAAAGTGCAATCGGTGCTTGATGGAGTTTTTGCCAAAGTTCGCAACTATCTCAACTCGCTGGATCGTTCGGAACTCAACTATGAAGCCATTAAGCAAGACTTTGCTAAAGTGTTCGACGATCCGCAAGCTGGATTTGAAGCATTGCGCGATCGCCTCAGTCAATTCGATCGTGACACCCTAGTTGCTGTCATCAGTTCTCGTGAAGATATTTCCCAAGAGGATGCTAACCGGATCGTTAACCAAATAGAAGCGGCGCGGGATGGCGTGCTGCAACGAGCCGAACGCATCCAGCTAGAAACACAAAAACGCTTGAAAGCAATTCAAGAGCAAGCTAAAAAGCAAGCCCAAGAAACCAAAAAAACCGTTGCAAATGCTGCTTGGTGGTTATTTGGGACAGCGATTACTTCCCTTGCTGCCAGTGCGATCGCTGGTGCGATCGCTGTGACTGGGATAACTCTACTTGGGTAAAATCTCTCTGTCATCAGGAAACTTCATATATTACAAAGTGGTATTCAGCCTTTACAAATGGATGCCACTTTTTTTATCAATAAAACAAACTACCCCCAAAAGTAGGTAGGTTGGTGCTATTAAAAGCAACTATGTAAAGTTTTATAAAGTTTGGGATATTTGCTTAAATTAAGCTTAAATAGTCATTTATATAACTTTACATAGGTTAGTTTTTTCCCGCTAACCTACTTATTATCACTATTTTGTTATTTAGATATAGATAAAAAAACCCTACCTAAATCAAGGGTTACAGATTTTAATATGGCCAGAGAAAAAACTTAAGGTTAATTATTCTTTCTTATAGATAGAAAAAAGTAGGCTTGAGAGTTATATCATAGTCTTGTGATTCTGAGTACAGTAAAACAACCTAAAACCTATGGAATTCCGTATGAGGAAATCTGCTCGTTCCCTAGCAGCCTAGTACTGGAACCATTGGATACATAAAGCAGAAGGATATAACATGACTCTTGGCACAATATTGATGCCAATGTCATTTAATATATTCAGTGCTTCTCAAATTTTTTAAGTCTTCAGACTTAACAGCAAAGACCTGTTCCAATCAGGTCTAGTTCAGTTATATCTTCCCACTCGTTATTTCTCCATTTTGTTTTCTCGGCGTTGCTAAATAAAAGTGTGAAATTCAAAAATTTAATGTTTGAAACTGTTTCCTTGTGACTTTGGAGGAAACGAAATTCATACTATTAATCAGCAACGCCGTATTCTGATGGAAAAGTGACGAGTTAATTTTTTTACCCTCTAAGTTTAGGAGAAGCTCGTAATGGCAACTATCAGCGGTATCGATTTGGGCGATTTGGGTGGTTTAATTAATACCGGCGGCGGCGGCGGCAATATCGTGAGCGTCGGCGGCGGCGGCGGCAATATCATTAATAATGGTGGTGGTGCTAACAATACCTTTAATGGTACTAGTGGCAACGATGTCCTTGTCTTTGGTAGTGGCAACGATAGCGTCAATGGCGGAGGGGGTAACGATGTCATTAGCGCTGGTGGTGGCAACAATAACCTTAACGGTGGTGATGGCAACGATGTCCTTAGCACTGGTAGTGGCAGGGATACCCTTTTTGGCGGTAATGGTAACGATACCCTTAACGCCGGTAGTGGCAACGATGTCCTTAACGGTGGTACTGGTAACGACAGACTTGTTGGCGCTAGTGGATCTGATATTCTCACTGGAGGAGCAGGTAACGATATTTTCGAGTACAACTTAGTTTCAGATAGTCCTCGTGTCGGACGGGATATTATCACTGACTTTGCTGGAAACGGTAACTTGTCAGGCGACCAAATAGATTTATTTACCATCGATGCCAACTCCAGTGTAGCGGGCAACCAAGCCTTCACTTTTATTGGGGGTGGCGCATTCACCGCAGCCGGTCAGGTTCGTTATTCAGGAGGTGTTCTCCAAGCTAACGTTGATGGAAATCTGTCGGCTGACCTTGAGATTCGGCTTCTAGGATCGCCACAAGTAGTGGCAAGCGACTTTATCCTTTAATTTAATAAACCTGCCTTGAAAAGAAGGCAGGAAGAAAAATTCCGATAAAGTCGTGGGGAGAGGTAAGTTTAGCTTGCCTCTCCCTTTTCTAACGATCGTTATGCAAATTGATTGCTGTATTTAGGTTAAGTGACAAAATACACTCGGTTTTAATCTATCAAGGATGATATTGCTGGTAGCACATTAAATACCAACAGAGCATATTATATTTTACTGGTTGCACGCTTAAGATTAAGTTGGTAATCTCCTTAACACTTTTAATTAGCAACGGAATCACATTTAAGAAATAGAGAATTACCAATACTTGGTAACAATCGATCGTACCGCGTATACATTAAAAAATCACATAGGTAATATAATCGCAACTGTTGCGATACTGCCACGGAAGGAAAAAGATATCGGAGAATTTAAGAAGCCAAATTGTGATGCAAGGAGCGCAGCGATCGCATCGGTCAACAAAGCTTTTAACTTATTGGTTATTACTTCGTTATACATAACTACAAAAACCATCAAACAAATCTCAATTGGCAAAAGCAATCCTCTCTAAACATGGGTTTCAGATTTTATTTTGGCGAGAGTAAAAAAAGATGGTTAATTATTCTTTCTTATAGATAGAAAAAAGCAAGCTTGAGGGTTATATCATAGTCTTGTGATTCATGAGTACAGTAAAAATGTCCTAAAACCTATGCAATTCCGTAGGAGAAAATCTGCTTATTCTCTAGCAGTCTAGTACTGGAACCATTGAATACATAAGGTACAAGGATATGACATCACTTTTGGCACATTAATGCCAACATCATCAATACATCCAGTGCTTCTCAAATCTTCTCAAGTTTTCAGGCTTAACAGCAAAGACCTATTTAAATTAGGTCTGGTTCAGTTATATCTTCCCACTCGTTATCTCTCCACCTTATTTTATCGGCGTTGCTGAATAAAAGTATAAAATTCAAAAATTCAATCTTTAAAACTGTTTCCTTTACACCTTTGGGGGAAACCAAATTCATACTCTTAATCAGCAACACCGTTTTCTGATGGGGAAGTGACGAGGTTATTTTTTACCCTCTAAATACAGGAGAAACTCACTAATGGCAATTATCAACGGTACCATTTTCAATGACAACAATACCATCAACGGTTCCCCACTTATCTTTCGCCCTGCCTTAAGTGGGGGTGCTGGCAGCGATATCTTAAATGGTAATGAGGGCAGCGATATCTTAAATGGGGGTGCTGGCAGCGATATCTTAAATGGGGGTGCTGGCAGCGATATCTTAAATGGGGGTGCTGGCAGCGATACCCTAAATGGTAATGCTGGTAACGATGTCTTGAATGGGGGCGCCGGCAGCGATATCCTCACTGGCGGTGTTGGCAGCGATGCCTTGAATGGGGGTGCCGGCAGCGATATCCTCACTGGTGGTGGTGGGACTGATTCTCTCACTGGAGGAGTCGGTAACGATATTTTCGATTTCAACTCAGTTTCAGATAGTCCTACTGGTTTGTTACGGGATGTTATTACTGACTTCGTTGGAAACGGTATCTTTGCAGGCGATCAAATCGATCTATCTAGCATTGATGCTAATTCCACTGTAGGAGGCAACCAAGCCTTTACTTTCATTGGGGCTGGCGCATTCTCCGCAGTCCGTCAGGTTCGTTATTCAGGAGGTGTTCTTCAAGGTAACACTGATGGGGATCTGTCGGCTGAGTTTGAGGTTCAGCTGGTAGGAACACCAGCAGTAGTGGCAAACGATATTATCCTTTAATTTAATTAACGTCTTGTAAAAGCCCCTAACATCCTACTCCTAAGGGTTTGCTCTTAGGAGTGGGGTTCTTATTTTTGATTTATGCAAGAAGTCTAATATAGGGGCAACTGAAGCGATCGCTTTGCCAAAAAGCTAAGGGGAAAAATTCAGTTTCCATAACTTAATCCCCGAACTATAACCTCAGTATTACCCAGATATCCCTCCGCAGTTGTTTAATCCCTTTCAAATCCTTCCATACAATTTAAAAGATTTCAGAATGCGACACCTCATTACACTTCATCCCTACAATCGCTGTTACAGGCGGATGTAGGGTTTTTATATGTCCGCAATCTGTTTGGATGTTTTGCCCAGTATGATCCCACATAACGGCATAGCCCCAAGAGCGATCGCGGTAAAAATAATAGAAGTAGTAGCAGATGCCAAAACAACGCTGAGAAATAGAGAATTATCAATGCTTGGTAACGGTCGATCGTGCCACGTATACATGAGAAAATCAGGTAATACAATCGCAATACAAGCGATGAGGCACGGAAGGAAAAAAGATGTCAGAGAATTTGAGAAGCCAAATTGTAACGCAAGGGGTGCAGCGATCGCCTAATCGAGCTATGCTGCGTGCAGTTGGTTTTAAAGATGAAGATTTCAACAAAGCCATTGTCGGTATTGCCAATGGCTACAGTACGATCACTCCCTGTAATATGGGAATCAATCAACTGGCACAAAGGGCAGAAGTTGGTATTAAAACCGCCGGGGCGATGCCGCAAGTGTTCGGCACGATTACCATTAGCGATGGGATTTCGATGGGAACAGAAGGGATGAAATATTCCCTAGTGTCGCGGGAAGTCATTGCCGATTCCATTGAAACCGCCTGTACGGGACAAAGTATGGATGGTGTGCTGGCGATTGGCGGTTGTGATAAAAATATGCCAGGGGCAATGCTGGCGATCGCGCGGATGAATATCCCTGCAATATTCGTTTACGGTGGCACAATTAAACCCGGTCACTACAACGGACGCGATTTAACTGTTGTCAGTTCTTTTGAAGCCGTTGGTCAACACAGTGCTGGAAAAATTGACGACAAGGAACTATTAGAAGTTGAAAGTCGGGCTTGTCCTGGTGCTGGTTCCTGTGGGGGGATGTTCACGGCTAACACCATGTCTTCAGCATTTGAAGCGCTGGGGATGAGTTTGCCCTATTCTTCGACAATGGCAGCCGAAGATGCCGAAAAAGCCGACAGCGCGGAAAAATCAGCTTTTGTGTTAGTCGAAGCCATTCGCAAACAAATCTTGCCTCGGCAAATTATCACGCGCAAATCTATCGAGAACGCCATTTCTGTGATTATGGCGGTGGGTGGTTCGACCAATGCAGTATTGCATTTCTTAGCGATCGCCCGCGCCGCTAATGTAGAGTTAACTATAGACGACTTTGAAATTATCCGCGCCCGCGTTCCCGTTTTGTGCGATCTAAAACCAAGTGGTAAGTATGTCGCTACAGATTTGCACAAAGCTGGTGGCATTCCGCAAGTAATGAAGATGCTACTCGTGCATGATTTATTACATGGTGATAGCCTCACAATCAGCGGTCAAACTATTGCAGAGATATTAGCAGACATCCCCGAAGAACCATCCGCCAACCAAGATGTGATTCGGACTTGGAATAACCCCATGTATCCTCAAGGACATTTAGCCATTCTTAGAGGTAACCTAGCAACAGAAGGGGCTGTCGCCAAAATTACTGGCGTGAAAAAACCAGTAATTACTGGGCCCGCACGGGTGTTTGAATCAGAAGAAGCCTCTTTAGATGCAATTTTGGCGGGTAAGATTCAAGCTGGTGATATTCTAGTCATCCGCTACGAAGGGCCCAAGGGCGGCCCTGGAATGCGAGAAATGTTGGCTCCCACCTCAGCAATTATCGGTGCTGGTTTGGGTGATGCTGTGGCATTAATTACCGACGGACGCTTTTCTGGCGGTACTTACGGCATGGTGGTTGGTCATGTTGCCCCAGAAGCAGCCGTTGGTGGTGCGATCGCTCTTGTAGAAGAAGGCGATAGTATTACTATTGATGCACCCGCTCGTTTATTGCAGTTGAATATATCCGAAGAAGAATTAGCCCGTCGTCATGCCAATTGGCAACCTCCCGCTCCGCGTTACACTAAAGGCGTGTTGGCGAAATATGCCAAATTGGTATCTTCTAGCAGTCTTGGTGCTGTGACAGATTTGGACTTGTTTTAATTAAGGGAACTCCAAATAAAAAAATATTCAAATAGTTTTTGTGGGGTGGGCGACACGATAGCCCCAAGCCTTGGGCGGACAAGATGTCCACCCCACAAGATTGGATAATTTATTTGTTGGAAGTCCCTAACCTGACAACATATAGCGCAAGTTTGCCTACCTTTAACAAGGGGCTTAAGCCCCTTGTGTGGTTAATTGAGATGGTCGCTGGATTTACACCGTCCTCTACTAGTTTGTATTTAGCGATCGCCTCTAAAGAAGTTGCAAGGGCAAACTCGTAACTTACTTTGCGATCGCAAGTGTGGTAAAACAAACTGCTGTACCCAATACGGCTCGGTTAAGGGAAGAGACGCGATAAATCGCCGTCTCTACAAAGGACTGATTATTGTAAAGACGGCGATTTATCGCGTCTTTGCGATCTATAACTTTTATTAAAAAACCTTATCCGAACCGTATTGCTGCTGTACCGAAACAACTTATCAGATGAAATACTGTTGATTGCCTCTAAGTTTTGAAGCTATTGAAGAGGGATGTTTTGTGTTTATACCAGATTTTTGCTTGAATTTTATGAGTTTTGGGAAAAATATTGAAGAAGTTTCAGGAAATTTACGTAGAAGATTTGATGTCAATCGATATACTACAGAAATACTATTGACCATCAACTGCTGAAAAACCTAAAAGGGCACAAAATGAGTTCTGAATCTAATGTCAAACTGACGATCGCTCTTTCTAATCTAGACTTAGATGCAGAGGAGCAAGAACGGGAAGCACGGAATCTGCTGCGAGAAATCAAAGACTTAGATGTTGAAAGTGCTGAACTAATGTGTTCCCAGTCTAGAATGGCTCTTGGGTTGTTTTCGGTAGTCATGAGCGATCGCCTTTCTGAGAAAGCCTTAGATTTCTATCATAAATTATTCTTCACCCAATCTCGAAAATTACGCATAGTTTGACTTCTCCCAATTGTTAAACACTGCTGAACATACTCATTAACTAATTCAACAATTGGGATAGCAGGAAAATTAGGACTAGATTCAGATTTTATATATTTACCTTCTTTTAGTACAGAAATTTCTAAACCTTGTTGTGTATGTCGCCAAAGTTCAGGAACTCCCAAAATTTCATAATTTTCAAATCGAGTCCGAGAAGTAATATCAATTTCGATTGCTAAATCTGGTGGTGGGTCTATATTTAAATCTATGCGATTTTTTCCAATTACAGCAGCTTGATTTTGAATATAAAAACTGCTATCTGGTTCTACTGCTTGCCGCATTCGTTCATTTTTTAGTGTTGTAGAACCAAAAGGCTCAAAATCAATTTGAAGTATTTCTAACAAGATTTTGACTAAATCACCAATAAGTTCTTTATCTTTTTCGTGTTCTGGTAGGGGAACCATAATTTCTAACCAACCATAACTATAAGAAATACGTGCAGCACGCCTTTCTCCCATTTCTGCTAAAATATTTTCTAACTGCTGCCAACTAATATCTTTGAGCAACATTTGTTGACCAGGTTTAACAACGATTTGTTGCAGTTTTAAAAGCATATCACCTCAGAGAGTTGATGTAGTAATAATTGTATGTAGCAGATGGAATTTACAAATAAACTTTCTTAAAGTATATCGCCTCTGACCATGAGCGTAGAAATTACCCAAAACAACACATTGACATAATCTTTGGCTGTTTCAATTTGTCAGCAATTCGGAATTTTTACTTTTTACTCGTTAAAGGAATACGGATAGTAAACTCTGTTCCACATCCTGGGGTAGAATCAACTTCAATAGTTCCTGCATGTTTGTCTACAACAATTTGATAGGCGATCGCCATTCCTAATCCAATTCCTTTGCCCACAGGTTTAGTAGTAAACATGTGGTCAAATACCCGTTGTTTGATATCCTCTGACATGCCAATTCCATTATCGTGAATCTGAACGATCGCGTAATGACTTGATTTGTCAATTTGGGTTTGGAGCTTAATTTGATTAGGGTTAGTTTTAAGATCCTCGAAACTCCGTTTTTGGCTAGCTTCTTCCAGTGCATCGATCGCATTTACCAGAACATTCATAAACACCTGATTTAGCTGTCCGGCGTAGCATTCTACTAGGGGCAGATCGCCGTATTTCTTAACGATCTGAATTTCTGGTAGATTCGGTGTGGCTGTGAGACGACGGTTCAAAATCATCAGAGCGTTGTCTAATCCTTCATGAATATCTACAAATTTCATGTCTGCCTCATCGAGGCGCGAGAAATTACGCAGCGACAGCACAATTTGACGGATGCGTTTGGTTCCTACTTGCATTGATGCCATTAGCTTGGGTAAATCTTCTGCCAGAAACTCAATATCAAGGTCTTGGGCGCGATCGCGAATTTCGAGTGTAGGATTTGGGTAGGTTTGTTCATAAAGCTTTAGCAAATCGAGGATGCCTTGGCTGTATTCACTTGCATGGTTGAGGTTGGCATGAATAAAATTAGCAGGATTATTGATTTCGTGCGCCACCCCAGCCACCAATTGTCCCAAGCTAGACATTTTTTCGGTGTGGATGAGTTGAGCTTGGGTATTTTGCAATTCTTTCAAGGTTTTGCTGAGTTGCTGCGCCTGCTGGCTGGAAATCAAAGCGCGATCGCGAATCTCTTCATATAGTTGCACCTGTCGCCATGCACCAATCAACCCAATCAATAGCAATCCTCCCAAAACTGTAGCCAACAGGTTCAACGCCTGTAATGGCGATTCAATATTTTCTTTTGGCACAATTAACGCTACTGACCAATTTGCATCTCTGAGAGGAGTGTAAGCAACATAGCTCCATTTACCATCTAGTTGAACCAATTCAATATTTGTGCGTTTAGCTACCATTTTTTGACTAATTTCAACTAATCTGGGATTGCGCGAGTTCAGAAAACTCTTGGCAGCTTTTTCGGGTGTACCAATTAGTTCTGTATTGGGATGGGCGATGGGAATTCCTTGAGAATTAAGCGCAAAGGCATAGCTGCCTTTACCTTGATGTAAATTGCTGATGACCTCAAAGACCCGGTTAATTGGAATTCCTCCCATTAAAACACCTGCTGGCTTTGTACCTCTTTCGGCAGGAATCGGCGAACTAATCTGGATTTGTAACTGTTTGGTTGTGCGTCCAATAATTGGATCGGTTGCTATCGTTTCACCCGTCATACTCCGCTGAAAAAATTCTCGGTCTTTAACATTGAGATGATCTCCGTGAGTATTGATTAATGCACTATCTGATGTAGCCAATGCCATGAGCAAAAACGTTTGCAGCCGCTTCAATTCAGATTGCAAGTAAGGTTCCATCACAGTCCAATCTAGCGATCGCACCACAACAGTATTTGCTAAAGTCTTAATTTCTGTCTTCCGAATGGCTAACCAATTATCAATATCATCTTTACCTTGGTGTGTTTTTAACAGTACTTGCTCTTTCAGAATATCGAGCAACAAACCCTTAACAATTTTGTAACTAGTTATGGCTGTGGCACTAATGCTAATGGACAGAATCACCACAATTGATAACAATATTAGTTTTCGCGAACGCCATTTGAATAAGTAGTAATTTTTGTTGGTTGGGGCATACCATCGAGGATTGATTTTCAACCAGCCTTTGCGTAATTTAAACATTGTTGTCGCTTTGCTCTAAGTTAAAATTGAAAAGGCAAAAATCAAGAATGCTGAGTAAAGTAGAAAATACTCAGAACTTAGCAATATGTACGCCCCACTACGCTAAGGCAACTCAGTACTCTTCATTGTTGTTGAGTAGAGATTTGAATGACAAACTCACTGCCCTGTCCAAGTTCTGAAGTGCAAGAAAGTGAGCCACCATGTGCATCGACGACAATTTGACGAGCGATCGCTAATCCCAATCCTGTGCCTTTTCCTACAGGCTTGGTGGTAAATAAATGGTCAAATACTCGTTGCTTGACCTCCGGTGACATCCCCCCTCCATTGTCGGCAATCTTAATCAAAATGTGCTGACCTGATTCAGCTAGACGGGTTTGAATGGTAATGCAATTAGGGTTGCTTAGAATCGCTTCTAAAGTCCGTTGTGTATTGTATTCTTCAAGTGCATCAATAGCATTTGCTAATAAGTTCATAAACACCTGATTGAGTTGCCCAGCAAAACACTCCACTAGAGGTAGTTTGCCATAATCTTTAACTACCTCAATTCCCGGACGGTTTTCGTTAGCTTTTAAACGGTGTCTAAGAATAAGAATAGTGCTATCAATACCTTCGTGAATATCAAAGGGAACTTTGTAATCCTTATCTGCTCTAGAGAAGGTTCGCAGACTAGTGCTGATACTGCGAATCCGGCTAACACCCAGTTTCATCGAGTCCAGTAACTTAGGTAAATCTTCGCGTAAATAATTTAAATCTATTGCATCAATTTCGTTTTCAATTTCTGAGCCGGGATTGGGAAATTTTTCTTGGTAAAGGTTAATTAGCGCAAACAAGTCTTTAACATAATCTTTCGCTGGTTCAACGTTACCAGCAATGAAGCCGACAGGATTGTTGATTTCATGGGCAACACCTGCTACCAAATTACCAAGAGCAGACATTTTTTCACCCTGCACTAATTGCAATTGCATTGTTTGGAGTTCTTGTAAAGCTTGTTCTAATTGTTGTTTTTGCTGTTGCAGTAATTGTTGTGCTTGCTGGCGTTCGGTGATGTCTTCAGAGGTGTTAAGGATGCCAAAAACGTTTCCTTCTTTATCTTTTAAAGGAATTTTATTTGTATTCGACCACTTTTCTTTTCCGTCTGCTTGCTGCACTGTTTCGATAATGTTGAGTTCAGGTTGCCCAGACTCCATAAGCCGGCGATCGCGTGCTACAAAAAAATCTGATTGCTTACTAGTCCAAGGAAGGTCGTAGTCGGTTTTACCAATAACATTTTCTGGTATTCCCAGACTCCAAGTTTGAGTAAAATTATGGTTACAGCCTAAATAAACACTATTACGGTCTTTCCAGAAAACCGACTGGGGAATATTCTCGATAATTAACCGTAAGAATTGTTCAGTCTGTCCAAGGTTTTCTAAAGCATCTTGTGCTTGCTGATAAAGTCGGGCATTTTCTAGGGAGATTGCAGTTTGAGTACATAACAGATTAAGAACTTCGATGCGATCGCTCGTAAATGCCCCAGTAGTAAGATTATTTTCTAAATACAAAATCCCCAACAGTTTGCCTTGATACAGAATCGGCGTACACAGCAAGCTTTTGGGTTGCTGACGAATGATGTAGGGGTCAGCCATTAGCGCCGGATACATTGTTATATTAGTGATGACGGTAGATTGCAGGCTGCGTTTGACGGCGTAAATTAGGCTATGGGGAACGTCTGCGCTATCATCAACAAAAATGGACTGTAGCACGGTCGATTGCTGCCCAACTTCAGCAGTCGCCTCAACTACCAATCTACCTTCTTTAAGTAGTAGTAACGCACACTTATCTGCTCCAGCATTTTCAATCACCACTTGCAGCAACTTAGTGAGTAATTTTCCCAGTTCAATTTCACTGGAGAGAGTCTGAGAAGCTTTCATCACTGTTGCCAAATCTAGCATTACTGCTGTATTGCTGCTAGAGGTTACTGATTTATTAATGCTTGGGTGTAAGGTAGCAATGGTATCAATATTTGCGATCGTCTCATTGGGCATGAGTGGCGATCGCGTCTGTTGTAAGATGGGCGCTAGCAGTTGTGGATAACGCTGTTCTAGATCGTCAACTTTGGCTTTAGCGCCCCAGCGAGTGTAGCAATAGTAAGCATTAATCAAATACTCTTGGGCAATGCGTTCTTTGCCCCATTCTAAATAAAACTTGGCTGCAAGTTCGTTGGCGAGAGCTTCTTCGTTGATATATTCGTTTTCTTTGGCTTTCGCAATGGCGCGATCGTATGACTCGATTGCGTCCATATAATTTCTAGAAACTCTTGCCATTTCCGCAGATAACAATAGATATCGATGCAGAAAGTTTTTTGGGCAACTATCCGCCCAGGTTTTCTGGGTTTGTTGATGCTCTTGAATAATTTCCCAATATTGCTTTTTCTTCTCTAATGTGGCATTTGGATATAGGGCTATCAAACTGAGGGGATAATAGAAATGATACTGAATAATTGGAAAGAAACCAGAGTTACAACCAAGGGTTTTGTCAGCTTCTTCTGCCGCTTTAACAGCATCTGCATAGCGACCATAAAGGTACGACAATTGAATTTTGAGAAAGCAGTACCAATTAATTCCATGCTCAAAGTTATTTTTCTGCCTCCAAACTTCTATATAGGGAATATCTTCGCGATTGCGATCGTCTAATAAATCTGTGTTTTTAGATATATCTTGTAGGTTTAATAGGAACTGCCTCTGTAAACTAAATGCATACAGCATATTGGCATCATTCACCTGTTGTACGTAGCCGAGATATTTCTCAGTTTCCGCGTAGACATCTGATAAGCGATCGCCCTTAATTAACATCGCCCAAATCAGAAACGAAACTGCCCAGACACCAAACACCAAATTTCCAGTTTCTTGACAAATTTGGAATGATTCTTGAGAAAGTGGCAAATTCGTTTTTAAATGCTGGTTATAGGGATTAATGGTGTGTGCAAAGATATTATTGGTCTTATAAATAAATTGGGTGCTATTGAAGTGGCGATCGAGTTTTAGTGCTAACGTCCCGAACTCATAGGCAGTTTGATAATTTCCTTGATTTGCCAGATTCATCCCATACAAACAGTAAGCAAAACCAGAGCTTTCGGCATTGCCATATCTCAACGATAAACGGATCATTAATATAGGAGCTAACCAACTGAGATATTGAGATCCTCCCATATAAGCTGCTGCCCAAAGGTCAGCTAAAAGACTCATGCAGACCTTCCGATCTGGATCTGTCATCTCAGCCAGATCGAATAAATCTGCTACCCGAACCGTTTGAAGTTTGGCTTTTAATTCTTGAAGTTCAGTTTCGATAGCAGCTTGCTGTTCTTCAGAAGTGACTGGTAGATGCATCCCCATGATGCTCAAACCTTTCAATCCAGCTTCAATACTAGCTTCTATATCACCCTGAGTCATTTTCAGGTACATCTGAATCCGATAAATATCTACTAATTCAAAGCTATGCTTACTATTATTTAATGCGATATTAAATAATTCTTCTGCTTGGTTAAAGTTGCCAGTTAAATATTCAGACTCTGCCGATTCTCGATATAATCCAAACGTGAGTTCATAGTTTGTTTGCCAACTTTCTTCTATTAGCAGTTCTCTCCCTAATGTAAAATATTTAACGGCTGCCTTATAAGCAGTAGAGGCTTTAGCTTTCTTGCCAGCCATTAAATTTAGTTTAGCCAAATCATATCTTGAAGATTGTTGGCTAATTATGTCAATTCCCTCATTTAACTGATTAACAATATCAAAAATGTTGGCTTCAAGTGCTTCAGGCGGTGTATTCTTTAACAGTAATTGCCCAATTTTTAGATGAGTAGCTTTTCTTTGAGATTCAGGAATTAGAGAATAGGCAGCTTGTTGAACGCGATCGTGGAGGAATCGGTAACTTGACATTTGAGCAGAAGTATCTGCTTGAGCAAGAGCAACGGGTGTTCCATGACTTTCTTGATGATAGAATTTGTAAATTTCGTTGGTAGGAATAATCAAGCCATCTTGCACAGCTTTCCAAAAGTCTGCGGCTGTTTCCACCTGGGATTTTTCATGGACGATCGCTAATGCTGCTAAATCAAATTGGTTTCCTACACAAGCTGCTAACTTCAATACTTCTTGAGTTTCTGCTGACAACTTCTGGAGTTGAATTGCCATGAACTCTACGACATCATCGGTAAGGGCGAGGGAGCGCACCTGAGCAATATCACATTCCCAATAACCATCGTCAAAATTAAATGTAATTAGTCGGTCTTGATGTAGCGCTTTCAGAAATTGGGTGCTGAAGAAAGGATTGCCTTTGGTTTTGCTCAATACTAACGCTGTTAACGGTGTAGCTAAAGCTAAGGAGCAGCTCAATGTATCTGCAACCAAATGATTGATAGAAACCCGATCGAGGGGAGTTAAGGTAATCGTATTAACTGTAGCGCCTAACTTCTGAATCTCTTCTAAAGTCAGCATCAACGGATGTACTGGATTGACTTCATTATCTCGATAAGCACCAATTAACAGTAAATAGCCGATGTCAGCTTCACTGATTAACAAGTGCATTAACTTTAAAGAAGCAGAATCTGCCCATTGCAAATCATCAATAAAGATAGTCAATGGATGTTCTTTTGTCGTGAAGACTTGAGTGAACTTCAAAAACAGCGAATTGAAGCGATTTTGTGCTGCACTCCCAGAGAGTTCCGGCGCAGGAGGCTGTTTACCAATAATAATTTCCAGTTCTGGAATCACCTCAATCATCACTTGCCCGTTCTCACCCAAAGCAGAGAGAATTTTGCACTTCCACTGCTCGAATTGGGTGTCCGTTTCACTCAGCAGTTGCCGTATTAAGTCTCGAAAGGCTTGCACAAAGGCAGAGTAGGGGATATTGCGCTGGAACTGGTCAAATTTACCTTTAATGAAGTAACCCCGTTGTCGCACAATTGGCTTGTGGACTTCGTTAACCACAGCAGTTTTGCCAATCCCAGAGAAGCCTGCTACCAAAATAATTTCAGTGCTTCCCTGGCTGACTCTTTCAAAGGCATCCAGTAAGCTTTGAACTTCGGCTTGGCGACCGTAAAGTTTTTCTGGGATGATAAAGCGATCGCAAATATCCCGCTCACTTAATTGAAAGGATTTAATTGAGCCAATTTCCTGCAATTGAAACAAACATTTTTCTAAGTCAAATTTCAGCCCTAACGCACTCTGATAGCGGTCTTCAGCATTTTTCGCCATCAATTTCATTACAATGTCACAAAGAACTTGGGGAATCTCTTCTTTCCCCCTGCTTCCTAATGGTTCTGGTTGCTTGGCAATATGACAGTGAACCAACTCCATCGGATCGTTAGACGGGAAGGGTAGCTGTCCGGTAAGCAGTTCATAGAAGGTAACGCCAAGAGAGTAGTAATCACTGCGATAGTCAATTCCGCGATTCATCCGCCCGGTTTGTTCCGGGGAAAGATAGGCGAGAGTACCTTCTAAGACATTAGGACTGTGAATTTCGCGGGATTCTCTAGGTAAAAGAGAGGCAATACTAAAGTCAATCAACTTGACTTGCTTGGTTTCCGGATTAATCAGGATGTTGGCAGGCTTGATGTCTTTGTGGATAACCCGATGCCGATAGAGTCCGTCAAGAATATTGCTCAATGCGATCGCAATGTCTAAGAACTCTGTCAAATTATATTGGTTGCTCCCGATTTTTTGGTTTATCCAATCTCTGAGGGAAATGCCGCCAAAATCCTCCATTACCAAAGCGTAGCTGTTGCCGTAAGGTTCCAAGCTGTAGGGGCGAACAATACTTGATAGGTCGAGATTTTTGGCAATAGTGTACTGATTGCAAAAGTAGAGCAGTTCGCTGAAGTTGGGATACTCTTGGTGGAGCAGTTTGATAATGACCGGAAGTTCATCAATCTCTCGAATTGCGCGGTAAACCAGGGTTCTAAAGCTTGTATAAAGTTGTTCGCTAATTTGATAGCCTGGAATTTGGACGATCGGTTCAACTGCTGTACTCATTTGTATTAACTCTTCTTGAAGCTCAAGTTAAAATAGGATTTACATATTGACATAAACAACTAAATATGTTAGCGCTTTTCCTAATTGCATGAGGTACATCATAGCCCCCTCTCGAAGAGCGGGGAGGGGGTTGGGGGTGGGGTTCTTGTACCTCACTCAACTGAGAACCGCTATATTTAGTTTTTCAGGCATTCAAGTTTGATTTTTTTACTATTAGCCAGCGATGTTTAGAGTTTTTGCTAGCCGCCGCTAGCGATCTAAAGGTGGTGGACAATAGCCTAAAGCGACCGAATTTCGTTATACATATGAAAGTCATTTTGTACAGTGCGTAAGTCCCATATAAAGTATTTTTCCCAACAGTTAGCTTTTTTTAACAGTCACTGAAGTTTTGCAACCATTCAGCTTGGAGTGGTAAAGTTACCACAAACATTGTTCCCTCTTTCGGTATGGAATCGGCTGCGATCGCCCCAGAATTTTGCCACTGATGGAGATGTTTAAATTCCACAGGACTTACGCACAGCCTACGAATTCTCGGCGCTCTTCTCTAACGAGACGCTACGCGATGGCGTCTTCTCTGCGAGACGCGAAGCGCGATGGCGGTTCGATAAATTAAGCTTTTTAGCAATTTTTGCGTAAGTCCTGTTCCATTTAAGTGGACTTGAGCTATTAGCCTTGCACTTCGAGTCCCAGGCAGACTAGTTAACCGATCGAGAATGCTGCAAGATTTCCGGTAAAATCAAGTTCTGAGGACTGTGGATTTGGGAGAAACTTGGGGTGTCTACACTTGGCGTTAACATTGACCACATCGCCACCATCCGGCAAGCACGGCGGACGGTAGAACCAGACCCCGTAGCGGCGGCGGTGCTGGCAGAATTAGGGGGTGCTGATGGAATTACAGTGCATCTGCGCGAAGATCGGCGGCATATCCAAGACAGGGATGTACGCCTGTTGCGGCAAACAGTGCGATCGCATCTTAATTTAGAAATGGCCGCTACAGAAGAAATGCTAGCGATCGCTCTCGATATCAAACCAGATTACGTAACTTTAGTCCCCGAAAAGCGCGAAGAAGTGACAACAGAAGGCGGACTAGATATTATCGGCCAAATTGCTAGAATAGGAGAGATAGTCGATAAATTGCAAAGCGCTAGCATTCCAGTTAGTTTATTTATCGATGCCGAACCCCCACAAATTGAAGCATCTGTCAAGGTACAGGCGCAGTTTATTGAATTGCACACCGGACAATATGCTGAGGCTAAAAATGAAACAAATCGCCACCGAGAATTAGCCATATTAGCAAAAGGGTGTGAACAAGCGATTCAAGCCGGATTGCGAGTTAACGCTGGTCATGGACTCACCTACTGGAACGTCTATCCGGTAGCTGCGCTTCCAGGCATGGAAGAACTGAACATTGGTCATACCATCATCAGTCGGGCAGCATTAGTAGGTATGGAAAGGGCAGTCCGCGAGATGAAACAAGCTATAAGAGGGAATGGGGCATAAGAGGCAGAGGGGCAGAGGGGCAGAGGGAAAAAATTACTGTAACTTCTCCCCTGCTCCCCTGCTCCCTGTCCCCTGCCTTAGAAAGAGGGGTTGTCACTGCGAAATCTAGAAATTGGGATCAAATCTTCAGCAAAAACTTCTATGAGCGCAACACAATCTAACGACCTGCCGCTTTGGGTACAAGATAGAGATAAGGTGATAGCAGAAAGCACTGATGTCGAGTGGCGCTATCAGACACCGCCTGATTATTCTCGTTCAAAAGAGAATCTTGCCAAAGAAAGTATTTACAATCACCTTGAAGGTACGCTAGAAGCGATCGTGCAAAACTTAGTCAGAACCTTTGAGATGGAGGTATCCTTCAAAGCTAACCCGCAAGAGTGGTTATCTATTGTGAATGAACAGTTTCGCGTCAGTACCAATGGTGGAGTAGAGTATACCGCAGCAGATGTATCAGCCCAAGGTACTTACAATCTATTTATGCCTGATTCAGAGCATTACAAAGCTTCAGAAGAAACCTTTGAATCATCCGCAAAAGTCTTCCACACAACATTCCCTCAAGGATTTCCTTGGGAAGTTCTGGAAGTTTTTTCCGGGCCCCCAAATGTCACATTTAAATGGCGGCATTGGGGACATTTTAACGGAGAATATAAAGGCCATGCACCTACTGGAGAGACAATAGAAATTATCGGCATGAGCATTGCAAAAGTTACCGATGACTTGAAGGTTATTTCCTTAGAACACTACTTCGACAATAATCTGTTCTTGGAAAAGCTAACATCTGGTAGCAAACAGACACATGCTGAAAACCAGAAAAGTGCTTGTCCGTTCAGTTCTTGGTTCAAGAAATCCCAGAAAAGTTAGTAGTTTGTCAGGGTACAGAGTCACTGTGCCCTGAAATATTCACATAGCAACCAAAGGATGAAAATGCAAACATACCATTACGTTTTGGCAAGTCACCGCTTTCTTCTCGAAGAAGAACCGATACACGAAGTTCTCAAAGAACGCAACCGTAACTACCACGAACAAGAAAAACAAATAGATTTTTGGTTGGTTGAACAACCAGCTTTCTTGGAAACACCGCAGTTTAAAGAGCTAAAAGCAAAGTGTCCCCAACCAGCAGTCGCAATTATTTCTACAAATCCTCAATTTATTACTTGGTTAAAACTGCGTTTAGAGTACGTCATCACTGGAGAATTCCAGGCTCCTTCTGAAGCAATACCAGATGCTTTAGCATCATTAGCTACTGTATCTTAGTCCATCGTGGATGGGCACAAGAGGCAGAAGTGCAAAGGGGCAGAGGGGAAGACTTACTACAACTTCTCCTCTGCTTCCTTGCTCTTCTGCTCCCTTGCTTTTTCCCCATTCCCCATTCGGTTGAGCAACATAGTTTATTCCTGACAGCATTAGGAATAATTGCTACATAATATTTGGGGTGAGGATGCCGGGACATCCTTCAGGAGTAAACGTGCGATGCAATACCTTCATTTGATGAAGCGATTTAACTTCCGCTTTAATAGCCAACCTAGACCCAAGCCAAAAATTGCAATATTAGTAGACGGCTCTGGAACTGAGGTACTTGTAAGCGTTTGAAGTACCACGTTGTCGATGTTGACATTGAGGTTACTGAAAACACTCCTGACTGCAATTTCGTTAAAAGAGCTAATGATGCCAGAGCCAGAATCAGATGTTTCTATAGAGAAACCATCAACTGATGCAGTTAGTCGAACTAATTGTGGACTTAAGCGTTCGAGAACGAGGTTTGCAGTATGAGGTGCTGTGTCGTTAATAGTAGGTACAGAGGTAGTTGATGCTAACTGAACATTTCCATTACCACCAGTTATGCTATCCCCAGAGCCGAAGTTTTCTTTATTAACTCCCAGTGAACTGGTACCAGCTAGACCAGACAACACCAAATAACCACCGTCATCTTCGATGGGAGTGCCACTGCCAACAAGCGAAGCTAAAATATCAGTCGTGATAGGTGTATCGCCAGAGTTGTATAAACCAAAACGCAAACCACTACCACGAATTTGTGGAAACTCAGCAGACGTGGTGGAAAGACTAGGCTCAGTCGTGAAGCGAAAATCAAAGCTCAAATCAAGGGCATCACCTATATTATTCCCCAAGCTAACGGGAGCAAAAGTTCCGATCGCAAAGTGAGCAGGAAGAAAAGAAGAGTTAAAAGTAACAAAAGAGGGAGTGCCAAGGTTCAAAGCGTTTCCAGTTCCAAGAATTGGATCGTCAACTACGCCTAATTGAATTTGAGAAGGAGTTGAAACTGTTTGATCGAAATTTGATGAAATTCCAAACCAGGAAATATCTAACGGATCGACACCATTAGTACGGCCACCGTCGGTATAAGTATCGTTAACTAAAACTTGAGCTTTGGCCTTTTCACTAAAACTAGTTATTAGACTAATTAATAAGGCAGACGAAAGAACTACTTTAAGATATTTGTTCAACATAAAACTGATTTATCTGCTTTTATGTGATGTTATTAAGAGGATGTTTGAAAAGTTTTCTTCTCGGTAACAAAACGTTCTAGATCCCCCTAAATCCCCCGATAAATTGGGGGACTTTGATTCCGGTTCCCCCCTTTTTAAGGGGTGCTAGGGGGGATCAGTTAGTGCCTAAAATCACAGCCAACCACTTTTCAAACAACCTCTAAGCATACAGTTCAAGAATAGCTCTATTTTATACAGTTAAAAGTATAGGTTAATTGGTACCTTAAGAATTACAAAAGTATAGATATAATCCTTGTATAGGAATTATTTCAGCAACAGTATAACTCTGTGTACGATTGCTAATTTATCCCCTTAAGTAATGGAAAATATTGAGACTATCTAGTTATAAAAATCTCTTTAACTAGGGTACTAAAAGAAGATACGGTAGCTCTATCGTAAAAAAAATAGTCTGTTCCCAATGAAGCCACCACAGATCATCTCAAAAAGCCAATTTACCATACCTCACCAAAAATACCAACAGCCGCATCAATTCCCCAGTCGCAAAAGTTTCCCAAAATGGCGATTCTCAATCACTACGTAGAGACAAGTGCTATATTATTTTGGGGGAACAAAATCTTTTTTTATAAAATCTTCTAAGACACCTTAATTTACATAATCTAACTTTTGTGCATAGATTTCTGACTTTACCAAGTGTTTTAGGATTAGCGATGTCTACGATCAGCTTCGCTTACGTAGGGTTGATTGGTGGCATGAGTTCTGTCTTTGCCCAACAAACCATTCCTCTTTGTCAACCGCCAAATGCGGGTGAGTATCTTTTATTAGTAGTCAGCCCGACAGCCAATAATCAAAAGCAGTTGCGTAGTGCCTTACCACCTGAACTTAAGACCATTACCTGCAAATATCTCAACGAAACTGTGACGCGAGTCGGGGGCTTTAATAAAATTGACGATGCCAATCGCTGGGCGAGATATGTCAGCAATATTGTTGGCTTGTCTGCCATAATTACCACTCGACCAACAACGGCAGATGTGCAGCCACAGGCACAGGCACAGGCACAGCTACAGCCACAGACACCTCAGCAGACAGTCAGCTATAATCCTCAAGCTTTAGGAGAGGGTTATGCAGTGCTGGTAGATTATTACAACCGTCCAGAACTTGTAAATAGGGTGCAACAAGTAGTGGGAGGTAATGTAGGTTTTGTTTCTTATGGACAACGCCCTTACTTGCTGGCAGTTTATACCACTAACCAAACTGAAGCATATAATACATTGCAGAAGCTGAACAATAGCAACTTTGTTGCCAGCATCGTAGATAGTCGTAAGGTGATTCTGCTGCGCTCAACTGTGCGGTTCTAGTGATATTAAGTTTTCTAGAATACTAATGCCATCTACCAGGGTGGTAATTTGTCAACTGACCGAATTTTAGATTTTAAATAGGTTTAAAGCGAACGTATTTATTTGGGGAACAAATCCAAAATCCTCAGAACAAGTGAATCTATTCATGAAGTAAATCTAAAAGCCCAAATAGGTTGACAAATTACCAGTTACCAATTAAAAATAGACGCTCAAACAAAGATTCATTGCCGTAGTTTAATAAGCAGACCTGGCTAACCAATAGATGGTTATACCCAAAGCTGACCCAGCTATTACCTGAACTGGTGTATGTCCGAGTAATTCTTTCAGACGGTCTTGGCTAAAGTCTGGTTTTTCATGAAATAATTCATCAATCATTTGATTAAGGATACGAGCTTGCTTACCAGCCGCTTGGCGAACTCCGGCTGCATCATACATGACGATGATGGCAAAAATCATCGCAACGGCAAAATCAGGAGATGCCCAACCGAGTGTTTGCCCTACACCAGCTGCTAGAGCGGTAACTAAAGCTGAATGGGCGCTGGGCATACCTCCGGTTGTCACCAAAACACGCACATTCAGTTTGCGATTTTTGACGATCTCGACTACGAGCTTTAGGGCTTGAGCAATTAAACAAGCTAGCAGAGCAACCAGCAGCACCCGGTTGTCTAAAATGTTGCCTATGTCCTGCATGGTATTTTGGTTAGGTTAGTAAATATTAGCAGCAGTTGTTGGTTGAGGAAACATTTAGATTCAACCCAAAATCCAAAATTAACCTAGTACATGATGGCGGAAACAGACCAATTATTCAAAATAGCCTATAAGCTTATCTGATAAGCTTTTTGAATTTTGAATGAGTAAATTCCGCTGGGCGGTGTAGTACAACATGGTGTAAATAAACCACCCCTTCGGGTTCGGCAGTTCCTCATGGGGGGAACCCCCAAGACCGGACTACCTCACCATTCCAAATCAATGAAACCCTTGCAGTATAAGAATTTCAAATTCCGCAAAGCGATACTAGTTATTGCGGCTGATAATAAAATGAGCGATCGCTTGGAGTGGTTTGGCTCTCTCCCCAAATGGTTCTAATTCCACACAAGCTGCTTTAACTAGCTCTTGGGCTTTTGAGCGAGATTCCTCAAGCCCCCAAAGGCTGGGATAGGTCACTTTCTTCGCTTTTTGGTCTTTACCAGCTGTTTTGCCTAATTGCTCTTGAGTAGCAGTGATATCCAGAATATCATCTATGATTTGGAATGCTAGCCCAATATTTTGAGCATAACGGGTCAGTCGCTGCACATCTTCAGGCGATGCCCCAGTTACGATCCCGCCACACACTACACAAGCTTCCAAAAGAGCGGCTGTTTTGTGTTTATGAATGAAATTTAGGGTTTCTAGGGAAATATCTGATTTACCTTCCGACTCTAAATCGACAACTTGACCGCCAACCAAACCAGCTGCCCCTAGTGCCCGACCAAGACGGGCAATGACCTGCAAGACTAGCTCTCTGTTAACACTTTGGGGGGTTTCAATGGCAACAAACTCAAAAGCCAGAGCTAACAAGCCATCCCCAGCCAAAATCGCCACATCTTCGCCATAAACTTTATGATTTGTCAACTTCCCTCGACGGTAATCGTCATTATCCATCGCTGGAAGGTCGTCATGAATCAACGACATTGTATGGATCATCTCCACAGCACAAGCCGTTGGCATGGCCATTTCGATAGTTCCACCCATCATTTCACAGGTAGCAAGGCAAAGAATGGGACGTACACGCTTGCCTCCAGCTAATAACGAGTAGCGCATCGCCTCATAAATCTTTTCTGGATAAATGATGGGGATAGCCCGATCTAAAGCAGTATCACAAAGCTTTTGCCGCTCTTTTAGATAGGCTGCTAAGTTAAAGGTGGCTTCCTCTGGTGGTGTCTTTTGAACGTTATCAGTTGCTACCATTCTTAAATTCCTGACACTTTGGGATTTTTGTCTTATACGTCACAATTTTAAGGTGCTGTGGGGCTGAAAAAATGAGGAATTAGGGTTAAGAGTTAGGAGTTAGTAATAATAATTCTTAACTTTTAGCTCATCACTCTTCATTTTCTTTCTTCTCTTGCGCCCTAGAATAGCTGGCAAATGTATTTTGCAATAAGATGGCAACAGTCATCGGGCCAACACCACCAGGAACGGGAGTAATAAATCCTGCTACACCAGCGGTTGATTCAAAGTCGACATCGCCAATTAAGCGACTCTTGCCACTAGCATCGGTGACGCGATTCATTCCCACATCTACCACAACAGCGCCCGGTTTCACCATATCAGCAGCGATCAGTCCGGGACGACCTACTGCTGCAATTAGAATATCAGCATTTTGGGTGATGGTTTTTAGATCGGGCGATCGCGAGTGAGCGATCGTGACTGTGGCATCAGCTTCTAATAGCATCAGCGCCATAGGTTTACCTACCAAAATACTGCGTCCCACGACTACTGCCTGTTTTCCCTGCAAAGGAATTTCATATTCTTGTAACAGTCGCATCACACCAGCCGGGGTACAGCTGCGTAATCCGGTTTCTCCCCGTACTAGTCGTCCCAAGTTAACTGGGTGTAGTCCATCAGCATCTTTATCGGGATCGATTTGATGTAGCAGAGCCACAGCATCCAAGTGGTTAGGTAAGGGCAACTGCACAAGAATGCCATCCACCCGTTCATCGTGGTTTAGTGCAGCTATGACCTCTTCTAACTCTTCAAAGGTAGTTTGGGCGGGGAAATGCTTACCAAAAGAAGCGATACCAACTTTAGCGCAGGCTTTTTCTTTATTACGTACATAAGCCGCTGATGCTGGATTATCGCCAACCATTAGCACTGCTAAACCAGGGGGTCGTCCAATTTTTGGTTGTAATAGTGTAATAGCAATAGAAAGTTCTTGCTGAATTTTTGCCGCTAAAGCTTTACCATCAAGGAGTTTGGCAGTTTTTGTTTCCATAATAATTCCCAGCTATATTCGCCTTTTGTCAACGAAGAGGCAGGGAGCAGAGAGAAATGACCTCTTCCTCCAGACACAGAGCTTCTTCGGAACATGGGTCTGAGTCCCCTAAAGTGGTTCTCGTAAAAAGCGAAAAAGTAACGCAACAGGCTGGGTCGAATCCCTTTCCTGTTCTATCCCCCTTGCTCCCTGCTCCCTGCTCCCTTGCCTCTTTTTCAAAACTCAGCCGTTTCTAGTCTAGGCGAAGTCAACAATCCAAAATCCAGAGTGAAAATATTGATTTTTGATTCTTGACTTTTAACTATTATTGTGCTGCTGTTTGAGGTCGTAGCGTTTTTCTCACAGTAAATCCATAATGTTTATTTTCTCAGATCGAGGACGTTATCTGAAGAATATAAAAATTAGGCATGAAATCGGAACATTATTTGCTCAGTTGAGAGCGTCTTTCTGCAACCGAATAAAACATTATAGATGGGAACTGACCTAATGAAACTGGTGACAAAGCAAACAGTGACGCAAAAATTTGCTCAATCGGTGGCTTTCGTAGAACAAACGAGAAATTTGTCCCTTTCGTTCTTGTACGGATACAGCATTGTTCCCTACCGCCTGGTGTTGATTTTTTTCTTAGTAGTGGGACTTTGTAGTTGTGGTAGTTTGCCTTCGTCTGACTTGAATGGGGTTAACTTGAAAATTGGCAGCAATGTCACCCCAATTCGAGAAATTAAACCAGAACAAAAGAATCAGGCTATAGTTTACATCCAAGGTCAGGTGGAAAAGCAAGCTCCTCTGATGAAGCAGTGGGCTTATCAAATTAGTGACTCGACTGGCAAAATTTGGGTTGTCACCAATCAAAAGAATTTAGTCAAGGGAGCACAAGTGGTGATTAAGGGTAAAGTTCGCTATCGAAGTATCCCCTTAGCCGATCGAGAATTGGGGGAAGTTTATCTAGAAGAAGAGTAATCAGCAATTAAAAATGAACATATGAACAATCAACCAGTGCATGTAGCGATCGCAATTCTCTACCAAAAAAACAAGTTTCTCATGCAACTGCGGGACAACATCCCTGGTATTCTCTACCCCGGTTACTGGGCGATATTTGGCGGTCATATCGAACCTGGCGAAACACCAGAGGTAGCAGTGAAGCGAGAGATTTTAGAAGAAATCGGCTATGACTTACCACCCTTTGTTGAATTTGGCTGTTATACCGACGAAAGAGTTGTCCGTCATGTCTTTCATGCACCACTCTTGGTGGAATTAAATCAACTGGTTTTGAATGAAGGCTGGGATATGGGGTTATTGACCCCAGAAGATATTCACCAAGGTAACTGTTATTCGCAAAACGCTGGCGAAGTGCGACCTTTAGGAGCAATGCATCAGCGAATTATGTTGGATTTTATAAACAAAAAGCAACAGCCCTAAGGATCAAAGTAACGGAGGCGATCGCTAATTGTGCGATTACCAAAAAAGCGATCGCCTAGCTCGTAAGGGGCGCTAACAAAGTGATAGACTACACATTGCTTACCTTGACCTCAGCTACAGGAGATAGTACAGCAACTCCCAACCGCCAAAACAGCATATACATTGACAGGAGATAAGGTAATACAGGCAAAAGGCTTGGGGGATAAGATAGAACAGCAACTTCGTATTTGGAAACGAAATCTTGATGGAAAGCGACTTCCCGCAACGGTATATCGAATAGATGCGCGAAATCCTAACCAAATAAGTCAAACTGGCTTTCAGCCTCACAAAGACAACGGTAATATTTCTATAAAAGAACATGTAAACAATGCATTGGATCAAGTATTAGCAAATGGAGACACAACTGCTAAATATCAGAGTCAATTTGTTTCAACGGCAGCATATGGGGGACTAAAAGACACGATATTGCTTCATGTTGCCACAGGAAAATATCTTTATAAAATTTCAACATCTGCAATAAATCTAGCGAATGCATCATTCACCGACGTGAACGATTATTTTGATCGAATAGGCCAACCACGTCCATTCCCTAAACAGCGCGAGTGGATCAAGCAAGGAGGTATCCCAGGAGCAGCAATAAGGCAATATATGGATGCAGAAACTTTCTATAAGCAAAAAGTGAATATAGTTAATGGGCAATTAGTTTTGCCGGACGAAAACTCTATTAGTGGATGGCAAGATATGCCGTAAGTTTAAGTGAATTGTTTGGTGAGTGTGATCGCTAATTGTGCGATTACCAAAAGAGCGATCGCCTAGCTCCAATGGGGCGTTAACAAAGTGATACACTACACATTGGATACTAGGGTACAAATCCTATGTCCCTTACAGAGGGAAAGAGGTCAAAAATGACGGGTCAGCCTCCCATTGCTAGCGAAGCATTCAAGCAATTCGAGCGCGATAAATTTTCCTTGGTGGCCCAAGGATACGATCGAGCGATCGCTCAAATAACATCTCAAGTTGATGAAGCCATATTAGATGCCGTAGAAGCGGGGTATGGAAAGCAATTGCTAGATGTCGCTTGCGGAACTGGATGGCTGAGTGCGGCCGCGGTGAGTCGGCAAGCTATAGTCACTGGATTAGACTATGCAGATAATATGGTCGCCATTGCCCGTTTGCGATGTCCGGAAGCCGAATTCCAAATCGGGGACGCCGAGAATCTTCCCTTCGAGTCGGAACGATTTGAGGCGGTGGTCTGTAGCTTGGGCATCCTCCATTTCCCTAACCCGGAACGAGCGATCGCTGAGTCTTTTCGAGTCCTCAAACCAGGAGGGCGCTATGCCTTCACTTGTTGGACACCACCAGCGCGTAATCCTTTCATGTCCCTGATTTTGGGTTCGGTGCAGACTCACGGCAATATGGAGGTGGATTTACCTCTAGGGCCGCCCTTGTTCCGCTTTGGTGAAACAGTCGAATGCAAAAGAGTTTTGAGTTCCGAGGGATTCACTTCAGTCTCTGTTACCGAACTACCCATAAAGTGGACTTTCTCCACACCCCAGGATGTGATGCCAAAGGTTGTTGTCAGTACCGCCCGCCTTGGATCAATACTTGTAATGCAAACCGAGGAGCAACGGCACAATATCGAGAACGCTATTATCGAGGGAGCAAAAAAGTATGTCACGGAGAGTGGTTTGGAAATTCCGGCTTCTGTGGTACTGGCTGTGGGTCACAAACCATGAGCTTGAACAAGTTTTCTGAAACTTATTACAGCAGTTTTCATGTATTTGAACCACATCTGTCGTAGGGGCGCAAGGCCTTGTGCCCCTACCACGTAGTCTATTTACCTGAAAATAGCTGTAATTACAGCCAGGGGCAGAATTTGTGTAGCCCTTTTGATACAGCATGAGTTAGGAGTCAGGAGTCAAAAAGGCTTTTTATTTGGCTTGTAGACCAAAGAACTGTACCTGACTAACTTGCAATTCGCTGGATTATATGCTCTAAAATAACCGTAATTGCAAATGTTCGCTGACAATAGCCAACATGATTTCAGCTTGATTTTAGACTTTTGATGAATTGTGTTAAAAGTGCGATCGCTGTATTCTAGATATGCGAACTAGTAAATATTCATCCACCGACTGCTTGGGCATCAGGAGAAAAAAATGAGAGAACATGTAAGCCAGTCCAAAAAAGCTACCACTGTTTCCTTCTCAATACCATCTCTCAAACACCGGATACCCGGCTTTGGTTTAGATTCCTCACAAGCTTCACCCCAAGCAGTTCCATTGGTGCAACCACTTCATAAACCTCTCACCCACGACATTAGTCGAATACCCTTGCGTAATCCCCAAGCAAAACTCTCAATTAGCCAGCCTGGGGATAAATATGAACAGGAAGCTGATAGCGTCGCACAGCAGGTAATGCAAAGAATAGCGCAGCCTATAAATCGCCAGTCTATGCAACGAGAGGCGATGCCAGAAGAGAAAGAATTGCAGATAAAATCTCTGGAAAATAGCACACTGCAACGACAAGAGTCGCCAGAGGATGAAGAAGAATTGCAGATGAAGCCGATGGTGCAGCGTCAGGGTAAGGCTGGGATGGGTGCTGCGCCAGACTTGGAAGCGTCCATCAACCAAGCAAGGGGTGGTGGACAAGCGATGGCGGACAATATCCGCCAACCGATGGAACAGGCGTTTGGCGCTGATTTCAGTGGGGTGAAGGTTCACACGGATGGTCAGTCAGACCAGTTGAATCAGTCAATTCAGGCGCGGGCTTTCACGACGGGACAGGATGTGTTCTTTCGGCAGGGGGAATACAACCCTGGGAGTCGGGGGGGTCAAGAGTTGTTGGCGCATGAGTTGACTCATGTTGTGCAGCAAAATGGAGGGGCTGTACAGCGATCGCAAAATCAAAAAGCTACCCTACAGCGTCAAGAAACAGAAATTATACAAAGGGTAGTTTACGATAATATGGCTGCGATGTGGACGGAAGTCCATAGTGGCTATTCGCAAGAAAAGATTCAAAATATTCTTAAAGATTCTGTGCTGTCCGCACAATATAATGACGCAGCTACCCAATTACCTAAGTGTGATTTTGTTCAAGTTCAAGGCACAGCACCTCAAGCTACCTCAACACCTGACGCAGAAAAACCTTATAAGATAGAGTGGGACACCGCGAAAAAACTCTCTCTTGATGAGGATTACTTTGCAAGTGCTATTATTCATGAACTGGCTCATGTTGCATCATCACAACAGTACCAAAGAAATGGAGTTAATGACAGGGAATTGATTTGGGCTAACATGAATTTGCCTCCTGCGGAGGGTGTTGTCGATCCTGAAACTGGGATGAGTCCTAATCAATTGCAATCATATGTAACTCAAATGAAGACAATTGATCGAAATTGGCAAGATCTAGAAAAGGAGGCTACGGCAGATCAAAAGTCGGGAAAACTTCCCAACATTCACTACGAGCATATAGATAAAAGAATCCAATATGGCTTGGGTACATGCTTTGTCCACAACGATACAGTATTGGTAGATATGCTGTACTATTTAAAAGCAAAAGAATTAGATAATACAAGGACATATTCATTCGCAAGACGTATGCTCAATGAAGCCAATGATCGTCGTAGGAATGGTTTTTGGTCGAAGAGTGATACTGAAGTTAGAGTGGTTGATAGCAAAGCATGGTGGTTTCAATTTTGGAAATGGTAATCACAGGTTTAAAAATGCGATGATCGAGCTATACTGTGCTCGCTCACCTCGTAGTACGATCGCCCGATCTTGTAGGGTGCGTTAACGTTCGCGTAGCGTGCCGTAAGCAAGTAACGCACTGAAGCAATCATATTGAAATTCCAGAAATGCTTAACAGTTTTTGGGATATTTAGAAGAGTTGAGGTGTGGTGTGGTGCATAACGCACCCTACATAGCTTCCGGGAAGGCAGAAGTTGCTACAGACTGCGCGAAACACCCAAACGTGAAGGCAGAAGTTACTTCAGAGAAGGCAGAAGTTGCTACAGATTGCGCGAAACACCCAAACGTGAAGGCAGAAGTTACTTCAGAGAAGGCAGAAGTTGCTACAGATTGCGCGAAACACTCAAACGTGAAGGCAGAAGTTACTTTTGGGAAGGCAGTAGTACGATCGCATCTGTTTTAAGTTGGGTAAATGGACATAAAATTGTCAAATTATCAGAATTTGCCCACCCTACACCTCTTGAAGTGCGTAGGCGCAGCCCGCCGCAGGCATCCCCATTCTTGCCAGTAGGGTTGAGTACCGACACCAAACAATAAAATTACACCTAATTTATTTTCCCAATAGGGACTGACAAAAAATAAATTATCCAAAATTATTTGTATATTTGTAGGGGATCTTGGCCTTGCACCCCCCCCTACATGTTTTTTAATTACACAACATATACAGTGAAATTAACTAGATTATCTTGACCAAATCGCAGTGAATCACCATTAAGTAGGCGATATTGCATACCAGGAGTTAAAGAATTGTTGTTTAAGTAAATACCATTTGTACTCATATCAACAATCATGTATGCATTTTGCGACCAGTCCCAATCGACTCGCGCATGACGACGAGAAACTATTCCCTCACTGGGAATACCAGTCAAGTCAATTTCTGGTGGCACTATTCCTGGACTCTGACTGCGGCGACCAATATACCCTCCTTCCCCAATCAGGTTAAATTCTCTTCCTGTGCTATGAATCAGCTTTAAGACTGGCGCTCTTTGAGGCGGAGGAGTATAAACAGGTGGTGTTGGTGGATAAGAAACCCGTGGCTGATAGACTGTTGAATAATCGACAGGGGCTTGTTGAGGAACCTGGTAGTTAGGTTGGTCTGTTGGTGGCCGCTGATACTGAATAGGCGGTGGTTGACTAGGTTGTTGTTGAATAGGTTGTGCTTGACTAGGCGGTTGTGGTGTATTAGAAACTACATTACCCAGAGGAGTGGAACACCAGGGACAAACCTTAGCATTGTTAGGCAGGGCGCGGTTAAAATATTCGCAATTGGGGTTAGGGCACCGATTTGCAGGCATAAGAATTTATATCATCAGGCATAGGTTGTAAAGCTACAAGACCTACTTTAGTAAGTAAACACTGACCCTGACGAGTGGTTAGCATCTGGGCAAATGTAGAACCACCCTGTAGGCGGGTGCTGTCTTTAGGGTACACCACATAAAGAGGGTATCCCAAAGGGTAGCTTTGGAAAGTTGTGACATCAACATAATAATTATCATGCTGACACAAGTCATCTGAGGGATTAATTGAGCGGCGATCGCCCCGTTGAAACAGAGGTTGAATAGCTGACTTTTTACCATCTGCGATCGCTAGTGGATAGCCAGTACACTGACTAGAAGTTTTACTGATAATCCCAAAACTTATAATACCAGTGGTTCGCCCCTCTAGAGTCTCACTGCGTATCTGATTTTGAGTTTTTGTTGTATCAATTTTCGTATTTTTGACAGTGGCTTCAAATAAAGCTTCGTCCTGAGGGGCATTTTTGAGAACTATTTCTTGAAATTTACTGATTGCTTCCGGCTCGGTTGGAGCAAAAGGTTTCACAGTCAGATTTGGAAGTTTGGTATTAATTTGCTGCCAATTAGTAATTTTACCTGTGTAAATTTGACGCAATTGCTCAAGACTTATTTGCCCCCCAAGAGCATTAGCCAGATTTGAATCTCTTTTATTAAATGCTACAAAAACAAGTAATCCATCATAGGCAATTGGTTTTTTAGCAAGTTTATCTGTAATGTTGTCTACCAAACTAGTAATTGCAAAATCTTTTTTACTTGTTTGGACTTCTTCGATACTTTTAATCGGATTATTTAGATTTGCTGATAAAACAGATTCATAGTTAAATGTTGCGGTTGCATCTGACTTTGGTGTGGTCAATAAATCTACTAAACGACTGTTGTCTACAGGTTGCGTTAAAACATAACTCCATGTACTGTCTTTTTCTCCTGTGTAAGTAAATTTTCCAGAAGGAACGTTGGGGACTTCTGAGAAATTACGCACAAGTCTAGACCATAGGATATATTGATTAGGACTATCTGTTTTCTTGCCCCAAAGCCAATACCAAATTCCCCCGCCAAGCAGTAATAAAGCCAAAATTATTAGCAAAAGCAAGGGCATTGGGAAACGTTTTTGGATTTTTTGAGAATCTGGCGAATCCACGGAACTATTAACACGATCTTCTTTGGGTAGTTCCAGCAATGCTTGACGAGCTGCTTCCGCACTTTCAAAAGGAGTTTCTAGCCCAATTAAACGATAAATAAACTGCTTTAAATGCCTATCTATATCTGGCCATTGTTGATTATCTCTAGGATCTAGAGGCTGGTTAGGTGAAAAATTAGTTGTTCGTCCCACCCATAAATAAAAAGCTACCAATCCTAATGATTCTAAATCTTGCTCAGGTCTGGCGGCAGTGGGTTGAGGAATAATCGGTGGAATAAATAAGTTTTCCCAGATAGCTAAATCACAAAAGTATATAGAAAAATTTTGATTATTTTCTATCTTAATTAAAATACTATCTAAATTGATATTGCCGTGAGTTATGCCTAATTGGATTTGATTTGAGGGAAAACGCAGCTTTTGAGTGTGGAGAAATTGGAGAGTTTGTAAACCTTGATTTAGAACTTCACGCACTTCAGGAGATGTCATTGCTCCCCTCTCTATAAGATATTTGGCTAAAGTTTGGGATGACTCTATTCCTGTACTAATTAAATAACAGTGTTCTCCTTTTTCATCCGCGATCGCTTCTTTAGTTTCGACAAGACGAAAGTTTTGAATTCTACTATCGGCTAAACTTATCCCACCCACCCGTTTGAAAGTCTCTTTCCGCTTCAGAGTCTCGCTTTCATTAAAAGAACGATTGGGCAGCAGGTATTCTTTAATAATTACAGGTTGTTTGTCCTTGAGTTGGATAGCTGAGTATAAGCGGCCTAAACCCCGCACGCCGATATAACTAACTATTTGATAAGTCCCCTGACTTCCTTTAATCTCAGCCTCCTGCGGTAAAGTTGCTGGAAAACCACATTCCAAACAAAACTTAGCCCCCTTGATTTGCTGCGCCGTTTGGAAGGGGCGATCGCAACTTAAGGGAGAATTATACGAGCAGGGGTATTGTTTATAAAAAGATTCAAATGAAGGCATATACAAATTTCGTAAATTGCGCCGATTACTTGTATCGCGCTTAAGCGTGAACTAATCCTAATTTGAGGGCAGCCACAATAGCTTGAGTCCGGCTAGTAACCTTCAATTTTTCAAAAATACTTGTGAGATGCGCCTTAACAGTAGCAACTGTTACATATAAATGTTTAGCGATTTCTTCATTAGAAGCACCTTGAGTTAACCAGTATAAAACTTCTTGCTCTCTTTCTGTTAAATGCAGATTGTGACATGCTTTCACACAAGAGTCTGAATAAGCCTGAAAAAACCGGAAAAATCGACTAGCAACCTCTGAAGGTAAATAAATTTCCGATTTTGTAACAGTGTCAATAGCTTCACACAGTTGTGTTGCCAAACGATTTTTAAACACATAACCTGCGGCTCCCGCCTGCATTGCTCTAAAAATCCAGTCATCTTCTTGATGAGCCGACAATACTAAAACCTTGCCAGTGTAGCCAGTTTCTTTAAGACGTGCTAGAACTGTAATCCCATCACATCCTTTCAATTGCATATCCAGCAAAATTAAATCTGGACACTTCTGGGCTGTAAGTTTTAAAACTTGCTCAACAGAATCTGCATCACCGATAACTTCTACAGGTAATGCAGAATTAATGCTATAAAAGTTGAGTAAAGTACGTAACCCTTGACGAAACCGTTCTTCGTCATCTACCAGCAAAACTGAAAGTTTTTTATGATCGTTAGCCATCTTTGTTAATTACGAATTACGAATTAATTCACGCTCCTTGGTCGAGGCAAAATCACAGAAAATTGTGCCCCACTTTCTGACAAAACTTGTGCCCAGATACTTCCTTGGTGATCTAGAATTATTTTTTTAGCAATAGTTAAACCCAACCCTGTACCTCCGCGACGGCGGGAATAAAATGGGGTAAATACTTTTTGCAAATCTTCTTTAGATAATCCTGTCCCTTGATCGGAAATTTTAATTAAAACTTCATCTTGAAAAATTTGCCAGCTACAGGTAATAGTTCCTGAATCAGGACTGAAATGAACAGCATTACTGAGGATATTATCAAATACTTGTTTCATTTGCAATCTGTCTATCTTCAGGATTGTTGATGTATTGGGAATCGAAATTTTCAGTTTTTTCTGATTAATTAGAGGTTGTAAATTTGTGATACTTTCAACTACCAAACTTCTTAAATCTTGAAATATTACCCTTAATTTTGCACCTTGTCCACAATCAATCAGCTCGGTTAAATTAGTATCTAAATCTTGTATGCTTTCGCCGATGATTGTCGCTTGCTCTTGCCAAGGACTATCCTCCAACCCTAAGCATAAATTATGTGCGTACAATCCGATAAGTCCTAATGAGTTACGCAATTGATGTCCGACTCGATGCAGGATATCTTCCAGTAGTTGAATTTCAGTTTTTTGTCTTCCATAGCCTAAGTAAATATCTACATACTTACTCAGGAGCATAGCAGAGCGTTTTACGTATAATTGCAAACTCTCTGAAAGAGGTTCGTGAGTAATTATTTGGATATATTCCGGTTTTTGATTTCTATAACCTATGGGGCAAATGTAAGAAATGGATGAAAAGTCCTTCAGTATAAATTCATGTAAAGTCAAAGTAGGCGGAAAATCTGTAAGCCATGCTTCAGACCGCAAATAAGCTAAAGTTTTTGAAGAAAAAGGAGTTTGACCTTGACTATAATTTATAACTTCCTGATGATTTCTCAGCAAAGAATCATGATAGACAATCCGAGCGAAAAAAATTGGATATTGACTAGTTAACTGCTCAGACTCAAGCTGACAAAAGCTTTGGATGTCTGAGGAACTCAAATAATTCGAGCCATTTTCTAGTTTTTGTACAGAAAAGCCTAGTGTCATAGCTTCACTCGCTTTTTGCAACCAAATGTTTTTACAGTTCTCTTTACCAGTATAAAATTATGCCGTTTAAGTAATGTTTATTTTTTTGTTAAGTTATCTTTGCAGATAATTATACAAAAAATTATTAAGCTTATATTCCCAGATGAATATTACTTGAATTTCTCTTGCCATATAAAAAGAAGCGAACGTACAGGAAGAAGATGCAGCTGAAAGTCTTTGTGAAAGTTAATTTTTTTAACGGAGACGCAAAGGGGCTTACCGCAGAGACACAGAGAACACAGAGAGAAGAAAGAAATGCTCAACTCATCTGTATTAGGTCTGGTGGACTACTAGGAAGGCTTTTCGGCCCACGCGACAAGAAAAAAATGTGGCGCGTCCAATTAAAAACTGCTCCAAACTAATCTACAAACTGAAGTTGCTACTTTTCGGATTATTGAAAAGTTACTCCCTTGTCGCTACAAGATTACCTATTATTTTTCTCTCTCTTCCTTGACGGTTCGTGACAAAAATTTATTTTTCTGGCGAGAAGGGAGTAATATTCTCCAGCCTTCGCAATCATCATTCTGAGGAGATGAGGGAGTCAGAGAGAAAAATTAATAACCAATGCCCTATCCAAAAATATCGACAAAAGTCTAATTAACTTTAGAAGACTGATACATATACTGTAGATGCATCTGGATTAGCTACCAGCACAACATCTTCATGCTTATCTTCGTTCTTCAAACTTTAGCCGAAATTCTAGCTGGAGGAACCTCACTTACCAGTACAGAGCAAATTGACTTTAGCCATCCTGGTAATCGAAGGGAAGAGGGAGCAGGGCCAACTCTCAATTTATACATTTATGATATACGTGAGAGTAAGCAGCTACAACATTCTGGCAGGCAAGTTGAACGCAAGCTAACACGCGCTCTACAACCTGTCAGTGTAAATTGGGCACCCGCTTGGTTTGATGTTTCGCTGCTATTAACAGCTTGGGATAGAACAGCTTTAGGCGAACATCACTTTATCAGTGAAGCGTTGACCTTACTGTTGCGCCATCGCACCTTAGAAGAAGAGTTTTTGGTTCCTGAATTACGGGGCTATGGTAATTTGAACATGACAGTTGCCCTAGAACCGCCAATTGAGATTGGCTCTTTGTGGAGCGCTCTCAATGTGCCATTGCGTTCAGCCTTATATTTGACAATTACAATACCCTTCGAGCCACAACCTACTTTAGTACCTGTGGTTTGGGAGCGAATTTTCAATTTGCGAAATCAATTGTCTAGCGATAGTAACAGTCTAGTCTTGAGCAGGCGAGTTGCGATCGCGGGTATTGTCAGAAGTGCGGTGACAAATGTACCCCTGGTAGCGGTAGAAGTTGCTGTGAGGGGAACCGAAAAGTCTCTATTAACCACTAAAGAAGGGTTGTTCTTCTTTGAAGACCTTCATTTAGGTAATTATGTTTTGACTCTGAATCATCCTGGCTATTTACCCCAAAATGTCAATGCATTGGTAGATAGCCAAAGTCATACTTTCAAAGAAATATTTCTAACTCCTGAATAATTAGATTTTTACTGACTTGGAGAGACTTTCATGGCTAGACTTGATTACTTTGCTCCCGGTGTCTATATTGAAGAAATTGACCGGGGTAGCCGACCAATTGAAGGTGTTAGCACGGCAGTTGCCGGATTTGTCGGCTTTACAGAAGATATTCGTGGTGGGGCTGAATTATACAAGCCCGTGCTAGTAACCAATTGGACGCAATATCTCAACTACTTTGCCCGTCTCAATTCTGATGGGTTCACCGACTTCAACGCCTATTTACCCTTTTCAGTCTACGGCTACTTTATGAATGGTGGCGGCCGCTGCTGGGTGACAAGCATCGGTACTCAATTACCAGGCGCACCCAAACCAGCGACTCCAGAACCGGCTACCTTACGAATTAACTCTAGAGGTAATCGTCCAGCCCTCCGTTTTACTTTGCGCCCAGAGCAAGCAGCAGGCGGATTAGTAAATATTGTAATTATTGATGGTTCGCCCCGCGCCCTACCCGAAGGTACCGAAGGAGATGCACCTCCAAATACGGGTGAATATTTCACTATCCAAATTCGTCGGGGAGATGAGCTTCTAGAGGAATATGAGAATTTGACAATGAACCGCGAGCCTAGTGCTCAAGCAGCAACTTATGCGCTCCCAGCATTAAGAAATTCGATGTATGTCACTGTAGAAGACATAACTCAAAGCGGACAGCCTTTAGCTCGCCGTCCGGTTAATGGTCAATACGAACTAGCACCGCCAATTGTAGCCACCCCACCCGATAGATTTTCGCAAAATTTAGAAGGGGTTCGAGACGATCGCACTGGGGTACGCGGTATCTTTGAAATTGATGAAATCACCATGCTGGCTTGTCCTGATGTGATGCGGGCTTATCAAGAGCAGGTGCTGAATTTAGATCAAGTTCACGGCATCATCGAGCTGATGATTAGTATGTGCGAGGGTTCTGCCAGTGGCGATATTCCCAACCCGCCCAACCGCATGGTTGTACTTGATTCGCCACCGGAAGCCGTCAAACCGCAACAAGTAGTGGAATGGTTGAATAGATTTAACCGTCGTTCGATGTTTGCGGCCCTTTATTATCCTTGGATCAAAGTACCTAATCCACGCGATCGCGGTAATCCAATTTTAGTACCTCCTTGTGGTCATGTGATGGGCGTTTGGGCCCGCACCGACGAAACTAGAGGAGTTTACAAAGCCCCTGCAAATGAAGTTCCCAGAGGCGTAATTGGTTTGGGTTATGACACAAACTTCCGCGAACAAGAACTATTAAACCCCCTTGGCATAAATTGCATTCGCAGCTTCCCCAACCGAGGTATCCGCATTTGGGGCGCACGCACTTTAGTTGAGCCAGATAAAACCGAGTGGCGTTACATCAGCGTGCGTAGACTAATTAGCTATATCGAAAAATCCCTAGAACTGGGGACTCAATGGGTGGTTTTTGAACCCAACGACCAAGATTTATGGGCACGTGTAACCCGCACCGTCAGTAATTTCTTAGAACGCATCTGGCGTGAGGGCGCTTTATTTGGGGCATCTCCAGAACAAGCATTCTATGTTAAGTGCGACGAAGAATTAAACCCACCAGAAACTAGGATTTTAGGTCGTTTGTATATCGAAGTCGGTGTTTGCCCTGTCAGACCCGCTGAATTTGTTGTTTTCCGCATCAGCCAATGGAATGGCATTGAAGACAGCGAGTAACACTAAGCGTGGTAGTAGGGGGAAAGACTTCTCTTCTGTACCCATTCCCCATTACCCCTTATCCCCAGAGGGGGCCCCACATTCCCCATTCCTCATTCACCAAATTAACTACACAAAAAGGAATCTAAAACTATGGCAGGCGAATTTTTAACCTCTTGTAAATTTTACTTTGAGGCTGATGGAATTACTGATAAATTCATCAAAGAAATTAGTGGACTAGGCGTTGAGAATACTCCAGCGCAAGATGTCCACGGTTCATCTAAGGGCGGTAAACTAATGCGCCAAGCTACACCAACTGTTGTTAAATTTACCAATATCACCATACAAGTCATCGCCACTGATGATATAGACCTTTATAAATGGTATCAAGACTGTAACGAGGACATGGGTGACCCTCGTAAGTGGGCACAGAAGCGTAAAACTGGTTCGGTGGTTGCTTACGACCAACAAAACACTGAAAAAGCAAGGTGGAACATTGTCAATTGTTATCCCTGTAAATACACTGGCCCTACCTTAAGTGCCTCTGGCGGTGATATGGCCAATGAAACCATTGAATTGGTTCACGAAGGAATTAAACGGATCAAATAATTAGCATTTGCAGTAATCAACAGTGGTACAATCCGCAGGTCAACTTCCGGAAATTCTTACAGCGCATCGGTTTTATTTAGGACTGACACTAGACGGTCAAAACAGTACCGATTGCTTCTTTTTGGAGTGTCAGGGCTTCAAAAGAACACAAGAGGCAATTGAAATTTCTGAAGTCACTTCTCAAACCTGGGGTACAAAAGGACAGTCAAAAGGTTTGGTAGTGAGAACTCAGCTTCCTAGCAATCCCAAGAGTGGTAATCTCACTCTGCGTAGAGGTATCACCAACTCTATGGATTTTTGGAAGTGGTTTGAAAAAGTCGAAAAGGGTAATTGGTTTGAACAACGTAGACTTGTTGCTTTGTCTATTTATAATCAGGCAAATCAAGAAGTAGCTAGATTTGAATTAGCCGGTGCTTGGCCTGCAAGTTACAAAATTGCCGATGTCAGCGCCCGCAGTAATGACATCGAAATTGAGGAGGTGGAAGTTGCCTTTGAGGAATTCAAACGTGTGAAGTAATCAGGAGGACTATGTTTTCAACAGAGTTTGAATTTGTACTGCCAAAGGGGTATCTAGACTCTGAAGGCAACCTCCACCGCAAGGGTGTAATGAGGTTATCAACGGCGATAGACGAGATTGCACCTTTGCGTGACCCACGCGTTAAAGCTAATCCCGTTTATGCAACAATTATTATCTTGGCGCGAGTGATTACCCACTTGGGTGCTTTATCGGAAGTGACTCCTGCAATAGTGGAAAACTTTTTTGCCCAAGATTTAAATTACCTCCAAGATTTTTACCGTCGAATCAATGGCTTGGAAGGCGAAACTTCCATACCAGAAGATACAATAAATTCCCCCGAACCACTTCTTCATAATTGAGTTGGGTATGGGGCATTGAAAAGAGGCAGAGGGGCGGGGTGCGGGGGGCAGGGGGGCAGAGGGGAAAACTCTTCTCCCTTGCTTCTTCCCCAATTCCCAATCCCCACCTTCCCCATTACCCCTTATCCCCAGAGGGGCCCCCACCTTCCCCAAATTACCTATGCGCCGTAAAAAGGATACTCTCTGCACAGAATTTGCCTTTACTCTTCCTAGAGGGTTGAGTGATAGCGAACACCGAGTACATCGTCATGGGGTAATGCGTTTAGCCACCGCCAAAGATGAAATTCTGGTGCAACAAGAGCGCAAAGTTCAGGAAAATCCAGCTTATGGCGTTTTGGTGATGCTTGCACGGGTTATTACTCGCTTAGGCAGTTTCAACTCTGTTAGCCCAGATTTACTCGAAGGACTGCTGCTACATGACATTGCCTATCTCCGAGAATTTTACAATCGAATCAATCAGCAAGGCAATGTACACATTCCGACACAATGTCCCCACTGCGATACTCAATTTTCAGTAGAGCTAGAACTCGCGGGGGAGTCGTGAGCTACCCCTCTGAAACTTTATATGAGGAGGTAGCTTTTATTGCTTATCATTTTCACTGGTCACAAGATGATATTTTAAATTTAGAACATACTACCCGTCAGCGCTGGGTAGCAGAAATCAATAAAATTAATCAAAAATTAATATGAAAGTAAAAGTTAGCTACTCACCAAATCTAAGTGAAGTCAATGAAGTTGACCTTACCGTAGAAAATACAACGAGAGGAGAATGGCTAATAGGTCGTTCTCCTGATTCTGATTTAGTCCTAGATAGCCCTGATATCAGTCGGGTACACGCTAAGTTTTTTGTGAAAGGTGGAACTTACTACTTTTGCGATCTTGGCAGTAGAAATGGTTCAATATTTAACGGGAAACAAGCTGAAAAAGATCGACCATATTCTTTGAGCGATGGAGATGTTATTCGGATTGCAGATTACGCTCTGATCTTAGAAGCAGTTGCTCCTGCTTATCAGCAAGCAGAGACAGTCTTTAGAATTATAGACCCTTCACTGTTTTCTCGATCGCGATCGCCTGAAAATGTCAGCCCTTCTAACGTTGCGAATCCAGCCCCAGAGGTAGCCAACGAAGTTCCAGCGCCAATTACTTACGAAGTAGAAACACCTGAAATTAATGCTCTTTCCCCAGAAACCAGCCAAATCTCAGAAGTTGTTTCTACCCAACCTGATGATGTCACCCCGGTTGTTGAGGTAATTGCTCCTGAAAACATCATTCAGTCATCAGAAGCAGTCAGCGAAGTTAGACACGATGTCCACGATGAAGTTGTGGATTTGCATACAACATCTGAGCCAGAACTCAGCGCAGATGTTGAAGAAGTAGAAGTTCCAGAAGTTAGCGAAGCCTCAGAAGTTTCTTTGACTGAGCCTGATGAGGCGATCGCTTCACCTGAAAACATAATTGAAACTCCTGATGAGGAAAGTGTCCTTCCAGAAGCCACTCACGATGAGGTTGCAGGCTTGGAAGCAGCATTGGCGGCAGAATCTACTTTCGTACAGCGGCGCGATCCAAGTGCCATTCCAGAACTTATCTACAATGAGAATGCAGAGTTAGAGGCAGCGCTAGAAGCAGAAGTCACCTTCGTACAGCCGCGTGATATTTTCAACGAAGTTCCTGCACAGGAGAGTACCGTTCCCGAAGCTACTCATAATGAAGTAGTAGATTTAGATACGCCAGTCACAGAAGAAATTAGTACAGATGTTGATGAGGTTGTCAGCGAAGCTGCTCAAGACGAGGACATTCAGCAGCTAGAAACATTGAGCCAAGTACCAGAGCAGGAGAGTCAAGTTACACAGGATATTAAAGATGAAGTGCTAGATTTGGATACGCCAATTACCGCAGAAGATAGGGCCGATGTTGACGAAGTAGAACCTAGTTCTGCTGTTGATGAAACAATAAGCGAATTTTCTGAAGCATCAACTGCACCTGATAATACCGTTGCCGAAGTTGTCAGCAATCAAGACATTGATTTGAGTAATACAAGTACTGAAGAAAGCAATGTAGATGTTGATGATGTTCCTGCACAAGTAAATGAAGTTTCTGACTCAGATTATATTCAATCTTTGGAAACAACAGAAACGGGAGCGACTGAGAGCATCAGTCAAACTATTGAAGAAGTTTCTGAGGGAGAAGAAGAGCGGTTTGATGAAACTTCAGAAGAAACAAATATAAGTGAGCCTCCTCAAACGATTATTGAAAGAAATATAGTCCTCATCGCTCACGAAAGCAATAAATCAGAACTTGCTGAATTTGTTTCTCAGCACCAAGAATTTTTCTCGCAGAGCTTTACAATTACGTGGCCATCTGTTAGTGAAGCATTGCATCAACAAGCTGGGATAACTGTTAGTCAACAAACCTCCGCACCAACTTCTGGAGGATATCAAACTATTGCTTCATTGGTTGGATCTGGAGAAATTTCAGCAGTTATTTTTCTGAGAGATTTGCTGCAACCTCAACCTGGCCAAGCAAATGAAGAAGCACTGCTAAGGCTATGCACTATTAATCAAGTTTTACTTGCAACTAATTTGGCAACAGCAAAGGCGATCGTGCATTATCTTAAATCGATATAGCCATACTTAATCATTCACAAACAACAAAATTCCCGGTTTTTTGAAAAAATCGGGAATCATCTCGATGATTCTATATCCCCGATCTTGCTGGTGGGTATAAAAGCTTTGCCAAACAAGTATTTTTGTCTCAGTATACTTTCAAAATTAAGTATTAGCAAAACCAGACAGCAAAGATACTAAGCGATTTTATAGCAATCCTAAATCATTTGCCAAAATTACAAAAGCCCGGTTATGCGAGTAACCAGGCTTTTAGCTATCTCAATCTATCAAAGGAGGTAGAGTCGTGCGATCGCAACCCATTAGGTAGCAGGTTGTTCCAAATTAACTTTGACAACTTTGTTCTTTTCTTGCTCAGTTTTAGGCAGTGTCAGATTCAAGATACCATCTTTATAATCTGCCGTAACTTTAGTATTTTGAATCCGAGTAGATAAAGGAATTACGCGTTGAAATTTACCGTAATGGAACTCACTTCTGGTAATACCTTTTTCCTCAGTTTTGGTTTCAGACTTCCGCTCACCGCTTACGTAAACAGCGTTTTCTGTAACTTGCACATCCAGGTCTTTAGCTTCTAGCCCTGGCAGTTCTAGCTTCAGATGGACTGCATCTTCAGTTTCTTGTATTTCAGCAGCAGGAACTTTGCTCAAGCCTCTGTCCAACAATACAGATGGTACTCTAGTATCTTCAAACAAACTATTGATTTGATGTTGTAGAGTGTCAATTTCTCTCCAAGGATTCCAACGAACTAGTGTCATAACTCTTCCTCGCATCAATTAGCTTTTGTTTAATAAAATTTGCACTTCCATCAGTGCTTACATATCCATATTATGTATAGTTAAACCTACTGTAAATTCGGTTTTTAGCACTAATTTATTGATGATTTCCGTCCCAAACTAGACATGAAAATAATTACGGCTGACTCTAATTTTTATGTTCGGCAAACCCGAATAGACAAATTAGAACCAATCATAGTTAACCAATCAATTTGCTGTTGAAGAGGATAGTGCAGAAATGCAATGCCTATTTTGAACAGTGACGCTCCTGCGGACGCTTGTTCCTCGCTAACAGATGTCTGACGACAAGCCGAAGCAGCGTCTACAGCAAAAGTTGGGCTACGCCTCTAACTGAGTAACAGCATTGCATAACTTTTTAGATTACCTCAGTTAAATAGATATCTGTTCAAGTTTGCCCTGAACTTTACTCCCGATTTATTACCAACACAGCATTAGCCTCGATCTTTCCCTCGCTGACTTTTGCACACCTTATTGATTCTAGTGTCCTACCTAGAATCGCTAGGACTCAAACAGCCACTCATAGGAAGAGTACCAAATCAATCAACACAGTTATGAAATTTAATACTTTACGCAGCCGTTCCACAAATATCAAATACCTCAAACCCTTTGATATTGCTGTTCTTGCCGATCGCATGATGGGTCTTAGCAACTTTGCATAAACTGGAGGCTGGTTTCAATTTTTCAGTTTTAGCGCTAATTACATAGCCCGAATGGGTGAGTAACAAATCAACCGTTCAGGTGACCTGAGTGCAGGAAGTTGAGACTGATAAAAAGTAAGATTCTATTACTCAAGAACAGTAATTGCACTTCACTCTAAATAAGGATAAATTCTATGAAATTCTCCACCTTGATGGATTCTGTACTCATTGTTGGTTCTATTGCTTTATTACCTGTAATCGGTGGCGCTCAAACAGGTACTAACAATAGTGGCGAACCTATCGCTATCAATTCTAACAATTTATTTACTTATTCTACCAACGTCAGCTACCTGAAACCCTTTGATGCTGCATTTCTAGCTTATCAAGGTAACCTTAAAGCACAGGGTATTCCTAGTGGTAGTGCTTTGGTATCTCAATATCAAACAGGAAGCCTAACTGCACTAGATGTGGTTAAGGCTGCTGTAAACGCTAAAAGGTTACCGGCACAAGCTTTGAATGATACAAGTTACCTAAATGCTGTCGAGTCGCAGCTAACATCATTAGGCAACACTAATAGCTTATCTTACTAAGTACATCTTGCAGAGGTTCATAACGGATTTTTGAAATGCTGTACTATCATCTCGTTACTTTGACAAGAAAATACTTCACAAAGCAGAAAAAGCTGTTGTCTCCCCCTAATTACCATCCCATTACCAAACATTACTACAAACCCCTTCAAGCTTGAAGGGGTTTTTAGTTGGTGCTATGTTTGCTCTAACGTCGTCTCCCTTTCCTCAAGGCTCCTTTTCACATTAATCTAAGGAAGTGCGATCGCTCCATACACACTAGCTTCACATAATTTAATTCTGGAATGCTTGTATAGCAATACTTTTACCCTGCTACCACCAAGGTGCGTAGGCGTAGCCCATTGAAGACATCGCTTCCACAATGGCGTAGCCCATCACACTCCTGAAAAAAAGGGTGGAGTCATAAATTATTTACTGTTCTATCAAATTAACGTTGTTAAGTTACTCAGCAGGTGTAGTTTTCACCTCCAGGCTGTGTGAGATATTGTGACGCCAAACAGGAGTATAAATACGTTGCTAAAGCTTTCTCCAGAATCTCCTCTATTTATTCTGTTAATCTTTATTAGTTTTCTAGTAGTAACTTTGTCAGCTTGGTTATCATCTAAACCATTTACTTTAAAACCATTTGGGGTTAATGATATTATCCAGTTACTCACCTTACAATTATTTATTTCTTTGTTATTAGAGCGTTCTTTAGAAGTTTTTATAACTACTTGGCGAGGCCCGTTTGTCGAACAGTTAGAGATTAGTATTCAGCAAGAAAAGGCTCTAGTATCTGAAAAGATAAAAAATATGGAAGCCCAACAAAAACAGTTTCCTTCTTTAGAATCAAACCAAATTAGTGGACTCCCGCCTGAAGGAATGAGTTTAGAACAGCAAATAATTCAAAATTTTACACAAAGTCAACAAGAATCATTAAAAACATTTCAGCCCCAATTTGATGATATAAATGAAAAAGAGCGCCAAAGAGTAGCCTATAAATCTGATACACGAATAATTGCTCTATGGACATCGCTTTTATTCGGTCTTTTAATGAGCGCAATAGGTATTCGTTCAATCGAGCCACTTGTAGTTATTGATTTAGATAATCCAATTCAAGTAGTGATTTTCCGTTGTTTAGATGCATTGCTAACAGGAGGTTTAATTGCAGGAGGTAGCGAGGGAATCCATAAACTCATAAAAGTTTTTATCGATTTTATGGAAGCTACATCTAAACAAATCAAAAATCAGGGATCGTCTTGATAAAATGAAGTATTTTTCCTCTCAAAATACAGGATCATATTCCCAATATCCCTGAATATTACATTATTAATATCTATTTTAAATATATGGTGTTATCTTCCCATAGATAATTTTTAAAATCTACAAAATTATTGTTTAAATTTATCAATAAATCTGAATTAGATAAAACTTTAACCCCTTCAGTTTCTAGCAGATTTTTTTGTTGGTTCACATAAGTTATCAAATAACCTTTAGAGTCTAATATTCTATGTACCGGATAATCAGTAGCGGAGGTTTTTTTCAGGTATGTAGGTATAGCTCTTAGATAGCTATTATCTACTCCCATTCCTTTGATTATCTGTTTATATGTAACTACTTTCCCCGTTGGGATTTTGATAATAAAATTTAGGAATCTTTCATAAGGATTTTCAGATAATGCTGGAAATTTATTAGCTTGAACCTGAAAATTATTACCAACCTGTATTTGACCTGATTTAATAACTACGCCTAAAATTCCTCTTTTACCTTGGATGCTTTTTAATGATTTTACGAGGTGGGCTATTCGCTTACACGGTTCGCAATGAAAAGTTAGACGAATTGCCGCACCACTGTCAAAAGTTAGCAAAGCTCCAGGGATAAAATTATCAAATTCTATACCTTGAAACACAATATTTTCTCGCAATTCTCCTGGTTTAATTGATAAGTTGAAAATATCGTCATACCTAACAATCAAAACGTGTCTAGGGCTTATAGGATCGGCATTAATATCTCCTTCTATTCCATGACCTACTTTTAAATTTAATGTTTTAAGTTCTAGCATCGCAGAACCTGGTTTTACCTTGATAAAAAGATGCTTTATTGAGAGAGCCATATTCATTCTGCGGCGCATTCAATTTCAAACTCAGGAGGTGAAGTTAGGTAAATCATTGGATTTACTAAGAATGAATAAACTTCCATCTCCTCCACGTCCAATTCTTAAGGTTTCATCTAAGTAAGTAATGTCCAGTGTGGCAGTTCTGCTAGTAGGATTATTCGCTGGAACTACCTTAAATGGGTTAAGTTGGGGGGTATTAATGCCAAAAATCCTCTCAATCGATAGGTAGCGTTTGTCAAAATAGACGTTGATGCGTTTGTTCGATAGAGGCTCTAAATCTTCTTTGGCTGGCTCAAAGCTAGCTGTGACTTTAACATATCCCGATACTAGCCCCAGAGAATGTTTAACTTTAGCTAGATTGAAAAACAATTTATTTGCAACATCAATTACCTGATAAACTTCACCTAGTTTTAATCCCAATGGTAGAGAAACTAAAGAACGTATTTCTCTGGCTGTGGAATATTGCAGTTGCCAAGCTCCCTCTAACAAAGAAGTAGCATAGAGAAGAGAATTGAGATTGGGATTGACGCTCTCAAGTTCCGTGGTTAATTGTTCAATTTCTTCGGCTAGAGTTTTATCTAGCTGCAAATTAGTAACGGGAGAGCCATCGCTATTAGTTTGAATCTTCTCAAGCGTGGCTTGTAATTTTTTCTTAATTAAAACTTGGTTATTCAATCGTTGAAGATTTTTATTTACATATCCTATTACTTTAGTTCAACTTTTATACGGAAAATGCATAAAAGTTGAATTATTTAGATGAGATTAGTCAATGAGTTGTGGGGTGGGAATTTGCGTATCGATATCTGCTTGGGATAAAGTGGGGAGCAACCAGGTACTTTTACCCGCCTTGAATACTGTGGCAGGTTCAACATTCAATTCAATTACACCAGTGGCTGGATTGGTTCTAGCAATAGACTGTGTACCATCGACAAACTTGACGGCGATTGGTTCAGTCAGTTGTTGTGGTTGAGCGTTCGGGCCTAGAACCACTTGAGAACCCGCGGGTAAGTAAATGCCATCGCAATCCCAATCATCATCAGTGATTGTTCCTGCGCCCAAAAAGTAGAGTTGGGTTGGAGATTTTTTTGGTTTATTGGCATAGACAGCCAACGTCTTTCCAGTCTCATTGCGGCATTGCGCCCGCTTCCTAGCTGTTTCTATGACATTTTTCTGAAACTGCAATTGTGCCAGTCGCTGCTGGAACTCCTCTGGTGTATAGCCAGCTTGCTCTGGTGTATCCTTTACAGTTAGAAGTTGATTGAGCGCCTGAGTTACCTCAGCATAGTCAGCCCCCTTAGTAAAATCCTTGCCCGCCCAAGAGGGTTGAGCAATTACCAGGTTCACCATTAAGATGAGAGCGACAAGAACAATTTTGAGAAACTGCATATTGTTCTCCTTTTTTTGAAATTAGTGTTCAGTACCACTGAAACTTTACCAGATTTCAAAACCTTGAAAATTTTGATAGCGATCGCGATCGCTACAAACAAGGCATAAGATTAATATTCCTACCAGTTCTCCCCAATATCCTAACTAGTAACTGAATGTTAAACCTTTAACTGAGTTACCGCGATATTACCGGAAAAACATACATCCACATCGCTGCCAGGAGTGCGATCGCGTTTGCTATATTCTCCTACATAATAAAAATCATCGCCGTCAATACGATAGTTGACGGGCAAAGGTTTGGTACAGGCTTGGCAAAAGACTATCTCAGGATGTGGTTCTCCTGGTTGCAGATGCGGCAAGTTGACATTCCAAAAGCTTCCCGGTTCTAGGGGACGCTTGAGTAAGTCAGCTAAAACTTCATCTGTGAATTTGGCAGCCAGATCCCAATCAAAATTCTGCTTGGCTTTGCGATACTGAGAAATGGCAATTCCGGGAATACCGTGCATTGCGGCTTCTCGCACCGCAGCCACTGTGCCAGAAATGTAGGCATCGACTCCCAAGTTACCCCCAGCGTTGATACCTGAAAGCACAAAATTGACATCTGCACAAATTTGTGTTAAGGCAATTCTTACACAATCAGCGGGAGTACCTGCGATCGCATACTCAGTTTCAGAACGTCGCTGGAGGTTGATGGCGCGAGTGGTAGTAACTTGATGTCCACAGCCAGACTGATGATCGGCAGGAGCAGCGATAATAGCATTTTTGCCGTTTACAACCTCGATCAGCGCTCGGATACCGGGGGCATCAATGCCGTCGTCGTTAGTTAAAATTATGGTCATGTATATATTATATTGATATGAATTTGGCTAAAATTTCAGAAAAATGCAGATATTATTCATCAATGGGTAGAGCAGAAAAAGCTACTCGCACATATGAAAAAATATGCTTAATTCTGCCAAAAATATTGATTATACGATATTATTTTTAGATGGTTTGCAAATTCCGCCCTAAGCATTTGGGTTAATTCTCAAAATGGGCGGTATTTCTTATCAAGTTAATGTTTGCACCGCCATCATCCCAAGTTTGGGCAATCAAAAAATCCCGTAAAATATATATCTGCTGGCAGTAGCAGAAATTTGATACTGGAGAAAACCGGGAACGAGGTGATTTTGACAGTGGTTCTGTAGTATTTTGGGTGCAAGTCTGTCTTAGGGATCGCACGATGAAACAGCTCCTCAAACAAGTATTTAACAGTCAAAAACACCTCATCCGGCTAATTCTACCTTTGGTGACGGTTATTTTAGCAGCTTCGCTGTTTGCCGCACCTGCTTTAGCCACAGGTGTGTATCAAATACCCAGCCTGACAGCAGGGAATGACACCTGGGTTTTGGATCGAGGTGAAGTCATCAGCCGTCTGAATGAAGGTAAAATTAGCAGCGCTTTTGAGGATTTGGCAAAGCAAACAGATAAGCAAGTCAGAATTGTTACTGTTCGCCGCCTCGACTACGGTGAAACACCGGAAAGCTTCGCCAAAGAACTGTTTGAAAAATGGTTTCCTACAAAAGAAGCCCAAGCTAATCAAACTTTATTGGTTATTGATACGGTTACCAATGGTACTGCCATTATTACTGGGGATGGAGTCAAGCCTTTACTCACCGACTCTATTGCCGAGAGTGTCGCTACTGAAACAGTAAGTGTGCCGTTACGCAATGGTGACAAATACAATCAGGCATTTCTCGATGCAAGCGATCGCCTTGTCGCCGTTCTCTCCGGCAAACCCGATCCAGGGCCACCCCAAGTCACTGACACTGTACAAGTAGAAGGCACTTTCAAAAAAGCAGAAGAGACTGACCAAGGTAACGCTACTGCTTGGGTAGTAGGATTGTTAATTGCCGCCACCGTTATCCCAATGGCGACTTACTATATCTATCAGATAAATCAGCCATCATCTGATGGGTAATGGCGGAGTTAGGAGTTAGGAGTTATGAATTTCTAACTATTAACTTTTAACTCCTCACTTTTAACTTTAATCCTGAACATACTCTTGCCCTGTGACTAAAGCCACCTCAGCCCGAACAAATTCTCGACCCAAATAAGCTGCATGATTTAATTGAGTTACAGGAGGGGGCTGAGTTTCCTCAAAGATTTTCACGCAAAGTTCTTTCGCCGTCCTCGCGCTAAAAACTGTTGTATGAGTTCGTTCCACCTTTGTTCGCGCTGGAATAACCTTTCCCGTTTCGGGATCGACAGCTAAACCGCGATCGTCAATCACATTTGTGAAATGCTTGGCATAAATTAATCCTGCATCTCGATCCAAGTAAATAATAAAATATCCACCGGGATCGAGGTCAATATGACGCTGGGAAAGTTTATCATCAATTGCGGCTAAATCTTCAACTATTAAATCCATAAGCACTATAAAAAGGAATTTTCTCTCTTCAGGGTTTTTACGCTCTATATCAAGTGTAATTCTTCGTTCACCCTCTGCCTTGGCAAACTTTTAAGAATCTCGGTTACTAAATGGTAACTCTGCATTAATCGCCTCAATCTGCTGCTGTTCGAGTTGATTCACTTCCTTAATATAGGGACGAATAATTTGTCCTAAACGATTGTTGTAAAAGCGGTGCAGACTGTGATTAGGCATAGCGGGGAAACCACGGCGTTTTTTGTGACGCCCGCCCGCGCCAGGGTCAAAAATTTGAATACCGTTAGCGATCGCCCACTCAATTGGCGCATAATAGCAAGCATCAAAATGTAAGCAGTCTATTTCTTGAAAACTCCCCCAATAGCGTCCATAGAGTTTGTCATCTTTAAATAAACAAAAAGACATTCCTAAAGGATGAGAATTATCTTCTTCGCTATATGCAGCAACAAACAAGACTCGATGGCGATAATCGGCGTATAGCTGCTCAAAAAACCTCCGTGTGAGATACTTGCTACCCCACCAGCCAAACTTATCACAGGTGTCAGCATAGAATTGGTGCATCAAGGGAAACAAAGACTGAGGAATTTGATCCCCACTCAGCGGTTGCAATCGTAAACCTGCTTTTTCGACAGCTTTGCGTTCCCGCTTGATATTGCGACGCTGATTGGCGTTGAAAACTTTCAAGTAGTCATCAAAAGTTTTAAAGCCAGCATTTTCCCAGATGTAGCTGTGGTGCAGCCAAGTTGTAAAACCATGCCGTTCCAGCATCGGACGCCATTGGGGATCGACGTAGAGAAAATGACACCCAGAAATTCGATTTTTGGAGCAAAAAGTGTCAATTTCATGCACCATCAGCGCTGTAATTTCATCCTCATCTTCTCCTGGGGCGATTAAGAACCGATAACCTTCAGCAGGAGTAAATGGTGTCATTCCCAGCAATTTTGGGTAATATTGAACTCCGATGCGATCGGCTAACTCTGCCCATTGGTGATCGAAAACAAATTCACCAGAACTATGTCCTTTGAGATAAAGTGGCGCAGCAGCAATCAGCGTTCTATCTCGCCACAATGTCAAGTGATTTGGCAACCAACCAGCTTTAGCCGTAGCACTTTGAGAGGTTTCGAGATTGTTCAGCCATTCCCATTCTAAAAACGGCGTTTTGAGTGGCATTGCCAAAGCATTCCAGGCATTTTGGGGTACTTCAGCGATTTTGTTCGTCCAAACGACAGAATAGCGAGGCTTAAGTTGTTCCACCATTGTCTGGGTTTTTTTAGGAGAGTAGGGAGTGGAGAGTGGAGAGTGGGGGAAAGAGGAGCAAGGGGAAGGAGGGAAGGGGGAGAATAAAAAATTAGTTTCTCCTCTGCTCCCTGCTCCCTGCCCCTCAGCCTCTTCCCCATACCCAATCCCCAATAACTTTACTTAGCGTAATCTAATCTGCTGGTCGTTGCAGGCGATAGTGCAAAAACACTTCTTGTTCAATTGTATGAACTTCTAGAAGTTGCAACTTGGGAGCTAAATTGGGTAAAAATCCTTTCCCTTCGACGGGTGTGGGTGCGGTATTACCACCTAAAATCAGCGGACAGACAGTCAGCCATAATTCATCAATTAAATCTAATTCCAGCAAGGAAGCGACTAATTCACCTCCACCCAAGACCACCAAGCGTGTTATATGTAGAGTGGCTAGATGCTTTAAAGCTGCGGAAATGTCAATTTCTCGCGTTGGTGTTTCAAAAACCAGAATCTGCTCAAATTCTGGAGGACATTCCTGCGCTCTGCTTGCCAGAGTTGAGGAAAGCGTCCTTAAGCGTCCTTTCCATGAAAGTGCTCCCTCTGTTGTCGTGAGTAGCCAGCGTCTAACTGGTTGCTTAAAAAACCTAATTTCCGGATTGAGGTTTGCAGAGTGTGTAGTCACTATGTGAAGTGGCTGCGGAGGCTTCCCTCGTTGCGCCCGATGTTGCACTAGAGTTCGATCTGTTATGGTGAGTGTTGTTCCGTAGGCACGGAGAGTACCAGCACCGAATAAAACGGCATCAGAGGCAGCGATTTGTTTTTCTAAGTGTGCTTTATCAACCCTTGAGCCAAACCGAGCAGGCGATCGCTTAAAATCTGCTATCTTGCCATCTGCACTCATTGCTAAAACAACTGTAGTATGAGGACGATGTTGCAACATTAAATACGTTTGATAGTTTTATTATTTTTTTTGCTAGTGGGTAGATTATCAAAAAAATCTATACCTGCAAGTGCCTCTTTCACAATTTCACCACTGTATTCATATGCAACAACAACCTCTTCTACATTTAGCATATATAAGTTTTGGTATCCCACGTTTCTTTTTGAATTATAGCAATTTGTTATTTTTAAACATTGAAAATAAAATTCTGATAATTTAATAAAATGTCTCATCTAGCTGGTCTAATTACATATCTTTGCTGTTGTGGTTTGCAGATGCAAAGTGAGACACTCGATGATTAATTCCCGCCAATCTTCCTTTCGTCGAATTTTAGTAACGAGAATATTGCTGCTGTTCGTTCCAGTTTTACTTATAGGCGAGATCGTTGCCTTAAATAAGGCACGTTCTAGCATATTGGGAACTGCACGGCAAAATTTAACAGAAAGCGCCATCAGTAAAGGGGAGAGAATTGGAGATGCGATCGCTATCTTAAAAGCTAATTTGCTGAGTGTAAGTAAAACAACGGTAATTCCGTCGGGTTCGCTTATACAAGAGCAAGAAATTCTCACGCAGTTAAAGCAACAACTTCCAGCAAGTATTGAGTGCATCCAATTAACGAACCTCTTAAAGCAGAAGATAATCGCCAGTAGCTGTGGAGATCGAGCAATTGGAGAATTGAGATTACCTTTGCCTAGTGACGGAATTGATGTCAAAGCAAGCTTTCCGCCAAAGACAGGAATAACTGGAAAAAGAAATACACAAAATCAACTGCAAGTAGTATTATCTGCACCAGTTTCCGATAGCCGTAAAAATTTAGTTTACAGCTTAAGTATTCAGTCTGCATTGTACCAACAAACCAGAAATGCGCCGGGATCGCTCACAGGCGCTATGGTAGTGATTGCTGAAGATGGCACAATTTTGGCGCATCCACTCACCGACTGGGTGGGAACTAATATCAATCAGCGCTCAAATTCTTCCCAACTCAAAAGCATAATTAAAAATGCAATTGCCGGACAAAATGATTCGGTAAATTTGTCTTTTACAGAGGGGAAAGAATTAGTAGCTGGTTATACAGCTATTGCAAATCCACTCACCCAACAGCAGCAGCAAAAATGGATAGTCTTAGCTGTTACTAGTGTCGATAATGCGCTTTTTGGTTTAGAGGAAATCAAACTAATTCTCATTGTTTTGACAGTTGGTCTGATTGGTGCAAGTTTGTTAGCATCCCTATATCTAGCTCCTTATTTGGCACGTCCTGTAGAAGAACTGCGAGACTACGCTCTCAATATTCATTCTCACCATGCCGCACAACCAGTTCCTCACAATTTTCAAATCCGGGAATTCAATCAACTGGCCCAAGCACTAGACCAAATGGTAGAACGCCTGAAAGCTGGAGCAGAAGAACTGGAAATAGCTTGGAAAGAAGCAAAAACCGCTAACCAGATTAAAAGCCAGTTTCTGGCTACGACTTCGCATGAATTGAGAAACCCATTAAATATTATTATTAACTGTATTCGCCTGGTTGAAGATGGCTTATGTGATGACCGGGAAGAAGAAATGGAGTTCCTCAAACGTGCCGATGAAACAACGATTCACTTGCTAGGCATTATTAATGATTTACTCGACATTTCTAAAATCGAAGCAGGTAAGCTTTCAGTCGTCAATACACCTATTGACCTCCGACAAATATTGTTAGAGGTGATTAATTTACAATCAGTTAATGTTCAACAAAAAGGCTTGCAGTTGAAATGTGAGTTAGATCCCCAAGCGATACCAATTCAGGCAGACGCACCAAAACTGAAGCAGGTGTTGATTAATGTTATTGGCAACGCGACTAAGTTCACCGACACAGGAAGCATCACCATTGCTACAGAAATTCAATATAGTAATGGTAAATCTCAGGTGGTAGTTGCTGTCAAAGATACAGGTATAGGTATCGATCCAACTCAACAGCACAAGCTATTTCGCCCCTTTGTAATGGTGAATGGCACAACTACCCGCCAGTTTGAAGGTACTGGACTGGGACTAGCGATTTCACGAAACTTAATCGAACTCATGGGAGGTACCATTACTCTTGAGAGTGCGGGACTTCATCAAGGTACGACACTGAAGATTACCATGCCTTTGATTGATATTTCGCTGTTACCAGTTCCCAAGAAAGAAGCAAATATAGGGGATGTTGGATTTTCCTCTGGGAATGATGGGGCAAATGCAAACAACTTCCCTAGCCTACAGGAGTCTGGGGTAAGTCCCTCTTTGGGGATCGACAAGTCTCTAAAAGCAGGGGTAGACAAAGAGATGTTCCCGAAGTCTCTGCTGCTACTTGGGAAAGAGACTTGCGAGATTCGTCTTTCGCCGCTGCAAACTATCCTGGTAAGTCTTCCAAAAAGAGGAGTTTGTGCGAATGGGAGTTCCGAGAGGTAATTTTGGCAAAAGTCGTTACTTTTATCCTTGACTATCATTCAGAAAAACAGGTTTGCCGCCTTGCTGAAGAGATAGTGTTAAAGCAGCAAGAATTTCTACTAATTCAGTGCCTACCCAGCCAGACGAAATCTCTGAAGGAGTATTGCTGAGAATAGAGGCAACAAAGGAGGAGCAGACCCGCCCCAATGGTTCGCCTGTTTCTAATTCCAGCACTATCTGCCTTTGATTCACAGGAATAAATTGATTGCCCTGCTGCTCAAACTCACCATTTAGTAGGGTTAAAGGTGATGATAGTGACATTTCATCAAAAATTAAGCTGCCAAGGCTGCCCACAATTCCCAGCCGTCGCTGTTTATCAGGATTCAGCCAGCACAAGTGAATATAAGCTTGAAAGCCATCTGGGTATGTCAATGTTAGCCATACTAAATCAGCCAAACCTTGAGGCAGAACAGAATCTGTATATGGACTCACCTCTGCTCCCCTGCTCCCCTGCTCCCCTGCGCCCTGTAGCCACACCGTACCCGTTGCTTGTACTTTCACAGGGATTTGACCTAGCCAAGCGTTAAATATAGCAATATCGTGAATAGCTAAATCCCACAGCGCATCAACATCTTGCCGGACAGGCCCCAAATGGGTGCGCGTTGCGTAGCCATAGCGTAAATCACCTAATTTACCCGCCTGTACTACAGTTTTTCCTCGCTCAACTGCTGGGTGAAATAAATAAGTATGGTCAACCATGAGTATTAAATGATTTTGCTCTGCTAAGTAGCAAAGTTCCCTGCATTCTGCTGGGTTGAGAGTTAGGGGTTTTTCTGCCAGAACATGGTATCCCTGTTGGAGAGCGTCTTTAATTAAAGCATAGTGGGTGGTAGCTGGAGTAGCGATCGCCACTCCTGTTAACCCTGACACTTTTTTCAAATCTTCCCACTCTGTTGTTAATATTACATTTTTATCTAAATCAAACTGCTGCTTTATCGCCGTTAATCGTTCTGGATGGGGGTCTACTACAGCAACTACATCTACTTGAGGATGTGCTAAGAAATTCCGCAGCAAATGCACTCCCCAACGCCCAACTCCGATGACAGCAATTTTAATTTGGTTTGTCATTAGTCATTAGTCATTAGTCATTAGTCATTAGTATGCAAGGGACTAGGAACAAATGACCACTGACAAACAACTAATTATCAGTTTATCAGCCGTATTTTTGGTTCAGGGTATTTCCGGTTGAGGAATTGCTAAAAAAGCTACCTTAGCTGCGGCTTGTTCGGCAGTTTTGATCGAGCGTCCCTTACCTTCTCCAAGCTTGTTTCCGTGCAGCCACACTTCAGCGACAAAACGTTCTTGATTTCGGTGCGGTTGATTGACTTCCACAACCCGATACTCTGGTAAAACTTTAAATTGTGCCTGAGTCCATTCTTGAAGAGCAGCTTTGTAATTAAGTCTGGCAGGATCGAGGCGAATTTCTGTTGTTAGTTGTTGGAAGTGGGGATCTAGCCAAGAGCGGATCAGTTCCAGATTTTGAGTGCTTAAGTAAAGCGCACCCAGAACGGCTTCAAAAGCATCTGCCAGTCGTGACTCTTGACCAACTTTATCAGCAGTAGCACTACCAGCGACTAGTAAGTATAACTCCAAACCATAAACTCTGGCCAATTGGGCGAGGATGCGATCGCTCACCAACACCGAACGAATTGCCGCAAAATCCCCTACTGGACAATCGGGATAATTTTCCCATAACACAACAGCCGACACCAACCGCACCACTGCATCGCCAACAAACTCCAGCTGTTCATAATTTGCCGAATCAGAGACAGTAGGATGAGTTAGCGCTAAATCCAGCAATTCCCACTTTATAGGTGCTTCTAGCGACAAACCTAATTTTTGGACTAAACTTTCGAGTTGCCGCTGACGGCGTGGATAGGCAAGGGGCATTGGGGGCAGGGGGCAGGGGGAGCAGGGGGAGCAGGGGGGGCAGGGGGAGCAGGGGGAGCAGGGGAGGCAGGGGAAAAATACTTACTTCTGACTCCTAACTCTTGTACAGACGCGATTAATCGCGTCTCTCCTAACTCCTAACTCAGCACTTAGCAGTAAAAAAGGGGGAGAGAGCAGGACATAAGCCGGGTTCTGTTCTCTTGCGAGGGCAGTTATCTATCTGGGACGTTTGTTACCAAACGCCTCAAGCGGCTCTCTTTGAGCGGAACTGGTAAAAGACCAACCGTAGTTCCTATCGCCTTGCTCCCAACCGGGGTTTACCGAGCCAGCACCTCTCGATACTGCTGGTGCGCTCTTACCGCACCTTTGCACCCTTACCAGATCAATTAAAAAGGTAAAATTAAAAATTAAAAATTGTTCATTTTACATTTTTAATTTTTAATTTTTAATTGATCTGGCGGTATCTTTCTGTGGCACTATCCTCACGATCGCTCGCACTGGACGTTATCCAGCAAGTTTGGTCTTTCGGGAGTCCGGACTTTCCTCAAACCAGTGACTATCACCGATCTGCAACCGCCTGCGCCTACTCTCTCCTTAGATCCAGTGTACTGTTGACATAGCATGTTGACATGCTATTGCTTTTTTTTATTCCAAGGTAGAGCGTAAGTCCAAGGTAGTTTCTTGACTGTGAAAGGACAATTGATAATGCTAATGGGAGGAAAATCACGGCCTGGAGATAAACCTAAACGCACTTCAGATACTCTGAGCACTAGTTGCAAGGAAAAGTCCAACTCCTTTCTTCTGTTAATAAAGTCGTTGTAAAGCTTTTTTTGCCCTTTTTGCAGACCGTTGATATCAATTAGTGGCTTTTTAGCTAAGTAGGTTCCAGCTGCTGGATCGCGCTCGAATACATCTTCTGCTGTCACCGTTTCAGAAAGTGTTTTCCTGGGAGCAATCAGGCTAGGACTTTGGGGTACTGCTAAGTCGCGGGTTAAGTCTGGTGATTTCCGAATTACACGGCGCGATTGCTTGCTATGTTCAACTACTAAAGAACTGTTGTCCCAGTCAACATATACAGCAATATTTTCAGATTTATTTTCAATGCTAATTCCTAAATCTTTCAAATCGTCAATGGGGTATGAGGATTTGAGTTTAAAGGAAATTCCAATTTTATCGTCGAGATTTTGTTCTTTGAGTTGCTCGTCAACGATTCCTTTTTTAAACTCAAACTTAATTTGGTCGTCGATGGATTCAACCATGCGGTTAAAAACATAGGAAACACCGATAATATAAATTGTCAAAACTACTAAATTCTGGTCGCTACTCCTCATAACTCAGAATCTTAACTCCCGGTGCTAATGAATGTTTATTCGACTCATCGCTGATCTGCAATTTTTAATTGCGCTTGATTGTTACAGAATTTTGCAGCCAGCCTCGCTGCCAAAAAAAGAATACTAAACTAAGTGCGATCGCTACCATCACTGCTATGCAAACTGGGTAGCCCCAATACCAATTCAATTCAGGCATATTATATGGCGATTTTTCAGTATTGAAATTCATACCATATATTCCGGCAACAAAAGTTAGTGGAATAAAAATTGTTGAAACTATCGTTAGTACCTTCATGATTTCATTCATTTTGTTGCTCACTGCCGAAAGATACACATCCATTAATCCAGATGCTAGCTCTCGGTAAGTTTCTACCATATCCATCACTTGGACTGTATGGTCATAACAATCACGCAGGTAGATTCGCACTTCTTCACTAATCAAATCGGGAGCATCTCGAATCAAGGAGTTAATTGCATCTCGCTGGGGCCAGATAGCACGACGTAGTTGTAGTAATTCTCGCCTAATTTGATAAATATTTTGTAGTGTTTGCGGGGTAGGCTTAACTATTACTTCCTCTTCTAACTCTTCGATTCGCTCCCCATAAAGCTCCAGTACCGGGAAAAACCCATCAATAATTGCATCTAATAGAGCATAAGCTAAATAATCTGCTCCCTGTTTACGGATGATACCTTTGTTTTTTTCGATTCGCGATCGCACTCCTTCAAAACAATCATGTTCTGGTTCTTCTTGGACTGTCAGCAAATAATGTTTTCCCAATATTAAACTCACTTGTTCGCTGTAAAAACCACATGTTTTTTCCTTTGCTACTACCATGCGAGCAATGAATAGCAATTGGTCTTCATAATCCTCTGTTTTGGGGCGTTCTGGTACATTAACTATATCTTCTAAAACTAGAGGATGTAACTCAAAAACTTTACCTAATCGTTGTAATATATCTTGACTACCTAAACCTTGTACGTCTACCCAAGAAATAGATTCCATCTCCAGATATGGCACACACTCTTCTGGAGTTGCTATTTGTTCGCGGATGTAATTAGTTTGGTTATAGTCAATCAAGAAAATTATTGGTGGTGGAGCATCTTCATCAATAAAAATAGTTCCAGGTATAGTCCCTGGTTGGTGATAGAACTCATCTTCATATGATGGCCTATTTAGTATTTTGGGAAGGCGACGCAGTTTTCGTGCCATGCAATCTTACCTAATAGTTATTAGTCATTTGTCATTAGTAAAAGTAATTGACTCGTGACAACTGACGACTTACACGTAATTTTACAAAAATTAATCCAAAAAGGGCAATTTATAGCTTAAGCAATTATTTAGGTTGCTAATTTTGTCATCAACATTTTGTTGGTAATCAGTTGTACTCACAACTAAGCACTGAAAAGTTTCATAATTACAGCTATTTTCAGATAAAATAGGGTCGCGTTGTAGGAACATAGCAATGCTGTGCCCCTACGATACGTGTAGTTTAAATAGATGAAAACTACTGTAAGTTTATTTACGATCAGTAAGTTACCAGCAATACAGATAACATATTGCTTCTAAATCAGCAATGGTAAGTATAAAAAAACAGTTTGCCTTGGCAAGACAAACTGCTGAAAAAATATTTATTTGGGTGAGCAGAATCTTAGAACATGCCCATGCCGCCCATACCGCCCATACCGCCCATACCACCCATGCCGCCCATACCGCCCATGTCAGGGGCAGCAGCAGCGGATTTCTTCTCCGGCTTTTCAACAACGATCGCTTCGGTGGTTAAGACCAAACCAGCAATGGAACCAGCGTTTTGCAAAGCTGAACGCACGACTTTGGCAGGGTCAATAATACCAGCAGCAATCAAGTCTTCAAATTCGCCAGTAGCGGCGTTGTAGCCAATGTTGAAGTCGCTATCGCGAACTTTCGAGACGATCACAGAACCTTCAGCACCAGCGTTATCTGCTATTTGGCGCAAGGGCGCTTCTAGCGCTCGTTCGACAATATCAGCCCCAATTCTTTCTTCGTCATTTTGTAGAGTCTGTTTAATCTCTTGTACCTTCTTAGCTAAGTGAATTAGAGTTGTCCCACCACCAGGAACAATACCTTCTTCCACTGCGGCTTTAGTAGCGTTGAGCGCGTCTTCAATCCGCAGCTTACGGTCTTTGAGTTCGGTTTCGGTTGCCGCACCCACTTTAATCACTGCCACACCGCCAGCGAGCTTGGCGATGCGTTCTTGCAGTTTTTCTCGATCGTAGTCAGAATCGGTTTCTTCTAACTGTTTGCGAATTTGAGCAATCCGTTTTTGTACCTCTGGCTTGGTGACACTGCCAGCGACAATTGTGGTGCTTTCTTTGTCAATGGTGATTTTACGGGCAGTTCCCAGCGCTTCTAAAGCAGCGGTATCCAAGCTTAAGCCGATTTCTTCCGAAATCAACTGTCCGTCGGTGAGAATAGCAATATCTTCTAACAAAGCTTTGCGGCGATCGCCAAACCCAGGCGCTTTAATCCCAGCTACGGCTAGTACACCCCGCGCTTTGTTCACCACCAAAGTTGCCAAAGCATCACCTTCAACATCTTCAGCGATGATCAGCAAGGGCTGACCAGAACGGGCAACTTTTTCCAAAATCGGCACTAAATCTTGGATGCTGCTGATTTTTTTGTCAGTAACCAAGATCCGAGCGTTTTCAAATTCGACGATTTGCCGCTCGTTGTTGGTGACGAAGTAGGGTGAAATGTAACCCCTATCAATCTGCATCCCCTCAACTACTTCTAGTTCGGTGGTTAGAGATTTAGATTCTTCAACGGTAATTACACCATCTTTGGTGACTTTTTCCATTGCTTGAGCTAACATTTGGCCAACTTCTTCATCGTTACCAGCAGAGACAGTGGCAACTTGAGCGATCGCACTTCCTTCTACTGGCTTGGCTATTCTGGCAATTTCTAGTACCAGTGCCTCAATAGTTTTGTCGATCCCGCGTCTCAAGCTAACTGGGTTACTACCCGCCGCGACGTTCTTCAAACCTTCCCGAATCAAGGCTTGTGCTAAAACGGTGGCGGTGGTTGTACCATCCCCAGCGACATCTTTAGTTTTTGAGGCCACTTCCTGGATGAGTCTTGCACCAGTATTTTCCAAAGGATCTTCTAATTCAATTTCCTTGGCAACAGTGATACCATCGTTGACAATTTGAGGTGCGCCAAATTTTTTCTCTAAAAGGACATTGCGACCTTTGGGCCCCAAGGTGATTTTTACGGCATCGGCAAGGGCGTTAACACCCCTTTCTAGAGCTCGCCGCGATTCCTCGTCAAATGCAATAATTTTCGCCATGTTTTATTTCTCTAGCGCTTCCATTAGACAATTTAGCACTCACAGGGCAAGAGTGCTAATCTTCCAACCGGCTCAAGTTACAAATGGAAATAAAAAAAATTGATTAATATACAGGTGATGCTCATATTAGATACTGGCAGTAATGCTTGAATTGGGAGATGAATCTAGACAACTCCCTTAAGTCCCTTGGTATTGCCGACCCTAGCGGCACCGGCTGGTTGGCGGTAGTATTTACGTTCCTCTTGGCTTGGCTTGTAACTTGGCGTTTAATTCCGACAGTACGCAAATTCGCCTTGCGGGTAGGTTGGGCTGACCAACCCAACGCCCGGCGACTCAATCGAGAACCTTTACCCAACGCAGGGGGGTTGGCTATCTACGCGGGTGTAATTGCCGCGCTGGTATTAGCTAGCCTTTTACGACCGATCGAACTCCAAACCGTATTGGCTCAGGTGCTCACTATTCTGTTGGGGGGTTCGATATTAGTCCTTGTGGGCTTTATTGACGATCAGTTTGGCTTACCGCCCTCTGTTCGATTGTGGGCGCAAATTGTCACGGCACTGTTGCTGGTAGCTAATGGCATCAGTGTCAGAGTCCTGTTTGGCACTCCCATCGACTCGCTTCTGTCCATGTTGCTAACAGTGCTATGGGTAGTGGGGATTACTAATGCCATCAACTTGATGGATGGTATGGATGGCTTGGCAGGAGGAATCAGCTTTATTACCGCCATGAGTTTGTTGGGCGTTGCAGCTCAATTTAACAATCGTGCCGCGGCAATCTTAGTACTTGCAGCTTTGGGAGGTGCTGCACTAGGATTTTTACGCCATAACTTCCATCCATCACGAATTATTATGGGTGATGCCGGAGCATACTTTTTCGGCTATGTACTGGCAGCAACTAGCATTTTAGGAAAACTGCAACAAAACACAGTTTATGCGCTAATTCCTACGGTTTTATTTCTGTTGTTACCGGTGCTAGACACCACTCAAGTATTTGTGCGGCGGCTACTAGCAGGAAATAACCCTCTCAGTACTCCTGGCAAAGACCACCTGCACCACCGCTTACTTGCTTGGGGACTCTCCCAGCGCAATGCTGCGTTTACCCTTTGGTCAATTACCTTAGTTTTCAACTTGCTGGCGATGAGAATACAAGGTATGAGTTTGGCTGTGATGCTGACAACCGCCAGTAGCATTATCCTGCTTTTGGGCTTTACAGTCTGGCAAAGGATACGCCAACAACCTTAGTTGTTTGTAGGGTAGACATTGCAATGCTAGCCTTACTGAAGTCAAGCACAGATAAAATCGGTGCGTTAGCCTACGGCGTAACGCACCCTACAAAAATCACTAACTCCTAACTCAGAACTATTTACGCCATTACCATGCCGCCATCGACATTAAAAACTTGTCCAGTGACGTAGGCGGCGGCGGGATCGGCGGCGAGGAAGCGCACCATCCCGGCGACTTCTTCGGGTTGACCGAAACGACCGAGGGGAATGTATTTCAGAATATCTTCGGGGTTGTTGAGATCGCTGGTCATATCGGTGGTGATGAATCCAGGGGCGACGGCGTTAACGGTGATCCCACGAGTAGCGAGTTCTTTGGCAACGCTTTTGGTGAAGCCGATTACACCCGCTTTGGCAGCGCTGTAGTTTGATTGTCCTGGGTTGCCCATTTGCCCAGCAACAGAAGTAATGTTGATAATCCGCCCCGATCGCTGCTTCAGCATGATTTTACTGGCGGCACGTGTACATAAGAAAACACCAGTTAGATTAAGGTCTATCACTGCTTGCCAATCTTCTGGCTTCAAACGCAAAAGTAGTGTGTCGCGCGTAATACCTGCGTTGTTGACCAAGATATCCACACGGCTAAACTTTCCCATGACGGCGTTAACTAATGCGTCTACTTGCTCGCCTTTAGAAACATCAGCTTGGATCGCGATCGCCTGACCTCCTGCTGCTGTAATTTCTGCAACAACTGCCTCAGCAGCAGCACTAGAATTGGCATAATTGACAACTGCGATCGCTCCTTGTGAGGCTAATTCAATTGCGATCGCTCGGCCAATTCCTCGTGAAGCACCTGTGACAATTGCGACTTTATCTTGTAATAGTGTCATTTAATGTTCCTCAATCTTAGAAATACCGCGCTAATTATCTTATGGTGATTTCGGGAACATCTGAATATTGTCTGGATAATTAAATATCTATAGTTATTTGCTTAGTCAGAATAGGTTTAAATACATATTTAATCCATATACACAAACAAGAATAATATACGGATTTTATTATAATTATTTAAGATTTTTTGTTGGCAAATCATTCTATATTGACTAATTTAATCCTTTTTCAACAAAAACCCATAAACCTATACCGCTTTTTTTTTCTAAGAATTACTATTGAAACAAACAATTGAAAATCGGTGTGTATCACATGGCAACTAAAAAGCAATTTAACAGCTTTGAAGAGATGCTGTCTGCTTCTGATGTACCTGTATTAGTAGATTTTTACGCTGACTGGTGTGGCCCATGCCAAATGATGGTGCCAATTTTAGAGCAAGTCAATGCCCAGCTTAAGGATCGCCTGCGAATTGTTAAAATCGACACAGAGAAATACACAGATTTGGCTACTCAGTATAAAATTGCTTCTCTCCCAACCTTAGTACTATTTAAGCAAGGTCAGCCTGTGGATCGGATAGAGGGAGTGATGCAAGCACCGCAGTTAGTACAATATCTACAAACAAAGGTTTAAGCTAACACTTAAAATTTCGATTTTAGCTGGCAGAGGCGCGGAATATCGCGTCTTTTTTAGTGGGGGTGCACAGCTACCTATAACCCTACGAATCACCGAGTAAAATCTTAAGTAAATATTAAGCATATCTACTTATATGTCTAGAGAAAGTAGTTTAGAAGTTGAGATGTATATATTGTATAGATATAACAAAGTATCTTGACAAGTAAAGCAATATATGAATTCTAAACAGCAAAAACCTGATAAAGCCTATATTTGGGTGAATATTGACTTTGATAAAGTTAAACATAGAATAGATGCGGTGACTTGCCAGATTGAGCGAGTTATACAAAAGCACCAAATTTCAAATCAAACTGTTAACTTAGGTAGAAAAAACAATTAGGTTATCTCTAGGGCGATGTCTACGATGGGCTACGGTTACTTACTTTATTTGGGAGCATTCCAAACAGGGCTATTTCATTCTCATCTAGCCCACCTCAGAATAAATTCTGAGGCTAATAGCACTCATTCGTCTAAAGACGACTAGAAAGGCTTTTAGTCCACTAAGCGTGGACTTGGGCTATTAGCCCGGAACTTTAGTTCTGGGCGGTTTATGTCTAGAACGAAATAGCCCTGGCATTCCAAATGTGTAAGTTATATCAAACTCAGGTTATAAATTGTCATTGCAAAATTGGGGTGCTCCCCTTTATTTTTAGTGCAGCGTAGCCTGCCGTAGGCATAGCATCGGCTTTGAACAGGATATTTTCGGCAAAGCGACCATATTTTTCTAAAACACAAAATAAGATTACTCGATAAACGTTCAGCGAGTTTCTATTTATTAGTCATTATTTTATCCTCAACACTTCTTTTCAGGAGTGTTATTTTTCGGAGGATATCTGCTTACTAATTATTCCGTGAAAACGTGTGAGGAAATGATGGAATGGCTATTTTAAGGATGCAGCTAAGGAAGTTGTAAGAGAGAGTAGTAAAGAAATAGCTAACTTGTTTGATTATGTTTTGGTAAGTCAGCCACTCCCTACTCCCAATCTCTTAAAACGTAAAAGTAGTCCGAAGTACACCTACAGTCGTAGTCTCATTGTTGCTGTTACCTTCTGGGTTAAAGAGAACAAACGCACCAGGGGTAATGCTGATATTATCGCTAACTTGAAGGCGGTAATAGGCTTCTAAATGGTAAGGAGTCGCCCGATTGTCGCCTGTGGGCGTAAGTTGAGCAGAACCACCAGTATCACTACGGAAAAGCGGCTGACCAAAAAGAATTCCGGCAGTGTTTCCTGACTTGAATAAATCTTTGAAGTGAATTCCCGCCATCCAACTTGTAAAGGTGGTGGAAGCATCCACGCTATTGGAAGCAGCATCAACAAATATTGCTGCACCGTAGCCAGATAAGGCTATCTTGGGAGACAATCGCCATGTTACCGTACCGCCAACAGAGTTGAGTGTGAGCGGTGTTCCAGTTGCAACCCCTGCTAAAGCACCGATATCACTACTAACTAATCCTGTAGCCAAAATATTGATTTCGTGATAACTGTGGGCATAGTTTAAACCAATATCCAGAGCGGGAATTGGCTTGAAGGTTAACTGTGTGGCAATAATACTACTACCACTAAATAAACCTGCTCCCAAAGGTGTAGTAGAAACTCCTGGAACTGCCTCATTAGCAGACTTTTCGGGTAAATTGGCATTTACGCTGCCGTATAAAGCTCTTAAATCCAAATTTGGCGAAATATTAAAAATAAATCCCGCCGCCGATGCTAAACCAGTACCTGAAGTTCCACCAGAAACCCGTAGCACAGGATTCAAACCGGCGAAACGAGATATTGACTCTTGTCCTTCACCATAAAAAGGCGTAATTGCTGGGAAAGCATCTGATGTTTCCGCCGCAGTTCCCGCAAACAAGGTTAATTTATTAGCGACGGGAAAAATATACAGCAATTTGTAAAGCTGAACGCTGTTTGCGCCAACACCCGACAAAGTATTGACATTTAACCCCGGAAATTGCGGCTCAAAACTGGTACGAGCGCTACTTGCACTTAAAAGCGGCGAAGCTAATCCTAAACCTTGTTGTAAGCTACCCTCTCCAGTGGCTCCACCCAAAAAGTTATAGGCTTGCAATCCAGTAATTAATGAATCTTTACCAGTAAAGCTAGTGGTGAGATTTAACCGCACTCTATTGACTAGGATGATGTTCGGGTCGCTGTCATTAGGAGCGCCGCCACTAGCACCAACACCAGCAATGATTACCTCTCCATTCAGTTTGGTCGTAGTAGAAAACTGATTTGCTTCTAGTTCTGCTGTGCGAGCTTCTACAGCATCTACTCGACCCCGCAATGTTGCCAATTCTGCCGCAAATTGTTCTTGTAGTTTCTGCAACGTGGCTAAATCTTCTTTCTTGACCAAATCACCAGTTGCAGTCGCAATTAATTCGTTAATTCGCTCTAAACAAGCATTTAAGCCAGCAGCAAATTCATAGCGAGTCATCGCCCGATTACCGCGATAGGTTTGATTGGGATAACCTGCGATACAACCATATCGCTCGACTAAAGATTGGAGTGCCTGAAATGCCCAATCAGTAGGCTGTACATCAGACAATTGGGATACGGATGTTACTTGTGCAAGTTTGTATGAGGATGGAGATGAACTTGCAGGCTGTGGTGTGATTGGCTGCCAAAAGTTAACAGCAGAATCTACCTCTAAATATTGATTTTTTTGCTGTTGATTGATTGAGGATAATTTTTTTTGACTTTCATTAGCTATTAGCAATTCACTAGAGATATTTTTTGCTAAATTGCTTTGATGAGAATCATTTTTTTGATCCCTGCCATCATCTTGATTAACAGCTACGTTTTTCTCTGCACTTTCTAAATTAGGAAGGGCTTGCACAGGTGATAACCCGGCAATTAAACATAAAAATCCCATCCCACTAGCAGAAGCTAGTAGATATTTAGCCATGATAACTCCCAACACCTTTAAAATAGTGAAAAAATTGATTGCGATTTTAAAATGGATTGATAAGTAAATTTAAAGTATGTTGAGCAAGAAAATCTTGTTAACTTTAAATTTTGGTTTTCAGATTTTTTCTGAATTGGCTTACCAGAACATCGGCTTATATCGCAACTATTAAATAATAGTAAATACTATTTTTGAAAAGAATTAACAACCAATTGTATTGATAGTTCTTATAATTACTATTGACAAAATAATAATTACATCAGTCTGATTTTGTGATATTGACGAATATAGGTATAGAGCCGAGATCCGCGGCTCTATACCTACTAAAGAATGATTTACTTAAAAAAATCAAGAGACTGCGATCGCTGCTCAATCTAGATGCAGGCTAAGATCGGCAGGAAAACAGCTGTAGCCCACAATATCTCTGGTTGAGATATTTTAAGTATTCAATCCCACCAATAACAAACAATCACCGCATCAGAATATTGGCGAACATCTTCACCTGATAGCGCCCCTTCCAATCTAGTTCTCAGTTGGCGCTTCAGGCGCAAACCGTAGTCTTCATTCGTGCCATCACTTACCTCTACTGAGTCAGCCCGCCATTTTTTGCCCAAGTCTAAAAGCTGAGATACTTTTGTGTCTTGGTTCTCTGCCAGAATGTACAGTGTATCGGCAGGATAGGCAATGAAATGGATAATGCTGGTTTCAGGCATGGGACGATAGTTTGCCATTGCAAGAAGGGTATCGACCATACCACCAAAGCTTAAACCGTTTTCATCTGGTGCAAAGATTGGTTTTGTGAACAGAAAGCTTGCCCATAAATTTGTGTGGCTGGAAAGATCGGTAATCACTTCTTCGCCATCAAACTCATTGAACCGACGCTGCCAAACCAAGGCAGCAAAGAGTTCTTGAGGAGAATAGGATTGAGCAATCGATTGGATTTTGGCTAAATCAAGCATTGCATTTACGGGAAGTAGTATTTTTAACAAAACATTTGTAACTACCCTTGCAGTTTATTTACCCAACGCCTGTTATTCTTATAGCTACTTCGGTCTGTCATAGCAGATAGATTATCCTCGATAATGTTCTTATTTTTTAGCGCTCATATACCATCGTGGTAATATGGGTGCTTTTACTTTATCTCCTTATGGCAAAAATCCGGTTTAATTTTGAGGTGATGTCTGGTGTTTGGTACACTAAGCTGACAGTGAAGCTTTAACTTGACCAAAACGGCGATCGCGACTTTGGTAGTTCAACAAAGCCTGATGAAATGCTTCTCGATTAAAATCTGGCCAAAAAATATCGGTGAAATACATCTCTGTATACGCCATTTGCCACAAAAGAAAATTACTCAATCGCATCTCACCACTGGTACGAATCAGTAAATCGGGTTCTGGAGTATCTGCTGTGTAGAGATGTTGTTCTACAAGACTTTCATTCACTTCTTGGGCGCTGAGTTTGCCCTGTTCTACGAGTTGAGCTACTTGACGGCAAACTCTGGTAATTTCGTTGCGGCTACCATAGTTGACTGCAACAGTAAAGTGGATTGCTTGATTGTTTAACGTCTCTGTCATTGAACGTTCCATTTCTGTCTGTAGAGACTTGGGTAAAGCCGATAAATCTCCAATAAAGGAGATTCGTACACCTTCTTGATGCATCTGAGCTAACTCGCGGTGTAGTAATCGCTCAAACAAATGCATCAGAAAATTCACTTCTTCAATGGGACGCTGCCAATTTTCTGTTGAGAAAGCGTATGCTGTCAAAGCTTTGACTCCCCAATCTTTGCAGCAACGCAATAGTTCTTTGATCGTTTTTGCTCCTTGGCGATGTCCAGCGATGCGCGGTAATCCTCGACTGGTTGCCCATCGCCCGTTACCATCCATGATGACGGCGATATGTTGGGGGATTTTTTGGGGGTTTAAATCGCTAGGTAATTTTGATTTGTCATTAATCATTTGTCATTTGTCCTTTGTCATTTGTTTTTACTAATGAGCGCTGTGTGCAATCTTTCTTTCAAACCTAACCCCCAGCCCCTTCCCTGCTAGCGTTGGGGAGCAAGAGTCAAAGCCTCTCTCCGTTTCGGGGAGAGGAATGGAAGTGGGGTTCTAAGAATAAGTTGGACATCGCGTTAATGAGTAATTTCAAATAAATTTTGTAAGTACTCTGGTGTGAGGGTGTTGTTCCAACTCCACAAACGATGCATTGTGTAAGTGAAGGTGAAGAGGAGAGTTGTTTTGTTGGTTAATGACCAAGCATTCCAGTTGAGGGTACCCATCATCCGGCGGAGAGTACGCATGAGGTTGTTACGCTGATAATTTTGCGATCGCGTTTTAATCAACGTGCGTCCAATTCGCATCAACCCAGTATCAGGGAAAGCCCAGACTCCAAACCCCCAGAATTTGGTCATGTGGTTGATTTCATCTTGTGCTAGTTCCTCTAGAACATCCTGGAGTGCGCCAGTGGTGTGAGCCATTAACCAAATATAAAGACAGGTAGCACCGTATTCTGTGGCAATGCGGTGTAAGCCGTGGCGATATAAGTCTTCCTTGGCGTCATGTGTGGGGAGATAGCTTCTAACAGTCCGAAGTTTTGGGGTAATTTTCTCGCCTGTTAATTGGGTGTAGATTTTGATTAATGCGGGTGTATGTTGACGTTCTTCCTTTTCCCACAAACCAAGTTCCAGTAGTTCGCCATTTTCACCGACAGTTCCACCAACAAACCGAGCCATCTGAGGATGCAATTCCAAATAATGGCGACTAGTTTGGGTATAACCGCGAATGGGAGCTTCTGTATCCATCGCACCTATTAATATAGATAAAAATACCTCTGCGTCTAAGCCGATAATTTGATTGCGGTTAATCGTTTGCCAGTCGATGAGTTTCCAGGGACGCGGTTGGGGATTGGCAAACTGTATCGGTAAATCTTGCAGACGTTCATGTAGTTTTTCGACTGCAATATATTTGTCTATGAGGGAACGAATGCGGCGCTGTGTTTGTAAGTAATGAGGACTGAGATAGCTTTGGTCTGCTAAGTCTTTTGTGATTGGGCTGAGGGTGTTAAGCATACTTTTATACTTAAATTTTTATCTCTATGCCCAATAGCCTAAGCGATCGCACTTCGTTTTGTCAGTCGGCTGAAGTCGGCAGTTTTATATGATTCAGTTGGAAGAGTCGGGGAAAAAGTTGGATAAAATTCAATCCGGTTCAGTTAAGGCTTAACTCTTTGTCAAAGTCAATTTTTAACGAACCGCTAAGAACGCAAAGAACGCAAAGGAAGAAATACTTAACTGTATTGTATTCGGATAAAATTGTCATATTCTAACAATGCAATGCCTGACAACCCCTAACAATAAATCGATTTAAATTCATGAGGATAATAAGGTAATGTCGATTTTGACTGAGGCGCTTGAAAGAATAAGTAGCGGTGTTCATTTTACTAAACAGGGCATGAGTCTTGAAGAGGTTGAAAGAAGACTTAGTTTTTTCCCATTCCGGCTGTCTGATGAAGCTTACGAGTTTTATCAATGGGCTGGTGCGCCCACTGGGGATCGAATGCCTGATGGTTGGGATGGTTCTTATAACGACAACTCAACTTATTATTGCTTCTTAGAGCACCTGTTAGAAGGCGCAGACGATTTAATTCATTTTCTATCCTTAGAGGAAGCTGAGAAATATTATTCTCCGAGCGATGCAGATATATATGATCCAAAGTGTTTGCCATTCGTTTCCTATGAGAATGGCAAGCTAGTCATTGTTGGTTCAGAAACTCAGATTGAGACTTCTCCAGTGCTGCAACGAGAAGGCATTAAAGATAAGTTATGGTTTCCAAGTTTGACGAATATGATGTTAGCGATCGCAGAGGCTTTAGAGACAGTAGGGACAATTCTGCCAGAGTTGTCCAGGAACTATGATGATGAAGATTATGGTACTGATGATTATGATGATAAAATTCGTAAAAACTGTAAATTAGTAGGAGAAATCGCTCAAAAGTATGGTTCCCCAAGGGGAATAATTATTACTAATTAAGCATTTGATACTAAGCAATAATGGCTGCTTAATCTTCTGGTAGTTCCCCAAATTGCTGAGGATTAAATTTATCTCAAAGGCTTTATGCGTTCGGTGATGAGATATCGCCATTAATGTAACGCTGATATATTTCCTCGCATATTCTTGAAACTGCTGCTCCTTTTCGGATAATTGAATTTGCGAGATAATCTCTTGCCATATATTTGACATCAAGCAAACAGCTCATTTCTTCATTTATAATATCCCAAGCTTTTTCCTTTTCCACAAAGTAAGCTGCTTCATACCAATCTGCTCCATGCAAAATTAGGTTAGTCAAATTGTCGTAACGCAGTGAATAGTCATTACATTCTGAGTCGTATATGCGTATGATGCTATTTCTCTGTGGATTAGGCACAACTGTATACAAAACACCGCCGTTACACCAAAGCTGGAAAATAGGGAAACTATGTTCAAACCAGTATGCTTGTTCGCGCTCGTGATAGCGAATTTCACCCATTTGCTCCTGGTAAGCACTTACAGCTGCATTCAAAGACATGAATTCATAATTTTCAAATAGAAAGTCATATCCTGATGAACCATTACGCCATTGATACAGTTCATAAACCTCTTCAGGTAATTTGAATGGCAGAAATCTAGTACTTTGTTCAATATATTCACGCGAAAGTCCTGGAGCTAGACAAGAAATTCGCTCAGGTCTATTTTTTGTAAACCATGTATGAATTCGTTTCAGTCCTTCAGTTAGTTCTGACATTTTATGCTCAAATTTTCCCAAACTAAAGAATCTAGTCTATATACAGAACAATTTTGTAGGTTTTTTAATACCAATTGTGCAACTTCTTTCCTATTTTGGCAGGATGAGGCTTAGAAGGGTTTAGTCCATCTTGCATAGGTTTATATCAGTTTAGCTGGAGGTTTCCAGCCAAGGTCGGAAAAGTCGGGAAAAAAGTCGGGTTTACAGAATCTTATCCGAAAACTCCAGCAATATAACTGTAGAGTAATTTATAGTTGTCCTTAAAATCTGAACTACCTTTGTCGTTACCCAATGGACGCTGAAGCAGCATTAGCATGGTTAGACGCCATAATTCCTCCTCAGACTGGGGAACGGTTGAGCGATTTGCAAAAAGTGATTCTTGTGCAAGTTTGGTTGGGTAGAAAATACTTGGATATCGCTCATTCTTACGGTTGTACGGAAGGACACGCCAAGGATGCTGGTTCTCAGTTATGGAAGCTGCTTTCTAAAGTATTGCGAGAAAAGATTACCAAAAGTAATTGTCGCGCTACTTTAGAGCGAGTTCTGAGAAAAACTACTGCTATATCATCCAGTCTGATTGATTACTCGCGATCGCCCCAACCCACCCCAAAATTAGAGGATACCAATTTTATTGGACGAACAGAAGCGATCGCTCACCTGAATACTTTGGTAAATCAAGGCTCGAAAGTTATTGTTATCCAAGGTGAGGGAGGCTTAGGCAAAACTACTCTAGCGCAGCAATATCTGCAAACTCAGGGGTTTGATTTGGTTTTAGAACTGCTGATGGCGAAGGAAACGCAAAATATCACCCCCGCCGAACGAGTTGTAGAAGAATGGCTCAAACAAGACTTCGATCGAGAACCTGGGGTAGAATTTGGGGTAACTTTGGGACGACTCAAGCGCGAACTCCACAATCGGCGAATTGGGGTGTTAATTGACAATCTCGAACCTGCACTGGATCGACAAGGTGGCTTGATTGCTTCTCACCGCAACTATGTAGAACTATTGCGGGTTTTAGCTGATGCTAGAGTGCAATCTGTTACCTTAATTACTAGTCGCGATCGCCTTTGCGAACCTGGGCTAAATGTAAATCACTATCGGCTTCCTGGTTTGGATCGAAGCGCATGGCAACAGTTTTTTAGCAACCGTGGATTAGCTATCAACTCGCCAACTTTGCAAATTATGCATCGCACATACGCAGGTAATGCGAAAGCGATGGGAATTCTCTGCGGTTCGATTCAAGAAGATTTTGACGGTGATATGGTTCTTTATTGGCAAGAAAATCATGCCGATCCGTTAGCAGCAACCGACTTAAAAAATTTAGCCGTTAGTCAAATTAATCGTCTGCAAGCTCTCGATCCCCAAGCCTATCGCTTACTTTGCCGTTTGGGATGTTATCGTTATCAAGATATACCCACCATCTCATCACAAGGGTTGTTTTGTTTACTGTGGGATGTCCCACCCGATCGACATCGCCAAATCATCACCTCGTTGAGAAATCGGTCTTTGGTTGAGTGCGAAAAAGGTGAATACTGGTTGCATCCGGTGATTCGTGCAGAAGCGATCGCACGTTTACGCCCCAGCGATGAATGGGAAATTGCCAACCACAAAGCCGCAGAATTTTGGACAGCTAGTGTTAAACAAATTGAAACCTTTAAGGATGCTTTGCAAGCTCTGGAAGCATATTATCATTATATAGAAATTCAGGATTTTAAGTTGGCTGGAAAGGTTATTCTCCAAAGTCGAAATAATCAATGGCAGCAGTTTTTGCCTCTTGGTAGTACGCTGTATCGGATGGGTTTAATTCAACCGATACTTGCAGCAATTCATCAAGTTGTGAATAATCTGGAAAATGACCAAAATCTCAGCGAACTTTATAATATATTGGGCGATCTATATTGGATAACAGGTAAGATTAGTCAAGCGATCGCATGTCAAGAAAAGACTATTAATCTGGCCACACAAGCGCTCAAATCACTTGTACCTCAGTCAGTAAATAAACATACAGTTTACTATTTGAGGATGCTAGAGGTAGATTCTCTATTAAGTATTGGTCTTTATAAAATAGATTTGTGGGAACTAGAGGCAGCCGCAAAGTTATTTCAACAAGTAATTTACCTCGCTCAAAATACCGAGCATCATCGCTGGGCAGAGAAAGCTTCAGTATGTTTAGCTTTAGTCTATTCTTATTTAGGTTTGCGTGATGCTTCCTATGCATTAGTGGATATAGCTTATCAAAATATTTTGAACGAAAAACTGGTAGAACAAACTGGAAGATTTGTCTATTTCATCCAAATTTTAGGTCAAACCTACGTTAATTTAGGAGAATTTTCCCACGCAAATGAAATATTCCACCAAGCTTTGAGCTTTGCTGAAGAAAGCCACTATATGCAGGTAAAAGCAAAAACACTCAATGGTTTAGCAGAAATCCATCGACAACAAGCAAATTTTGTATTAGCCCTGGCTAATCATACAGAAGCAATCGAACTTTTGGATAAAATAGGTGCAAAGTGTGACCTAGCTGAAGCTTATTTTCAATTGGGTTTAACTTATGAAAAGATGGCAAAGCTTGATAAAAGGGAAACTAATTTTAATCGAGCAATTCAGCTATTTACTGAAATCCAAGCTCCTAAGCAAGTTGAAAAAATTTCAACCTGCGCTGCTCAAAGCTGTGTCACAGTATTTTGTAATTCTTAATTACAATTAATAGTAGCTCTTGAACTTTCCACTGTCTTGTCGATCGCTAAATCTGCATATATAGTGTTAGCTCTGTACCCATTTATATCATAATACAGTTCAGATAAGACCAAAACACTTGTAGAGACGGCGATTTATCGCGTCTCCAAAACTCCAAAACCCAAAATTTTTGCCAGTAGCCCTTAACCCAAGCGTATTGATTTATATCATGTCCGGCAAAAGATTCATCATTAAGAGCGCAGGAGACAAGGGGAAAGCAGTTTTAAGATTTTTGTATAGATGTCCAGAATAATATTAGGAAACGTTATATTCCAACTATTTGGAGGTAAATAGATTCGTAGGCTAGGGGCACAGCATTGCTCATGTGTATTTCTATAACGGCGTTAATACCACCGCGAACATTAACGATAAATGGAGTATTCTATCTGGTAATCCTGATTGCTTGTAGTATTTTGGTTGGTTAGCGATCGCCCTTTGTCAATAAGGCTTTTAATTGATTGGCGGTAATGCGACAATCAAGGAAGCCTTCGCTCTGATGCCAGACGAGAGCGACAGGAAACGCATCTTCTCTTGGCATAAGACGCGCAAGGGACAGCGCTGACTCGACTTTACGCTTTGCTCCAACTGGCTTTGGGCACTGGACACAACTTAAAAATAAGGGTTTGAGCGCACGGTTGGCAGTGCCCATCCTACAAAAGAGTTTAGGGATTGTGACACTAAGTTCGTCTTATTGCCCATAATAATAAAAGTAACCCTTCAGCAATTTCCCGTTGTCCTCTATTAGGAAATCGTAACTATATTTTTAATTATGACTACGCAAACACTACCTCCACCAGAAGTTTATCAAGGTCAGTTTGGGGAATTTACAATTACTCAGAGCGATCGCACTGGCGTAATTATCTACCGTGCTGGGTTAATGGTCGCAGCACTGAGCTTTGCCATAGGCAGCGCTTTGGTTTTGCTCAACAATAACCAGGCTGTTTCTACCGCACTTACACCTCTATATGCTTGTTTTAGTCTCGCTCTTGGTGTAAGTTTATTTACCATTCATATCTACATGGCATCATTGCACCGAATGTTGCAAATTTTTTGGGCAATCGGTAGTATAACATCAGTGATTCTGGCAATCACTAGTAGCGAACCTTTAGCTCTCACTGTTTACAATCAGCCTATTACCTTATTTGGAGTTGGTTTTATCTTCGTTGCTTTGACAGGTATTTATTTTAAAGAGGCTTTTTGCTTCAATCGCCTGGAAACCAAAGTATTAACCCCAATAGTACCGCTACTGTTGTTAGGACATTTGGTGGGAATTTTACCAACTCAGATGGAAAGTGTTTTATTAGGAATTTGGGCGACGTTGTTTTTGGTGTTTGCGCTGCGAAAGACAGTGCAAGCAATTCCTGCTGATATTGGAGATAAGTCTGTCTTTACCTACTTGAAAGAGCAACGTTTAGCTAAGGTTTAATGCAGGCCAAAAATCGTCGGCGTCAAAATTTTCCCAAAATAAAACTAATAATACGCCAAGAAATGTGGACACTTACCGCTCAGGGGTGGGCGATTGCGATCGCTTTGATTGCTTATTCAATATTTTTCACCATTACTCATGTGCACTCATTTCTCGCCGTAACTTCCCCGATCAAATCAGCAGAAGTATTAGTTGTTGAAGGATGGCTACCAGATTACGCTATAGAAGAAGCTTTGACTGAATTTAAAAAGGGTTCTTATCGTCAAATAATTAGTACCGGAGGTAGTTTAGGAAAAGGAAGTTATCTTACCGGATACAATAACTTTGCAGACGTATCAGCTGCCACTTTCATAAAACTCGGTTTAGAAGCAGAAAAAGTGGTAGCTGTTCCAACACCTTTTGTGGTTAAGGATCGTAGTTATGCATCTGCTGCTGAATTCGATCGCTGGCTATCCAATTCAAATTTACAGATACAATCAATTAATCTTTTTTCTTTGGATGTTCATAGCCGTAGGAGTTGGCTAATTTTCAAAAAATTACTCAATCCTGATATCAAAGTTGGTGTGATTGCTGCCAAGACCCAAGATTACGATCCAGAAAAATGGTGGGCTTCTAGCCAAGGTGTACGGACAATTCTTGATGAAACCATCGCTTATATTTATGCTCGCTTTTTGAATTGGAAAGACTAAAAGCAATCCGCCAAAAATATTGGCGTCATATCATGTTTGCCAAATTACCCATAATAAAATAAACCCTCCCCGCACTGACTTTTCACGGTATCTGGAAAACCTCACTTCTATTTCTCTCATCCTTTAAGGATAAGGAGAGAGACTTTGAATTTTCTCCCTTCCCGCGACGAGTTGGGGGTTAGGGGGTTAGGTCAATCGTTGGCTTTTCCAGATAACGTGAAAAGTCAGATGCCCGCAAGTGTGGAGGTTACCTCAAGCGTAGCTTTGGCAGGGTGGGGTTCCGGGTATTATGTTTAATTGCCCGGACATCATATCAGTCGTCAGGAGCCATTTAATTTTGGATTTTAGAACGTATCGATCCAAAATCCAAAATGGTATTACTTACCCAGGATTTGTAATAATGCTTGTCGATAAATTTTTAAACCCTCTGCATTTAGATGGTCACCATCACTCGTCAAATTCTCTTTAAGAACATTATTTTCATACAAAGGTGCTAGTCCTGCTGCTGCAACTGGCACTTTTTCTGTTTCAGCAACTTGATTAATCAAAGCATTAATTTGTTCAACTTTAGGAAGTGGGGCTGATACAGTTGGATCTAAGCTTGCTGCGACTGTTGAATAAAAAGCCGGAATGAGAAAAATCTCTTTATTTCCCATTGTGCGGACAAGTGCGATCGCCTCTTGCAGATTTTTGCTAAACAACTCATCACTAATTCCATACCAAGCATCATTTCCACCGATGGCAATAATCGCTTTTTCGCATTTCACCTTGGTAGGAATTAAACTTTTCAGTTGTTCCAGTAATGAGATTGTACTCAAGCCATTTAAGCCAAAATTAAAAGTGCCTTCACCAAGGGTATTACCAAGTCCAGCCGAAATAGAATCGCCAAATAAGCAACCTGAAAACTGTTTATTTTGGGCGGCGAGTATCTGATATTGCAGTGCAATTTTTCCTAAGTAAGAAGAACTTACATTGTCCTTTGGAGGTGCATCAGCAGAACCAGAAGATAAATTTGCCATGCCAGCTAGCTTAGAAATTTTTGACACATCAATAACTAGCTGATTACTGGGATAAGCTTCAAGAAAGCTAGTTATTCCTAAACCTTCTGGTGATTTTGCTCCGATGATAATGGCCGATCGTAGGGCTTCTATACCGGCTCGATCGCGACGTGCGATCGCTTGGGAAGCAAAAGATAAAATTTGCTTGCCCATTCCTGTATTTATCAGCTTATCTAAAGCCGCAATATCAAGCGACATCTTCACCTGAAGAGCATCTTGGAATTTCTGTTTATCTTCAGCGCTGAGGTAACCTAAAAAAGATTGCAATTCGCCAGAAACCTTTTGTGTCTCGGCATAGTTGCGTATATCTGCCACGGGTAGCGATTGTTCAAACAAACCGTACCTGGCAACAATCTTTTCGGCGGCAAAACTCGGCAACAAACCAAAGCCACTATGCAGCAGCAAAAATATTAAACACCCAGATAGGGATATTAAAAGACGGTAGAAATATTGCATCGCAGAAGATAGTGGAATAGTCAATAGTTAATAGTCAATGGTCAAGAGTCAAGAGTCAAGAGTCAAGAGTCAATATTTAATAGTCAGAGGCTGAACTTCCATCCTTAAAGGCTCAACTTTTATGTTTCAAGAAACTCCCGCACTCTCCCACTCCACATCAACAGCCAAACCTAATTTGGGAATACTCAAACCAGTAGGCGTGAGGATGGAACCGTGGTAGAAGAAAGTGCATATTGGCTAGCTTGGGCGCAAATTTCCGGAATTGGCCCGGTATTACTGCGACGGTTGCAACAGCATTTTGGCACGCTGGCAACAGCTTGGAACGCTACCAAGGTACAGTTAGGAGAGGTAGAGGGTTTTGGTTTTCAAACACTAGAAAAAGTAGTACAACAGCGATCGCGTTTGCACCCAGAACAACTATTTACTAAGCACCAGCAGGAAAATTCTCATTTCTGGACGCCGGCAGATGCAGATTATCCCCGCTTATTGTTGGAAACTCCGAGTCCTCCGCCGATTTTATACTATCGCGGTGAAGTTGAACTCCAAGAAAATCTCGGACAAAAACCGATGGTTGGAATTGTCGGAACCCGCCAACCCTCAGAATACGGTATCCGTTGGACTCGCCAAATTAGTACGGCTTTGGCTAAAAATGGCTTTACAGTTGTTTCTGGGATGGCAGAGGGAATTGACACAGAAAGCCACATTGCCGCCATGAAAGCAGGTGGACGCACGATCGCAGTTTTGGGAACTGGTGTCGATGTCATCTATCCCCATAAAAATCGAGATTTGTACAAGCAGATTTTGACGGCTGGGTTAGTCGTGAGTGAGTACCCTACAAAAACCCCACCCGATCGCAAGCACTTTCCCCGTCGTAACCGAATTATTGCAGGTTTAAGCCGCGCCATCCTGGTAATGGAAGCGCCAATAAAATCTGGTGCTTTAATTACTGCTACCTACGCAAATGAATTTGGTAGAGATGTCTATGCACTGCCTGGTAGAGTAGATGATTACCCATCCCAAGGGTGCTTAAAGTTACTGAATCAAGGAGCTTCTTTCATTCTCAAAGAATTAGATGAACTGTTAACAATGCTGGGAGCAATACCACAAATTGATGGAGTCGAGGCTTCCATAGCACCAGAACAATTAAGCTTGCCAACTTTATCACCAGAATTGCAAACGGTAATGAATGCGTTGGCAAGTGAAGCTTTACCCTTCGATTTTATTGTCCAACAAACCGGCATGGCTGCTGGTTCAGTTTCCGGTGCGTTGTTACAGTTGGAACTTATGGGTTTAATTTCGCAACTACCAGGAATGCGGTATCAAAAAAGTTAAGAGTTAATAGACAACAGCATAGTTGAGCTTTTTAACTTTGTTTTTATCGATTTAACTAACAGATTTATGGGAATATAAAAATACAATTTTTATATAAAAACAAACTACTTAAAATCATGAATCAATGGGCTTTTGAATACCAAGTAGAAAATATAGGTAAATCTGTTATTTTGCACGCAGACTGTTTCGAGTGGCTGAGTAGAATACCAGAAAATAGCATTCATGCAGTAGTTACAGATCCACCTTATGGGGTGAAAGAATATGATTTTGACCAGTTGCTAAAAAGAGCAAATGGAAACGGAGGTATTTGGAGAATCCCACCATCATTTGATGGGCATCAACGCGCACCTTTACCACGATTTACCGCACTTAGTACCAAAGAACGTCTTGTTTTAAAAAATTTCTTTGTAGAATGGGCAAAACTAGTGGTACGTGTACTTCGCCCTGGTGGTCATGTTTTTATAGCAAGTAATGCATTTCTTTCCCAGTTAGTTTTCTCTGCTTTAGTTGAGGGCGGTTTGGAGTTTCGTGGAGAATTGATTCGCCTGGTGAGAACACTTCGTGGTGGCGATCGCCCAAAAAATGCCGAAGATGAATTTCCTAATGTGTCTTCCATGCTCAGAGGATGTTATGAGCCGTGGGGTATTTTACGAAAACCAATACCAGTAGGAATGAAACTCAGCGAATGTTTGCGAGAATTTCAAACTGGAGGGTTAAGACGCAACAAAGATGGTACACCTTTGGGTGATGTTATTGCCAGTGAAAGGACACCTCAGAAGGAACGAGCTATTGCAAATCATCCAAGTCTGAAACCACAATCTTTTTTACGTCAGGTCGTTTATGCTGCACTGCCTTTAGGTGAAGGTATAATTGCTGATACTTTTATGGGTTCTGGTTCGACAGTTGCAGCGGCGGAAGCTGTTGCTGTTTGCTGCATTGGTATTGAGCGGAATTTAGATTATTACGAGATGAGTTGCACCGCTATTCCTAACTTGATAACTTTAGAAACCCCTTCCCAAAATATTACAGACTTGCAATTAACATTATGGTAGATTGGGAATTTGATAAATCCAATTGGACATCATTTTTTGATATCCAGATTTAGTAACACTGGCAGTTATTGTTCTGCGACTAATTTCTGAACGTCCAGAGAATGACCAATCATTTTTTGTGAGGCTAGCACCAACAACCTTGATAAAATGAAAGGGCTTTGGCTGAATACCTTGAACAGCGTCACTAGGGCGGTTGCTATCAAAAACAAATACCATCAGCCAAGTATCTTCGGGATTATGTCCCTGCCATCCACTCTGATAACGAGAAGCTTTTACTTCAATACCAATATGAGAATGCTGTACAGAGTTTTTAGGAAAGATCCCAGCAGGAATTAAGTCAGGATGTCCGTTATTATATTGATTTTTAACCAGGCTAGAGCAGTATTTCGGAATATTTGAAATCATGAATTCTCCAACCATACTGCTAAAGTTAGCTGGCATCAGCATTACCTCAAGACGTTCCATTTCTTTACTGTAAAGCTGTTGATTGATAAAGCCTAAAAACTCTACAAAATTATTCATTGCCAAAACGATGTGTTCCATTTTACAGTCGTATGGCAGAGTCGCATTAAGATTAAAACCGTTACTCTCAAGGGGGTGAGGTTGGCAGGCAATCCGCTCTAGTTCGCCGCTCATTTATGAGTAGGGGTGGATGTCATGAATAATACAAAATTCAAAAATCCCAAATTATCTTGGCGGATAATACTGCGGATTCATAACTGGAGATGGATAACCTGTCGGCACAGTACCTCCCATACTATTGGGCACAGGACTCACAATCGGAGGCTGATAAACACTCATGGGCGCTGTGCCTGTCGTACCGTTGGGTAAAGCAGGATTCACAACCTGTGGCTGATAACTATTTGCAGGTATAGTGCCTGTGGTGCTGTTGGGTGTGACAGCATTTTGGCTTAACTCTTGATAAGCAGCACGAGAAATTGAGCTAATTAATTTTTCGGCGCGAGGATCGTTTTGGGGGCGTTGTACCATGACAGAGGCTATGTAGCGCTTACCAGTTGGAACAACAATTAAACCTGCATCTGCCAGCATTGTGCCAATATCACCTGTTTTGTGATATATTCTTGCACCTGTTCCCAAACCCGATGGTAGCAGAGTGTCTTTCTGAGTGCGACGCAAGATATCGAGCATGAGATCGCGTGATGGCATACTTACTAAATTTCCCTGACTTACAATAGCCATCAAATTCCCCAATTCTCTCGGACTGGTGGTGTTTGTCCCTTGCAAATCTGGGAGATTATTACGAATTGTTGTGATTGTCAATCCCCAGTTTCGGAAACGCTGGTTTAAAGCCTCCATTCCTCCTAATCGGGCAATCAGCATATTTGTAGCGGTGTTGTCGCTGATTGTAATCATTTGAGTAGCGACATCCAGAGCGGTGTACTGGGTTCCGGCTGGTTTGTATTGCAGATTTCCAGAACCGCCAGCCATCATATCCTGTTGCATGGTGAGCATTTCATCCAGGCGAATTTTCCCCGCATCCACATCCTGGAAAAAAGCAATCAGAATCGGCACTTTAATTGTGCTAGCCGCCGGAAAACTGGTAGAACCATTAACATCTACATAATTACCAGTATCTAAATCTACTAAGAAAACTCCGGGTGTAAGATTTGGGTTCGTCGCCGCCAAATTTTGCACGGCATTTTTCAAGGAGGTAATTTCTTGGGATAGATATAGGCTCGAAGCTGCGGCTGGGGGAGTTTGGGTAGGTTGTGGCTGCGATCGCCCCACATTCGCCACATTACTATTAGATTGTGGCGCAGAAGTTGTGCTGATGCGATTAGCCGGGTCTAATACTGACAACACCGTGCCCACAATCGCACCCATCCCAACACCCACAATCAACAACCGCACGACATATAACATGGTTTTGGCCATTGGCTTTAATCGCGTCTTCCGCGATGAGCGCCTACCTATTTTTGGCTTTTCCATCCGCACTGTTTTCACCATCACAGCACCTGGTCGGAAGGGAGGAATTTTCCCCTTCACACTAGGTATTGATTTTACTGCCTCTGGCATGACTAACCCCGATTTTACGCGGCGTGTAGCACCAGGGCTTGGGGGAGGGGCGATCTGATTTTTTGGACGTGTTAGCGCCGCTTCTCGTCCATTCGCAGGTTGCCCCTGGCTGTTAACTTTAACTTTCTTCTTTACCACTTTTTGAACTTTTTGTGGCCGCTGGCGGCGATTTAAGGGTTGTCGCCGCGAGAAAGCTGTTAGTTCGTCACTTGACTCTGACACCGTTACTCCTTGTGACCCACTTGACTGTTTTCTTGCAGACTCCTGACCCAAAATTTAATCTTTAAGCAATATTAATACTCAAATTCCACTTTGCTACTAAGTAACATTTTTGTGTTTAGTCTAAGCTATATTAAAATTTTTGGGGGGATGATTGCGTACATCTTAAACGAATAATTACAAGTTTTCACCATCCCTTCGGTTTTTAAGGGCCCATTCTACCTGTTGCAAAATCCCTCGCAGCATGGCGACCTCTCTAGTTTTCAGGTGAGCGCGATTATATAGTTGGCGGAATTTTCCCATACGACTAGCTGCCGTATGCGGATATACATAACCAATTTTTAATAATAGTGATTCTAATTGCTGGTAGTATCCTTCTACAGCTTCTATTGGTGCAAGTTCAGTTTGGGGTGAGGTCTGAGTATCAGTTTGCTCTGCACATTGTGACAATTCATAACAGCAGATTGCTACGGCAGTAGCCAAATTTAGGGCTACATAATCTTGACTCGTGGGAATGCCAACAAACCGCTGTGCATAATTTAATTCTTCATTGCTTAATCCCCGGTCTTCCCTACCAAAAATCAATGCTGCGGGTTTTTCTGGCTCCTCCAGTAACCAGGGTAGTGCAGTGCGGGGAGTTTCTAAAGGTGTTTCCCAACTCCGAGCGCGACCAGTTGTAGCGATCGCCCGTACACATCCATGCAATGCTTCTGGTAAGGTCGCCACTACTACCGCAGATTCTAAAATTTCCTTAGCATGAACAGCCATTATCAAAGCTTCCGCCGACAGTGGATCGCATTGGGGATTTACTAATACTAAATGATATAGCCCGAAATTTTTCATGACTCTGGCGATCGCTCCGACATTTATCGGCCCAGCTGGCTCTACCAACACAATTCTTAATCCAGCCAAGCTCATTTTTTGCCTCCTGCCTTCCTCGATATATATCTATTTAAAGAATCTGGAATTTCTTCTTTAATAAACCATCTTCTCAAACCAACGAAACCGTATCTCCATCAAGAGGATTGGGATAAGTACTCATGGATTTGTTTCATAGCTGCGATCGCAATTATAAAGCGATCGTAGTCTTCGGGTATGTTAGCGCGAAAGCGTAATGCACCTTTGAACTCCATTAATGAGGCTTTTATACTCATGAATGAGTGAATGTTATCGCGAGGGTAGCGATGTCTACGACGGGCTACGCCTACGCACCCTGCTAATTTAAACATTACAGCCGTTTCCAGTCTCTAACGCTTAGTTACGATATACTACTTTAGTAAATATCGCTACAGAGTTAGTGAGGTTTACAGGTGACAAACGAAGAACTGTTGCAAATTATTGAAAAAGCTGCTCATGAAAAGGCAACGGTGCTAGACCTCCATAACAATCAACTCAGCAGCCTGCCGCCAGAGATTAGCAAACTATCTAACCTAAGGGAGCTATACCTCCAGAACAATCAACTTAGCAGCCTGCCGCTAGAAATCTGTCAACTCTCCAACCTAAGGAATCTATATCTCGATAACAATCAACTCAGCAGCCTGCCGCCAGAAATTAACCAACTATCAAACCTGAGGGAGCTATATCTCCAGAAGAATCAACTCAGCAACCTGCCGCTAGAAATCTGTCAACTCTCCAACCTGACAGAGCTAGACCTCGATAATAATCTACTCAGCAGCCTGCCACCAGAAATCAGCAAACTCTCCAACTTGACAAGGCTATATCTGGATAACAATCGACTCAGCAGCCTGCCGCCAGAAATTAGCAAACTCTCCAACTTGACAAGACTAGACCTCGATAACAATCGACTCTGTAACTTGCCACTAGAAATCTGCCAACTCTCCAACTTGAAATGGTTAGACCTCGATAATAATCGACTCTGTAACCTGCCTGCAGAAATCTGCCAACTTTACAACTTGACAACGCTATATCTCGATAACAATCAACTCAGTAGCCTGCCACCGGAAATCTGCCAACTCTCCAACTTGACAACACTAGACCTCCATAACAATCAACTCAACAGCCTGCTACCAGAAATCTGCCAACTTTACAACCTGACAACGCTATACCTCGATAACAATCAACTCAGCAGCCTGCCGCCAGAAATCTGCCAACTCTCCAGCCTGACAACGCTATACCTCGATAACAATCCATTAACCTCGCCACCACCTGAGATTATTGAGCAAGGAATGCAGGCGATTTTAACCTATCTTCGAGAAAGGTTAAGGGGTAGCCTACAGCAGTGGGTTTCTAAATTACTAGTAGTCGGGGAAGCAGGTGTAGGTAAAACATCCTTATTAAGAGCATTGCGCGGTGAAGAGTTCGACATCCAGGAATCTACCACCCACGGCATTGAAATTAAATGGCTCGATTTAAGCCATCCCGGAAAAGCAGGTACTACTATGCATCTGAAAACCTGGGACTTTGCGGGACAGCAAATCAATCATGCTACTCATCAATTCTTTCTCACCAACCGCTCTCTGTTCTTACTCGCCTGGAATGCTCGACTGGGATTTGAGCAAGGTAAACTCTACTACTGGCTGGATACTATCAAAGCCTTAGCCCCAGAATCCCCAATTTTACTCGTCGCTACCCACATCGACGAGCGAGATGCAGACCTTCCCCTGGCTGAGTTACGCCGCAAGTATCCTCAGATTATTGAACACTGTAAAATTAGCTCTAAAATCAGCCTTGGCATTGAAGAACTACGGCAAGCAATTGCTGAAGCAGCCGCCAAATTACCCTTAATGGGTGAAATCTGGCCTACTACTTGGCTAAATGCTGCCAATGCCATCCGCACCCAGCCGAAAAAACAAATCACACCACAGCAATTGTGGGACATCATGGCTGAGTCCCAAGTTGCTGACATCAGCAAGGAAGTACTAGCGCGATGGCTGCATGAATTAGGTGAAATTCTCTACTTCCAAGACAACGAAGAACTTTACGATACGGTTATCCTCAAGCCCCAGTGGGTAACTGAATATATCAGCAAAGTGTTGGAAAGCGAAGACGTAATCAACCGCAAGGGCATTTTCACCCGTCAAGAAATGGCTCAACTTTGGCGCGACTTAGAGCCATCCATGCGGGATCACTTTTTGCGCCTCATGGAGCGTTTTGACCTTTCCTACCGCACTCAAGAAAACCGAGATATCAGCCTAGTTGTGGAACGTTTGCCCCTCGACCCGCCTAATTATGAACAGAAATGGCAGCAAATTAAACAAACAGGTGAGTGCAATGAAATTTCGATGAAATTTAAACTCAATACCATTCCTGCGGGTATTCCCACTTGGTTTATTGCCCGTCAACACCGCTTTACAACTGGCATCCATTGGCGTAACGGTGTCTTATTTGCTTATGAGCAAGAATATTTAGCATTAGTGGAAGCTGTTAAAAGCGATCGCTATATTAAATTAACAGTGCGAGGCCCTAACCCGCTAAATTTCTTTGTCCTGCTTCGAGATGGCATCGAAGTCACTCTCGCCAGATTTCCCGGATTATATATTAAACGTACAATCCCATGTCTTGGTCATAATGGTCAACCATGTACTCACGAATTTGACTATAAACAACTATCGCAACGCTGGGAAAAAAAGAAAGGAACAATTGAATGCCCAGAAGCTATGGAAGATGTATCAGTATCAGAACTCTTATATGGCTTAAACTGGAATACTCAAAACGCAGTGCTAGAACGCATTGACCAGTTAGAAAAAACAGTTGTTGACGGACAAGCAATAATTCTCGATGAATTTAAAAATCTCCTAGAACTGACGCAACGTGGATTTACCAATGCATTCCGCCGCGAACAAGCAATCATAGATTCTCATTGTCCCAATGTCTTTGTCCTGCGTCCACATGGCGGTAAAGCTTGGCAAAAGAATCTAACTGGACAGAAATTAGATTTACAACTCTGTTGCCAAGCACCGGGTTGTTGGCATCCCACCCAAGAAGGTGGTTTATATGAAATAAATGAACCTGCCAAATGGCTGAGAGTAACTGCACCTTATATTGGTAACTTATTCAAAGTCTTGAAATATGCCGCACCGATAATTGGCCCTTGGCTAGGTGTCGTAGATCCCAAAGAATATGAAACGCTATTTAAAAATGACTTAGAACTATTTAAAGAACTAGCAGCAAAATTACCTGAACTCAAAGAATCTGAAGATTTAGAATTAGCAGACAAAATTGCTAGAGGTGAGGATTTAGATCCAGAACGCGCCGATGGTGCAGCTTTGCGTGCCTTGCGTCAACTTTTAGATGAAAAAGATCCCCAGCAGCACTGGGGTGGATTAAAAAATGTCTTGACTCCAGAGGGACATTATCTGTGGCTATGCGAACACCACGCAGCCGAGTATAAACGCTAACTATATTAGATTTAAGATTGCGATCTTGAATTGTAGAGACACAATTGATCAACTATTGCCTGAACCAGTAGCAATGGTTTTGAGAGCATTTAAATAGTTCCCTAGAGAGAGGAAGCATCTAAAACAATTACTTAGGATTCCAACATATAGTAGCGTATATTTGACTAGAATTAAGGTATTATAGCGATTCTCGTTTGGATACCATAAGCGATAGGGGCTTACATCTGTGCGCCCCTACAAAGGATATGCCAGTTTAGCTATAAGTTTATATCTACGGTTTTACGGGTATTAGAAAAATGAGGTTTAAAGACTGGGCGACTAGGGTGCTACTAATCTCGCTGATGTTCATGGCTTTAATTGTAGTGCTGCTAATTGGACGAGCGACAAAATTACACAATAATCCGACAATATCCCGTACATCCAATCCACATGTTACAGCTTTCAGTCAATATCCCCAGGCACAATTGCAATCAGCGAAAGAGCCAGAGAAGAAATTTCAAAATGTTATCAAGTCCCCAGTCAAGACTAACCAGCCTGTAGCAAGGTACATAACCACTCAAGCTTTTGCACAGTACAGACCTAATTATCAAGTTGCTTCGGTCGATCCAAGTAACTATGGAGAACGATACACCCAAGATGTTAACGGCATCCCTCTCAATAACCAACCGATTATCGTCCTCCATGAAACTGGTTATTCTGCTTCCAGCGCCATTAATTTCTTTCAAGTAGCTCATAACGATGAGGGTGTGCAGGCAAGTTACCACGCTTTAATCAAGTTAGATGGAACGGTGGTTTATCTAGTACCGCCAGAAAAGCGGGCTTTTGGTGCGGCTAACTCAGTTTTTGAGACTCCAGAGGGAGTGGAAACTGTGCAGACTAATCCGACTTTGCCAGCGTCTGTGAATAATTTTGCTTATCACGTTTCTTTGGAAACACCGCCAGATAGTTATGACAGTAACAGCCAACAAACCCATAGCGGCTACACGGAAGCTCAATATCATTCTCTTGCTTGGTTAATTGCTCAAAGTCAAGTCCCAGATCATCGCATCACTACCCACCATCTAGTAGACCGTTCTGGTAAAAAAGTTGACCCGATAAATTTTGATGGGAATAAATTTCTGAGCTTACTTAATACTTATCGTCAGGTCAGACCAATATATAGAGTGAGTAAATAGTTTATTCGTAATACCAATTCTTTCTGAAGCTGCATAGAATTCGATCCCCCCTAGCCCCCCTTAAAAAGGGGGGAATTCAAAGTCCCCCAATTTATCGGGGGATTTAGGAGGATCAAGATATGTGCAACTTCACATTAAATTGGTATAAGGTGGGTTAGAAGCAACGTCTGTGACACATCTAAAATAAAAAATGGTGCGTTACGCTACGCGATAACACACCCTACAAAATTTATTGAAAAGAAAATCATCCTAGCTCATTGCTAAAGCTATATATTTGCTGCGTCTCCAGGCGATCGCTAATCGATGAAGGCAGTGTACCATCTGAAAACGTCTGTCGATCCAGTTGGACTTGTAAATTACTCAAAGGATCGCAACCAGAGGAAACCAGAAATTCTAGTTTCTGGATGTAAGGCAAAGTTGCTAGGGTGTCCAGAATTTGGAAGATTGCCTGTATATAAGGATGACCTTCCTGGCGATACCAATCGCAGCTAGCAACTTTTGGCTGATCGAAACCCAAGTGTACTGTCAAAGATGGCTCGTCAAATATAGCGATCGCTAATGGACGCGCTTCTTCCTGCAACAATAAATCATTACTTCTGGCTAAGTGTCGCAGTTTTTCTAAGCGTTCATAACGTTCCGTCACAGCTTCCGGGTCATCTTGCCAATGGATTGCTACTGTTACCAGATAAGTCTGTAACAGCATGTGACCGAGCTTTTTCGCCTTTGTCGCCAGGTAATAAGAATTGTAGTCGGTTGCCTCAATCAATAACGGCAAGCGATCGACTACTTCCAACCCATAGCCTTTAACTCCAGCAATTTTACGGGGATTATTCGTAATCAGGCGTATCTTTTTAATCCCCAAATCCATGAGCATTTGTGCTCCCATCCCGTAGTCTCGCAAGTCAGCGGGAAATCCCAAACGCTCATTTGCTTCGACTGTATCCAGTCCCATATCCTGCAATGAGTAGGCTTTCAACTTGTTAATCAAGCCGATTCCCCGTCCTTCTTGACGCAGGTATACAACTACACCTTGACCAGCAGCCTCAATCATTTTCAGTGCGGCTTCTAACTGCATCCGACAATCGCAGCGCAAAGAACCCAAAGCGTCGCCAGTTAAGCATTCTGAGTGCATCCGCACCATCACTGGCTCATCTTTAAAGTTAGCTGGATCGCCCTTGACAATTGCAACGTGTTCTGTATTATCCAGAGTGTGGCGGTAAGCGTAAATTTCAAACTGACCAAATTGACTGGGTAGCTTGGTAATCACCTCACGATACACTAAGCGATCGTGCTGTAGGCGATAACTGATTAAATCCGCAATACTAATAATTTTTAAATTGTGGCGTTTGGCATATTCGACTAACTGCTGCAACCGCGCCATTGAACCATCGGAGTTTTGAATTTCACAAATTACCCCTGCTGGATATAGCCCTGCTAGTCGAGCTAAGTCCACAGCCGCTTCCGTATGTCCTGCGCGTTTGAGTACGCCTCCAACTTTAGCCCGAATTGGGAAAATATGACCGGGACGGCGTAAATCGGTAGGTTTGGTGGCTGGGTTGAGAGTAACCTGGATAGTGCGGGCGCGGTCTTCTGCTGAAATGCCAGTGCTCACGCCCAATTCTGGGCCGGCATCAATGCTGACAGTGAAGGCAGTTTGGTTAGTATCTGTAATGTTGCTTACCATCAAAGGTAAGTCTAGCTCGTCTAAGCGATCGCCTGTCATTGCCAAACAAATCAGCCCTCTCGCTTCCACCGCCATGAAATTAATCATGTCGGGTGTGGCAAATTGGGCGGCACAAATTAAGTCGCCTTCATTTTCTCTATTTTCATCATCGACGACTACAATGACGCGACCAGCTTTTAGGTCTGCTAAGGCGGCATCAATCGAATCAAATTTAAAAGCTTGGTTAGTATTAGGCTGTGACACAGAAAGATTTCCAGCTACCAACGTAAATTTTTTTTACAATTTCTTCTTTTAGATTGTAGCTCCTTTATAAGGCAGAGAAGTAGACTAGCAATGATTTGATAAAGTGGCAAAAATTTTTGCCCCTGAAATCGGGGTTTATTAAAGGATGAACAAGGGAAGACAGACAAATAAAATATTTGACAATTCCGCCGGGACACTCCTTACCCCCGTTTGAAAAAAGTAGAGGGGTTTCATCTGTTTTGTACGCTGTGCGTCTGGTCGCTGATATTGTTGATAGCTGATAACGAATTCACCATTCATGGGATAAGGATTTCAGATCATGGGCAAATTTAGACGCGTACCCGTTGGGATTGTTGGCGCGTCGGGCTATGGCGGAGTGCAGTTAGTACGACTACTGATGGATCATCCAGAAGTAGAACTGGTTTATTTAGGCGATGAGAGCAGTATTGGCAAATGCTTTGGGGATCTCTACCCGCATCTGGCTCATGCCGCTAACCTGCCAATAGAGGCGGTAGAACCAGAAATAATTGCTCGCCGCTGTGAAGTAGTTTTCCTGTCTTTACCAAATGGTCTGGCTTGCCAAATCGTGCCCAAACTATTAGAAAAAGGATGTAAAGTACTAGATTTGAGTGCGGATTATCGGTTCAGTGATTTGACGACTTATACAAATTGGTATGGCACAGAGAGAAACGATCGCCCAATTGCAGCTACAGCAGTCTATGGATTACCAGAACTTTATCGCGATCGCATTGCCGAAGCTCAACTCATTGGCTGTCCTGGTTCCTATCCCACCGCTAGTCTCCTTGCGCTTTCGCCACTCTTAAAGCAAGGTTTAATCGTGCCAGAAACAGCTATTATCGATGCCAAGTCTGGTACATCTAGCAGTGGGCGGCAAGCTCAAACTAATTTATTACTAGCTGAAGCAGACAACTCCATAGCAGCTTTCAATATCGGCCGTCACCGTCATACCCCAGAAATTGAGCAAATTTGCAGTGACTTAGCTGGTCACGAACTCACGATCCAATTTACACCGCACCTTGTCCCAATGGTACGCGGTATTTTGGCAACAATATATGCCACAATGCGCGATCCTGGTCTCGTGCGAGATGACTTAATCACAATTTTCTCTGCCTTCTACCGCAACTCTCCTTGGATAAGAGTCTGCGGTAGCGGCATTTACCCCCAAACCAAATGGGCTAACGGCAGTAATCTTTGTTATATCGGTGTAGAAGTTGACCCGCGCACAGGTCGCGTGATTGTCATGTCAGCAATTGATAATCTAATTAAAGGACAGGCGGGACAAGCGATTCAGTGCCTAAACCTGATGATGGGCTGGGATGAAACTTTGGGGTTGCCAAAATTGGGTTTTTATCCATGATGAATCGGAAGTGGGGGTGGGTACAAGAGGCACAGGGGCGGGGGGAAAGGTGCAAAGGAGAGTATTTTTCCCCCGCTCCCTGCTCCCCTGCTCCCCTGCTCCTCTGCTCCCTGCTCCCCTGCTTCTTCCCCAGTCTCTACTTCGGCCCTAACCCTACAGCACCAGCATAAACGGCGCGATCGCCTAGTTCATCTTCAATTCGCAGCAAGCGATTATATTTTGCTACGCGTTCGCTGCGACACAGGGAACCTGTTTTAATTTGACCGGCACGGGTTGCTACAGCTAAATCAGCGATCGTTGTGTCTTCTGTTTCACCAGAACGATGGCTAATTACTGAACGGATGCTGTTGCGAGTAGCCAAATCAATGGTTTCCAAGGTTTCGGTAAGAGAACCAATTTGATTGAGTTTAATCAAAATGGCATTAGCGGCTTTTTCCTGGATGCCTCTTTGCAAGCGAGTGGCGTTGGTCACAAATAAGTCATCCCCTACCAATTGCACCCGCGAACCTAACTTCTGAGTGAGCAATTGCCAACTTTGCCAGTCTTCTTCATGCAAGCCATCCTCAATTGATACAATTGGGTATTGGTCAACCAATTGTCCTAAATAATCGATAAATTCAGCCGGGGCGTGAGGTTTACTATCGTAAACATACTGACCATTCTTGTAAAATTCGCTAGCTGCCACATCCAACGCCAAAGCTACTTCTTCCCCTGGCTTGTAACCAGCTTTCTTAATGGCAGCAACTAGTAATTCCAAAGCCACCTGATTAGACTCTAGATTAGGCGCAAATCCACCTTCATCGCCCACACCAGTAAGCAACCCTTTCTCATCTAACACCTGACTGAGGGTAGCAAACACCTCTGCACCCCAGCGCAACGCTTCCCGGAAGGAAGTTGCGCCAATTGGGACAATCATAAACTCTTGAAAATCCACGTTATTTGATGCGTGTGCGCCACCGTTAATCACGTTCATCAACGGCACTGGGAGCAAATTCGCTAAAGGGCCACCCAAATAGCGATATAGAGGAATTGCCAAAGACTCAGCACTAGCTTTAGCAGCTGCTAAGGAAACCCCCAAAATCGCATTAGCTCCCAAATTGGATTTGTTAGCAGAACCATCTATGGCGATCATTGTGCGGTCTAGCAGTTCTTGGTTGAGGGCATCCAAGCCTAATAATTGTGGTGCAAGTGCTTCTTTGACGTTTTGTACTGCCTTGAGTACGCCTTTGCCCCCATAACGGCTTTTATCGCCATCACGCAGTTCGTGAGCTTCAAAAGTGCCAGTAGAGGCACCACTGGGAACCTGCGCTAGTCCTACAACACCGTTGGCTAAATGCACTTCGGCCTCAATTGTCGGTCTACCGCGTGAATCAAGAATTTCACGGGCTGCGATCGCTTCAATGGCAGTGTCTAAAAATTTACTCATCTGTACTTTATCCTTTGTTCGAGTGTGTTATGCATCCAGTCCAGTTGCCTAACCCAATCGCTAGCATAGGCGTTTAAGAGACTTTCTTGGCTGAGATTAAAGAAGATTTCCATTGTATGGATAGGGAGCAATGCCAAAAATGGGGAAGAGAGGCAGGGGCAGGGGGGCAGGGGAAGGAGGGGAAGCAGAGGGAGAGATAAAAAGTTTAACTGAACTGTATTGGGGCAGGAGGTTGGAATTTAGATGAGGCAACTCTTGGAGGCGCTTCGCGAACAACTCCATCAAATTCCAATCCACCAAAACTCCGACTTGGTGGGGGCTTAAACCCAGGCTCGTTAGCGTTGGCGCATATTCCTCCTGCCTCCTGCCCCTTGCCCCCTGCCTCCTTCACTTCTTTCCCTGAAGACATTTCTGCCTTCAGACTTTGGGCTAGGTAAAATATTGGCAGAGAATAACACTAAATCAATTACAGAGAAAAGGTCAATATGCGATTACTACATACAATGCTACGGGTGGGCAACCTTGAAGAATCCTTAAAGTTTTACTGTGAACTTCTAGGTATGAAATTACTACGTCGAAAAGATTATCCAGGGGGAGAATTTACCCTGGCTTTTGTTGGCTACGGCGATGAAAGCGACAACTCGGTAATAGAACTAACCTACAACTGGGGTGTGGAAAAGTACGAATTGGGTAATGCTTATGGTCACATTGCCCTTGGTGTTGATGATATTTACGTTACGTGTGAGGAAATCCGTAAGCAGGGCGGTAAAATCGCGCGCGAACCAGGCCCAATGAAACATGGTTCGACAGTAATTGCTTTTGTGGAAGATCCAGATGGGTATAAAATTGAACTGATTCAACTGGGAACTCAAGGGTCAACTGTCAAACAGCAATCACAAGAGCAACTTGTGAGTCAGTAATTCTCATAAGGGATTTCCAAAACAATAAATTATCCGCTAGGGTGGAAGGTTACTTACTTAAGCTGGATTTAGATCCCCGACTTCTTCAAGAAGTCAGGGATCTGGGCAGCAGGTTTTGTTTAAAAGCGATCGCAAAATCCACACCCATGCCTTGAAAAGTTGAGCTAGATACGGGGAAATTGATTCTTCCCACACACTGGCATCTCGCACTCCTGTGAACCAGACGCGCGAGACTTTGCGCTTTTTGCCTCCCCTTTTTAGGCGGGTTAATGGATCTGCTGTGCGTAAATTTTACTAGTAGTCTGGCAAGTCAACTTTGACAAGTAGATAAATTCTTCAATTTCTCTTCTTTCCTTCTTCCTTTGTGTACTTCGCGTCTTCGCGGTTCGTTCCTTTATTCTTCAAACTTCGCCTGACAGACCACTAGTAGTTTGGCAAGTCAACTTTGCATGGTGGTTAGCAGAGGGGCAGAGGGGAAAAAACTTGGTATTTGCCTCTCCTCTGCTCCCCTGCTCCCCTGCTCCCCTGCTCCCCTGCCGACCTCCACCCAGCAATTTTGGGTTGGCGAACTACTAGTATTACGCCCATACTCTCGTTGACGAGCAACACTAATAGCGACGCCGAATAGCCCGTCGTAGACATCGCTCCAATAGTGCCATTTGGCAAAGTCCGTTCAGAACAGTATTTTCGTTTTAAATTAGAAAATAGGTAATCGATTAAACTATTCACCAATTACCAATCCCAAATTGCCACCGGAGATACACGCGGATATACGCCCAGAATGTTTGGATAATTGGAGGTTAGGGAATAGGGACTAATTCTCTTCCCAATCCCCATTACCCCTTATCCCCAGAGGGGGCCCCACCTTCCCCATCCCCTAAACTAAAAATCAAAATTCCAAAATTTTAAAGATGCAACCTACAGATCCGAATAAATTTACTGATAAAGCCTGGGAAGGAATTGTTAAATCTCAGGATATAGTCCGTGCTTATCAACAACAGCAACTAGATGTTGAACATTTAATTATTGCCCTGTTAGAAGAACCCACTAGTCTAGCAATACGGATTCTGGCTCGATCTGAGGTCGATCCAATCCGCTTGCAGCAGCAGCTAGAAGCTTTTACCCAACGTCAGCCGAAAGTTGGTAAAAGCGATCAGCTTTACCTTAGCCGTAGTTTAGATGTTTTACTAGACCGAGCTGAGGAAGCTAGAGTCAGGATGAAAGACTCCTACATTTCCGTAGAACACATACTTTTAGCCTTTGCTGAAGACGATCGCATTGGCCGAAAGATCCTCAAAGGCTTTAGTGCGGATGCAGCTAAACTAGAAGCTACTATCAAAGCCGTTCGCGGTAGCCAAAAGGTGACAGATCAAAGCCCAGAATCCCGCTATGAAGCCTTACAAAAATTTGGCAGAGATTTGACAGAACAGGCAAAAGCTGGAAAACTCGACCCGGTGATTGGGCGGGATGACGAAATTCGCCGGGTAATTCAAGTATTATCTCGTCGTAGCAAAAATAACCCCGTATTAATTGGCGAACCTGGGGTAGGTAAAACTGCGATCGCTGAAGCTTTGGCACAACGAATGGTCAACGGTGACGTTCCCGAATCCCTGAAAAACCGCCAACTCATCTCTTTAGATATGGGCAGTTTGATTGCTGGGGCAAAATACCGAGGTGAATTTGAAGACCGTCTAAAATCTGTTCTCCGGGAAGTTACGGAATCTAACGGTCAAATTGTCCTATTTATTGACGAATTGCATACCGTAGTCGGCACCGGTTCCAATCAACAAGGGGCAATGGATGCCGGAAATCTGCTCAAACCAATGCTGGCGCGGGGAGAATTGCGTTGTATTGGCGCAACTACCTTGGACGAGTTCCGCAAACACATCGAGAAAGACGCTGCCCTAGAACGCCGCTTTCAACAAGTATTTGTCGATCAGCCAACTGTGGAAAATACTATTTCCATTCTGCGGGGATTGAAAGAACGCTACGAAGTGCATCACAACGTCAAAATTTCTGATTCGGCGTTGGTAGCAGCAGCAACCCTGTCAGCGCGTTATATAAGCGATCGCTTCTTACCAGATAAAGCGATTGATTTGGTTGATGAGGCAGCAGCACAGTTGAAAATGGAGATTACCTCCAAACCAGCCGAATTGGAAACCATCGATCGCCGCCTCATGCAGTTAGAAATGGAAAAGCTGTCATTGGCTGGCGAAGAAAAGGGAACTCCCCAAACCAAAGAACGTTTGCAGCGCATCGAACAAGAAATCGCCAATTTAACGGAAAAACAGCAAATATTTAATGAGCAATGGCAAGGTGAAAAGCAGATATTGGAGGCGATAAGCGCCTTAAAGAAAGAAGAAGATGCCCTGCGAGTGCAAATTGAACAGGCAGAACGCGCCTATGACCTAAATAAAGCTGCCCAATTGAAGTATGGCAAATTGGAAGGAGTGCAGCACGAGCGCGAAGCCAAAGAAGCGAGCCTTTTAGAAATTCAAAACCAAGGTTCCACGTTGCTGCGAGAACAAGTCACCGAAGCTGATATTGCGGAAATCGTCGCCAAATGGACAGGAATTCCCGTAAATCGCTTGTTGGAATCAGAACGGCAAAAATTGCTGCAACTAGAAAGTCATTTGCATCAACGAGTCATTGGGCAAGAAGAGGCTGTGGAAGCGGTAGCCGCCGCAATTCGCCGCGCCCGTGCGGGGATGAAAGATCCCTCGCGTCCCATTGGTTCATTTTTGTTCATGGGCCCCACAGGAGTGGGCAAAACCGAACTCGCCCGTGCTTTAGCTCAGTTTCTCTTTGATTCTGATGATGCTTTGGTGCGCTTGGATATGTCTGAGTATATGGAAAAACACTCCGTTTCTCGGTTAGTGGGAGCGCCTCCAGGATACGTAGGTTATGAAGAAGGCGGTCAACTTTCCGAGACGGTTCGCCGTCGTCCTTACTCAGTGGTGCTGCTGGATGAAGTGGAAAAGGCGCACCCCGATGTGTTCAATATTTTATTGCAGGTGTTAGATGATGGGAGAATTACCGATTCTCAGGGAAGGACGGTAGATTTCCGTAATACCGTCATTGTTATGACCAGTAACATTGGTAGCGAACATATCTTGGATGTAGCTGGTGATGATTCCAAGTATGGAACGATGCAAAAGCGCGTAATGGAAGCCTTGCGATCGCATTTCCGCCCGGAATTTCTCAACCGCGTCGATGATATTATTCTCTTCCATGCCCTCAGTCGCACGGAAATGCGGCATATCATTCGTATTCAACTCAAGCGAGTAGAAAATCTTCTGCGCGAGCAAAAAATCTTCTTTGAGATATCCCAAGCAGCTTGCGATCACCTTGTCGAATCAGGCTATGACCCAGTTTATGGTGCGCGTCCACTCAAACGGGCAATTCAGCGAGAAGTAGAAAACCCCCTCGCCACCAAGTTATTGGAGAATACTTTTATCTCTGGAGACACGATTTTGATTGACAAAAATGAAAATGGTCTGTCTTTTAGCAAAAAAGTGCTGGTGAAGGTGTCAGTACCACAGATTGCTACATAGTCTGAGAAGGTAATTATAGCGGTTCTCGAATGGAAGCAATACAGCCTGACCTCTCTCCAAACCTCTCTCCTCAAAGGAGAGAGGCTTTGAATCTTACTCCCCTTACCTTGTAGGGAAGAGGCTGGGGGGTTAGGTCTGTATTGCACTCAACCCACAAGCGCTATAGAAATCGCAGAAACGGTAAAGTGAGAAGGCGATCGCTGTTAATTTAAGCTGCTTAAAACTGAGATTTAATATACAAATTTCATACTTCTTTTAAGCATTTTCTTTCTGATTTGCATAGTCATCATAAAGTCCTTCATCTTTTAATATATAGCCAATTCAAGCCGATTAGCTTATCTATATGCGCTAGGGCGATACTCAAGCGCTAATGATTGCTTTCATCCCTTGAAATATCTCATCAAGATGAATTTTCATTCTCTGTAAATAAAAATGACTAACCCTGTTACATAAATTGCAACAATACAGGCTTTAAGTTTTATTTCAGTAATACTGGGGTTAACTTCATCCGTCTGGGGGTAGATTATGTACGCTTCGACTAAATTACCGCGCACATCTGCTTTATTTATGAGTGCGTTATTAGGAGGGGTGATTTTCACCAGTTGTGCCTCTTCCGAAAAGATGACAAATAGCGCTTCACCTCCAATGGCAGCTGATGGCAGGGCAGATACAGCATCTGCACCTGCTCGTGAAAACAGTATTTCCCAAAAAGCGGAAGCTGCACCAATAGCTCATTCTCGTCCCCAACTGATTAAAAAGGCAGCGATATCTTTGACTGTCAACTCTGTAGATCGGACTATTGATGATGTTTCGCAAATTATCAATAAACAGCAAGGGGATTTGATCGGGTTGAAACAACAACAACCCAAAAACGACAACCCGCGTTACACAGCAACCATACAATTGCGGATACCAGAGAACCTGCTAGAACCTACCTTGGAAGAATTAGCTAAATTGGGCACTGTCGAGAGTCGCAATATCACTGCGGAAGATGTGGGCGATCGCTTGGTAGATTTCCAAGCTAGATTAACTAATTTGCAGAAAACTGAAGCCAATTTGCAAAAAATTATGGATCGGGCTGGCTCTGTTAGAGATGTGCTTAGTGTTGCCCAAGAACTGAGTAATGTCCGAGAAACCATAGAACAAATTAATGCCCAACTCAAAAGCTTACAAAATCAAGTTGCATATTCCACTATTACCCTGAACCTAGCAGCAGCGGTTTCTAGCACCAGTCCACAACCTGCCTTTGGTTTGCAAGTTCAGGAAACTTGGAACAACTCTACCCACTCTTTGAGTGCATTTTCCGTTGGCTTACTCAAGCTGGGTATTTGGTTAATCGTTTACAGTCCCTATTTGTTAATTTTTGCTGCTCTTGTCTATGGCTTTACCCGTTGGCGGCGAACTCATTCACCACGTTTGACACAAACGCCAGAATCAACTAGCTCTGAGTGAAATTGCGTAAATTTTCCATCTACCTTTGATAAATTTACACAAGTTAAGAACGGTTCAAATATTCTCAAATCTTGTTGTCTGCGCCTCTATTTTGAAAAGTTCGGTTTTTCTTGTAGTTTTGATTACTTTAATCTTTAATCAAATGTAAAAAACAATACAAAATATATGATGACAAGTTTGATACAAATTTGTTAAGAATAGTTACAATAGTCGGCATCCCGGATAATATTTCTTATGGTAAATTCACTTGACAATAATCCACCCCATCAAGTAGTTATTGTTGGCGGTGGTTTTGGTGGACTTTATGCGGCGAAAACACTCGCCAAAGCGGCAGTAAACGTTACTCTGATTGATAAACGTAACTTTCATCTATTTCAACCCCTGCTATACCAAGTCGCCACAGGTGCGCTATCTCCTGCGGATATTTCTTCACCGTTGCGTTCTGTGCTCAGTAAGAGCAAGAATACGAAAGTGCTGCTGGGAGAGGTGAATAATATCGATCCAGAAGCACAAAAAGTAATGGTCGGCGACGAAGCAATAGCTTACGATACGTTAATTGTCGCTACAGGAGCCAAGCATTCCTACTTTGGCAAAGACAACTGGGAAGAATTTGCCCCCGGCTTGAAAACCGTAGAAGATGCCATAGAAATGCGTAGCCGGATCTTTTCGGCCTTTGAAGCCGCAGAAAATGAAATAGATCCAGTAAAACGCCGTGCTTGGTTAACTTTTGTAATTGTGGGTGGTGGCCCTACTGGTGTAGAATTGGCGGGCGCGATCGCAGAATTGGCAAATCAAACCCTCAAAGAAGATTTCCGCAACATCGACACATCAGAAGCCAAAATTTTGCTATTAGAAGGGCTGGATCGGATTTTGCCACCCTTTGCACCAGAGTTATCACAAGAAGCGGAAGCATCCCTGACGCGCTTGGGGGTAGTTGTTCAGACAAAAACATTGGTAACAAATATTGAAAATGATATTGTTACCCTCAAACAAGGCGATGAAGTTAAAGAAATTGCCTCAAAAACGGTATTATGGGCAGCAGGTGTAAAAGCATCAGCAATGGGAAAAGTGCTAGCAGAACGTACAGGTGCTGAATGCGATCGCGCTGGACGGATTATTGTTGAACCTGACTTGAGTATTAAGGGACATCCCAATATTTTTGTAGTTGGCGACTTAGCAAATTTTTCTCATCAAAATGGTAAACCCCTACCTGGCGTTGCACCTGTGGCGAAGCAAGAAGGTGAATATGTAGCAGCATTAGTCCAAAACAGGCTTGCAGGTAAAAATTTGCCACCCTTTGCTTATACCGATCGTGGCAGTTTAGCAATGATTGGGCACAATTCTGCTGTGGTAGATTTGGGCTTTACCAAGCTGAAAGGTTTCGTTGCATGGCTGTTTTGGCTATTTATTCACATCTACTTCTTAATTGAATTTAACAACAAATTAGTAGTAATGATTCAGTGGGCATGGAGCTATTTCACCCGTAATCGTGGAGCAAGATTGATTACAGGAAAAGAAACCCTCACGGAATTTGTAATTAGCGATCGCAACAGTTACACCTCAACCGATAATAAACAGCCGATAAATGTCTAAATTGGGCATTAGGCACTGAAAAGAGGCAGAAACGCGGCGTGTAGGAGGCAAAGGGGAAAACTCTTCCCCCCTGCCCCCCTGCCCCCTGCCTCTTCCCCACTCCCCACATAACAAAGTTATCGCCCTCATAAATTAGCAGTAAGCTGTTTGAGGGCGTTTTGCATAATCTACATATGGCAACTATTAACGACAACTACCTGAAACTGAAAGCGGGTTACCTGTTTCCAGAAATTGCTCGGCGGGTGAATGCCTTTGCAGAAGCGAACAGTAATGCTAAAGTCATCCGGTTGGGCATTGGCGATGTTACCGAACCGCTGCCGGAGGCTTGCCGCACAGCTATGATTAAAGCTGTGGAAGAAATGGGCGATCGCAATACCTTCAAAGGCTACGGGCCAGAGCAAGGCTACGCCTGGTTGCGGGAGAAAATTGCTACTCACGATTTCCAAGCACGGGGAGCCGATATAGATGCCTCAGAAATCTTTATCTCCGATGGTTCCAAGTGCGACACTGGCAACATTCTAGAAATCTTTGGTCATGACAACACTATAGCCGTTACTGACCCCGTTTACCCCGTATATGTAGACACTAACGTTATGGTGGGTAATACGGGGAATGCCAACGATAAAGGCGAATTTGAGGGTTTAGTATATCTGCCAATTACGGCTGAAAACAACTTCATTGCTGAAATTCCCGCAAAGAAAGTCGATTTAATTTATCTCTGCTTTCCCAATAACCCCACTGGCGCAACTGCTACCAAGGAATATCTCAAAGCATGGGTAGACTATGCCAAAGCTAATAACTCGATTATTTTCTTTGATGCAGCCTACGAAGCTTATATTACCGATCCGTCGATTCCCCATTCAATTTATGAAATTGAAGGTGCAAGGGAAGTTGCGATCGAATTTCGTTCTTTTTCCAAGAATGCAGGTTTTACAGGAACTCGTTGCGCCTTAACCGTTGTACCGAAGACACTTACAGGAAAAGCCGCCGATGGTTCCGATGTGGAACTATGGAAACTCTGGAATCGCCGCCAGTCCACTAAGTTCAATGGCGTTTCTTATATCGTCCAACGGGGAGCTGAAGCGGTTTACTCCGAAGAAGGGCAGGCACAAATCAAGGGATTGGTGAGTTTCTATCTAGAAAACGCCAAAATTATCCGCGAGAAACTCACAGCCGCCGGATTATCAGTTTATGGTGGCGTGAATGCACCTTACGTTTGGGTGAAAACTCCTAATGGTTTATCCAGTTGGGAATTCTTTGATAAGCTGCTGCAAACTGTCAATGTTGTGGGGACACCTGGTTCTGGCTTTGGTGCTGCGGGTGAAGGTTACTTCCGCATTTCGGCGTTTAACAGTCGGGAAAATGTCGAAGAAGCGATGAAGCGGATTACTGAGAAGTTTAAAGTGTAAGGCGATCGCTTTTAGCCGCTTTTGTTAAACTCATTCTATTAATCTAAAGGTTACGGTGGGCTATATTATCCACCGCAACCTGACAGATAATTATTAAAAATCAGCTTACTTGTATTCTGGTTATGACTTCTGCCATCCCCGTTTTTAAACCTGTTAGCCAGATGCAGTTAGCACCTGGTAGCACAGTGACAATTCCAAATGTTAGCTGGGAAGAATTTGAATCTATTTTACAAGAATTGGAACAAAAAAGAACTACACGAATTGCCTACAGCCAGGGTACTTTAGAAATTATGGCTCCTTTACCAGAACATGAAATACCTAAAGATTTAATTTCTGATATCGTCAAAATATTGCTGAAGGCTAAAGATATTAGATACCAACCTTTTGGTTCCACTACCTTTAAACGGCAAGGTGTAGCAGGAGTTGAACCTGATGCTTGCTTTTATATTCAGAATTATCAACAAATGATTGGTCATCGCCGCTTACAACCTGACGATCCGCCGCCAGATTTAGCGATTGAGACTGATGTCACATCGAAAACGACTCTTGATGCTTATGAAGCGATTGGAGTCCCAGAATTATGGGTTTACGATAGTGGAAACCTTTCTATTTATTTGTTGAGAGATGGGAAATACATAAAATCTAATACCAGTCCTAATTTTAAGGATATAGCTATTACTCAAATTATTCCTGCTGCTGTGGAACGTAGTTGGCAAGTAGGAAGTTTTCAAGCTTTGGAAGAATTGGAAGCGATGGTTTAGTAAATAAAATAGGTAGTAGGGCGTGCGATCGCATTCCAGGAACAAGTTCAATAAATGCCAAGTTAAAAAGAATTACAAAATCTAGGGATTACGCCGATTTATTGAGATACTGTAGGATTGGTTAATACTTCCCATTCTCTAGATTAAGATAGAGTGCGATCGCCTTCATGTCGTAGTTGTAAACTTAGCATTTTGGGTATATTTTGCAGAATTAGTTTCAGGCTCTGAATACATAGCAAATAATTCACTAAAAACCTCCTCCCCATTAATCTCTCCACTACTAATAAATCGTTCTACTTCAACCGAACCATCCTCAAAAAATTCCACTTCCCATCGTTCTCCAGCCACCGCCACATTTACCATAATAGTTTCATCGCGATGATGAGCTAAAGTGTAACTAATTGTCTCTTGTTCTAATTGACTTAGAAAGGTAATTAGTTTGCCAAATCCATGATTCTTCATTTGTCAAACCTCTTATCGCTTAATAACTTGCGAACAACTTTAAAACCCGGTTGATTTACCTCTGCTCCCGCTTCAATCTCTTCCCATAACATTTCACAAAACTCATCCCAACTGGGCGATTCTTCCGGGAGTGGAGCTTGTCTTATACTACCCTTCTTGTATTTCAGGATTTCAGACACCTTTTGCCCAGCAAATTTATGTGCGATTTTCCCCTCTCTTTTTGATTGAGTGGCTACTTTCCTTTATACAATAGCGATTTATGACTATGCGATGCCTACGGTAGTAAAATACGCACTTTCCCAATTATTCATTCATTGCATCAAAAAATTATTCCTGAGAATTATTTCCTCCTTCTTCGCTATCATTAGGTAAACCAATTTTTGGCTCAACTTTTTTTCGTCCATAATTAGCCAAAGTCACCCCTTCTTCTAAATATACAGCAGAGTATTTACTCAACCCAATACGCTGTGCTGAGTAAATTCCAGAATGACCTGAAAATAAGTAGCTAACTACACAGCCAATCGCAATAAATACCCCCGATTCTAGACCAAATAGTTCAATTCCCATTAAGGTGGATGCCAAAGGTGTATTTGCTGCACCCGCAAACACACCCACAAATCCCATTCCTGCTAGCAGTGGCGCAGGTAATGCTAAAAGCAACGACAAAGCATTACCTAAAGTTGCACCAATAAAAAACAAAGGGGTTACTTCCCCGCCCTTAAAACCTGCTCCTAGAGTTAAAGCAGTCATACCCAATTTGGCAGCAAAATCCCAAGGAGGTAGCTGAGTATAGAAAGAATCAACGATGGTTGGAATACCAAGGCCAATGTACTTAGTTGTTCCACTCAACCCAACAATTGCTGCTATTATTGCACCGCCTATCAAAGGACGCATTGGAGGATAGGATATCTTGGCTTTAAAAAAGTGACTAATTTTGTGAGTTAATTGAGCAAAAAATCTTGCGACTATTCCAAAGATTGCACCTGCGATAATGGCAGAAATCAGCCCCCAAATTGTAAGCGTCGGTATAGACTGAGCGTGTTGGTATGCGGTATGATGCAAACCCAATAATAAGGTAACTTGATTTCCAACGATCGCAGCAATTAAAGAAGGTAAAAGAGCATCATAATTAATTTTACCAATTGCTAAAACTTCTAGACCAAATACGGTTCCAGCTAAGGGAGTACCGAATACTGAAGCGAATCCTCCACTGATACCTGCCGTTAACAAAATTCGCCGATTGGCTCCTTGAAAATGTAATATTTTAGTTAGCTGGTCTGCCAAAGAAGCACCCATTTGTAATGCTGTACCTTCACGACCCGCTGAACCTCCAAATAAATGTGTAAGGTCTGTTCCTAGCAAAACAAGAGGAGCCATCCGAAAGGGAATAACACTTTTGGGGTTATGGATTTCTTCTAATAAAAGGTTATTTCCGGCTTCTACAGACCGACCGAATTGATGATAAATCCAACCACTCAAGAAGCCACCAAGGGGAAGTAAGGCAATGATCCAGGGATGCGATTCTCGCCAATCAGTTGCCCATTCTAATGATGCCAAAAGAGCCGCAGAAGCTGTTCCAGCAAGAATGCCAACTACAACGGAAATGGGCAACCATTTAATTAGGTGGGGTAATGCAATAAACGGTTCAAATTGACGTAGTTGTTTCATACCATGACTCCTTGAGGTGCAATCTGTAGACTTACACTTTCTACAGGGGAGTCAGGTAATGCATTTGGCCAAGCCCTACTCTCCCGCAGTCAGCGAAGAAAGTAGGAGCCATCAGCCTTCCAGCGATAATTTAACTTTTACTGGAAAGGCGGTTTCGGCGAGCTCCATCGCCATCAATACTATTTAATTAATTCAACAATACCATTTTTGCTTTTGTATTGCTTTTTCGCACTTGTAATTTCTGCCTGGATAAACAACTTGTTCCTATAGATAGATGCGTTTCTGGATCTAGCAAGATAAATTTTCTTCATCAAGAAAGCAAGTATCCAACACAACTATAATTAGTATTTATAAAACTTAAGTGGGAAAACCGTACTTATCTGATAGGTTTTCTGTACCATATATCTAAGTTTAGCTGGATACAATCAAAACGTAGCTTAATTAATGCTGTTTCAGAGAAAAATAATACAGCATTAGCAGGAGAGCGAAAATATGACAAATCAATTGAAAACGGCTGTTTTGCTAGCTGCGCTAAGTGGTCTTTTAATCGCAATTAGTTACTGGATAATTGGCGGTAGTAGTGGCTTGATAATAGGGATAGGTTTAGCAGCAGTAACAAACCTATTTTCCTGGTATCAATCAGATAAGATTGCACTGGCAGTATACCAGGCCAAGCCTGTGAGTGAAAGGGAAGCACCAGGACTTTATCGGATGGTGCAGAGATTAAGCGATCGCGCTAACATTCCCATGCCCAGAGTTTACATTGTGCCAAGCCAAGGTGCAAACGCCTTCGCTACAGGGCGCGATCCAGAACACGCTGCTGTTGCTGTTACCGAAGGCATTTTGAATATATTGCCAGAGGACGAACTTGAAGGCGTTATCGCCCACGAACTCACCCACATTATTAATCGTGACACCCTCACACAAGCTGTTGCTGCTACCGTTGCTGGTGCGATTTCATTCCTAGCGCAAATGGTTAGTTATAGCTTATGGTTTGGCGGTGGTTCGCGAGATGACAACAGAGGTGCAAATCCTTTGGGTGTTTTATTAACAGTAATGCTTGCGCCATTGGCTGCAATGATTATTCAGCTAGCAATTTCGCGCACACGAGAATTCTCTGCTGATGCAGGTTCTGCTAGATTAACTGGTAATCCCCGCGCCTTAGCTAGGGCACTGCAACGTTTAGAAGCCTCAGCAAGACAGATGCCTTTAAACGCCAATCCAGCTTATGAGCCGTTATTAATTATCAATTCTATCTCTGGACAGTTTATGGGTAACTTGTTCTCCAGTCACCCTGCTACAGAGGAGCGAGTTGCAGCATTGCTGAAACTAGAGCAACAACTGCCAACAACAGCTTAGTCATTAGTCATTAGTCATTGGTCATTAGTCATTAGTCATTGGTCATTGGTCATTGGTCATTGGTCATTAGTCATTGGTCATTAGTCATTGGTCATTTGTGAAATTGACAATGACTCATGACTAGCAGTATAGGGTGCAGTTTTCATCCGAGAGTCAGCTTTGCAATTTAAGGATGTTTTAACTATGACTTATAACAATATCGAATCCTTTGGAACCCCAGTAATTAAATCCACCGAATCCATAGTAATTGTAGAAATTAGTCCTGAAACCGATAAATTAGTAGAAACCGAAATGGCTGGCGAAAGCGATGAAGTGAAGCGCGAAACCAAAGCGCTAATTGAGGCACTAGAAAGACGCAGCCAAGCCGAGTCAGCAGGTACTCTCACGCGTGAAACTTATTTGAAAGCTGTGCGACAAGCACGGGAATTGATTGAAGGCAGGAAAGTGAAGGAACGCGATCGCTTAGAAGACTCTTGGGCGATAATTCAGGATGAAGCTGAGAGAAACTGGCACTTATTCATGAAAGACTTAGTAGACTTCAGCTTTCGCCTGCAAAAAGCGGCTATTGCTGCTTGGGAAACCTTCAATCACCCTTACTCTCGTTAGTTCCACAAACCTTTCGCTGTCTTGAATTAAACTTCAACTCTGTCCCTCTCCGACTCGGAGAGGGACAGGTTTTGCGTAGTAAAACCAGGGAGAGGTCTTTTTATATGTTTTTTGGGTGACGGATAAGATAAAGGGGTAATATAGCTCCTCACACAAGTAGCAATGACTTCAACCCTACGGAAACTTCCTCGTCTTAATACCCCAACTGTGCATCAGTTGCCCAATGGTTTGACAATCATAGCGGAGCAGATGCCAGTTGAAGCTGTAAACCTCAACTTATGGATTAAAGTTGGTTCAGCCGTAGAATCTGATGCCATTAACGGCATGGCTCACTTTTTAGAGCACATGATTTTTAAGGGAACTGAACGACTGGCTAGCGGCGAGTTTGAACGTCGAATTGAAGAGCGGGGTGCTGTTACCAATGCTGCTACTAGCCAAGACTATACTCATTACTATATAACCACCGCCCCCAAAGATTTTGCCGAGCTGGCTCCACTACAAATAGATGTAGTATCCAATGCGAGTATTCCTGATGATGCTTTTGAACGCGAGCGATTAGTAGTTTTAGAAGAAATTAGGCGTTCAGAGGATAATCCCCAACGGCGGACGTTTCGGCGGGTGATGGAAACCGCGTATAGTGAGCTACCTTATCGCCGTGCGGTATTGGGGCCAGAATCGGTAATTGCCGAACTGAAACCACAGCAAATGCGGGATTTTCATACTAGTTGGTATCAACCCCAGTCAATTACTGCTGTAGCTGTGGGCAATTTGCCTGTGGAAGAATTAATTGCAATCGTTGCTGAAGGATTTACAGACGCGATTAATCGCGTCTCTACCCACTCCCCAGTACAGACGCGATTAATCCCGTCTCTGCCCACTGAGCCACCATTTACAGAAATTGTTCGTCGAGAATTTGTAGATGAAAGTCTCCAGCAAGCAAGGCTAGTGATGCTTTGGCGAGTTCCAGGAATGGTTCAGTTAGAACGCACCTATGGACTGGATGTTTTAGCCGGAATTTTGGGACATGGACGGACATCAAGACTGGTGAGGGATTTACGAGAAGAACGGGGATTAGTTTCTTCAATTTCTGTGAGCAACATGAGCAATCAGCTGCAAGGGACATTTTATATTTCAGCTAAATGTGCAGTGGAAAATTTAGCAGAAGTAGAAAATGCGATCGCTCAACATATTCGCACAGTCCAAACCGAATTAATTACAGAATCAGAAATTGCCCGTGTGCGGCGGCGAGTAGCGAACAGATTTATTTTTAGCAATGAAACACCAAGCGATCGCACTGGGTTGTATGGTTATTATCAGTCTTTGGTGGGAGATTTAGAACCCGCCTTTAACTACCCAGATTATATTCAGAGCCAAGATGCAACTGACTTGATGCAAGCAGCCAAAGAGTATCTTTCTCCAGATGCTTATGGTGTAGTTGTCGTCAAGCCGTAAAGTGAAGAAGGCAGGAGGCAGAGGAGAGGAATTTTCCCCCTGCTCCCGCTCCCTGCTCCCTCATCCTTATTCCCCAATTTAATCATGTGGACTCAAATCGATGCTCAAATTAGCCAGGTGACTGGCGAAAAATTTCAGAGTCAGCAACGGCGATCGGTTGGTGGCGGATGTATCAACCAAGGTTATGCTATCTCTAATGGTGAGATAACCTACTTCCTTAAGATTAACCAAGCATCCCAAGCTGCGATGTTTGAGGCTGAGGCATTGGGTTTAAAGGAAATGCTAGCAACAGCTAGTATTCGCATCCCAAATCCTATTTGCTGGGGTGTAGCTGAGAATTCCAGCTACATCGTGCTGGAATGGTTAGAACTTGGTAGCGGTAACAGCAATTCGTGGGAAGAGATGGGGCGCAAGTTGGCAGCGATGCATAAAGCTAGCAGTAGCCAAGGTTTTGGTTGGAAAATTAACAATACTATTGGTTCCACGCCGCAAATAAATACTTGGACAGCAGACTGGACAGAATTTTATATTAAACATCGCCTGGGTTATCAATTTCAGTTGGCAAGGCGAAAGGGAGGAAATTTCCCCTCTTCAGAAAAATTACTAGCAGCAATCCCCGAACTATTGGCGGCGCATCAGGTACAACCTTCTTTAGTACATGGCGATTTATGGGGCGGAAATGCCGGGTGTACTAACTCAGGAGAACCCGTGATTTTTGATCCTGCAACTTATTTTGGCGATCGCGAAGTTGATATAGCCATGACAGAATTATTTGGTGGATTCCCCGCAGCATTTTACCAAGGTTATAACGAAGTCTTTCCTTTAGATGCAGGCTATGAGCAAAGAAAAACGCTCTATAACCTGTATCACATTTTGAATCACTTCAATTTATTTGGCGGCGGTTATGCTTCGCAAGCGAACCGGATGATTGACCAAATTTTACGCTAAGTACAGCATTTCATTAATTCGTAGCGAATTCAATTTGGCAATACCCTGCATTGTTAATGCGGCGGCTTGCATTGTTAATGCATCGGCTTGCATTGTTAATGCATTGGCTTGCATTGTTAATGCATTGGCTGGCCTTGTTAATGCATTGGCTGGCCTTGTTAATGCGGTGGCTTGCATTGTTAATGCATCGGCTTGCATTGTTAATGCGGCGGCTTGCATTAAAAATGCTATGCTTTTACGCAAAACTGTACTAAGTATAGGATTGCAGAAACACCCGATTGGTCAATTCATTGCTGCAAATCATCCCTTCACTCTGGAAGAACACCTTAATAACATGGCAAAAAACAGAAGGGTGGTTATTGCTTAAAGACTGATGCTACCTTAAAGCCACCATTTGACTCACCATCACGGCCAAGGCCAGCATACCCAAAATCGTCATTAATCCCGCAGGCATAAACTTGCGTGTTTTAGCCAGCCGAACTGCAAAGACGACTACTAAAACAGCAGTAACTATCAGTGCTAAAATCGAACCCCAGTTTTGCCCTTGGAGTTGAAAGAAAGCCGCAAATACAAGTAATAAACCGCTAATGCTACCACTTAAGAGTGAAACCTTACTTCTAGCCTGAATGTAGCCAATAATGCCACCAACAATCGCTAATACGCCGTAGGCAAAAGCAGCAATTATACTTAAATTCATTGTTAAAACCTATGTAGACTTTGACTTTACTGCCAGGGTCAGCAGACAATTTACCATAGCTATCTAGCTATACCACACAGTTTATTGATGGATAATCAAGCGATGCCAATGGCAAATACTTCCTTATATACAAAGGTTCAATATCTCCAGCGCCAAGCAGCCTCACTTTTACTGTACCAGTCTGTTCTGCAAGGCGAAGTAGGGATAGCATTTTTGGAACTGTTGCAAGCTATACGTTACACTGATGCCGATGCCCGGGGTTGTCTCCAAGCCTACGGTAGTTACTTCCACGCTTTAGCTGCTAAAAATCAAAATTGGGAAGACTATTTAATTACTCAACTTCTCTTCTGTGAGAATCCTTTTACAAAGCTTGCTCAAGTGCGAGAATTTGAATATTTGCCCCCAGCTTTAGTAGCAGCAGTTCGACATGATTTACAAGTATTGCAAAGTCTCTATGAATGTAGCAGCGCTTCTTTAAGTGAGTGGATACAAGGCGTAGCTTACATGCCGATTTCGCCAGTAGTGTGGTATAAAGAGCAAGAATTGGTAGGAGGAGAGACAAAGTTCCCTACATATCTACAAGAGTTAGATAATTGGGGTGATGCTGTAGAAGAGTTAGCAGCTTATTATCGGCAATGTGGTTCTGGTTTATTTGCAGAATATCGCGCTTTACGCTGGCAAGGTGGACAGTTTATCGGTATTCGGTATTCTGACCCAATTAAGCTGAGTGCGCTTGTAGGTTATGAGTCTCAAAGAGATGCTTTGCTGAAAAATACAGAGTTTTTATTATCAGGAGAGATGGCACTGCATGTATTACTTTACGGTAGTCGAGGTTCTGGCAAATCTTCTTTGGTGAAATCTTTGTTGAATGAATATAGTAATCGCAGCCTCCGCTTGTTGGAAGTGGCAAAATCTGATTTAAAAGACCTACCAAAAATTGTGGAACATTTACGAGGAGTGTCACAAAAATTTATCATCTTTGTGGACGATCTTTCCTTTGAAGAAGATGATGATGCCTTCAAAGCGCTCAAGGTAGTTTTAGAAGGTAATTTAACTGCGCGGCCGCAAAATGTAGTTGTGTATGCTACTTCCAATCGCCGCCACCTAATTCGGGAGTTTTTTGTGGATAGACCTACCCCCAAGGATAATGAGGAAATCCATGCTTGGGATACGATGCAGGAGAAGCTTTCGTTTAGCGATCGCTTTGGTTTAACCTTGACCTTTGAACCAGCCAATCAAAAAACTTATTTAAAGATTGTACAGCATCTAGCGACACAAGCTGAAATTAATATTACCCAAGAAGATTTAGAATTTCAAGCATTACAATGGGCAACTCGCCACAACGGCCGTTCTGGACGTACAGCACGACAGTTTGTTGATTTTTTAAAAGCAGATTTAACACTTTTTGGTACAAATAACAAAACATCCAACACATAGCATTAAGCATTTTTCTATGTGTATTTTAATTACAAATTACTATGAGAACTACTTTTTCTGATAATTTAACTACGCTACAAACCAGCAATATGCAATCAGTAACGATCGGCAATCGATTTATCTTAGGCATAGTTGCCTTTAGTGTGAGTTTTGGTCTTAGCCTTGTCCCAAACTGGGATTTTAATAAAGCCTTTCTCACAGGTGTAATTACTGCCGTTACTATCTATGCAGCAGCATTAATCGTAGATAAGCGACGCAGAAATTATGAAATGTTTGTTTTAGGTTCCCTCCGCAAACGAATTAAAGATATGGAGGGATTAAAGGCTCGTGTTGTCAGAGAAATCAATCAAATCGAAGAACATCATAATTTATTATATGCAGAGTCGCAAAAACTGCAAAATCAAGTAGCAGAAAGCCGCAACCAAAGGGATAGTTTACATCGAGAATTAAGAACATTCGCTGGACAAAAAAAGCAGTTAGAAACCGAAATTAATAGCCTGGAAAATGAAAATAATAACTTGCAGAAAAATCAAGTAGAATTGAACAATGCTTTTTCTGTCCTGACAGCAGAGAAGCGCCGTCTAGAGTCGAATTGTAATGTAGCTCGCAGTGAAATTACCCATTTACAAAGTAAAATTTCCGAACTCCAGCAGCAGAAACAAGAAGTTGAAAACAATTTAACTCTTTTAGGCAGACTCAAACCCCAATTAGAAGAAAAATTATACGAACTGCGAATTGCAATTCAAGAACTAGAAGTTGAGACAAGCCAAAAAAATCAATTGCTGGTAGCGACAAAAGCCGAAACAGAAAATATCCAATCTATCCTGAATTATTCCCAAACTCAACTCGCAGAACAAAAAGCCGAATTACAGCAGTTGCAAGGGCAAATTTCATTATTGCAAGAAGAACGAGATTCATTACAAAATCAAGTATGGGAATTACTCCAACAAATAGAAACATTCAATCCAGAACCTTTGCCCGATAATTCAGAAGAAGATGATAATGAATTGTTTCCTTTTTCTGAGATAATGGAAACTACTGCGATCGCAAGCATTTCGGAAGCTGAAACATCAGAAAATTTACCTGAAGAATGGGCTAATTTTTTAGAAAATCTTCCAGTATACGAACTACAAGTATTAAAAGCGATAGTCGAACAAGATAATCCTAATGCTGCTATTAAAAAAATTGCCGAAGCAAACATTACTATGCCGAATCTATTAATCGATTCTATAAATGAACGAGCAAATGATAGTATTGGTGAATTAATAATTGATTCAAATTTGGAAAGTCCAGAAGTTTACCCTGAATATATGAAGGATGTCAAAAAAATGATTGCAATGTATGAAGACCTCATAGCCAGACATGCTTCGTCAAATTAAATTATTATTGCCGTCGTAAGATTAGTAGTAAGGTGAATATCTACCTTAGCTATTTAGTGCGTGCTTCTGCGTTTAGAATAAAGTGAAGTGTAATACATGGCAAAGCTCAAAATCTCGAAAAAAATCTCCACTGCTTTAATCAATTCCCTTGGCGCGGGGGTAGTACCAAGAGTGGGAGTTGAATATATAGCGGTAGGGCGAGAAAAAGAACTAAAAAGCCTATTACAAAATCTCGATGATATTGCAGAAGGTGTCGCAGCATTTCGCTTCATAATTGGTAACTACGGTTCCGGCAAAAGTTTTTTATTACAACTAATTCGCAACCGGGCTATGGAGCAAGGTTTTGTAGTAGCTGATGCTGATTTATCACCTGAACGTCGATTAGCTGGAAGCAACCATGAAGGTGTAGCCACCTATCGAGAATTAATGAGCCATCTAGCTACAAAAACTCGTCCTGATGGTGGTGCTTTAGTCTCGATTTTAGAAGGATGGATTAATAAAATTCAACAAGAAGTGGTTAAAGAAACTGGAATGCGTCCGAATGACGATGGTTTTGATGACCAAGTTGAATCAAAAATTAGGGAAGTAGTTCAGTATATTGAAGATTTAGTTCACGGTTTTGATTTTGGTAGCGTGATTATCGCTTATTGGCGTGGCTACCGAATGGATGATGATAATTTAAAAAATGCGGCAATGCGCTGGTTGCGCGGAGAATTTACTACTAAAATTGAGGCAAAAGCAGCTTTAGGAGTGCGCGTTATTATTGATGATGATAGTTGGTATGACTATATAAAACTGTTTGCTAAATTTGTCGCTGAGATTGGTTATAAAGGACTGTTAATTTTAGTTGATGAAGCCGTACATTTATATCAAATATCTACTACGGTTACGCGGGAAAAGAATTATAATCGACTCCTGGCAATGTTTAACGACACTATGCAATGCAAAGCAGAACATCTTGGCATTGTCGTTGGTGGGACAACCAAGTTTTTAGAAGACCCCAAACGGGGACTTTTTGCAGACCAAGCTTGGCAAAGACGCACAAAAGAAAGTCGTTTTGTTGCCCAAGCCAATGTTCAAGAACATTTAGGGTCAGTGATTCGGTTGAACCCGTTGAGTGAAGCAGAAATATTGACGCTTCTGCAACGTTTAGCTGAGATTCATGCACTCAATTTTGGCTATGAACAGACTTTGAAAAATCGTGAGTTGAAGGAGTTTGTGCAAGAAATTATTAGTCGCTTGGGTGCAGAAGCATTACTGACACCAGGGGAAATTGTGCGGGATTTCATGAGTGTGCTGAATATTCTTCACCAAAATCCAGGAATTGTGTTTGCTGAATTAATTCATGGATCTAAATTTAAACCTACTGCTATGGGTAAAGATGCAGATGTGGATGAGGATGGCGCAGCAGAATTTAGTTTGTGATTAATGATGATCATTTAATTGCTCTTGTGCAGAGAAATTAATATGAATTTTGATAACAGAGATGCCTAAAATCCAGATTTAGATATATACGATCGCTATATTTAAAGGCGCGATGTCTGCGACGGGCTACGCCTACGCAAAACCTGTGTAATTCGTTTTTCCTATCATCTCAAGACATGATCGCCAAAAAATGATAATCTAGCATTTTTCTCTAATCAGTTAAGATAATCTTCATCAATCTTCTTTCCTTTTACCCTTCTCCTTGGAATTATGACGCAGGATGAGTTGTTGGTACTGATAGATCGCGCGGTGGCTGAGGCTTGGCAAGAGTTAGACTTGTCGGGACAGGAGTTGACTGAGTTACCTGTAGAAATTGGTAAGTTGAAGCAGCTTGAGTCTTTGATTTTGGGAAAGAAGGTTAAAGGTTATGAATTCATAGGAGACCGCGTTCTCCAAAAGGTTTCAGGCAACAATTTAAAAACGCTTCCTCTCGAACTATTGGGTTTGCCTAATTTGCGTAAGTTGGATATTAGTGGCAATCCTTTAGAGAGCATTTCCGATGTGGTAACGCAAATAGTGCATTTAGAGGAACTTATCTTAATTCGAGTGGAGCTAACTGAAATACCTGATGCACTTGCGAATTTAACCAATCTGACGCAGCTTGACCTCAATTCCAACCAAATAACCCAGATTCCAGAGGCGCTCGCGAATTTAACCAATCTGACGCAGCTTTACCTCCATTTCAACCAAATAACCCAGATTCCAGAGGCGCTCGCGAATTTAACCAATCTGACGCAGCTGAACCTCCGTTTCAACCAAATAACCCAGGTTATAGAGGCAATCGCGAATTTAACCAATCTGACGCAGCTGAACCTCAGTTACAACAAAATAACCCAGATTCCAGAGGCGATCGCTAAATTAACCAATTTAACATGGCTTGACCTCAATTCCAACCAAATAACCCAGATTCCAGAGGCGATCGCTAAATTAACCAATCTGACGCAGCTTCACCTCAGTTACAACCAAATAACCCAGATTCCAGAGGCGATCGCTGAATTAACCAATCTGACGCAGCTTGACCTTACTCGCAACCAAATAACCCAGATTCCAGAGGCGATCGCTAAATTAACCAATTTAACATGGCTTGACCTCAATTCTAACCAAATAACCCAGATTCCAGAGGCGATCGCTAAATTAAGCAATCTGACGCAGCTTGACCTCAATTCTAACCAAATAACCCAGATTCCAAAGGCGATTGCTAAATTAACCAATCTGACGCAGCTTGACCTCAGTTACAACCAAATAACCCAGATTCCAGAATTAATCGTTAAATTAAGCAATCTGACGCAGCTTGACCTTACTCGCAACCAAATAACCCAGATTCCAGAGGTGATCGCTAAATTAAGCAATCTGACGCAGCTTGACCTCAGTTACAACCAAATAACCCAGATTCCAGAGGCAATCGCTAAATTAACCAATCTGACGCAGCTTATCCTCCGTTCCAATCAAATAACTCAGATTCCAGAGGCGATCGCAAATTTAACCAATCTGACGCAGCTTCACCTCTATAACAACCAAATAACCCAGATTCCAGAGGCGATCGCAAATTTAACCAATCTGACGCAGCTTGACCTCAGTTACAACCAAATAACCCAGATTCCAGAGGCGATCGCTAAATTAACCAATCTGACACAGCTTGACCTCAATGACAACCAAATAACCCAGATTCCAAAGGCGATCGAAAATTTGCCGAAACTGAAAAAACTAGATTTACGGGGAAATCCCCTTCCTATTTCACCAGAGATTTTAGGATCTTCTGATGATGTTGGTTCAGTTGAAGATATTTTCAATTACTTGCGATTACTCCGTAGCGGTGAAGTGCGTCCACTCAACGAAGCCAAACTCTTGCTCATCGGACAAGGCAGCGTCGGCAAGACATCCCTCATTAAGCGACTAATCCGCAATGAATATGATGAAAAACAATCCCAAACCGACGGACTCAATGTAGAAACTTGGAATGTGCAGGTCAATAGTAAAGACATCCGCCTCAATGTTTGGGATTTTGGCGGACAGGAAATTTATCATGCCACTCATCAGTTTTTTCTGACTAAGCGCAGCCTCTATCTCTTAGTCTGTAATTGTCGCACCAGCGAAGAAGAAAACCGCATCGAATATTGGCTGAAACTAATCGAAAGCTTCGGCGGACAGTCCCCCGTAATTATCGTTGGCAACAAAAAAGACGAACAACCCCTCGACATCAACCGCAAGGCATTACGCGAAAAATATTCTAACATCCAAGCCATTATCGAAACCTCCTGCCAAGACAATATCGGCATTGATGAACTTCGCACCGCCATTTTGAAGCAAATCGCCAACCTCAAAGAAGTCTATGACCTTTTACCACTCTCATGGTTTGAGGTTAAACAACAACTCGAATCCATGCCCCAAGACTTCATCAGCTACAACCGCTACATCGGCATCTGCCACGAAAACAAAATTCCTGAAGAACAAAACCAAGATCAACTCATCGATCTCCTACATCGACTCGGCTTAGTTCTCAATTTCCGCGAGCATCCCATCCTCAAAAATACCAACGTTCTCAAACCCAACTGGGTGACAGAAGGCATTTACGCGCTCCTGAGCGATGAAACCCTCAAAACTAAAACCAAAGGCATCTTCACCCCCGACGATCTCACCCGCATCCTCGATAAAAAGCGCTACCCCACCGAGCGTCATGGCTATCTGATCGGGCTGATGAAAGAATTTAAGCTTTGCTTTGCACTAGAATGTTACCCACCACAATTTCTGATTGCGGGACTTTTGCCTAAAGACCAACCAGACGAAACAAAACTCCAAGGCGAAACCCTGGAATTTCAATACCATTACAAAGTTCTCCCCGAAAGCATCATCTCCCGCTTCATTGTCATTACCCACGAAAAAATCCATAACCAAATCTATTGGCGCAGTGGCGTAATGCTGCAATATCAAGAAAACAACGAAATCTACAACATCGCTCGGATCAAAGCCGATCCCGAAGACAAAAAAATCTTCATCACCATTAGCGGACGCAAAGAAACCCGTCGCTTATTTCTCGGCATCCTCCGCGATGTCTTCCAAAAAATCCACAACACCCTCCCCAATCTCGAAATCACCGAATGGGTTCCCGTCCCCAAGCATCCCAACCATCCACCCCTCGACTACCAAGAACTCCTCGGACTCGAATCAATGGGTGAAAGCATAATAACCATCGGCAAACTAAAATTAAAACTCGATTTACGTCAACTTTTAGATGGCTATGAATCAGTAGAATCGCGTCGAAAATCACAAAAAGGAGATAATGATTTAGATGATAGGACTACTTATGAAGATATGCGAGAAATTGCTAAACTAGCTGTCAGCAGAGAAATTAAAATTAATAATAATAATAAAGCCGAGGCAAATGCTATGTCAGAAAATCCTCAATTCACAAACAACCTTCAAGGCGCAAACATCGGCAACGTTGCCAACGAAGTCAAAGACAACGCCAGACAGCAAGCCTCTAATTTCAACCAAACAAGCGGCGCAAACATCAGCGAAATTCTGCAACTGATCGGCAACCTGCGCCAAACTGCCGCCCAATTCCCACCAGAAACCCGCGACGACATGATCATTGATATTGATGATGTAGAAGTAGAAATTCAAAAGCCAGAAAAAGAACGCAATTTACCCAAACTCAAAAAGCGTCTAGTAGCTTTACTAACTGCTGCTACTCTAGTCGCTGCCCCGATCGCAGGTATAACAGACTTTACAAACAATGTTATAGATATAGGTAATAAAGTAGGTATCGAACTAAAGCTTCCCTCTGTTAAATAGACTTTTATCACTCCAGAGGCGATCGCAAATTCAAGCTTCACAGCTATTAAAGAATAAACAAGCGATCGTTTTGCATCAATAGGTTGAAATGATTCCCGCCTTTGATTTAATGAAAATTAGAACTAGCGATCGCGGGTAAGGATGCAGATGTGGATGAGGATGGCGCAGCAGAATTTAGTTTGTAATTAATAATGAAGACACTGAGCCAGAAGAACAAGCAGATTGAAAAATTTATCTGTTTTCAGGATTAGTTAAAATAGCTTTGGGTTGATTAGCATTAAATAAAGAAGCAGACAACAGAATAATCGGCTTGTTTGTTTGGTTTTCTGCATAATGAACCATTCCGGCAGATTCAACTAAAGAATCTCCCACTGTAAGCTGTATAGTTTTCCCTTTTTGAAGAATCAATTCTGTGCCGTTAGCTTTCGTTACTTTAGCTTCTCCTTGCACAACAGTATAAGTTAAACTTCCCGCCTCTACTCGTTCAATCTGCATTCCCGGATGAGTATGAGTAGGGAGTTTTGCTCTTGGTGCGATGGTATAGCGTACAAGCTCAAGAATCTGCTTTTTATCTTGAGTAGGATAACCACTTGCTAAAACTTCACGAGTAACAGATTGAGTGTAAGTATTGGGTGAGGAGATTTCTTGGCTTTTAACAACTACACTGTCAAAAGCTAGGATAGCTAAGGGGAGAATCAGAGACAGCTTTCTCATATTAAAAATTTTTTGTTTAGGCAATACCTTTAATTAAATCATTTTGTGTTTAGTTTGCCTAATTAGTTAACTTACTAGTATTATTCAGATAGTTTTTTGAGTACATTTTGAACTTCATCTGCTCTTTCTGGATTAAGTTCAATGTACCTTTCAGCCGCTATTTTGAGATATTTTTTGAATATGTCTTTAAAATCTACTTCATTTTCATTAAGATTGCTAAGAAGACATCGAATTAGCGTATTTTAGGATAAAATTAATCATTTAAAGCATAAAGTATCAGCATTTAAACTTATTTAAGAGAATAGAAAACTTTTTTACGCGATCGCACCAACAAAATCATTCACTACCACCTTCTGGAAACAATCGATTCAAGTCTAATAATGCATCTTCAAATCCAGGAATTGCTACTGACTGGTTAGATAGAGAAATCTGCTTGCTGAGATAGCTAAACTTATTTTGAGCATTTTGATATGGCTGACTATGACGCTCAACTTGACGAGCCGATAAATTCACAATCCAGTAATGAGAAATTCCGGCTTCTGCATACAATGACAGCTTGCTTGTTTGGTCGTAATCTATTGTTTTATCCGAAATTTTAATTACTAACAAAATATCTTCTGGATAGGGATGATGAGCGAGATAATCTTCATCTCTTCCTCTTGCAATGACAACATCCGGTTCAGGCTCACTCTGATTAGGAAGAGTGATAGGATCTTGTCCGCGGATGACTGCTCGATCGCCTAATAGCCGATCCAATTGACGGCATAGGATAGAACTACAAACTGTATGAGGCGTTCCCTTTGCTGTCATTTGAATCAGTTCCCCTCGAATCAATTCAATACGATCGCCCTCTGTGAGAAATCCGAGTTCAATCAATTGATGGTATTCTGCGATCGTAAATCGCTTAGGTGTCACAACATTCATGAGACATCTTTCCAATAGTACTTGTACACTAGCAGAGATTAAACTGACTGCGTTGTTTACGGCCGCAGGCATCACAATGCCTCAAATTGCTGCCAACAAAGATACAATGCACGCGGTACGTGAAAACATCCTTTCCATTTGCCACCTTTAAGGTTCAACAATACTTCTCCACGCCGATTGAGGTAGCCAAACCACTCACCGTATTCTGAATCAGCAAAGTGTGACCAGGTGTAATCGTGCATCTTTTCATACCATTCCCAACACGCCTCGCGCCCAGTTAGGCGATAACCCATCGCTAATGCAACCAAAGACTCTACGTGAACCCACCACAGCTTTTGATCCCATTCCAATTGTTGTGGGGGATGACCATCTGCATCCATAAAATAATACAATCCGCCGTACTCACTATCCCAAGCAAAATTCAGGATGTTTAACACCACATCAACGGCTTGGTTAATAGTTTTGGTGTCGTTTTGGCGATGGGCGATGTCCATGATAAACCACATAGCTTCAATACCGTGACCTGGATTAATCAGCCTTCCCTCAAAAGAATCAATGTGGGAACCGTCAGGGGCAACATTTTCGTACATTAGCCCCCGTTCTTGGTCGAGAAAATCGCTCATCACTTCCCGGACAGTCTCAGCGAGGACATTCTCTAGTGTTTCCTTTGGCAGCAACCATTCCATTTCTAGAGTCAGGTTGGCTAGAATCATCGGTACAGCCAATGATTTCATCGGGCGTGTGCCGGGATAGGTTTTATTATATTTGCCCTTCGGGTTGTCCTTGCGGCGTAATACGTTGTTGTAAGCCTGCATCGCCACATCCTTTGCCCATTCTTCGCCGCTAGCGAGTGCATATTGACTAAATGCCATCGCCGCAAAGCAATCAGAAAAAATATTGTAAGGCTCAACCAGTGGTTTCCCTTCACGGGTGAGGGCAAAGTACCAATTACCATCACTATCTCTGCCGTGTTGGGCGAGAAAATTAGCACCATTGCTGGCAATTTTTAGCCAGTTTTCGCGCTTTTCTAGCTGGTTGCAAAGCATAGAAAAAGTCCACACCTGGCGGTTTTGCAGCCAGATGAATTTGTCTGTATCATAAATTTTACCCTCGCGATCGAGGCAAGTAAAATAACCGCCTTGCTGCCAGTCGATGGAATATTTTTCCCAAAAAGGGAGTACGTCGTTGAGGAGAGCGTTTTTGTAAAGTTCAGCGAGCGCTTGAAAATTATACTCCATAAATTTCCTCCCCTTTTGTACTCAAACTAACAGCTTAACAGTTATCATATTTTGGCTCTAATATGGAGCGTAGGCGTAGCCCGTCGTAGACATCGCGTCAGACTTTTACAAGATTTAGTCAGCAGCAGTTATACTTCTATCTTGTATCTTGCACCATTCTCAATAACCGTAGGGGAGCCAGTGAGGTTGTTATGAGTCAGATTGAACGAGTTGCGATCGTTGGGGGAAACCACGGTAATGAGTTAACAGGAATACATCTAGTCAAAAAGTTTCAGCAATATCCTAATTTAATCAACAGAGCAAGTTTTAAAACTCTGGCATTACTTGGCAATCTTAAAGCTATTGAAGAAGGTAAACGATACATTGATAAGGATTTAAATCGTTGCTTTACTAATCAAGGCTTACAAAATCCTCAACTCTCAAGTTATGAAGATACGCGGGCAAAAGCAATTCAACAAATATTGCAACCGCAAAATCAGCCCTTTGTAGATGTAATTGTTGATTTACACAGCACAACTGCCAACATGGGGTTAAGCCTGATTTTTTGTGATATGCATCCTTTTTTACTTCGGTTAGGTGCTTATTTGAGTTCTATAAATCCGATGGTAAAGGTTTTTGTTAATCAACAATCTAGAGAAGGTGGTTTTCTCCGTTCTCTGTGCGAATTGGGTTTTGTTATAGAAGTTGGTGCTGTGGCTCAGAATATTTTAAACGCTGAATTATTTCAGCAAACAGAGCAGCTTATCTATGGAATTTTAGACTATTTTGAAGGGTGCAACCAAGGTAATATTCCGCAGATAAACAGCCCGCTTACACTCTATAAATACATTAGAACTATTGATTATCCTAGAAGCGATGCCTACGACGGGCTGCACCTACGCAAGGAGATTCAAGCCATGATTCACCCCCAGCTTCAGTTTAGGGATTATGAACCTCTGAATCCAGGCGATCCAATGTTTCTGACTTTTGCAGGAAAAGATATTTTCTATGAGGGAGAGTCTACTGTTTATCCTGTTTTTATTAATGAAGCAGCTTACTACGAGAAAGGAATTGCCATGTATTTAGCTCAAAAACAACAAGAGGTAGTTTAATTTATTCGCTCTTTTAATCTTGTAGAGAGACACGATATATCGCGTCTCTACCCTTACTCCCTACTCATTAAATAAATCCAAGTCTGTGACAGCACCAACACTGCTAGAGGAGACTAACTTAGCATATTTAGCTAAGATGCCTTTTGTATAACGGGGTGGACGGGGTTGCCATTTGGCGCGACGACTGGCTAATTCTGTATCAGAAATGTTGATTTGTAACAAGCGAGCAGGTGCATCAATCGTGATACTATCACCTTCTTCGACCAGAGCGATCGCACCACCAACGGCGGCTTCGGGAGCAACGTGTCCTACTACCATCCCGTAAGTACCGCCTGAAAAGCGTCCATCAGTGATTAATCCGACTGCATCACCTAAACCCGCACCAATAAGTGCTGAGGTGGGAGCCAACATTTCCCGCATCCCAGGGCCACCAATCGGGCCTTCGTAACGGACGATAATTACATCACCGGCTTTAATCTTACCTGCAAGGATGGCATCTAAGCATTCTTCCTCGGAATCAAATACCCGTGCAGTACCAGTAATACTGGGATTTTTTACCCCGGCAATTTTTGCGACTGCTCCCTCTGTAGCCAGATTCCCTTTCAGGATGGCTAAGTGCCCTTGGGCATACATCGGGTTATTCCAAGGACGAATCACATCTTGATTGGTGGGTGGTTCATCGGAGACATCTGCTAAAATTTCGGCGATGGTTTTACCTGTGATGGTGATACAGTCACCGTGAAGTAATCCATGTACCAATAGCATTTTCATCACTTGCGGAATACCACCAGCTTGATGTAAGTCTGTAGCAACATATCTACCACTGGGTTTTAGATCGCATAAAACAGGGACACGATCGCGGATAGTTTCAAAATCATCTAGATTAAGTTCTACACTAGCCGCACGAGCGATCGCCAGAAAATGTAATACGGCGTTAGTTGAACCACCCACAGCCATAATTACAGAAATAGCATTTTCTATAGATTTGCGCGTGATAATGTGCCGGGGTAACAGTTGATTGCGAATTGCTTCTACTAATACCTTGGCTGATTCTTCAGTGCTATCAGCTTTTTCCTCATCTTCTGCCGCCATTGTGGAAGAATAGGGTAAACTCATGCCCATCGCTTCAAAAGCTGAGGACATAGTATTAGCTGTAAACATCCCACCGCAAGAACCAGCACCAGGACAAGCGCGGCGTTCTACTTCCATCAGTTCGGCGTCGTCAATTTTTCCAGCACTGTATTCACCCACAGCTTCAAAGGAACTCACAACAGTCAAGTCACGGCTGTTGTAGTGTCCGGGTTTAATTGTCCCACCGTAAACAAAGATAGCCGGGATATTCATCCGTGCCATTGCAATCATTGCCCCTGGCATATTTTTATCACAGCCACCGATTGCGATCGCACCATCCATACTCTGACCATTACAGACTGTTTCAATGGAGTCAGCAATCACTTCTCGTGACACTAGGGAATATTTCATCCCCTCAGTTCCCATCGAAATCCCATCGCTAATAGTAATTGTGCCGAACATTTGCGGCATTGCCCCAGCTAGTTTTATTCCAGCTTCAGCTATCAGTGCTAATTTATTAATCCCCATGTTACAGGGAGTAATGGTGCTGTAGGCATTAGCCACACCGACAATTGCTTTGTTAAAGTCTTCATCCTGAAAACCTACTGCACGTAGCATAGCCCGATTTGGCGATCGTTGCACTCCTTGTGTGACAAATTTACTTCTAAAATTTTCTGACGAAATTGTTTTTTCACCCATTGCTTTGACCTCGCTCAAATCTTTGTACGAGTATGATATGTATATTTTTTTAATATGTCCAATATATATTTGTTTTAAATTGAGACTTATAAGATATCAAAAATATGGAACTACGACACCTGCGCTACTTTATTGCTGTAGCTGAGGAACTACCATAATTCTTTCCGGCGTTGCTGAATCAAGGGATGATTCTTGTAGGGTGGGCGACACGAGCGCCCTGAAATACAAAGGACGGGCAAGATGCCCATCCCACAAAACTAGCAAAATCATCCCGCAAATATGCAACGCCTTCTTTCCTTATTGGAATAATCCTTACAGCCCTAACTAGGGAGTTATATCAGGTTCGGTTAAACACTTATAATATCTGTAGGTTGGGTTTCACTGCGGTTCAACCCAACCTACATAGGCTGTAAATACTCACCCCGCGAGTCGATACATAATTACTTTTCCTTTCCAATTTTCTTCTACAAATACCAGATGTTCGCCATTGGAACGACGAAAAGCGCGGATACCGTAGGGTATATCAATCCAGCCACTTTCGCTGCCAACTTCTGGGCCTGGTTTTAACTGTTGTACTTGCGCTCCCGTCTTAGCATTGTAAACATATACCTCTGCGGTTTTAACTGTCACGGCGAATACATAGTCTCCCGCTACACTGATTGCAGCTGTAGACACTTCGCGTTTGCCGGTGGTGTCGTAGGGAATCACAATTCGCCATTTGGGAGTACGATTTCCTTTACTCCAATTGTCAAAACGGGCAATTTCAGATCCAGCAACTCCAGTATCGTCGCCAAATGCGGGATGATCTACTGTGAAGCCTGACAAATACATAGTATCTGTTTGGGGGAAATATTCGAGCCGCCGCAAGTCGTTAAATATGTCGGGAGTAGTTTGCTTTTCCATCGAACTATAGCTGTAGATGGGGTTGCCTTTAGGATCTATTCCCTGTAAAGGATAGTGTCGGATAGCAGTGCCATCTTGGCTTCGCAAAGCTTTCCAAACATCTCCTTTGCTGTCTACCCACCAGCCGCCGAGATAAGAATAATCTTTGCTGCGATCGTATTCGTTCTTTTCAAATTTGCCATTACCGTTGCGATCGCGCCAGATCCATTCGCCTTGTTCTGGTTGATGCGGCGGCCAATTTCCGGTGAGAAATGGTTTATCTGCGCCATTGGTACCGACAAACATTCCGGCTGGGATGGCAACTTTGCCATCTGTGGCGGGATTAAAACGATATATTTGCAGAAAGCTGCTATACATATCTGTGAGGAACAAAAACGGCTTCCCTTGAATGCGGCGAACAAAGGTTCCATCTGGCGATGTATGCAGACGGGGATCTTGAGGATATTTGAAAGGATTTAAAGTGTAGGCTTTGTAAGTCCATTGCTTACCAGCAGGCTTACTATAGTTCATTAGATAATGTTCTTGTTTGGTGAACAAATCTACACCATCAGTTTTAGGATCGGCATCTGCATTATCGACGAATATCAATCCTAGCGATCGCCACATTAATTTTCCCGATGGCGAAAATTTCCGCAAATCTGTTCCCGATTTGTTGAAACCATTACTATTTATATAGATATTGCCTGAAGCATCTGCACCAACTCCGGTAAGCCCGTAAAGTTTCAAATCTCGAACTTCACCAGGAACTCCTGCATAAATACCGCCTTTAGAACCGAAACTACCCACCTGCACCGGCTTATCTTTGATGTCATAAATCAACATTTGCTGACGCGGGCCATTTTCTGCAACTAACAGCTTACCCTGATGATTAATAGCGATCGCAGTTGGTTCGACAATATCTGCAATCTGTTGGGGCAATTGCTTTCCACTCTGGGAATAATGTAAAATCTTCGCAGGATTAGCACCATTTTTGCTTTGAATAATCCACAGATTTTTTTGTGGATCGATAGTTATTGCTCCAGGATTGGCAACAGTAAAGCTGCGAAGTTCCTTCATCGTATCAGTATCATAAACACGAATCTGGTTACTGGCAAAATCACTCACATACAACTCGCTTCCCACAGTTGCTAATCCAGTGATTTCACTTTTAGTACTCGTAATTAACATACTTTTATCCCAGCCACGCCCTTCAGGAAACGGCGCAGGTTTTCCTGACAAGTCATAGCGTCTAACGCAGTGCCAGGTTGTTCCTTCAGGGGGGTAATCTTCTTTAGTATTGCCCCTCGATCCCTGAGTCATAGCAATGTAAATATATTTACTATTTACTGTTACAGCTTTGCCACCACCACGACTCCAGCCGTGAGTATCTCCAAGGGCACCAATAACTTTGCCATCTTTATAAATTTCTGCCTCTGTTCCCGCCTCATCCCAATGGCTATTGGTATAAACTGTGCCATCAGGTGCAACATACATTGCCTCAATATTGTTTTGTACTCGTAGATTTCCACTGCCAAAAGTGTTACCTATCCACGATGTTTTATAGGTGAGTGTAGGTGTTCCAGTTGTCGCCCAGTCTGTTGTAATTCCAATGGTAGTAACAATTACCCCAAGAGTCAGACTGAGTAAAAAGTTGAAAGTTTTACTTTTTTGTAAATATCTAATATTTAATATTTTTTTGATGTGCTGATTGAGTTTGCGACGGAGTTTTAGTAACTGCGCCAGTAATTTATTTTTCATATATTTTTTAAGCTTTTAATTATTTATATACAATCGCTTTTTCTAAAATCCGCAAAAAAATAACTATTTTGAAGTGGTTAAGATATAAGCTATGTATAGACACCACATCTGATATATAAATAGCAAGTCATTTTACATAAGCTTTACAAAGCTTACCTGATTATTTAAATTTCAGATAATATATTTGAAATATTATTCAAGGTATTATTATTTACTTAGCTTCCAATTAAAATAGTAACTATTAATACAGAAATATTCTGAATTTATTGCTTCACAGCAGCTTTTTTCTCTCCCTATATAGCATTCAGCTTCCTTAACTGAAAGGTATAATATATATCTATGTCGGTATCATATAGTTAATAAAAATACAGATTTAATTCCTTGTTGACGTTGACATATAAATAGTTTATAAATTGGTGTTCTAGAAAAAACTCTTATTGGTAATCTGTATTCAGAATTTATAGTAATTCAGGTTTGGATACAGATGTAAGGGCGCACTACTGTGCGCCTGTTTTAATATATTTATAGGAGACAGATAAGTGGAAAATAGAGAAGAAAATTTCGATTCAGCAGCATCTATTCTCACCCTTGGATTAGGCTGGTTTCCCAAAAGTCCCGGAGGGCTAGAAAGGTATATTTATGAACTAACTCATAAATTAGCAGCAAATAAAGACCAAGTTGAATTATGTGGAGTCGGTCTACCAGAGGCTGAACTCAATTCGCCAATCAAGCTGACTAATTTAGCTTCTGCTGATAGTCCGATTTGGCAAAGATTATGGTCGATTCGCACTAATTTTCAGAGAACAAGAACAAGCAAACCAGATGCTATTAATTTGCACTTTGCATTATATAGTTTTCCTATTTTAGATATTCTCCCAAAGGGAGTACCAGTTACTTTTAACTTTCATGGCCCTTGGGCTTCTGAGAGTCAGCAAGAAGTGGTTAATAAAAACCTTAGTCTTTCGATCAAACATTGGCTAATAGAACAAAACACTTATAATCGCTGCGATCGCTTCATTGTTTTGAGCAAAGCATTTGGTAAAATTTTACATGAAAAATATCAAGTACCCTGGAGCAAAATTAATATTATTCCTGGTGGAGTTGATATTAATTGGTTTCAACCAAATTTATCACCCCAGGAGGCTTGTGCAAAGCTAGGCTGGCCAAGTAATCGCCGAATAATATTTACATCACGCCGCTTAGTACATCGAACCGGAGTTGACAAATTATTGCAGGCATTGGCTATAATTAAGCCCAGAATACCAGATGTTTGGCTAGCGATCGCAGGTCGTGGTCACATCCAAGCTGCACTACAACAACAGGCTACAGAATTAGGGCTAGATGACAACGTTAAATTTTTAGGTTTTCTACCTGATGAGCAATTACCTATAGCTTACCAAGCTGCTGAATTAACTATTATGCCTAGCCAATCTTTTGAAGGATTTGGATTAGTAATAGTTGAGTCTCTAGCCTGTGGTACTCCTGTTTTATGTACCCCAGTTGGAGGAATGCCAGAAATTTTATCAGAATTTTCACCAGATTTAATTACTACTTCAACAGAAGCCTCAGCCATTGCTGAAAAATTAGAGCAAGTGCTTTTGGGAAATATCCCCATCCCTTCACGATCAGCCTGTCGCCAGTACGCCACCACACACTACGACTGGAATCAAATCGCCCAACAAGTACGGAATATTTTATTAGCTTAGACAAATAATTGTAATAGATATTAAGGGCGCTACGTGGGTCAAATTAGCTAAAATAGAGGTTTAATGAGAATTTTTTTTCTAGACCAAAGTGGTAAACCAGGCGGCGCAGAATTGTGTTTAATAGATATTGCTAAACCTTATAGCGATCGCGCTTTGGTAGGTTTATTTGCAGATGGGCCATTTAAAGATTTATTGCAGCAAAATAATATCCCAGTAGAAGTTCTCGCAACTCAAGCAATCCAAGTTCGCAAAGAAAGCAGTTTGGTACAAGGATTAAAGAGTTTGGGACAACTTGCGCCTTTGATTACGAAGGTAGTTAAAATAGCGCGTGAATACGATTTAATCTATGCCAACACCCAAAAAGCATTAGTTGTCGGAGCATTAGCAAGTTTTTTCAGTCGCCGTCCGCTAGTTTATCATTTACATGATATTCTTTCCACAGAACATTTTAGCCAAACCAATCTTCGCATTGCTATTAACCTAGCTAATCGTTTTGCATCATTAGTAATTGCTAATTCCCAAGCTAGTAAAACAGCGTTTGTGCAAGCAGGAGGGCGCTCAGATATTATCGAAGTTATTTATAATGGCTTCGAGCCAAAAAATTATCAAACTGATGAGTCTGACATTAATAAATTACAGCAACAGTTAGGTTTGCAAGGAACATTTGTAGTCGGACACTTTAGCCGTCTTGCGCCTTGGAAAGGGCAGCATATTTTAATTGATGCCCTTGCAAAATGTCCGCCAGAGGTGACAGTAATTTTAGTGGGTGATGCACTATTTGGCGAACAAGATTACGTCAAAAAGTTACACCAACAGGTTGCTGAACTGGGATTAGAAAACCGCATAAAATTTTTAGGGTTTCGTTCAGATATTCCCCAATTAATGGCAGCTTGTGACTTGGTAGCACATACCTCTACTTCCCCAGAACCCTTTGGTAGAGTGATTGTAGAGGCAATGCTATGTGGAAAACCTGTAGTTGCAGCAAAAGCTGGTGGTGTAATGGAATTAGTAGAACATGGACTTAATGGTTTTCTAATAACACCAGGAGAACCCCAGGAACTTGCACAAGTAATTATTACCTGTCTTCAAGAGACGGAAATAACTGCAACTATAGCCAATAATGCCAAGACTACTGCTAGTCGGCGTTTTGATGTTGCAATTATTAATCAGCAAATTGCCCAACTCTTATCAAGCAAGTTTAATGCTAATATGTTTTGAGTATAAATTGATGCTGAAAATATTTAGTAAGCCTGCACTAAGACTGCCATGCATAGTCTCAAAGTAAAGTCTAGGGAGCTATACATATAGCAACAAACCCTGTTAAATAATTCCCGTGTTCTCCTTCATGACAGCGCGGGATTTTCATTACAAAGTCTCACTGCCCTGTTTAACGTTTAACTCTATAGTAAGTAGCATGGAAAACCCTTAGTTAAGGTTATTATATTATCCATAAGGTCTACAACCAAGGATGAAAGAAAAAGAACACCCTCTATCCTTCAGAAAGGGGTAATTAAATATGGCAAAGGCGAATTAGTATCTATTTTAGATATATGTCTATTAAAAATCAGAAGCTTTTATATCATCTGACCTCTTTGGATAACTTGGAGTCTATCCTGACCTATGGTTTACTGGCGCGTAATGACATTATAGACTTTGATGATGTAGCTGAGTCAGACATTATTATTTTTAGGAAAGACAAGAATTTAACTCAGTACGTTCCATTTCACTTTTTTGCAAGGAATCCCTTCGATGGAAGAGTGCAGAAAAATTTTCCTGACAAACAATTTATTTATGTCTGCGTTTCTAGAGAATTTGCCAAAGAAAACAATTTTTTAATCATTCCAAAACATCCAAGAACCATGAAAAATTTAATTGTCTATGACTATTTAGAAGGCTATGAAATGATAGAATGGGATCTAATGGATAAGAGAGATTATTCAGATGACAATTGTAGGCACGTCTGTATGGCAGAGTGTCTATCACCAAGTAAAATTAGTCACACTAACTTTAGTCAAGTTTTTGTTAAAAGTAAGGAAATAAAAACTATTGTCAATCAAATATGTTTAGATATTTTAAGATATTCACCTGGTTTTTATATCAATGTTAATTCTAATATGTTTATTGATTAATTTATGTTTAAGTTTACGGTTGGGGATATTTTAGAATCTACTACAGAATGCTTGGTCAACACAGTAAACTGTGAAGGCTATATGGGCAAGGGAATTGCTTATCAATTTAAATTAAGATTTCCAGATAATAACAAAGAATATGTTAAAGCCTGTAGAAATAAATCTCTTAAGATAGGAACCTTACACTACTTTTGGGAAAAGGAAAAGTTAATCGTAAACTTCCCGACTAAGGATAAGTGGAGAGAAAAATCTAAAATTGAATACATTTATTTAGGTCTGGCAGAGTTAGTTAAATTAATACCCTCATTAAATATAAAATCCATAGCTATTCCACCATTAGGCTGTGGCAATGGTGGATTGAGTTGGAGTGACATTAAACCAATTATAATTGAGTATTTAACTCCTATTTCATATTCATTAGAAATATTAATTTATGAACCGTCTAAATACTACGCAGCAAAGAGTATAGTAGCTCCAAAGTTAAACACTTCGCATTTGGTATTGATGAATTTTAAGTTAAGACTATATAAATTTAATAAATTAAGATTACAAAAAACAGGCTATTTTATGAATTTATTCTTGGGTAGAGAGTACTTTAAATTTTCCAAGAATAACTACGGGCCTTATACTTATGCCATTGATATATTATCCAAGGATATTAAAGAATTTCAAGATTTTTATAATGTTACTACTGAGGAAGCATTGATTTTAGCAAAAACAATGCTAATTAGTGAATCAGTAGAGCAGAAACTTAAGAGTCTTAGTAAGGCTGTTGATGAAGCTACTATTTTTGTGAATGAAATTGTTGATGATAACGACCTAGAACTACTTTCAACAATTTGCTATTTGTTAGAATCGGAAGAGGCAAACTTAGAAGATATTACTATTAAAATAAAACAATGGTCTTCACGAAAGGCTGACAAGTTTACTGAAAAACATATTTTAGAAGCACTCGGTTTTTTGCAAGAAAAACGTATGATTCAAAGGAATTTATTAGGCTTATATAGTCTCATAAAATAGTAGATTTGCTCTCCTAATAAAGCATTTGTATAGTTGGGTTTACTTGGTAAACCCAACCTACGTGTGTTATGTTTTGAGTTTTAATTGAACCGTCTTGACGTATGGGTGTGATTACAAACCAACTAATTCACGAGATTCAAAATCAGAGAGTTGTTGGGCGATCGCTAATCTTGCTTCTAACTTAGCTACACTAAACTGGTTACGCAGATATTCCAAATGAGCAATGGTATTTGCTTTATCGAGAGTTAATCGAATTTGGGTGTCTATTGCTTTTTGATATTCCTGATTCACAAGCAGCACTTCAAAGCGACGAGCCTTGCGTTGAGCATCATTTTTCAAATCCATCTCAAAGGCGGCGATACGATCGGCATTGCCTTCAAATCGGTTAATTTGGTGCTGCACTGCCATCAACTGAGAGTCTATTTCATTAGCCCGTTGGGCAGCTTGTGCGATTGCAGCTGGATAATGACTCAGTTGCATCATTTAATAATTTTCCTCTCAGGTCAAATCTACTCATGATTCCGTTAGCCGCCAGACTTCGGTCTGCGGCTACACGAAGTCAGCCTGCTTATGCAGGCTTTATTTGCTGCTAAATTCTGCACTTTAGCTCAAGCCGCTTCCCGCAGTTGTGGTTGTGATGGCACACTCACTTCTGGAAATGAAAGTGAGAGTTGTTCGGCTTGAGGGACTGCGGCTTGCTCCAAAACTTGAACTTCGATATTCACGCTCACTAAATAACTGCCTGTATCAGCACCAACCGCTTCAGCAATTAATTTGGCAATGTCTGGGCGTTTGGCAGTCAGTGGGTCACGTAAAATACACCGATCCCATTCATGCTTGGCAGTCGGATTGAGGTTGAGAATGTAATGCTTCATCATCGAACTAACCCTTGAATCCATCTTCCAGAAGGTTTTCACAGAGCCGTTATACATTTGGCTAGGCTTTGTGGACGCTATCTACATTATAGTATATTTGTACTAAAATAGGCAATAATTGAGTGAGAAAGTAGGAAATATAGAGCATTTGCAGGGGCACACAGGCGTGCATTAGCGATATTCCCGTGCTATATCCCATTGTTTTAGGGGCTGTGTTTTAATCCAGACGCGAATAATCAAACTGCGATGCCTATGGCGGGCAAAGCCAACGCCAAATTTATCTATTCCCTTCTTCTCCAATTTGGTGAAATGTTTGAATCCTCAATTCAAGAAAATCTGCCTATAGGTAATTTATAACATCAAGCTATTAGAACTAAACTTACAAAGGAACGCCTAATTTTTATATAAATCGTTATATGGTAGATATCTATATTATTGACCTATTTGTGATTGGTCTACTTTTGTTGATGGTCACATTAGGATCGGGTTGGATTACTCGTTTACCTCTTTCTTTTGCCCTTATCTATCTACTAGTTGGTATTTTGCTAGGCCCTTACGCCTTTGGGCTGATTCAACTACGTCGAGATGAAGTTTTCAACGCCGAATTACTGGAAAGAATAACAGAACTTGTAGTAATTATTTCTGTTTTTAGCTGTGGCTTAAGAATTGTTCGTCCACTAAGGTTGGGGGCTTGGGATATTACGGCACGATTAATTGTATTTCTGATGCCAATTTCAATTTTTGCTCTGGCTGTTGTGGGTAAATTATTTTTAGGAATGAATTGGGGAGAAGCGATTTTATTAGGAGCAATTCTTGCACCTACCGATCCAGTATTAGCATCAGAAGTACAACTAACCGATATCAACGACAAAGATGAGTTGAGATTTGGTTTAACTTCTGAAGGTGGGTTAAATGATGCTTTAGCTTTTCCCTTCGTTTATTTTGGCCTTCATGCATTAGAAAATGATAACTGGGGAGACTGGTTTAAACAATGGATTGCGGTTGATTTAATTTGGGCGATCGCGGCTGGCATTGTTATGGGATTTGTTGTTGCAAAATCTATAGTTTGGATTGAAAAAAGAATTCAAAAACGCCGTCGTGCCGATGAGTTAATGGAAGATTTTATTGCTATCAGCACAATTCTAATAACTTATTCCTTAACAGAAATGGTGAATGGCTATGGATTTTTAGCAGTATTTGTTGCTGGCTTAGTTGTCCAACGCAGTTACAGAAATCATGATAAACCGCTAGCACAGTTAGAATTTGTTGAGCAAGTTGAAAAACTACTGGAAGTTGGGACAATTCTACTATTGGGTTCAATATTATTATTGCAACCAATGCTTAACTATGCTATGCAATCATTATTGGTGATAATTTTATTATTATTTATAATCCGACCTTTAGGAGTTTGGATTAGCACAATAGGCAAACGCCCTGTAGAATCACACCGCCGAACTTTTCATCCAGGAACTAGGTGGTTGTTTGGATGGTTTGGTATTCGCGGTGTCGGCTCTTTATATTATCTCGCCTATGCTTTTGGTAATGGCTTAAAAGGTGAAGCTGCCGAACAAATTGCTTGGATAACTTATACTACCATTGTGGCTTCTGTGATTATACACGGCATCAGCGCAACTCCATTAATGAAGTGGTATGAGCGTAATATTGCTAATCAGAGAAAGGCTAATCCTCCCGCCACAATAGATGAATTTGAGTAAAAGTAATAGAGTGTATTATGCCAATGGCTAACACACGAATTGCACTAAGATAAGCCCAAAATATTGTGTTGCCTTATTCCTAGCCTCCAGGCTGGGAACGAATTATAAATGGGCTGCTGCCTCTCATCAAGTCACTGGAGGCGGCAGCCCTTCCAAGAGCGGTTCCCAGCCTCCAGGCTGGGAACCAGTCATGGCAAGGACTATGTTTTTAGGTGTATATTTCCTATTTACCCGTCACCTTTTCAATAACTTCTTTCGCTTTTTCACCAAAACTTTCTGGGGGATTTTGTTCTTGTTCAGCCTTCAAATTCCTTTCGTAAGTTTTCTCTATAGTATTAAGGTTTTTTGAATCTTTTATTGCTTGCTCATAAGCTTCTTCTCGTTCTTCTTCTTGAACGCCAACACCTGGATCAAATTCGTTAGCACGATTAATTTTTTCTTGAGAATTTGGTTTATATTCTGGGGGTATTAGCTTTAATTCTTCAAGAGTAGTTGCATGACTAGCTTGCTGAACGAAAATGAAGGAACCTGACAAGCTGATGAAAATCATTAAACCAACAACCAAAAAGCTTGAACGTAACGCTTGCTTTAAAGTTAATAAAATTTTTTGCACAAAAAAACGCTCCTATTTTTATTTTATGAGCCGTGGTGATGTATAAAGATATTCAAGATTTTAGGCTCACAGGCATCCTAAGTGTTTAGATACAGTTTTTCCTTCTATCGCAAGATATATTAATTTTTACCTAAAGTTCAATTAATCCTATCTGAACTTTTTAGGATTTGCACTACCTATATTTTGGTAATAACCATGTCATGTTTACTTATATTGCGTTCGCCCAATAGACAAAGGCGGGCAAGATGCCCGCTCCACAAGATTGGATGATTTCTTTGTTGGAAATACCTTATAACCAACTATGATTAATTTTAATTCCTCGGTTTTGCATTACCTCTTCAAATAAATCTGTTGGTAGCGCTTCTTCCACAGCAAAAACACCTGGTTTCTTGAGTTTACCTTCTAGCAACAACTGGGCAATACTACCTGTACCGCAACCAGAAGCCTCGGCTGTATTTTCATGCACTACAGTTGAACAATAAACGGCGGTTTTACCATCTTTTTGCCCTGTAACTTCCGAACGAACTGCTACCCCAATTCCACTAAAATTATTAGTGACATCTGTCATTGAATGGCTGACATGAGAGAGAAATTCAATCATGTAACGACGTTGCATTAACCACTTAGGAAAAACGTGTGCCGCAATCCAAGTTAGGTGGTTGTAAAAATCGGGAACAGAGCCAAACTTAGTAATTACAGTTTTTACTGATGGGAAAGCTTGAGGCAGTGTAAAAGTTTCTGGCATATCAAACCAGTAAACTCCGGTGCGTCCATAGGGAGGTGGAAAATCAACTAATTCTCTTTCACTATAAGGCTTGATTATCTTCCATTTTCCATCTATCCAAGTCTCAAAAGGATACTGCAACCCAAGAAAAGTTGTCCGCATCACTGTAATGCCAGCACCGCCAGAACCGGAAACTAAATAACTTAAATGGATCTTTTCTGGTTTATCAAATTGTTCAACACCTTGGCGCACCATGCTGTTAGAAATACCAGGAAAAATACCAGTATTAATAATTGCCGTCACCCCAGCAGCAGCAGCCTGTTCGCTAAAATTAAGAGCTTTGCTGGTATAAGAACGATGGTCGCTGACATCTACATAATTAACGCCTTGAGCAATACAGGTTTCAAGAACATTAGTATCTCGATAATGAAATGGGCCAGCACAGTGGATAACTAAGTTAGAGTTTGCGATCGCATCTTGCAATTTGTCAACTTCTGCCAAGTCCAACACCAAAAACTGCACTTGTCCTCCCGAAGACAAGCTAACAGCTTTCCCAAACTCCGCAGAACGTCCAGTAATCGTAATTTGAGCCTGCGTATGGGTAGCGAGATCCTGAGCAACACTGCTACCAATCCGCCCTCGTCCACCAAGAATTAAAACGCTGTCTGTCATTACTCCAGCATTCGCGACAATAACTTAATTTGACCAGTTTTGCGTCCCCTTTGCCATCGGTTACAAGTATGACTTGCTTACCAACGAAGGAGGACTTTTGAGGCAGGGAGCAGGGGGCAGGGGACAGGGAGCAGGGAGCAGGGAGCAGGGGGCAGGGGGAAATGGCCCCATTAAGAACTGCTGTGGAATAAAGGGGGGACATGGGTTTTAGTCTCCCATTTCAATAAGCATGGTTATCGTAAAGAGCGGGAAGCTAACGTAACAAGTGGGGTTGAATGCCAATTCTTTTCTATCCCCCCTGTTCCCCTGCTCGCTTGCCTCTTATAAGTTTTGCGCCTCAATTTGCCTGACTACCGTTAGCGCCGAATAACTCACCCCAGCAGTACCTTCGCCTGGATGGGTGGAATCACCAACTAGCCACAAATTCTGGATGGGTGTACGATTGGCAAACCCAAAGGGGCCAAAGGTAGGTATTCTTTGACCTATGCCACCAACTATACCGCGATCGCGACCTGTGAAATGGGCAAAGGTGCGCGGTGTTGCGGCTTCTTGATGAATAATAGTTTCTGGTTTGAGATAGAAGTATTGAGCAAGACGAGCGATCGCTTCTTGGGTAAACTTTTCTTTTAGTCCTTCATAATCTTCAGTCTCCCACCACTGTGCAGGATCGACAAATGAAGAAGCGATAATTGTCGCTTTCCCCTCCGGTGCGCGGCCATCTCCAGGATGACTGACGGAAACAAACAGGGAATTATTCTCACCAATGGGGCCATTGACATCGTACAGAAATTGCAGGTGGGGAGGGCATTCAGGCGGAATCGCGCTGCCATCTACACCCAAATACACCACAAACGCGCCCGATGCTTGGGGCAGTTTTGCCACCCGGTTTTTATATCCAGATGGCGCTTGTTCTCCTAATAACTGCACCAAGTTTTGCACGGTGACATTGCTAACTATATGGTCGGCGGTTTCTGTCCAAACTTCGCCAGTTTTCTGATTTTTAATGACTACAGCAGTAGCTTTGCCATTCTCTACTTTGATTTCTTCTACAGTGTGGCGCATCAATAATTTGCCGCCATCTCTTTCTAAGGATTGTACCAAGCGATCGCTTAATACTTGCATACTTCCCTGGAGGTGAAACAATCCTTGGGGCAGTTGGGATACACTCAACGCTGTCGCAGCATAAAGTAATGCTGTCTGTTCTGCATCCACCTGAGAGTATAGCTTTAGTTGCAAATCTAAAAAAGTTCTCAGTCGGTGGTCATTTCCCAGTCCACATAACCGTAAAGCATCTCCTACCGTAAACAAGGTGAAGGGTACGGTAATTAATGTACTGGGACGCAACGCTTGCGCTAGCTGCCACAAATCCCATAAATTACGCGGTGGTAGCACCGGGTCGCGTCCTTGAAATTCCCAACTGGCATCAAACAAAGTTGCCATCAATTGCCAAAATGGTTCGCTACCAGGAAACTGTTTTTGTCGTTCCTCTTGCCATTTCTCTTGGTCGCGCCAGACATTAATCGGTGTGCTTTCCCCAGGCAAATACACCGCACAAGCAGGATCGCAAGGCGTTGCTGTCGGCAAATCTATTGACAATTCTGAGAAAATGCGGTGGTGAATTCCCCCTGGTTCTAACCCCGCCACCTGAGTTGCTCCCACATCAAAGGTAAATCCCTGCCGTTTAAATGTCGAAGCACAACCTCCTGGTACGAGGGCTTGATCCAAAATTAAGACGCTGTAACCTCTGTGAGCTAATAATGCTCCAGCAGTCAGTCCACCTATTCCTGCACCGATAACGATGACATGAGAGTTACTTTTGTCAATAGAAATGCTGGACATTGATTAGTTTATTTAAATTTCTTAATATTTTTACTTATAATTTTACCTTCTCTGCGCTCTCTGTGCCTACCGTACCCCTGCTCTTAAGTAAGCTACGCGCAGCCTCTGGTAGAGAAGAGGCACGGGAGCAGGGAGCAAGGGGGATACAGGATATTTGCCCTCACCTGTTGCGTTAGCTTCCCGCTCTTTACAAGAACCACTGGTGCAGAAGTGAGGTCATTTCCCCCAGCCCTCTGCCCCCTGCCTCTTTTTCAATTGCCTATTCAACGTTTTAGCCTTAACGTAGAATTGCTAACAACTATATATATTAAAGACACAAGGAGAGATGATGGGGCAGACACAGGAGCTAGGACAGATAATCATCCTGAATGGTGTCCCGCGATCGGGGAAGTCGAGCATTGTCGCAGTGATCCAAGAGACATTTGATGGAGTGTGGATGAACTTGGGTGTTGATAGGTTTATGCAAATGACTCCTGCACGATACCTGCCTGGGATCGGTCTGCGGCCAGGGGGAGAACGCCAGGACATCGAACCCCTTGTTCCCATTCTGTACAGCGCCATGTATGAGTCCATCGCCGCCCACAGCCGCTTGGGTGTAAATGTCGTGGTAGATGTCGGACACCATGATGCTTATGCAATCCCACGGGGCATTCTCGCCGATAGTGCCCGGCGTTTGAACGGATTGCCGGTCTTGTTCGTAGGCGTTCTTTGCCCCATTGAAATCATTATGGAACGGCGACAAAAGGCGGGGGAGAAAGTAGGAAGTACAGCCGACTCGTCGATACCACAGCCGATTCAGTTATGGCAACGTGAGGTTCACATCCCTGGCATCTACGATCTTGAAGTCGATACCTCGTTGTTAACCTCAGGTGCGTGTGCCGAGGTGATACGCCAGCACCTTGCAGATATTCCAACGCCGTCGGCATTCCAACGACTTGCTGCACAGCATACTTAAGCTGTAGTTATCAATAATATTGCAACTGTAACGGTTCCATAATTTACGGAAGCAGTATCACAGCTTACGGGAGCGGTCTTTCAATTTATAGGAGCGATATTACAACTGACGGGAGCGATATCACAACTTACGGAAGCAATATCACAACTTACGGGAGCGGTTTACTTTGCAACATTACTCACTAACACGCAGTTTATGTATGCTATTACAAGGTTTGAACTCCAGAACTGTAACTGAGATGACTGCTCAATATTGAGACGATATTCGTCAGGCTGTGCGCTAAAAAATTGTTAAACGTCAAGAGCAAAATCATCGCTAAAAGCCTAATCAAAGTTCCCTATTTGCCAGTTCCTTTTTGAGGATTGCTGTATATGAACAATCAATTGTATGAACAAGATTTTAATCTTTGGCGACAGAGCATTATTGAGCAGATTAAAGAACATCGTTTCAAAGAAAGTAAATAAGCTAAATTAGGAGTGAGAAAACTAAGGGACGCAGAATATCCTCTCGATTGTCTTTTTCTGATAGAACAGTTATTAGATGAAGATTTTTATAGAGACAGTGATTAACAGTTATTAGTTGTGTTCCATAGTTAAGTTACACAAAAGAATTATTGTAAAAACGGAAACATTATATTACGTAAAAGATGGTGGTGCTGGAACACAGTCAGAGGATGTAATAATTTATTTGTCTCATTGCGTCTTCTTTCACCTTTTGCGTCTGGCCGACTCCCCCAATCGACCTTTGCCAAATTGGCGTGAGATTATTGTATGTTTATTACTACAATTACTATTGATGCTAGATAATGGGAAAGCTTTGACATTTGCTTGCCAATCTAGCCCGGAAACAATAACTAAGACTTATGCGAACTCACTATTGCGGCGAACTCCGAAAAGAACATATTGGAGAAACTGTTACCTTTTACGGATGGATAGACCGTCGCCGCGATCACGGTGGTGTGATATTTTTAGATTTACGCGATCGCTCTGGAATTGTCCAAATCGTCAGCGATCCGCAACGCACCCCTGACTCTTACGAACAGGCGAACGCCCTGCGAAATGAATATGTTGTAGAAATCACTGGTAGGGTAACGCAGCGTCCCGAAGAATCGTTGAATACCCGCATCCCAACAGGCGAGGTGGAAATCTACGCCGATAAAATTAAACTCCTGAATGCTGTTCGCAAACAATTACCTTTCCAAGTTTCCATAGCTGACACCGAGACAGTACGGGAAGACTTGCGGCTGAAATATCGTTATTTGGATTTGCGACGCGAACGCATGGCGCAAAATTTGCAACTGCGTCATCAAATTGTTAAAGCCATGCGTCGTTATCTGGAGGATTTGGAAGGTTTTATCGAAGTTGAAACCCCAATACTTACCCGTTCTACCCCAGAAGGGGCGCGGGATTATGTTCTACCCAGTCGCGTCAATCCTGGTGAGTGGTATGCTTTGCCGCAATCACCCCAGCTATTTAAACAATTGCTGATGGTATCCGGCTTGGATAGATATTATCAGATTGCCCGTTGCTTTCGTGACGAAGACTTACGCGCCGACAGACAACCGGAATTCACTCAGTTGGACATGGAAATGAGCTTCATGTCCCAAGAAGAAATTATCGAACTGAATGAAAGCTTAGTTTGCCATATCTTCAAAACAGTTAAAGGTATTGAGTTACAGCGTCCTTTCCCCCGTCTGACTTACGCTGAGGGGATGGAACGCTACGGTAGTGATAAACCAGATACCCGCTATGGTTTAGAATTAGTTGATGTCTCAGATATTGTCAAAGACTCTGGTTTCAAAGTCTTTCGGGACACTGTTACCAATGGCGGTATCGTCAAAATCCTACCCATTCCCAACGGTAACGATGTAATTTCTAATGTCCGCATTAAACCAGGCGGCGACTTATTTAAAGAAGCCAGCGAAGCCGGTGCTAAAGGTTTAGCTTATATCCGCGTCAGGGATGATGGCGAAATTGACACCATTGGCGCGATTAAAGATAACCTAAGCGAGGAACAAAAACAAGAAATTTTACGCCGTACAGGTGCTTCTTCTGGACATTTGTTATTGTTTGGGGCAGGGGAAGCTGCTACAGTTAATAAAACATTAGATAGATTACGGCAAGCGATCGCTAGAGAATTTAACTTAATCGATCCAGAAAAAATCAACTTACTCTGGATTACAGATTTCCCAATGTTCGAGTGGAATGCTGACGAAAAACGTCTAGAAGCACTGCACCACCCATTTACAGCACCACATCCTGATGATTTGAGCGATTTAAAAACTGCACGCGCCCAAGCTTACGACTTGGTACTCAACGGCGTGGAAGTTGGCGGCGGAAGTCTGCGGATTTATCAGCGAGAAATTCAACAGCAAGTGTTTGAAGCAATTGGTTTATCTCCTGAAGAAGCACAAAGTAAATTTGGCTTTCTCTTAGAAGCATTTGAATATGGTACACCGCCACACGGTGGCATCGCCTACGGTTTAGATCGTTTGGTAATGTTGCTAGCTGGAGAAGAATCCATTCGCGATGTCATTGCTTTTCCGAAGACACAACAAGCGCGTTGTTTGTTAACAGATGCACCTTCGAGTGTAGATGCTAAACAGTTGAAAGAATTGCACGTTGCTTCGACTTATAAACCAAAGTCTTAGTGAACTAGGAAATTGTCTAAGTAGGGTGGGCAATGCCCACCAATTATATAATGCATTACAGTAGCGATCGCAATACAGTAGGATTATTCAGGTAGCAACTACAACGACAACAGTAGGTGTAGAAAATCTATTGGTAGGATGAAGGGGATTAATGCTGCTGCCACAATAGAATAAGCTGCTACCCCCAGAATTCCTTATGATGAGTGAATCTATCATCTTGACAGACGCTGGCTTATTACCAGAAGATTTGTTACCAGATGTTAGTCATTTGGTGACAGAGGACGATGAACCTTTGGATAATCTGCCATCTGAAAAACAACAACGGCTGCTGACAGAAACGCTTTACAGTTCTTGGAAGGGGCCCAGTAATGCCCAGGGGTTTCTCGTGGCTGCCAATGTGGGGTTGTTTCCCAGTAACAAACAACCGCCGATTGTGCCTGATGTATTTTTGAGCCTGGATGTACAAGTAGCTGAAAACTGGTGGGAAAGACGGCATCGCTCTTATTTCTTCTGGGATTTTGGTAAACCGCCAGAGGCGGTGATTGAAATTGTTTCAAATAGAGAAGGCAATGAAACAGGACGAAAAATCTTAGAGTATGCCAGGATGCGGGTAATATACTACATTATCTTCGATCCAACTCGGCAACTTGCTGGTGAAGTTCTACAGATGTATGAGTTGCGTGGGCGGCAATATATACCCATGAGTGAGCAATGGCTAGCTGAAATTGAGCTAGGTTTATGTTTGTGGGAAGGTGCGTATGAAGGTAAGCGGGATGTTTGGCTGAGGTGGTGTGACGCTACGGGTAATGTAATTCCTACCGGTGCAGAACGAGCTGAACAAGAGCGAGAAGCCAAAGAAGCTGCCTTGCAACGGGCTGAACGCTTGGCAGAACAGTTACGAGCGTTGGGTGTTGAGCCAGAAGTGTAAGGATGGGAGTGGGCTAATTCAATTAATTGAAAAACGTCGTGAGAACCAAATTCCCAGGAAAGACTCTAAATACAAAAAAAACCCGCCATAGCGGGTTACACAACAAACTATGAACAATGAAAACTTGATTTAGCCCGAATACCTCATCTCAGCTTCTAGTTGACGAATCAGTTGTTCGTCGCCCTTTGCTCTGGCTACTTGCAAGCGATGCTCTAGGCTTTTTTGAATATTCTCTCTATGAGTTTCTTGTGCTTTTCTGGCACTTTGTAGTCTACCTTGATTCATAGTGATTACCCTCTTTAATTTTTTTGCTTTATATCTTGTATTCTTAACATAGCATATATTTTGTAGCTGTTGCTACAGAAATTTCTAACTTAATCTATATTTTAGCAAAAATATGTCTAAGGAGCAGATAGACCAACAGCCACTCATAACTTTACTGAGCGATTTCGGCGATCGCGATGTTTATGTAGGCATAATGAAGGGTGTTATAGCCCAAATCAACCCCAGACTGACGGTGGTAGACTTGACGCACCAAATTCCGCCGCAAGACATAGCCGCAGCCAGGTTTTCTTTGATGAATGCTTATCCCTATTTCCCAGTTGGGACAGTGCATGTGGCAGTGGTAGATCCGGGTGTGGGAAGCAAGCGACGAGCGATCGCAGTAGAATTTGCTCAAGGGTTTCTGGTAGGGCCAGATAATGGTATCTTTAGCGGGGTACTCAGTCAAAGTCGTGCGATGTCTACGACGGGCTACGCCTACGCAGCCGTTGAACTTACAAATCTTAACTATTGGCGAACACCTGAACCAAGCAAGACTTTTCACGGTAGAGATATCTTTGCACCCGTGGCAGCTAGTCTTGCTAGTGGCGTCCCCCTCAAACAGCTAGGACAAGAAATCGATCCAGCAAGTTTGGTAAAACTAGATATAGCCGACTGCAAGCAGACAACCACTGGTGTAGTGGGTTGCATTCAATATATTGACCATTTTGGCAACTTAGTGAGCAACATTCCAGGGAGTTACGTACAAGGCAAAACTTGGAGTGTGCAAGTTGTAGGGTTGAGCATACCAGGCTGTGAAACTTACAGTGATGTCAAGGTTGGAGAGATAATAGCTTTAGTTGGCAGTCACGGCTGGATAGAAATTGCCATTAATAGCGGCAATGCTCGCTCAAACTTGCAGTTAGATTGGCAAGAAACGCTTCAAGTTGTCCTAACATGAACCACCCACACTGGTCAAAACTCTTCGGTTAGGTGAGGTACAAAACCCACGAATCACGCATCATATCAAAGATGGCGTTGCATATTTGCAGAATGATTTGGCAACTTCTAAAATTCCCCCCTGCCTCCCCTGCCCCCCTGCCTCCCCTGCCTCCTCTGCCTCCCCTGCCCCCTACCTCCTTCACATCCACCCCCCAACTTCCGCATCAGTTAAAGGTTTCTCTAACTTGGTATATTCTGTCTGAGCAGCCCGCAACACGTGTTTCATCTGCACTGCTTCCCCGGCATCGGCAGCCAGGAAAGCTGCATTTAAGGCTATGTTACGGATATTACCCCCAGCGACATTTAGCCGTGCTAGTTGCAGGACATCTAAATCTGCGGTTGGGGTGTCGGCTGGAAAGACGCGTCGCCAAATCTCCGCTCGTTGGGTTGTATCGGGGAAAGGGAACTGCACTACAAAGCGAATCCGCCGCAGAAAGGCTATATCAATTGCACTTTTCAAGTTAGTAGTCAGGACTGCTAAACCTGGGTAACTTTCCATCCGTTGTAATAAGTAGCTTACTTCAATGTTTGCATAGCGATCGCGGGCATCTTTAACTTCACTGCGTTTGCCAAATAAAGCGTCAGCTTCATCAAATAACAAAATCACCCCGCCTTGTTCTGCTGCATCAAATACCCGGCGCAAATTCTTCTCTGTCTCGCCAATATATTTGCTGACTACCGATGATAAGTCAATGCGATAGAGGTCGAGGCGCAATTTCTGAGCCAGCACTTCTGCCCCCAAGGTTTTACCTGTGCCGCTAGCACCTGCAAATAAAGCGCTGATTCCCAATCCTCGCGCATTCTTCCCAGCAAAACCCCAATTGTTATATACAGTACTGCGTTGACGCACATGAGCCGCAATTTCATGGATAACTTGTTTCTGTGCCTCTGGTAATACCAAGTCTTCCCAATCACCAGATGGCTCAATTCGCTGGGCGAGTTCATCCAAACGCGGACGTGCTTGCACGCGGCAGGCATCCCATAAAATATCACTAATATCGTTTTCTGGTGTTTGTGCTAACTGCCCTGCGGCTTCTGCACAAGCAGCGCGAATAGTTGCGGCACTCAGGTTAAACCGATCCACTAGGGTTTTAACTTGCCCGTTCATTTGTGGTGCAATTGTACCTAATGCATCTTGCCAAACTGCACCTTGTTCTTTGCTAGTTGGTTGATGTACGTCAAAATTAACTACCAGGCGTTGTGATAAGCCGATGCGTTCTCGACTCGTAACTAGTAAAAAGCCTTTTGTGCGTTCGATGAAACGAGCGATCGCATTCAGCCGCGCTGTATCATTAGTATCCAGTTCGTTGCAGTCTATGAGTAACGCACACTTACTTAAAATCGTCTCACGAGTCCATAGACGGATGAGATTATCCAACTCGCCAGGTGCTAAGGGAATAACTTGTGCAGGCATTACCCACAAGCTTAAACCCTGAAGTTGACAAATCGTGGCGGCAATGGTTCGTTTGCTAGCAGTTTCGATACCACATAATTGGACAATTGGCAAGTTATTAATTTTGTAAGCTTGCGACCAAACTGCTGCTACTCGCTCGGCTAAATCTTGGTGCGAGGGTACTAAATCAGTAACCTCTTGTAATGGTTCAATGATGCCAGCCAAGCGTTCGTCAAGATATTGGATACCCGTCAAATAATGTAAAATCCGCTCGTCAATTCTCAAGGGACTGAGGGTAAGGGCATGACCATCACCAATTTGAATTAACCGCCAATAACGTAAGGGAGCATTTGGAGCGATCGCATCCCAGTGGACGTTAGGGAAAGCTGCCAGAGCTAAACTTAAGGTTGGGTAAGCTCGTTGTGAATCGTCGTGGATTGTAGCACACAATTTGGCAAAATTTCCATTTAATTCCATACTTGTACACAACAGCAACAGATCGCGTTCAAAGGATGAGAGGCTAAACATTTTGCATACTCTCTCCAATGTCGATGGTGCAGGCATAGCAGCAGCAGCTTCCTGTAACGCTTGCTGTAAATGCTCTTGGTTTTTCTCCTCTGGTTGATTTTGCTCTTTTGCAGTGTGATTTTCTAAAATACCACGCACCACTGCTAAGGCTGCTGATAGATAGCGGTAGTTTGCCTCATCCCAATTGCGATTAATCGTCGTAGCATTCATAAAATAGTCACCTGTGGCGAATCATATTCCCCAGACTGATTCTTGTGCAGTGGACTTTCCGCTCCATCTACCTGCACCCGGACAACATAAGTTCCTGGCTTGACGTTTTGCACAGGAATAGTAATTGCATCAGTGTCTTGGGTACGTGGTGCAACGAAAAAAGAGTAAGCTACCGGACTATCACTTGAGGCCTCATTGAGTAGCAAAACTACCCGCTGTGCCTTACCAACTTTGGGCTGGAATTTAACGGTAATTTCTGCTGTGCGTAAATTGTCGCCGCTATTTTCCACTTGAGCGACGAATGCTGTAATTGTTGGATGGAGGACAAAAGCCGCAACCTTTGATTCAACTACACAATCCGTTTGCCCTGCATTGCCCATTGTTAGATGTACAACTTGGATACCCTGCACGCTTGCGTATAAATTTGGCGGGACTAACAGACTGATTTGGGTTTCTTTAATTTCTTGAGGTACTAGTAATGTCTCCGTATTACCCAAACGAACTCGTGTGATCTCACCGCGTAACCGTTTACCACGAATTACTAATGTTGTGCCCGCAACAATCATTCGATCGGTCTTTGCCAGAGCCGTAACTTGCTCTATACTCGGTTGAGACAAGGGCATCATGTAGAAATCTTCCGGGTTGTCAGATTTGCTACTGTCAATTAATACCATTGACGCCAGATAGGTAGCTGAAGGGCGATAGTGTGTTTGTAAAGCAGACCATAACTTAGAAGTTTCTTCCATGTTAAAAAACTCTGGAGTCAGTTTGATCTGCCCAATTTGTTCAGCTAAATCGGATACAGGCACACTTGCTACAGCTTGCGAAAAAGCACTTGAGGTATTGGTTGTAGATGCATTTCTCAGATTATTCTCAATAATATCAGATGTAATAGCTGGTGTTTTGTGTAATAAATGCATTGCATAGCCCAGTAAAAGCTCGGACTGAAAATCCTTGGCTCCGTAGGCTGTTAGCAAATAATGGAGGTCAAGAGCTAGTGGTGGAATCAGAGAGCGCGGGTTTCCATTAATACCTGAGTGCCTGCTCCGAAATTCCTGAGATACCCAATCAACATTGCGATTCTGCGTTACTTGATAGAGAAAGAGGTTGAGTTGAGCGCGTTCGTCAGCTTCAACTGAAATTCGATCGGGCGGTAGGGCAGTTACAATCACATCACCAATACTAGCAGCGATCGGATCGCTGACTAAACCATTTTCCAGCAAGACTTTTAGTACTGCTGTCACGGCGGCTATAGAGAGCACATTACTCATCCTCATTCCTCATGGCAATAGCACATATTAATCATGTATGCCAAAGCAAATTGACAGAATATATTTTGCAAAACTTTAAATATTCTGTAGCAAAGACTATCTGCACGGCATAAAAAAGTTACCGAGCAGGGGCATTAGGGTGGTTATTCCCCTTATCCCAGTCCCTAGCTCTACGTAAAAATTTGCGTTAGCTTAACATCAGGAACAAATTTCAACTGCCATAGGTCTTTCGATTCTAAACATTTTATCAAATTGCTAGCATTACTTTAAAGTTACTAATATGTTAAGCTGAGTATAAGTAGATAAATACTAGTAGCATATATCACTAATATTCATCTAAGTTATGAAGCAATCATATTTGTAATACTAGTATTATCTCTGAGTAAAGTTAACATTTTAAAGTAACTAGGATGGGTTGCCGGAGATGAAATCCCCACCTTCTTCAAATTCTTGGATTGGTCGCTTCGTAGGTGATAACCAGCGATACCGTTTAGACAAACGGTTAGGCGGAGGTGGCATGGGAGAAGTCTTCCTGGCAACAGACACGCGTGTAGGTCAGCAGGTAGCGTTGAAGTTGCTCAAAGATACGCTGGTGGCATCACAAGAAATGAGAAAGCGTTTTGAGCGTGAGGTGGCAGTTTGCGCTGCTTTGCAAAGCGACCACATTGTTAAGATTAGTGATTGTGGAGTCACCCCGGAAGGTTTTCCATTTTATGTAATGGAATATTTGCGGGGGCAAACGCTGGGGCAATTACTGCTGCGCGAAAAGCGCCTATCTGTTGAGCGGACAGTGAAGATTATGGCGCAAGTTTGCAAGGGTCTACAGCTTGCCCATCAAGGAGTGACTCTCCAACGGGATGGTGGAAAAACCACCGAGCATATTAAGGTAATTCATCGCGACCTGAAACCAGATAATATATTTTTAGTGCCTACAGATTTGGGAGAGTGGGTGAAAATTTTGGATTTTGGTGTTGCCAAAATTCGGAGTGAATCTTCAGAAAATTCCAATATTACAAATATAACTAGTACTTTTATCGGTACATTTCGTTACGCACCTCCAGAACAAATCCAAAGCGATAAAAACCTGGACGCTAGGGGTGATATTTACAGCTTAGGGATTATCCTTTATGAAATGCTGAGTGCAGCCGACCCATTTGGAATCAGCATTAAGAGTAATCATATCAGTGAAGCTTCTTGGGTATTAGCTCATGCTTATGAGCCACCGAAACCACTGCGATCGCAACCAGGGTGTGAGCATTTACCCGTACAATTAGAAGCGGTGGTGATGAAATGTCTCCACAAGAACCCAGCTAACCGTTTTGCAACAGTAGAAGAACTGAATCAGGCTTTGCAAGCTGCTGCTAAATTTGCCACAGGGAATACTAGTGTACCCGGACAGATTATTGGGCAACCGCAGCCTTCCTACAATCAGGGTTCAAATAGCGAAACTGTTCCGAGGCAATCGAACGACGAGACGATTCTGCGTCCTCCATCTCCATATAATCAAGGTTCAAATAACGAAACTGTTCCGAGGCAATCGAACGACGAGACGATTCTGCGTCCTCCATCTCCATATAATCAAGGTTCAAATAACGAAATTATTCCGAGGCAATCGAACGACGAGACGATTCTGCGTCCTCCATCTCCATACAATCAGGGTTCAAATAACGAAACTATTCCGAGGCAGTTTAACCCAGTTGAGCAAAGTCAACAGAGTCCTGTGAATAATCCGACTGGCAGCAAACCGGACGTAACCTTGTATCAACCGCGACCTGCATCTACTCAAGGCGGACAACAAGCGCCACCAGATAAGACCTTGTATCAACCGCGACCTGCATCTACTCAAGGCGGACAACAAGTACCACCAGATAAGACCTTGTTTCAACCGCGATCGGCATCCAATCAAGGCGGACAACAAGTACCACCAGATAAGACGTTGTATCAACCGCGACCTGCATCCAATCAAGGCAGATCGCAAGCACCAACGGATGTGACGTTGTATCAACCACGACCTGCATCCAATCAAGGCAGACCACAAGTGCCAACGGATGACACTATTTACCAACCAAGGCTAAATGAGCAGCTAGCTACGAGAATGACTCCCAATTTTTTGCGAATTCTGGGAGTAGTCTTGGCGATTGGGCTGACTTTAGCTTTGGTAAGCTATATATATAGTCAATTTCAATCTCCTAAACAGCCAAGCAACCAGCAAGGTTTATCTAATAGCGATCGCATTCAAAACTAATTAGCTAATCAGCATTCAACTAAAAAGGGCGGTGAGAAACCGTACATCAGTCGCCTCTCGCAAGGGGAAACACTTCCGCGCACAGCGCTGGCTCGTCTACAGGAGGCTCAAAGAAAATCGGCTATCTCTCCCACCTCCAAAGTCATTAGTCATTAGTACCAATGACTAATGACTACTAACTCGAACCTTAACTATATTCATCCCAAGCTACGGGAAAGGAATAATCTGAAACCGCCGAAGAATCGCGATTTTCACTGCGGGTTTCTTCATCCAGAACCTTGACAACTTTGTTATAAATGTCTTGTGCTTGCTGCGGGGAATCACCGATACTGGTTAATCCCAACTTGCCAAACTGCGAAAGGCAACCCATCAGATGAAACACTGTACCCGTTTCAGTACCGCTGTCAAAGTGTAGTCTGTGGTGAGCGATGATATCCATCAAATCATTAGGTAATAATCCCTGATAGCGCTCTTTTTGCAGGTTGTCAGTGGCAATGTAATATTTCGGACGACCTTGCTGACTATAAAATAAACCCGTAGAAAGATCGTAGCGACCATTCGTTAATAATTTCAGCGTCATGAATGGATGAGTTGTGCCGCCTTTACGCAGGTTAATTTCGATCGCCTGAATATCCCAATCTTGATTACCCTTGTCAACGGCAATAAAATCTACACCAAATCGCTCTAAAGTGCCTTTTTCTGCTAGCTTTCTGCCAACTTGTAGTCCCAATTGCTGTAATTGCAAGCGATAGCTTTCATCGGCAGGAAAGCTACAACCAAGATAAATCTGTCCGTCTGGGCCTCCAAGAATTTGGTCGTGGGTTGAAAGGATTTCCACTTCGCCAGTGGGTGTAATCCGCCCTTGGACGCTGGGCGATCGCTTAATTTTCCCTTCCACAAATGCTTCGGCAATTGCCCCTAATTCCGGGATTCTTCCCGAAAAATTCTCCCAAGTCTCTTGTTTTGCTTGAAAGCGCAATGTTGAGAAGCGATCGCTAATTGCTGCTACCCTTTCGGCATGAGTAGCTTTACCTGGTGCGACATTCTCAATCGGTTTAAGATCCAGTAATGCATTCCCCTCTCCGGAAATGCCTTCGTTGAGTTTTACTACTACCCGTTTTAATGTCGGTTGTCGTTCCCACAAATCACTGGTAGCTTCTGCTAAATCTGTATGGTTCCAACTTTTTTCGCTGCCATCTGGATGCGGTACTCCACTTTCCTTGAAGATTTGCCGACTGCCACTTTTTGTCCCCCAAATCTGTAAATCTGGTGCGGCAGCATACAGCGGTACACCCAATTTTACAGACAATTCGCCTTCCCAGTGCGAAGAGTTGTAGCAGATCATAAATGATTTATCTAGCCTCAAAGCTTGATGAATCCGCTTTAGCAGGCGGGGGCGTTCTAAAATTTTTTGGCTCAGAGGCTTAAGCGAGGAATCGTAAGCAGAAAGTAGCAGCAAGCGATTGCGAGCATGAGAAAAGGGAATTCCTGGCAACAGTTGCAAGTAATAATCAATGATACTAGGATGCAGTGGTACAGATGTTACATAAACCAGCCGAGTCCGGGGATTTTGCAACCGAATTAAGGAAAATAGTAATCTTTCTTCATAATGTTCGCAGCCCTCGATCTTTTGGAGTTCGCGCTGGTCGAGACTCAGGGAGGGAATAATTAAAATATCCGCTTCATTATTGTCAAATGACTCGCTCGTTTTCCAGCGATCGCTCAGGGTTAATTGTAAGTGGCGAAACTTTTCAACTTGCTCTAACTCAGAAATATTTAGTATTGCCATAACCCCTACCCTCTAATAATCTCAATGTAGCGCACCTTGCAGGATTTTGGGTTATTATGCAAACTAGTCTTTAGATAGTTGTGCAATAAATTTAGTTTGCAATAAGGCAACTATGCAGATATCAGCCTAAATAAATATTAACATTAACAAAAATCGATGGTATTAAAGTAAGTATTTTTGCGATCGCGAACTGAGAAAGTATAAATTTTTATTTTAATTTAGCGAAAATGGCTCAATTATTTAAGCACAACAAATGATTATAGACTAATTCGGTAAATCTCATTTATTTCATTTGTTTTACGTCTTAAGGTTGAGAATATTTCAAATTTTTCTACCTCTATAGAGCGATAAAGTATAGCAACATAATAGTTAACTTAAAAGCAGATCAGAACGAGAAATCCTTCATCGGATGAGAGTTATCTACTTGTTTTTCGCGGTCAGGTAAATAGCGGGTGTCAGGTGTGAGGATAAATAATGTGAGCCGCGTACAATCGCCAGTCATAAGTACGTTTGGCAAGCATCGTGGCTGTAAACGCCTAAAATTGCAAATGGCTAGTGGGAGCCAAAGCAAAAAATAAACCTTGGGTTGAAGTTTCGATCCAAGGTTTACTTTTGAAATGGGGACTAGAGTCTGGAAACGGCTTTTCCCAACATCGAATTACATTCAATATTAAATTACCGAGACAAAACCTATGGCTAAATCAAAAGAACCAAAAGAGAAAAAAGAGCAAAAATTACAACCACCACAGCAGCAAGAAGCACCAGGTGTTGAATCAGAAATGACGCCAAAACCCAAGGCAGATGATGCCCAATATCGGGGTAGTGGTAAGTTACAAGATAAAGTAGCATTGATTACGGGTGCAGATAGTGGTATAGGTCGGGCTGTAGCGATCGCATTTGCTAAAGAAGGTGCAGATGTGGCGATTCTTTACCTCAACGAACACGACGATGCCAAAGAAACAAAACATTTGGTAGAAAAACAAGGGCGTCGTGCGGTAACCATTGCAGGTGATATTGGCAATGAAACTTTTTGTCAGCAAGCTATCCAACAAACAGTTGGTGAGTTTGGCAAACTCGATATTCTCATCAACAACGCTGCTGAACAACATCCGAAAGAAAGTATTGAAGAAATCACCGAAGAACAACTAGAGCGAACTTTCCGCACTAATATCTTCTCGATGTTTTTCCTGACTAAAGCTGCACTCAAGCATTTACAAGCAGGCAGTTCTATCGTCAATACCACATCGGTAACAGCTTATAAAGGTAGCCCACAGTTACTAGATTATTCCTCTACAAAAGGTGCGATCGTTGCTTTTACTCGCTCCTTATCAAAAAATTTGGTATCAAAAGGAATTCGCGTTAATGCTGTCGCGCCCGGCCCAATCTGGACACCTTTAATACCCTCAACTTTTCCCGAAGAAAAAGTTTCAACTTTTGGTAAACAAGTACCGATGGAACGAGCCGGACAACCAGAAGAAGTTGCTCCTAGCTATGTATATTTAGCCTCTGATGATGCTTCTTATGTTTCTGGACAAGTGTTACATGTTAATGGTGGAGATGTTGTCAATGGTTAAGTAAAAAATTTGGTCATTGGTCATTGATAAAGAGTTTTTGGTACATACTTCGCCCCTTGCGGGCGAAAAAACTAATCATTGTCCCTTATAGGCGTGGTATGTCTTAGACTAATGACTAATGACAAAGAAATAATTACTTCTAACTCTACCCTCATGGTCTTCCATTGGAGGGATGAGTAAAAGTGGGAATATTGATAGTCTATCTAGCAGCAAACAATTAAGAAATAATAAGTACATCTATGGCATCTCCTACACCACTGAATGGCACAGAACTAGTAGATTGTGCTAGAGCAAATGCCCAGCAAGGAATTGAAACTGCTGCTTATCAATGTGGCTATGGTCAAGACCTCAACAAATTTGCCAGAGAACTTAGACAAGCTTGTGAAGACATGAATTTACAAGTAAAAGAACTTAGTGGATTGATTACTGACCAGGACATGATATTGCAATTGGGTACTGGCGAAATTGTTGCTCCAGATACAGAAACAGAATTGTAAAAGTTAGTCATTTGTACTTTATTCTTCACTAATGACCAATGACCAATGACTAATGACTAATGACCAATGACCAATGACCAATGACCAATGACCAATGACTCTTTTCATAACTTTAAAATTACCCGCGCCAAATTGAAGTAAATCAAAACGCCCACTACGTCAACAGCTGTAGTGATGAATGGTGCTGACATTAATGCCGGATCTAAACGGAGGTAGCGAAATAGAAACGGCAGTGCTGAACCGGAGATAGAAGCCAAAATAGAAATAGCTACCAGACTAGTGCCGACAGCGATCGCTACTTCTAATCGTCCTTGCAGAAAATAAGCCCAGACAGTAGCGATCGTACCTAACATTCCTCCTAATAATACCCCTGCGATCGCTTCCCGGCCAATTACCTGCACTACGCCAAGCGATCGGATTTCATCGGTGTTCATCCCGCGAATCACCACTGTAGAAGACTGGGCACCCACGTTACCACCAGTACCAGTCAACAAGGGGATAAACGCCGTCAGTGTCACCACTTTTGCTAAAAGGTCTTCTTGCGACTTAATAATTGTTCCTGTAATGGTATTAGTTACAAGTAAAACTAACAACCATACAACCCGCTTGCGAGCAATTTCCAGTAAATTCATCTGAAAATAATTGTCGCCGCCTGACTGCACGCCACCACCCAAGGCATAGATATCCTCGGTGGTTTCCTGTTGCAGAATATCAATCACATCATCCACGGTGACAATACCTACTAGACGCTGTTCTCGATCTACCACAGGCACAGCCAAAAAGTCATATCTCTGGATTAATCTGGCAACTTCTTCTTGGTCTGTATCAGTGTGGACATACACCACATCACGCGTCATAATTTCGCCAATAATTTGCTCAGGCTGAGATGTCACCAACTCCCGTAACGATACAATCCCCGTTAAGCGCCTTTCCGCATCCATGACATAAAGATAATAAATCATCTCACTGGCATTAGCTAAGTTGCGAATTCGCTCTAGGGCTTGAGATACAGTAAAGTTTTCTTTCAGCGAGATTAGCTCTAGCGTCATGATTCGCCCAGCAGTATCAGCTCCATAACCCAATAGTTGGGCTGTAGCTTGGCGTTCTGTTGGACTCAGTTGTTCTAGCAGACGATTAACGACTTTTGCCGGTAATTCATCAAATAACCTAGCTCGGTCATCCGGTGACATTTGATCGACAATATCGCGAACTTCCTGACTTTTAAGTTCCTCGATTAAACGTTCTTGAACACTGTAGTCGAGATATTCATAAACCTCGATCGCCTCATCCTTAGAAAGCAAGCGAAAAGCCAAAGCGTGCATTGCTTCTGGCAAACCCTCAATCGCCTCGGCAATATCCGCAGGCTGCACAGGTACGAGAATAGCTTTTGCTCCCTGCAAGTCTCCTGTTTCTAGGAGCATTTGCAGCTGAGTCCGCACTAAATCTCGCAATTCCCTGCGTGAGACATTCTGGATGGTAGAGTTTAAATTGTTTGTCTCAGTCAAAGTCCACTTTCCTCAGCCAGTTTGAACAAGGTTGCTGCCCCTAGTCTAGGGGAAAGTGGCATGTGCAACGTCAAAGTTGAAATTTTTCCGACTTTGAATGAATTGAAAATTTTGGTAAAAGAACGAAATAGTGAGGGTTTCAGGCGCTAATATCTCCTGGCGTTCAGTGTCCCTTGGGCGTCTCCTTGGCGCAGATCGAGGAGCGATCGCTGGAAGGTTTTTTCTTCTCCCTTTCCCGTTCCCCTTTTCCCTTTAACCGAGAAGTATTAAAGCAGGGAGGGAATTTTAAAGGTTGCCAAATCATCCGGCAAATATACAACACTAAATTTTTTAACATAGCTTGAAATATTCGCGCCGACTTACTTCCTCGAAAAGTTATGATAATCTCTTAATTCCAGCAGATTGTGTTTCTTATCTTAAATGCATAACTGGTGAGGCTTTTGCAAAACTTTTTGCTCCACTGACTTCAGGTTAGTACTATATCTGTGCTGATTCTTGTAATAAAGATATGAATTAACAGTCAAGATGCAGTGTAGATAAATAATACTTTTTCAAATCTTTAAATAAGAAAGCTTTCTTTATAAAAGTTTTATATATCTAATATCTATGTGGATAAAAAACATGAGATTATCCATTATGTTGGTAATTTTCATTTAAAGCTCATCAAAACTTGCATATTCCTTTAAACAAAGAATATATCAATGTGAATTTTTAAATAAATTACCACAAAAAAAAGATAGGCGAAACATGTCGAGCTAGTATCAAATGTGTAGTTGATTGATTTAATAACAATGCTTAAATGGAAACACGTAAAATTATCGTTCTAAATACTTAAGTATGTACCTGACCTGATTGGACGTTGCTTTACGTCAACTTCATGCACCTGCACATAAGTTAAATTAGAAGCTCTCAATAATGGTGATTTAGAATTTTTGATTAAATTCACCAAATTCAATTCACGGGCATCAAAAAGTCAAAAGTTTTTAGAAAGAAAACAAAGATTCATTAGGACTAATACCCCGTTACAATAATCTTTAGTATTTCTTGTTATACAAGTTTTTCTATAAATCTGTTTTCCGAAAGTATATAGGAAGATATATTATCTCATGCTGTTTTTTAATGTTGATACAAATAGGCAGGATAGCAGTAAAGCAAATGAGCAAACTAGCATACATAAAAGAAATAATTTATATCAGCAATTAAGTGAAATGTTATAGAGTATCAGAATTAATTAAAAAATATATTAATCGGCTAAAAAATATTAGCAAATTAATATGCTGAACCCTAGTATTAGTAAGCTTTTTTGTTGAAAAAATTAAACATAAAACTAATCCTAAATCATTGATTATGGCATTAGTTTTAGCACTATTGTGAGGGATATATCTCAATGAATGCACCGAATCAACAGTTGTCAACATCTGCAAGTCCAACAATTGCTGCTCCATCATCTGGTCTAGATAATCAGGCACAACTCAGCAATATTTCCCCTCGGGCTAGCAGCAGCGTGCTTTCTCAGGGAGATGGACTCAAAGCACAGTACTACGACAACAAGGACTTCACCGACCTGAAAGTAACTCGCACAGATCCGACGGTAAACTTTCTCTGGGGTGCTGGTTCTCCAGATAAGTCCATAGGTGCAGATACCTTTTCAGCGCGTTGGACAGGTCAGGTAGAAGCCAAGTACAGCGAAACTTACAAATTTTATACCACTAGCGATGATGGTGTGCGACTGTGGGTGAACGATCAACTACTCATCAATAAGTTTGTCGATCAATCTGCCACAGAATACAGCGGTGCAATAACACTGGTTGCAGGTCAGAAGTACGATATTAAACTTGAGTACTACGATAATAGCTACTCTGCCGTTTCTCAACTGTCTTGGTCAAGCTCCTCTCAGGCAAAGCAAATCATTCCTCAGTCCCAACTGTATAGTAGTGTCAACATACCAGCTAATGGCCAGGGACTCAAAGCAGAGTACTACGACAACAAGGACTTCACCGACCTGAAAGTAACTCGCACAGATCCGACGGTAAACTTTCTCTGGGGTGCTGGTTCTCCAGATAAGTCCATAGGTGCAGATACCTTTTCAGCGCGTTGGACAGGTCAGGTAGAAGCCAAGTACAGCGAAACTTACAAATTTTATACCACTAGCGATGATGGTGTGCGACTGTGGGTGAACGATCAACTACTCATCAATAAGTTTGTCGATCAATCTGCCACAGAATACAGCGGTGCAATAACACTGGTTGCAGGTCAGAAGTACGATATTAAACTTGAGTACTACGATAATAATTACTCTGCCGTTTCTCAATTGTCTTGGTCAAGTTCCTCTCAGGCAAAGCAAATCATTCCTCAGTCCCAACTGTATTCACCTGGACTTACAACCACTATTACTTTGGGGCAATCTAACACGACTGTGAGCGAATCCGATGGTAGTGCGACCATAACTTTGCTGAGAACTGGTGATTTAAGCGGCACATCTTCAATCAAGTATGCAACCATAGCTGGTACTGCTCAAGCAGGGGTTGACTACGGAAATGAGGGCTTGGAAACTACTGGGACACTCATCTTTGCGCCTGGACAAAGCAGCAAACAACTCACCATTCAGATCGACGATGATTCTTTAGCAGAAGCAGATGAAACCTTTGGGTTCGCTATCGATCAGCCAGATGGAGCAACATTAGGGCCCCAAAGAACTCTTGAATTTACGATTAAAGATAATGATACTCAAGACCTCAATTTCACTCAGCCAATAGTTAATGAGAATGACGGTACTGCTACGGTGACAGTTACACGCGGCAATGCTTTGAAGGCTGCTAGTGTAGACTATACAACGGTTGATGGGACTGCTAAAGCCGGATCTGACTACCAAGCTGTATCTGCAACCTTGAACTTTGCAGCAGGACAAACCAGCAAGACCATTTCTATTTCGATTAAAGATGACAGCACTACAGAATCGAATGAAACATTTGCTTTGAAGTTTAGTAACGCAGTTGGAGTGGCACTAACTACCAACGAGACGGCTATAACTATCATCGATAATGACTCTGGTAACTTTGAGAGAAAGACTGTGGTTTCTGGTTTGACTCAACCTACATCCTTTGACTGGTCAAATGACGACAAGCTGATGTTCATTGCCCAGAAAGATGGGGTAGTGCGGGTGTTTGACAGCACCGCCAACAGCTTAGTATCAAAGCCATTTATCGATATTTCTGCACAGGTAAATAATGTATCCGATCGCGGTTTATTAGGCATCGCCGTACATCCAGATTTTGGCAAGAATCCAAACGGCAACAACTACGTTTACCTGTTGTTTACCTACGATCCACCAGAAACCAATCCAAACAATGCCAAGAATAATCCCAATAGCACGTTGGACAATGCCGACCAAAGAGGTAACCGTGGCGTAAGGCTAATTCGGGTGACAGCCGACTCCAGCACTGGTTACAAGACTGCGAAGGCTGGCAGTGAAGTTGTATTACTGGGTACAAACACCAATTGGAACAATATCAGTCACCCAGATACTGATAGCACGGCTATCGATGCTAACAATACATTAAACTATGGGCCATCAGGCATTATAAACAAAGATACTGGCAAGCTATTTGCCAACACGCAGCAATATCTTGACAATCTCGACAAAGTACAAAACATCCGGGATTTTGTAGCGACAGATAGTGCAACTCACTCAGGTGGTAGTGTGCGTTTTGGTAACGATGGCACTCTTTTTGTTAGCGTCGGTGATGGTACTTCCTACAACCGGGCAGACCCGCGAGCAATTCGCGTTCAGGATCTCGATAATCTGTCTGGTAAGATCCTGCACATTGACGCGATTACTGGTAAGGGCTTATCAGATAATCCTTTCTACAACGGTGACCCTGATAGCAATCGTTCCAAAGTCTATGACTACGGTATGCGTAACCCCTTCCGCTTTACCATAAATCAAAAAACCAATATTCCCTTCATCGGTGATGTTGGCTGGGGGACATGGGAAGAGGTTAATACTGGACGAGGCAAAGACTTTGGCTGGCCAGGTTATGAAGGTGGCATTGATGGAAATGGCAATTTCACTAGCCTAAAACAGCAAAGCTATGCTCAGTTCAAGGCAGTGCAGGACTACTATAAGAGTGGTACACCCGTTACAGCACCCATTTTCGCCTTCGATCATTCAACCGGTTCTAATTCGATCGTTGTGGGTGATTTTTACACAGGCGGTATTTATAAAGATGCTTTGTTTATCGGTAATGCCAGTCAAGGAACTATCGATGCTTTAACATTGGACAGTCAAGGCAAAGTTATTTCAACAAAGCGGTTTGCTTCCGATGTAGGAGTGCCTGTGGATATTAGGGCTGGAGAGGATGGCAAGCTGTACTACGTAGACTTGGTATCAGGTCAGATTGATAGCTGGAAACCTGTTTAAAGACTAATAAACTTGGATTAAGGCTTAACCCTCCTAAAAAAACAGGCAACTAAGCCCACCCTTTTAAGGGAAACCCTCGCAACGGACTGGCTCCCCATGAGCGGTTGGTGAGTTCAGTCCGCAAAGTTGGTTTCCTTGTGTAGGGAACTAGCTGTCTTTGTATTAGGGGACTTCCAAAAAATAAATTATCCCAAATTATTTCTAGATTTGTAGGGGCGCAAGGCCTTGCGCCCCTACGTTCGCGGAGCGTCCCGCAGGTATGGGATGTTTTTTTAACTGGAAGCCCCTAGTATGATTTTGGTCAAGATAACTTTGTCAGAAATCCCAATATTTTTTTTGTATTTGATGTTAGGAGTGTACGACGATAAGCATCAGCTGCTTTTTTAATCGCTTCGGCTTGAGTCGGATAAGGATGAATCACACTGCTTAACTTGCTCAAACCGATCTTATTCACCATTGCCGTAGTCACTTCTGAAATCATTTCGCCCGCGTGACTGGCAACTATTGTCGCACCGATAATTTCATCAGACCCTTTTTTATGGTGGATTTTGAGAAATCCTGACTCTTCACCATCTGCGATCGCTCGATCTACACTACTAAAAGGTATCTTAATGGTCGTCACCTCAATACCCAATTTCTGTGCCTCGTGTTCGTACAACCCAACATGGGCAATTTCTGGGTCAGTATAAGTTACCCAAGGCATTACCAAACTACTGAGTTTCGAGCGTCCGATGCCAAAGGGGGAAAACAGCGTATTCTTAATTACAATCCGCGCCGCAGCATCAGCAGCATGGGTAAACTTCCAGTTCATGCAAATATCGCCAGCCGCATAAATTTTGGGATTGGTTGTCTGGAGATAGTCATTTACCTTCACGCCTTGGTGCTTGTCGTATTCTACCCCCACTGCTTCTAAGTTTAAACCTTCTACATTTGGCGATCGCCCCGCACCGACTAAAATTTCATCTACTGTCACCGAATCTCGATGGCCATTGGAGGAAAAGTAAAGCCGTTTCCCCTCGGTAACTGTTACCACTTCTTCCAACTTGGAATTCAGTACCACGCGAATTCCTTCGTTAATCAAAACCTTTTGGAGAATTTTGGCAGCTTCAACATCTTCTTTATTCAGAAGATGAGAACCGCTATGCAAAAGTACCACCTCAGAACCCAAACGCCGGAAAGCTTGCGCCAATTCGCAACCAACGGGGCCGCCACCAATCACTGCTAAACGTTCCGGTCGTTGAATCAGCGAAAAAACCGTCTCATTAGTTAGATAACCCGCCTTTTCAATTCCCGGAATCGACAGTTGTGCAGCTCTTGCGCCTGTAGCAATTACAGCTTTTTTAAACCGGAGGGTTTTGTCGCCAACTTCCACGGTATTTTTACTCGCAAATCGGCCGCTACCCAAAAAGACATCGACACCCAAGTTTTGAAACCGTTCCGCCGAGTCGTTATGGCTGATACTAGCTCTTACCCGCCGCATCCTTGCCATAACTTTGGGAAAATCGACATCAATATTATGTTGGGGAATATTAACCCCCAAATCTTGAGCATTCCAGATTTCGCCAACAACGCGGGCAGACCGAATAATAGTTTTAGATGGTACGCAACCAAGATTTAAGCAATCTCCACCCATGAGATGCTTTTCAATTATCGCCACTTTTAAACCCAAATCCAGACCCGCCGCACCCGCCGCCACCACTAATCCCGCCGTACCAGCCCCAATTACTACCAAATCGTAAACATCTGCGGGTTGAGGATTAACCCAATTTGGCGGATGGACGTAAGACACCAACTTTTGGTTATACTCATCCATTGGGCGAACTGTGACTCTCTCTAAATCTGAATTAGTCATTGGCGAAACCTCATTTAAGAATTGAAAATACTAAATTCACTTGATGTGACTTTTCACTCTTATCTAGAAAACCTCACTTCCATTCTTCTCTACTGCTAGGGAGCAGCTTTGAATTTTCCCCTTCCCTACAATGGGATGGGGTAGAGGGTTAGGTCTTTTGTTGGTTTTTCCACATCAACTGAATTGTCAAGGATGTCAACTAAAGATATAAAGTATGAAATTTGCGCTTCCTGAATCATTCATCCTAATTTTGAATACTTATTTTAAAAGGAATATAGCTTTTGAACTGTTTTGTCCGTTTGATAATTTACAGATAATTTTCCAAACTCAGTTTAATTTTTAATTGCTACTTACCTCCTCTTCTAGAGCTTTCCGCGCAATCCGGGTGACATAAACTGTCACAGCGACTGTAGCAATCAAACCCAAAATCCGAATTGCCCATTGTAAAGTCGGGTTGGTAGGTTGAGCCTCAGTACCAATCATGGCAAGATTACCTGCAAGCGAACCAATATAAACGTACATGATGGTTCCGGGAATCATGCCTACGGAGCCGATGAAGTAATCTTGAAGTGAGACTCCCGTGATTCCAAAAGCATAGTTGAGCAGATTGAAAGGAAATATCGGGGACAGTCGCGTTAACAGGACAATTTTTAATCCTTCTCTACCAACGGCTTGGTCAATGGCGGCAAATTTTTTGTTATCTGCAATTTTACGAGCAACCCAGCCCCTTGCTAAATAACGTCCCACAAGAAAAGCAGCAGTAGCACCAAGGGTTGCACCAATAAACACATAGAGAGAACCCCAAACTGCACCAAAAATCACACCAGCCCCCAAGGTGAGAATAGAACCTGGGAAAAAAGCGACGGTAGCGATAATGTAAAGGGCAATAAAAGCTATGGTTCCCAGCGCTCCCAGGCTATCAATCCACTGCAAGGCTTCGCGTAAAATGGTTTGGGGATTGAAAGAATTTGGATTTGCAGATTCTTGCGCCAAAGCTGGGTCTGTGTTTAATGAGAAAGCACTCGCCAATATCAGTAATATTAAAACACTTAGGCTAAAAAACTTCTGTAAGTTTCTGGCATTAATACTTTTAAATATCTGAATGATTGTTAGTTTTTTCATGAGTTGTGATTTCTTCTAATGCCACACTTTGAGCTAATGCTTTCTGAGCAATTTTTGTGATATATAAAGTCACAGCAACGGTAGCAATCAACCCAACTACTCGCATTATCCATTGCCAGACTTGAGTTTCTGGAGTAATTGGTTGATGAGCCGTGTTAATCATGGCAAGATTACCAGCTAAAGAACCAATATAAACGTACATCACAGTACCGGGAATAATGCCGAAGGAACCTAATATATAGTCTTTGAGAGAAACCTGTGTTACTCCAAAAGCATAATTTAATAAATTGAAAGGAAAAAGGGGAGAAAGACGAGTCAACAAGACAATTTTCCATCCTTCTTTAGCAACTGCTAAATCAATCGCTTTAAATTTAGGATGTTTTTTCAATTGTCGAGAAACCCAATCCCGCGACAGGTAGCGTCCAATGAGAAAAGCCAAGGTTGCTCCGATTGTTGCAGCAATTAGCACATATATCGATCCCCAAAATACACCAAATAGGCAACCACCTTTGAGGGTTAGCAGAGAACCCGGTATAAACAGTAATGTTGCCAAGTTGTAAATGACTATGTAGGCAATGGGCCCTAAAGCACCAAGACTGTGAACCCAAACGACTGAGGTTTGTAAAAGTTCCGGAATGTTTAACTGTTTACCAGCAATTACGAGAGTGACTATCAGGCAACTTAAGAGTAGTACTTTGAGTTTAGAATTTAATAAGCGCTTCTTCATTTTGATAAGTAGAAGGCAGCAGGCAGGAGATAGGAGGTTCAAAGGTGCAACTTCGAGGCTCAAAGGCGCAACTTCGAGGCTCAAAGGTGCAACTTCGAGGCTCAAAGGTGCAACTTCGAGGCTCAAAGGTGCAACTTCGAGGTTCAAAGGTGCAACGTTGAGGTTCAAAGGTGCAACGTTGAGGTTCAAAGGCGCTACTTCGAGGCTCAAAGGCGCAACGTTGAGGTTCAAAGGTGCAACTTCGAGGTTCAAAGGCGCTACTTCGAGGCTCAAAGGCGCAACGTTGAGGTTCAAAGGCACAACGTTGAGGTTCAAAGGCGCAACGTTGAGGTTCAAAGGCGCAACGTTGAAACTTACACCTCAAATCCAATGCCTCTAAAGATATACTACCTATATGAGAAACAGCTTAAAGCCTCTTAAATTTTTCTCGGCGATACCAGCGACGAATTCGCTCAGGTGAAACTCCGAGTAAATAAGCAATAATTACTAATTGATTAAGTAGCGTAGTTTTGAATACTCCCTTTTGCAACCATCTACGCGCTGAAGTAACAACTGGTGTAGGGATAATTACAATCCGTCCGGTGCGTTTTAAACGACGCATGAGTTCAAAGTCTTCCATGATAGGCAATTCAGGAAAACCGCCAATTTCCTGAAATACTGCTTTTGTTAAAAAAATTGCTTGGTCGCCATAGGGCATTTGGTAAAAATGCGATCGCAAATTTACACCCAACTCTACCCATCGTAAACTTAAAAGCGATGCATCAATCCGCAATTTAAACGCACCAGCCACACTCCCAGGCTGTTGTAGCGCTGTGCGAACCATATCATCAAACCCAGTCGGTAAACAGGTATCTGCATGGAGAAATAACAGAATCTCACCGCTAGCAGCTACAGCACCCGCATTCATTTGAGCAGCACGACCGGGAGACGATGAGATAACTTTGACATTTAAAGACTGAGCGATCGCTACAGTATCATCACTAGAGCCACCATCGACTACAATGACTTCTATATTTAGATTGGCTTGAGTAGTAGCAATGGCTTTTTTAATATTCCCCGCTTCATTAATAGCCGGAATAATAATCGAAATTTTGGCTGCGTCAATACTCTCACTCATGATTGCTGAGTTTTCTTTTCCGGTTGGTCAGGAAATGAACACTCTACCGTTATCTTAAGATTACTTTCAGCCGTGCCTTTAGTCACGTAAGGTATACCTGCTTCACCGCCAACTTTGATGCCAAATTCTAGAGTGACTTTATCAATATTAGCAACAGGGATTTTCTTAAAAGCATTCAGTGAATAAACAGTGTAAGCCCGAATTGTACCTTCAATTGCTTGGAAATTTTGCACTATCTGTTTTTGTGCAGCATCAGCATTCCATCCCTTATCAATTAGCGCTTCTTCTTCTCCCTCTGGAGAAACTTCGGTAATGACTGGTGGTGCATCTACGTTATTTGTGGCTTCAATGTAAATAATCGTGCCATCTTCTAACTGAATAGGTGTGAGTTGAGTCATGAGATAATCTCGCCTAAAAGAATTGCGTCTAGGGTAGCCCAGCAGTGCTTATCTACAAAATTTTACGAAAAATGCGGTAAATTTCTTGTAGAAGCTGGAAATAATTTGGCACAACTATCATAGGGCTTTGCAGGATGAGTCGAGACGCTTTGGTGGTGGGAATTAATACGTATGACCGCTTAAAGAGTCTCAACGCACCAGCTGCCGATGGTGAAGCGATCGCTCAAATCTTACAACAATATGGTGAATTTCGGGTAACGCGGCTACCAGCAGTCAAAGACAAGGAAAATGAGACGATTCGCATTGGTAAGCAAACTAAAGTTAGTTTAACTCAGTTAGAAAGAGCGATCGTCCAATTGTTTAAGCCAGATGGTAAGCCGCCAGACACAGCACTGCTGTATTTTTCTGGTCATGGGTTGCGGAAAAATCTAGGCATTCAGGAAGGCTTTTTGGCGACAAGTGAAGTCAACCCCGATGCGAGTAATTGGGGATTATCTCTACAATGGCTGCGGCGACTGTTGCAAGAAAGTGAAGTCAGACAACAAATTGTGATTTTGGATTGCTGCTATAGCGGAGAAGTGCTAAATTTTGCAGAGGCAGATCCAGGCGATCGCGGTAAAGGTAGAGACAGGTGTTTTATTGCGGCTTCTCGTGGTTTTGAAGTAGCTTTTGAAGAAATTAACAGCCAACACAGCGTACTAACTGCTGCACTGCTTCAAGGTTTAGAACCAAAACAAGACCGTTGGGTAAGTAACTACACTTTAGTAGACTTGCTCAATCAAGAACATCACCCATTCCCCCAGCGTCCAATTTTTGCTAACTCTGGTGAAGCAATTAATCTCACCCGCAAATGGAATTCCTCTCCTGTTAACTCCACAGTACAAGTATCAGCTATTTGTCCTTACAAAGGGTTGTTATATTTTGATTGCACAGAAGCAGATGCCAACTTATTTTATGGCAGAACAGCGTTAACCGACGAATTATTAGAAAAAGTGCGATCGGGTAATTTCCTGGCTGTGTTGGGAGCATCAGGAAGTGGTAAATCTAGTGTTGTCAGAGCAGGTTTACTTTATCAATTACAGCTAGGACGTAGGTTATCAGGTAGCGATACTTGGCAGTTGAAAATATTTCGACCAGGGATTAATCCCTTACAAAATTTAGCACTGGCTTTTGTAGAATCAGAATTATCAGATATTGAACGCGCATCTCAATTAGCAAAAGCAGAAGAATTAATTGCCAAAGGCGCAGTTGGTTTAGGACAGTTGATTACTGCTAGTCAAACTCAGCGTGTAGTGTTAGTGGTAGACCAATTTGAAGAAGCTTTTACTCAATGTCAAGACATTACCAAACGACAGCAGTTTTTTGAATGTGTGCTAGGTGCTTTGCAACGGGATGACAATAAACTCTGCCTAATAATCACAATGCGGGCTGATTTCTTTGGCAGATGTCTAGAACAAGAGTATGGCGGACTAGCTAAGAAAATTCAAGAGCATTTAGTAACAGTAACACCGATGAATCGGGAGGAATTAAAAACAGCAATTATCAAACCTGCTCAACAGGTGAACTTAGCAGTAGAACCGGAATTAGTTTCTCAAATGATTGCAGATGTAGAAAATTCACCGGGGAGTTTACCCTTGTTGCAGTACACGCTAACAGAACTATGGCAGCAAAGAACTGAAGAACGGTTAACCCTGACTACATATAGCAAACTAGGTGGAGTCAGGGGAACCCTGCAAACACGCGCTACAGAAGTTTATGAGTCATTATCACTTGAGGAACAGCAAGCAACAAAGCGGATTTTTTTAGAATTGACGCAGTTGGGAGAAGGAACAGAAGATACGCGTAGACAGGTTGTGCAACGAGATTTAGTTACTTCACAGCATCCAGAAGCTGTAATTAATAGAATAATTCAACGGTTAGCTGATGAAAAGCTAGTTGTCACCAGTACCTTATCCAATCAAGTTGCTGTGGTAGATGTGGCACATGAAGCACTGATTCGCCATTGGTTGCTATTACGCAAATGGATTGAAGAAAGTCGGGATGTATTGCGACAAAACCGGAAAATTGAAGCGGCAGCTATTGAATGGCGGGATAGGCGGAGGGTAAAGGATTATCTCTTTCAAGGGAAGCGGTTAAGAGAAGCAGAAGATTTTCCAAAGCAACAAACTGATAACTTAAGATTATCTGACTTAGCTATTGAGTTTATTCAAGCAAGTGTCAGACAAAGACGGAATAATCGCTTTCAGTCAATTGCTTTTTTCTTAATTGTTCCGCTGGCTTTATCAACAATATATGTGGGCATAGTTATTGAGAAACAGATTAGGATAAATCAGCTTTGGCAAACTGTTGATGCTGCTAGAGGAAAGAAGGATAGTGACGCAAGAATTCAAGCACTTGAAAAACTGGTTCAAGCTGGTGAGAGTCTAGCTAACAAAGATTTCAGAGGTGCCGACCTTAGCAATTCCGACCTCAGAGGTGCCAACCTCTACAACAGCAACCTCGGTGATGCCAACCTCAGCGGTGCCAACCTCAGCAGCGCAAACCTCGGTGATGCCAACCTCAGCGGTGCCAACCTCAGCAGCGCAAACCTCGGTGATGCCAACCTCAGCGGTGCCAACCTCAGCAGCGCAAACCT
>NZ_JBALFH010000041.1:0-264170 GCF_036917095.1 Nostoc sp.
ACCTCGGTGATGCCAACCTCAGCGGTGCCAACCTCAGCAGCGCAAACCTCGGTGATGCCAACCTCAGCGGTGCCAACCTCAGCAGCGCAAACCTCAGCGATGCCAACCTCAGCGGTGCCAACCTCAGCGATGTCAACCTCAGAGGTGCCAACCTCAGCAGCGCCAACCTCAGCGATGCCAACCTCAGAGGTGCCAACCTCAGCAGCGCCAACCTCAGCGATGCCAGCCCCCAGGGGGGTGAGGACCTCAGAGGTGCCAACCTCGGCGGTGCCAACCTCAGAGGTGCCAACCTCGGCGGTGCCAACCTCAGAGGTGCCAACCTCAGCAATTACGGATTAGGTGGCGACTTCAATGCCGACCTCAGCGATGCCAAAAACCTTACTCCTGAGCAAGTTAAATCTGCTAATAGTTGGAATAAGGCAAAATATAGCGAGCATTTTCGTACCCAGCTTGGTTTACCACCACAACAAAATGAGTTTTTATAATTAAGTGATCCCACCAGACAAAGACGAACCCTGAAGCAACTTTCGGGAACTCTGTATCTAATTTTAAAAAATGGCATCAAAGAGCGATCGCAACGCTCAGAGATTGCTTCATTGGCAATGAGTTTTTATAATTAAGCGATCGCACCAAACAAAGACAAACTCTGCATCTAATCTGAGAAAATGGCATCAAAGAGCGATCGCTTGACTCTGAAATTCATTGCCAGGATGTCTTGATACAATTGGTCTGTGCTAGTAATGATAATTTTGCCATCTACCTGAAGTTTCTTGATGACTGCTAAGGTTCCCTTAACATTTAATCCCAGTCGAGTTGCTTCTTTTCTGGCTGCGAAGTCATCCAAAATTATGTAATTTGTTTGTAATTCAGTGCCTAAAGCAATGGCCTCTGATTCTCCTCTCCCTAGTCGCATATTTAGACGATTGGCTAAGGAAAGTAATTGAATTTCTTTGACTAAGATTTTCTCGGCATCAATTAAAGCTTTTACCTGCTGACTAGCTGCATCAGATTTAGCACTGATTTCTTCTGCAACAAAATTTGGCAAATAAAACTCATCGGAAGAATCTAGAAAAATATCGAGAAATTCCAGACGCGATAAAAAGATTAATGGAGAAGAGTTAAAAACAACCTTCACACACCCTACCAATACTTTTCTATAGCGATATCTTGTTCAGTCAAGTAGGAAAATTCCAGCCCCATCAAATCTAAGAGTTGAAGAAAGACATCAGGCTCTATTTCCATAATTTCTGCGGCTTTTTTCAAACTAATAACTCTCGAAAATAACGCCCCAATCACAAACAAAAATGTTTCTTTTTGCTCAATATTATTAAATAATGGAATTTCTGAGGCAACACTTCTTAATTCTTCCTTACTACTCATAAGTATTTCAAGCTACCGACTGAATATCTTCTAGATTATCCCAAACTTTTGCAAGCGATGTATACCGACAAGTCAACTTAACGTGAAATGGGCAGTTAGAAACCTCGTCTACACAAATTCGTGGTATTTATGGAAACCACCAGTTACTTCTATTGCTGTAAAACTGAAACCGTCCAAAGCCGAGAAATTGTCCGTGGGATTTCTCACCCACCGGGAACGCAGTCACACCTAGCAAGTAGACACCAGAAAAGCTGGGATTCTTCACAGGGCGAAGGGCGATTGTAACTGTCTGTCCCGGAGTGACAGGCGGTTCAAAGTTCACAGTAACAGTTCGTGTCTTGCGTTCTGCTGTGAGTGGGCCTAGTGTTAGCCGAGATTCTTTGCGATCGCTCGTTCCGACAAATGCGCGGGTATCATTAAGATCGTAGCGGATGTTTTCTGCTCCCTCTTTCTGGGTAATAGTTACCTTCTGGAGGGGTTCTCCAGCATTCTCCGGCACGTTAATCGTGAAATAATAAGTTGCGCCCCAAACATTCGTATCTTTGTAAGTAGTCGTTGCCTCAACAAGCTTCGGCGGTTGGACAAAGTAGACAATGCCATCTCTAAGCTGCACCGCTTGAGTCAACGGAACAGCAATTCCTCCAATACATGTTGCTAACGAAAGTGTTATCCCAAACAAAGTTGCAACGCGCATAATTCAGATATAAAAAAACGCCCTTATTTCAATTTTAGTTCTTTAGGAATAAGTGACTTGGGAATAATAGAAGCTTGTTTTTCCCCATCATAAGATTTCGTGTACCACCAAGCCCAAGCAATTAAAACTGCTTGAAAGGGAAGCCTGACTACGTGTACCCAAGGTGAATTTGGTATATGTTCAATCTTAATAAGATTAACCGCCATGTTAATATTGGCAGGGTAAACAGCAATAAAAAGGGCAAGAAGTCCCCAAGCAGCAGCTTGACTTACAGGCGGGACTAATAAACCGATACCACCCAAAATCTCATAAAAACCACTGAGATAAACTAATCCTAAAGGGTAAGGTAGTTGCGGCGGCACAATTTTGACATATTCTTCTGGAACAAGGAAGTGTGTTACTCCAACCACAATTATGCATATGGCAAGGATGACACGTAATATTTCCTTATATTTATTCATGGTTTTTGCCTTATTATATACTTCCCTCTATTAATTCAGTTTGACTGACGGATGTTAATCTGCCTTGAGTCAATAGGAGTAAAAACTGAAAATACTCTAATTCAATCAGAATAAATGACCTTCAAACAGAGATAAAATATTGTTTTTTAGAATTATCTCAGGCGAAAATTGACTAAATTTGTGGCAATTTGACCAGTCCAAAAGTCGCCGTATTCTGTGGAGCCTCTAGAGAAAGGAAGTTTTAGCGTGGGTGAATCTTTGACATATTTCATCCGAATCTGATATTTAGTTGGCTTAAAGTTGTAAAAACTCAAAATTCCTCCGTACAACGCGGAACCTGTAAGCTCAATACAATTTTTGCTATACCACTTGAATTTTGCATCCATCCAATACTCCAAACTTTCCCCGGACATAATTAAAGGAATATCTGATTCTTCTACAGTTCTGGTTGCATTTCTAGCAAAACTCATTTCCATAACCTTTCCATGTGGATTTAATATTTCTGGTACAAAATGAGGTAGTTAAAATCGATAACAAATTGATGAGTTATTAGTAATTCTTACTCCAAATTTTATTGGTGTTTCTTCCCCAAAGATTGGAAGATTATACTTCCCCTCTGACACTAAGGTTTCAAAGTAAATTCCATCGACTTCAATTCCACTACTGTTATTTGATTTCTCCGGTGCCATACAAGCTATTCTTCATTACCTACCACTAATTATTCATAAAAAATATGAGCGATGCCTTTAGCCGACTTGCACCATTCATCCAAGAATATATTTATCATCACCAATGGACTGAATTACGACCAGTCCAAATTGCCGCTTGTCAAGTTATATTTGACACCGACGCTCATTTGCTAGTTACTGCTGCAACTGCTGCCGGTAAAACAGAAGCAGCTTTTCTGCCAATTTTGACTTTATTACACGCCAATCCTACTGCAACTATAGGAGCATTATATATTAGTCCAATCAAAGCTTTAATTAACGATCAGTTTGAGCGCCTCAACGACTTACTAAAAGAAGCAGATATTCCAGTTTGGCACTGGCACGGCGATGTTTCTCAAAGTCGAAAAAACAAACTTTTAAAAAATCCTCAAGGCATTTTACAAATTACACCAGAATCTCTAGAAAGCTTGTTAATCAACAAAAATAACGACCTCCTTCGCTTATTTGGTGATTTAAGGTTTGTCATCATTGATGAAATTCACGCTTTTATGGGTTCAGAACGCGGCTGTCAAATTATTTGCCAATTACAACGTTTAGCAAAGTTGACGCAAAAGCAACCGCGCCGTATTGGTTTGTCAGCAACTCTTGGTGATTACTCACTAGCTGAAAATTGGTTGAGTTCAGGAACAGATAAGCCAGTAATTACACCACAAACTGACGGGATAAAACGCCAAATCAAACTAGCTGTAGAACATTTTTATATTAGTGATGAGGCAGATGAATCAGAGACGACAGCTTATGAAAAATATATTTTCAACCTTAGTAAATCTCGCAAATGCCTGATATTTGCTAATAATCGGACGCGTACCGAATCTGTAATCGCATCTTTGCGACAAATTGCCACAGAACAAGGGCTACCAGACATATATCATGTGCATCATGGCAGTATATCTGCTAGTTTGCGGCAATCTGCTGAAAATGCGATGCGTGAACCCAATAATCCTGCTGTAACCGCCGCCACTCTGACTTTAGAATTAGGCATAGATATCGGTCATTTAGAGCGAGTTATTCAGTTAGAATCACCCTTGTCTGTAGCTAGCTTTTTACAGCGCTTAGGACGTAGTGGCAGAAGAGGTGAAGCAGCTGATATGCGCTTTATTTGCGCTGAAGAGAAACCATTATCAGAAGCTTCTTTACCAGAGCAAATACCCTGGCAGCTTTTGCAGTCTATCGCTATCATTCAACTTTATTTAGAGGAGCAATGGATTGAACCAATTAGACCGATTAAATATCCTTTGAGTTTGCTGTACCACCAAACAATGAGTATTTTAACAGCATTAGGAGAACTTTCTCCTAATGCACTAGCTAAACAAATTTTTAGTCTGCCGCCGTTTGCTGCTATTTCTCAAGAAGATTTTCTATTATTGCTACGTTATTTAATTGATATTGGTCATATTCAGCATACTGAGCAAGGGAAATTAATTCTGGGTTTAGTAGGAGAAAAAGTTGTAAGGAAATTCCAGTTTTACGCTGTATTTGCTGAACAGCAAGAATATATTGTTAAGCAAGGTGCAACCCAAATTGGCAGTATTGTCACGCCGCCTGCTGTTGGCAATCAATTTGCTTTAGCTGGCAGAACTTGGGAAGTAGTAGAAGTTGACTTTAAAAAGAAAGCTATCTATGTTAAACAAGCCGAGGGAAAAGCTAGTATTTATTGGCGCGGTAGTGGTGGCACTATTCATACCAAAGTATTACAACGAATGCAGCAAGTTTTATTTGAGAATGTCGAGTATAGTTACTTGCAAAAAAATGCTTTGCAACGTTTACGTGAGGTTCGCCATTTGGCGCAGCAGGTTGGATTAGATAAACAAAATATCTTGCAATTAGAAAAAGGTAAATGCTGCATTTTTCCCTGGATGGGTACGGTTGCTTATCGCACCTTAGAAAGATTACTAAACTCTTACTGTCGAGAATCGTTGGAAATTACAAGTATTGGCGGAGTAAATCCTTATTATTTAACGGTTAAATTAGCCAAGGATAAATTTAAATATATTTATCGTGAAATTACTTCATTGTGCGAGCAAAGAATTACTTCAGAAGATTTGCTCAGTACTTCAGAAGCACTAGAAATTCAAAAATACGATCGATTTATTCCTCATCCACTTTTACGAAAAGCTTTTGCTAGCGATTCTTTAGATATGAGAGAACTCAAACAGCAAGTCTCGCTGTGGAGAGGAGAAAACGTAGCACAATAGTTAAATTATCTATAAATTTCTATATAGCCATTTTCAATCCGGTGAGGTACAGGTAAGCAAATAGATCTAACCCCCAGCCCCTTCCCTTGTAGCAGGGCTGTTTTATAGCACAAAAGATAAGAATTTGTCAATATCATTAGAAATAAACCTTTGGGCTTGGGTGATAGAAGAATAACCATTTCGACGCAAAAGATTAAGTCGGTAACCCACGTACCCGCTGATTATTCCCATAATTATAAATAGCAACACCAGCCAGAGTTGGTGCCTTTGCCCATCTTTGACTCGAAAATCTTTTACTTGCCGTAGTTATTCAATTAGATTTGCACCCATTGTTTTCATCCCCTCGACGCTTGTCATTTTACATCTTTTAGGGCATGAAACAGCCCTGCGCTAACAAAGGGGATAAAAGCGGTAGAGAGAAGTCTTAGCAAAAGTTTTTTAGAAGCGGCTTCCGAAATAAGCAATTTCAGAGTTGTATTTAAAATCTGTAAACTAACATAATTCAATTATGCTACATAAACTATTGAAGTCTTTTCGGGACTGACGTTAAAAATAACACTTCCATTTTCATCTACCTTCATTAGCGTAATAGGTCTGTAATATAGCGCTTCTTTTCAGGAATGAGTGACGCTTCTACATCGCTACCGATAGCTAACCGCAGTGGCTGATCAAATTTACTCAGATAATCATACGAAAAATCGATACATTTAGATACTTAATATGATTGCCCTAACAAAGACATTAGTAAAAACAGTAGCTGAACCACAACAGCTAGAGAGTATTGATTTACATGACTCGAAGCGAGCCGATTTTTTACAAGAAATAATTGAAGGTTTAGAAGACGGTATATTAATTTTAAGCCAAACTGGTGAAGTAGTTCATGCTAATGCATCTGCTCATCGCCTTTGTTGTCAATTTAATCAAGGCAATTTCAACCAAAATTTTGTACCACCAGTCATTTGGAATCTTTGTGAATCGCTACTAAGCAGTCGAGATTTGTTTTCTGATAAACTCATCATTCTATCGGATGAGATTGTAGTTGATAAGTCAAATATTTTTCGTATTCGGGTAAGACTGCTAGACTTAGATGGATTTGAAGTGCCTTGCTTATTAGTGACTATCGAAAACCAATATGAGTATCTGAAAAGTTTAGCAATCACTGAAGTTAAAAAATTTGAACTGACGCCGCGAGAAGGTGAAATTTGGTTTCTCTATAGAAGCAACTACAGCTACAAAGAAATTGCCACTAAGCTTTTCATCACCATAAACACAGTGAAAAAGCACATGAAAAATATTCACACCAAGCGACAAGTATGTATTGTAGTTGAATAGTAGTATTGCAATCAAAATTGATTTGTAAAATACAAATCAATAACTGTATTTTTGCATACAGTTATTTAACAGTTTGCTCGGAATTATTTAATAAGTAAAGCTAATAAACTAACAAAAGAGGTAATGCCAAAATAATTCATAATTATAAGACGCTACGCGTAGCTTGCTTCTCCGTATGAGTAGTAAAATTGCTGCCGCTGCCATATCAGTGGTAGCTCACTACTCTCCACGCTTGAATAGTTGACTACTAAATTTTTGATAAGCGTGTAGGCTGCTGTAGAGTGTCTTTAATCAGGGCTATTTCGTTCTAGACATAAACAAACCGCCCAGAACTAAAGTTCCGGGCTAATAGCCCAAGTTCACTAAAGTGGACTAAAAGCCTTTCTAGTCGTCTTTAGACGAATGAGTGCTATTAGCCTCAAAATTTATTCCGAGGTGGGCTAGATGAGAATGAAATAGCCCTGATCTTTAATTATGAATTATTAATTATCAATCACTAATTATTCGGTCAACCCTGGTATGAGAACAAAGTTTTACATGGCGACTGAATACTTTTTATAATTCGCACTAGTCGCAACAAGTAAAATCGTGAAAAGTCAGAATAATCGATAGCCGGTCAAATTTTTATGCCAGCTTGAACTACCGAGTCTCAGGAGTTTGTTGCAGGCGTAATAAGGTATTGTAAACCTGCCGTTTTAATGTAGTATTGTTGTTTTGTAATTCTACAGTAATTTTGTTAAACTGGTCAAAGCTCAAACCATTATCTGCAACAATTTTTTGAGCGCGATCGCAGTAATTGAAAGCGATATCTTGAGCCTTTTTTGGAAGACCATTTATGCTATTAGGATCGTTACAAACAATCTTGGGAATTTCTCCATTTCCAATAAGTTTTTTAATTTCTTCAAAAGCATTTTGACGGGCTGGCTCCATTGCTAGCACGGCTTGAGCATAGCTGTTGATTTCAGTATTGTTAACTATTGGTGCTGGAGTTTGACCATAAGCTTTTGAACTCAATGAAAAAGCGTTGGAAATCACACCCGCAGTAGCGATCGCTCCGAAAAAGAATGATTGTAAAAGGATTCGCTTTCGGCTAGGTCGGGAAAAGAAATCAGAAATTTTATTCATATAGTGTGTGACACAGAACTACATCAGGGATATTATAAGAACGTTGAATTATTTTCGGAGTTGGAAGTTCCAGCAACTGCTCAATACATCAAGCTTTTATATTTGATTGTCAATTTCCTCGGCATACTTGACAAAGTTCGACTATTTTAGTTTGGAGTGTTGACATTTCTGATGCTCCTTGCTTAAGGCTCACTTCCAACTCCAGTAGTAGGGGCAAGCAAGAAATTAACTGTTGCACAGAAAGAAGCTTGATTTCTTGCTGTAAAAAGTAGATCCGTTTGGGATTACCGATATCAGCAGCCTGAGCGATCGCTTGTTGATTGCGCTCACCACTTTCCATCATAATCTTGACCCACAGCCATGTGCGAAATTGTCCAATCAGTGTGGCAACTATCCGTAATCCCGGCTCGGAAGCATTGTTCAGATCCGCCAAAGTAGTCAAAGCTTTAGCTGTATCTCCTGTTCTGATTGCTGCTGCTAATTGTAAGCTATTTTGAGTAGTATTTCTTACTAACTTCGTAACGGTATCTACGTCTAAAGGCTTATTGCTACCTTGGACATATAGCCGTAACTTCTCTAACTCATTGTAGAGAAGGCGTGTATCATTTCCTACAGATTCTGCCAGCAGATGGGCAGTATTGGCATTTAGTTTCACACCTACAGTCTGGGCTGCTTGATTAACAGATTGCACCAGTAACTCGGTTTTCCAAGGGGGAATGAGGGGAAATTCTCGGAATTCGGTAGCAAATTGTTTCAACAATTTTGTGGATTTGAGGCGTTCATCTGGCTTGTTGCGGCTGGTGAGCAATAAAAATGAGTTTTCGGGAATGACAGGTAGCGATCGCACCAATTCTGCTAAGACATTCTCTGGACAGTGCTGACACAGAGTAGTATTTATCAGCCATACCAAGCGCCCACCAGCGCCAAAAGTGGGTGTCATCACCTGATTTAACCCCTGGATAGCGGCATCAGCTCGATCTGGGGTGAATGAAGTGTAGTTAAAACTTATCCATTGGGGATCGAGGACGCGATCGCGCAGTATAGCGATCGCCTTTTCTATGGCAAAATCGTCTTCACCCCAGTAAACATAGATTGGCATAGATAAACCTCGTGGAGGGAGAGTAGGGGGAGCAGGGGAGGCAGGGGAAGCAGGGGGAGCAAGCGAACAATTATTCTTTTCGTTCTCTTTATCTCCCATATGTCCTAATCAACTTCTATTACACCCAAAAACTAAATACTTTTTAAATGACTCTCTTAATCGGGGAAATTTTCCCTAAAATCTATCAAGTGAGAGCGTGAGGCTATGAAGATTGGACGACAACTATCAGACTTACTTAAATCGGCTAGCACGACTGACGTTGCCAGAAGCCTACAGATCCCAAGTCCAGCATATTCAGGAATCTTCCAAATTTCAGCCAAATTCTGGGTTGAGACAAGCAGCGTCCTTTCCTGGCTATACGCTAATTACACCGCCGGCAGGAGAAGAATCGCAAAACTCTGCTTTCTATGCCAAATTACAGGCTTACCAACAGGAACTTTTACAGTTGCCTGTAAACCGTGATTTGATTGTGCCTGTACCTCCTGCTAGCTTCCATGTGACTTTAGCAGATTTAATTTGGGATAATGCTTACCTTGATGCTGGCGAAAAAAATCCCAAATTTGACGAAGAGCTACACTCTTGTTTAGCGGAAATGTTTCAGCAATATCAACAATTGATGACAAACAGGAGTCATCCGATTAAATGGCAAATGCTGGGGCTGATACTGATGCCAAGAGCTGTAGCTGTTTGTTTAGTACCCCAGGATGAACGCTGCTACGAGGAAATTATTAAATTTCGCCGAACAATTTATCAAAATCCCAAGTTAATTGCCTTGGGTATTGAGCAGCATTATCACTTCACAGCCCATGTTACATTAGCGTATTTTGGGGAGGTTTCATCTGACTTAGACCGCACAAGTTTCAGCACAATGCTTAATCAATTGAATGAGCAATGGCTGTTTAATTTGCCAGAATTCTCGATCGATCGCGTCGAATTGCGAAAGTTTGACAATATGACACGCTATTATCGCGAACCAGACTGGCCAATTTTAGATTTTTGACTTGCTTTGCGTATCATCTGAACAACATTAAATTTGGGTTTACTAATATAGCGGTTCTCAGTTAAGTCCAATATAGACCTAACAAGAACAGCCCCTTCTCAACAAGGGAAGAGCAGTAAACCTCAAAGCCTCTCTCCTTAAAGGAGAGAGGTCAAAATCTATTGCATCCATAGACGTGTAGCGGCTTCCCGCAGGGTAGGAGCGATCGCTACAGGTAAGGGCTACTTAGCAAGAACAATAATATTTCCGATTTCTTAGAAAAATCGCGAATCTAAGCCTTTCATTTTTCACAAATCAAATAGAAATTTTATAGTTTTTTCTCATCTAAAATTCCGGTTGTTGATAAGCAAGGTAAACAGCTTCTAAAAATACATCAGGTGTAACAGCTTCTGGCAGCTTTTCTAAATTAATAATAGCTTTAACTTGCTCGGCTAACTTGAGAGATAGTAAGGTTCTTCCCTTTAATGACATTGCACCACGTCGCTGCAAATACTCACGAATAACAGCAAAATCATCTGGCATCAGTTGCGATAAATCAGCAACTTCAATTAACTGTTCGTGAAGTCCTTTTGCCTGTTCTGAAATTGTCAATGTCGCGGATGCAGTGGGTGTTTGACCTTGAATCACAATTGTGCCAGCAGCTAAATCACCTAAGCGCTTTTCGCGGCTACCCAACATAATTAAAAAAGCGCCAATAAACAAAGTCTCATCAAAGGGTCGCAGTAAGGCACGTAGCGTTGCTTGTTGTAGCCCGATTAGTCTCCCATCATCTCGAACCACGCGAATTTTAGCAACTCGTTTACCAGGAGTTTGCCCAAACCATAAGGTTTCAAAAATTACAAAATATCCTACGTAAATCACGAAACTGGTAAGGAATGCGATCGCCATCAACCAGAAAGTGGCTGCGGTACCGAAAATATCTACCCAAAAATCTCCTAACTGGACTGAAACGATAGACCAAGCTGTGAAAAATCCCACCAAAATCACAGCCAAAACGTGATAATCAATGAGCAAAGCCCAGGCACGATTTCCGATTCCAGCAAGAGTGAATTCTAGTTCTACGCTTTCCGGAGTATTATATTTAACATTATTAAAAAGGTGCATAATCGTCTTTATACTCTGGTTTAAATTTCGCGATCGCGTAACTTCAAGCCTAATCCTTCACGACGACTCCGCAGGTCATAGTAAATAACAGCTTTAATTGCTTGCCAGAACGGTACTACTAATGTAGCGCTTAATATAGTTAGAACTATGCTTACAAAAGCTGAAAGTATGGCGTAGGTAATGTTTTCCTTGCTCAAAGGTTTTAAATAACTCTGAATAATACTGCTTACAATACTAAATGGCAGTTGAATCGGTAGCGTAATTAAATAACCAATAAATAAAATTCCTACAATTCGCCATCCCTGTCTTTTTGTTAAATCCCAACTGCGGCTAATCGTTGATACACCATCTACATCATCCTCAATGGCCAATGGAAGATCGACCACAAAAAAGCGAGCCTGTAACAACAGTAAAAATGTAAGCAAGACTGGGAAAAAAATGATTGTTAGTAGTAATCCAATAACTATAAAAGTAGGATTTAGATTATTGCCAACTGCCGTATTGGTAGCGAAATAGCTGATAGTGATTCCAATAAAAAAAGAAAAAGGAATTACTAAAATAGCTATCAAACCTATACCAACAGCAAACATTATTAAACCCAAGATTAAAAATTGCCATAGGCGAGAATTCACAACACGGCGACTCTCTTCGATACTTTCCGGTTGATTCACCAATTCTCCAAAGGCTAAACGCGAGATAATTGCTAAAATTGATGCACATTTCGCCCATCCATAAATCGGCAGTAATGCCCAGACATAAGCAGTTAATGCCAGTTTTAGATACAACTTCAGATGAGAACGATACAGTCGCATTCCTGCACTCACTACATTCCCAATACTCAGTGGTTGTATAGGACTGGGAGATCCAAAATTTTCAGACATAATGGTAAATTCCCTTGAAATTACGGAGATGAATTTGAAGCTATCTTAAGCTAAGTTAAACTCAGTGTTCCCAAAATTCATGAATATTCAACGTTGGATTGCGCGACGAGAACCTAATTGGCAACGTCTGGATGCCCTATTAAGGCAGATAGAAAAAAAAGGGTTAAAGTCCTTAGGGGCAGCAGAAATTAGAGAGTTAGCGAGTTTGTATCGTTCAGTAGCGGCAGATTTAGCTCGTGCCCGCACTCAGCAAATCGGCAATACTTTGATACAAAGTTTACAATCTTTAACAACTCGTGCTTATACGCAGATTTATCAAGGTTCGCGGCGACAAGAATGGCAGGCAATCCGAGAATTTTACCGCTGGGGATTACCATCTGTAGTTCAGAAAACATTTGCATACATTGCTGCTGCGACGATGCTGTTTCTATTGGGGGCACTAGTAGCTTGGTGGTATTCCTGGCAAAACCCCAGTTTTTTGTCGTTGATAGTACCTGAAAGCTTGATTACTAAGGTACGAGATGAGCATAAATTGTGGATGGGGTCAATTGTCGGCGTTGAACCTCTGGCATCGAGCAGTATCACGATCAATAACCTGTCGGTGTCTTTTGGGGCTGTTGCTGGTGGCATCACGGCTGGAGCATACACAGCTTATTTGATGGTATTTAATGGCTTATTGATTGGTGCTGTTGGGACTTTGGTGGGTCAAAATAATCTGGCTTATCCTTTTTGGGCGTTTGTGTTTCCGCATGGTTCTTTGGAATTGCCTGCAATTTTTTTTGCTGGGGGTGCAGGATTTTTATTAGCAAGAGCAATTTTATTTCCTGGTAAATATCGCCGTGAGGATGCACTAAAATTCTACGGTTCTCAAGCGGTGCAGTTAGTTTTCGGGATTGTACCAATGTTATTTCTTGCTGGTGCGATCGAAGGCTTTTTTTCACCTAACCCCAGCGTACCTGATGCAATTAAATATCTAGCAGGAATAGGATTATTTATACTTTTGGTAATGTATTGTAGCCGCAAGCAAACATGATGACCGCAATTGAGAAGATTCTTACTATTGAGAAAGCTGATACGCTTGATAATGAGGATAGACGTTATCTTCACAAAATTTATGTTTTTAACTTGGTTAGACAGCAACTCTTGGCTGCTGGAAATTGGCGGAAAACGAATACTAATTGACCCTTGGCTGGTTGGTTCGTTAATTTTCAGCAATTTGGATTGGCTGTTTAAAGGTTCGCGATCGCAAAATCGCCCAATTCCAGATAATATCGATCTGATCCTGCTGTCTCAGGGTTTAGAAGACCATACTCACCCACCAACACTCAAGCTGCTCGATCGCAACATCAAGGTTGTAGCTTCTCCCAATGCTGCTAAAGTAGTACAGCAGTTAGGTTATACCCAGCTAACAGTATTGGCTCATGGAGAAACTTTCACTTTAACTAATCAAGTTGAAATCAAGGCTTTCCCCGGCTCTCCCATTGGCCCTACTCTGGTAGAAAATAGTTATCTCCTCAAAGAGTTGGAAAGTGGTTTAACTGTATACTATGAGCCTCACGGGTATCATTCTCCAGAACTTCAGCAAGCTACACCCATTGATGTAGTGATTACACCGTTTATTGACATGACGCTACCTTTACTTGGGCCGATTATTAAAGGACAAAATAGTGCTTTAGAAGTAGTAAAATCATTACAGCCTCAAGTAATAATACCTACGGCGGCTGGTGGGGATGTGGCGTTTGAAGGATTGCTGATGAAATTCATTCAAACTAAAGGAACTGCTGAGGAATTTCGTTCGTTAGTAGAGAAAAACAACCTTTCGACACGGGTGCTTGAGCCGAAACCAGGCGATCGCTTTGAACTACCATTAGAAAAACGAGCATTAACAATCTAAGTAAGAAAACAGATGCGGATTGCCATGTTATGAAAGCAACATGGCAACTACTAATTTTGTTCCATAGCTGAATTATCTTGCATATACACTTCTCTAATCGGAAAAGGAATTTGAATTCCTGCTTGTTGATAGCGCTTGTGCAATTTTTTGACAAATAGATGTTTACCCATACGCTGATCGAAGTATTCACTTACGCGCATATAAAGCGTAAAATCTATACTAAAATCATTAAAAGTATGAAATCTGATATATGGTTCGCTTTCTTTTAATTCCGGTGCAATTTCTTGCATAACTTCTTTAGCAACTTCTACAGTCACTTTTTCAACTTGTTCCAAATCGCTATTATAACTGACACCCACATCCATTGTTAAAGTAATTTCCTTTGCGGGTAAATGATAATTTGTGAAAATTGCAGAAGACAACTTAGAATTTGGAACAATGACTATATTATTTGAAATTTCTTTAATAGTCGTATTGCGCCAAGAAATATCTATGACATATCCCTCATGCCCAGCATCTAATTTGACATAATCTCCGGTTCTAACTTGCTTAGAAATAATTAAGTAAAAACCAGAAAATAAATTTGCAAGTGTGTCTTGAAGTGCCAAACCAACTGCTAAACCACCAATCCCTAAAGTTGTAATTATCGGTGTAATCTCAACACCTACTGTTTGCAATATGATTAATGTTCCCAAAATTAAAACAGTGACCTTAGCAAGGTTAGAAATTAGTGATGTGGGAACCCCTTCTGCTCTGCGAATATATAAATTAACAAAACCAGCAGTCAATTTAGCTAAGACTAGCGTTACAGAATACAGCAATGCCATCGTCAAAACTTTTTGCAGTACGATCGCAATATCTGGCTTGAGGGGTGCGCTCAAAACTGCCCAAAAAAAACCGCCAATCACAAACCAAATAAAAGTCATGCGGTGCAGAGAGTGAAATATAATATTACCCCCGGCAACTCGTTTATTATTAACGAATATTTCCAGTTTTTTGAAGATAACTTTTTCACCAATTATTCCAGCTAGGAAGCCAGCTAGAATAAATGCTATCGGCGGAATCCATTCCAGCATATAAATTTTAAATTTGGAATTTTAGATTTAGGAGAGCAGCATTTTTGCTGTGATTATGGCTAAATTTTACCTCGTTGTCGGATTAGCTGCTTGAGATTTTCTTTCCTTATGGACTTGCCAATTATTTACCACCCAGATTACATTGCTCCCCTACCTGAAGGACATCGCTTCCCGATGTCTAAGTTCCGACAACTCTACGAATTGCTGTTAGCTGATGGTGTAGCAAATCAAGAACAATTTCATACCCCCGAACGTCCGCCGCCAGAATTGATAGAGTTAGTCCATACTCCAAGCTACGTTCAAGCTTACTGTGAGGGAACCCTAGATGCAAAAGCCCAACGTCGCATTGGTTTGCCTTGGAGTCCAGCATTAGCAAATCGAACTTGTGTAGCTGTAGGTGGTACGATACTCACTGCTAAACTAGCACTAAGCCAGGGTTTAGCTTGTAATACGGCTGGTGGAACTCATCATGCCTTTCCTAGTTATGGATCTGGTTTTTGTATTTTCAACGATTTAGCGATCGCCTGTCGCGTTTTACAAAAACTTGGACTTGTGCAGAAAATCCTAATTGTAGATTTGGATGTGCATCAAGGAGACGGCACCGCTTTTATCTTCCAAGACGACGACAGCGTTTTTACTTTTTCCATGCACTGCGAAGTCAATTTCCCCGGTACTAAACAAAACAGCGATTTAGATGTTCCTTTGCCAGTGGGAATGGAGGATGATGCTTATTTACAAACTTTAGCGAATTATCTAGCAGATTTACTGTCTAAAGTCAAGCCAGATTTAGTATTTTATGATGCTGGTGTTGACCCTCATATAGGCGATCGCTTGGGCAAATTAGCTCTTACAGATGCTGGCATTTTTCGCCGCGAAATGCAGGTTTTAAGTACCTGTATGAGTAGCGGTTATCCCGTCGCTTGCGTCATTGGCGGGGGTTATGCCGATGATATGAAATCTCTTGTCTGGCGGCATTCCCTGCTGCATCGGGCTGCCAGTGAAGTTTACCAGCAGTATAAACTTTGATGCAACATTTCCTCAAAAGACTTCTGGCAAAAATATTGATTTATTATCTAGAACCACAAGTGAATTATTTGTGTTCATCTGTGATTTGATTTTCCTAAATAGAAAAACTTTGTCGGCAAAGGTAGTACTGGATGAACAACGGCAAACTCAGAATCTACGAACTAGCAAAAGAATTAAATTTGGATAGCAAGAAGCTATTATTAATTTGCGAAAAACTGAAAATTGTAGTCAAAAGCCATACCAGTGCAATCTCAGAATCCGATGCAGAACGTATTCGTTCAGTGGCAAATAAACTAATAGCAAAATCCTCGAAAACTAAAACAACCTCTGAAGATTGGGGCTATATGTTTATAGCTTCAGCAATTGATAGTTTTATCCGCCATCTTGAAGGTGAAGCTGCCCTGAAATCATATCCCGAATTTAGAGAGCGGCGCGATCGCGCCAATGAGTTAATCTATGAATGTGTCGGTAAAAAGCCTTCTCTATTCTATGTGCGTCGTAAAGGTGCAGGGAAAGAGGCAAGAGAAGAAATTTGGGATTTGACAATAGCAACAGACTCCGATGATTTTACATTACCCGCAAGACTTGAAAAGCTCAGAAAAACATTAGGATTTAGGGCGGCTGTACCAAAAGATGGACGCGGCGGTATAAAAATACTTTCAGCTCAATTGTTACAACCTTCACGGGGACACGCTGATAGCTATGCTATACCTTGCCGCTTGCGTCTCTTACCTAATCATCAGCATCATCTCGACATTCCACCCGCAACATTGAAACGCATTGCCGCCGCGCCAGTTTGTGGCGAAAATGTGCCCACAGAAGATCAGCTTAGAGCTTGGAAAGCGTTTTTGCAAATTGAGGAAAAAATCGCGAAAGCGCGTCAATTTTGCGTGCGTTATGTAAGTCATAACTATAACTTCAAAAGGCGGATCAGTTTTGAAATTGATGTAGCCTCAGCCACCCTTGACGGCTTTTATCAAAATACCCTCGATATAGACAATTTTTGGGAACGAGCAAGACGCACAAAAAACGAAGATTTGAAGCTTTTTGAAACTGCTCCCGTCGGAAAAAATTGGATTAGTGGTCGTCAATTAGGGACTGTTGAAGAAGTTGACCCCAACCGTTGTATTATCAGTCTCAGGCTAGAACGCGACTTAGCTGAATATATGGCAACCGAGCGTTATAAGTTGCCAGATACAGGATTTTTGTGTTTTGAGGCAGTTGGTGATATTCAGCAGATTCAGCGAAAGAAAAAAGCTTTAGATGATTTGAATAATGGTTATACTCAAAATCCCTATTTGGGTAACTTTTTATTCGATGCTTCTCAGGCTAGACAAATCAAAACAACTGTTGAACTACAACCACAAGATTTGTTATTATCTTCTGCTAATCCTGGCCAGAAAGCAGCAGTAGAAAAAGTACTTGCCGCAAAGGATCTTGTTCTCATCCAAGGGCCACCAGGTACTGGTAAAACTACCGTAATTGCCGAGATTTGCTATCAAATTGCTCTTCGTGGTGGGCGGACTCTAATTGCATCTCAAGCCAATTTAGCAGTAGATAATGCCCTAAGTCGATTAGTTCACAACCCAGTAATTCGGGCTGTAAGAAAGGGGAGAGCCGAGAAAGTTGGGGAAGAAGGACAGCCATTTTTAGAAGACCAAGTGATTGGCAGATGGTTAGAAAACACAGCGAATGACTGCGAAAATAATCTCACTCAACGGTTGGAAAATATCCAAATTTTCAGTAAATTACTAGGCTCATCACAAAGATTCACAGCCTACTTCCAAGCAGAGGAAGAATTTAATCAGCAACAAAACAAATTCTATAAAAACCAGGTAAAATTAGAGGCAAATTTTAAAACTCAAGAAAAGCTTTACAACGAAACCGTAGAAAAACAGAAGGAGGTTGAATTACTAAATACAAGACTGGGAAATATATTAAATACTGGCCCAAATATCAAATGGGAAGCACCAGAAATTACAGATTTTTTGCCGCTTCTTAAGCCTTATACAGAAGGTAATAGTTTAGTAGAAGAATTTTTAGCAAATGTTCGTCAAGCCATCAAATATACCGACGAACTTGGCTTAGTGCGCCCGCCACTTGGCGCTTTTGGTTTAGCAGCTTGGCTGCGTGAAACTGTAGCAAGAGAAATTTCTGGATTTAAAACTGCTTTGACTTATGCTCAAAATGCAAGTAAAGCTATATCAGAACTTGCAGCATCAGTACAGATTGTTCAACAAAATTTCGCCTCATTAAATCAGCTACAACCAGATTATCAGAAATATCTTGCTAAACTGCAAAACATACAGCAAACAATCCAGATATGGGAAAACCGCAAACGCGAAATAGATTATATTATCTCAGCAGTTAAAGAATGGAAATCTACAGCACCTTCTCTTCTCTATCAAACTTTAAAAGAATGTCATCAATCAGGTTTACCACTCACAGAGAATTTAGTAGACTTGCCACTAGGTTTGTTGATGTTTGCTAATACATTAAAATTATCAATAGTACCAAAAATATATAAAATTAACCTGCCAGAATGGGAGTTATTGACAAAAGCGATCGCTTATGAAATAGACGGAAATTTTACCGATCGGCAGGGTAAACAGCATAACTTTAGTTATTTTTTACAGCAAAATTTTAATCAGATTCCAATGGTGCTATCAAAGAGCGATCGCACTCAATGGGAGCAAACTTATCAGCAGTTTAACAATTATCAGCTACTCAACCCCAAACAGCGAAAATTATTAGTTGAAAATACCCAGGTTTTCTTAATTAGAATGCAACGGATTTATGGTGCATCGTGGGAATGGAATAATATCGACTCTACTCTCACCCGAATTACACAAGAATTGCTAGAGACTATTCTTGTAAATGCACGTCAATGCGTTTTAAAAGTCAAGACGGAAACTGAACAACAGCTTCAGCATCTGCAACGACTATTAAATGAACTTCAGAAAAATGAAATCAGTCAACAGCAAATATCCATTACTCAAACTGAAGCCGAAAAAGCACAGCAAGACGCTAATTTGCAATTTGGACGAGTTATTAATATCTTGCAAGAACTTAATCAACAAAATATTCCTGCTCAATTACGCATTCTAACTGAACAATATCTCGCAACACAATCAAAGATTTGGGAGCAGCCGCAAGAATTTTCAAATCAAGTTCATTCTTGGGGAACTTCCATTAGTCAACTTGAAACTTTAATTTCATCCTTAGAACCTTTTGCTATCTTGGAGACGATAAAAAATTCTCTTTATGAGCATTTATCAAAGGTACAAGAAGAAACTGAAAATTCTCTACAGCAGCTTCAAAAACTACAAATTAGCTTACGCGAATTAGAACAAAAATTACAACCGCAGCCGTCAGGAAGTTTAATAGAGCAAAGAAGCTGGTGGTTAACAGAATGGCAGGAAATACCGGATAAATTTAAGCTTGAAAATTCTAACGCTGATTTATTTAATCTAGAGTTTTTACGCAGGATAAATACTCAATTTGAGTCTTGGCAACAGCAACTCCAAAAAGACGAAATATATCTGAATAGATATCAGAGTTTTGTACAAGATTGGATAGGAAAATTAAGAAACCCAACTGAACGCGATCGCGACGATTTAAGACGCATATATTTAGATAATGCCAACGTCGTCGGTATCACCTGCGTTCAAGCTGCAAATAGAGGTTTTTCGGAAGAATTCAAATCTTTTGATGTCGTCATTATTGACGAGGTTAGTAAGTGTACTCCACCAGAATTACTAATCCCAGCATTGAAAGGCAAAAAGCTAGTGATGGTAGGCGATCATCGACAGTTACCACCAATGCTTGATACTAGCACTTTAGAAGAAGTTGCTCAAACAATTGGCAATACACGAGATGAGCTACAGTTTTTAGAAGAATCACTATTTAAAAGCCAGTTTGAATCTGCTGATGAAAGCATCAAACAAATGCTAACTACACAATATCGAATGCATCCATTTATTATGGGAGCAATCAATCAATTTTATGACGGTAAACTAGAATCTGGTATTTTGGAGCCAGACACAAAACGCGCACATCATCTAGCAGGCGAAATTATTCAAGAATCTCAGCATCTTATCTGGGTAAAAACGCCTATCGATAATCAGTTTTTAGAGCAGCGAAACGGAACTTCTTACTTTAATACTCCAGAAATCGATACCATTGAACGTCTGTGTCAGCAGTTCGAGGCTACCTGGGCTTCTAAGGTTGCTAATGGTGAACCAAAAAAAGAAATTGCCGTAATTACATTTTATGGCGCTCAACTGAGAAAAATTGATGAACGTCTGCAATCTGAAATTTTCCCTTCGCTAGAAATTCGCACTGGTACAGTAGACCGATTTCAAGGGATGGAAAGACCTGTTGTAATTGTAAGTATGGTTCGTAACAATAGTAAAGGAGATGTAGGATTTGCTAAGAAACCAGAACGAGTTAATGTTGCATTCTCTCGCGCTCAAGAACTTCTGATAATTGTGGGTTGTCATAATTTATTTACCCATCAATCAGGTAAAGTTGGAAGTATGTATTCTGAAGTTTCAAATATTGTAAGTCTACATGGAGGTTTCATTGATGTTTCTCGCCTCTTCGGCTAAACCTATTGATGACAATCTCAAAAATATGGTAGACGAAATTGAAGCGCAAAGTCCTAGTTTATCAGTTTTAGCAGCGCGTCAACTTCGTTATAGCTTACGTCAAACTCCTGTAGAACTAAATATCAAGGAACCCCGTCAGTTTAACGTACTCGAAGAATTTATTATTCGTGCTGCTATTGAATTTCAACCTCCGCCAACAGAGGATGAATTAGCCTCTGTACTTGGCCTTGATTCTGTATTTATTAAAACTACTACTACAACTCTTCGTTCGTTACAGACTCTATCACCAACATCGCCACTAACAGTTACTCCTGAAGGTCGCTCATTCTATGAAAAAGGGTCTGTACCACAGCCACCATATCCTATACAAATTAATGCTATTACAGACCCTTTAAGCGACAAGATAATCTTTCAATCTGAATCACTAAACGAGACAGTAATAAATTTGCCTGACTTGGCAGACTTTATAACTATTGATAATACAATTGCTGATATTGCTTCCTTACCGCTTGAGAAAATTAAAAAAAGTATTCAAGCTTCAGGTTTAGCACTTCATATCCCAGAAGAGGGAAAAATTGTTACTTCCTGTAAAGTAGTAGCTTCTACTCTAAAAATTTGGAAAAAGATATCTCTTTTCGTTATCTTTGATGCCCTTGAAGATAAATTGAGCATTCAAATAAGAAATGGAAAGCAAATTTTAGAGTCAGCATCCAATTGCTTAGAAGGACTACACACTGAAGGTAAAATATCTTTACAAGCATTATGTAAATTGTCAAATGAAACCGTAAATTTTGAACATGAAGCGTTTCTCAGGCAGAAAAATACTGAAATAGAAACTAGACTCGATAAAATTCGCAAAAAGGCGCTAGAAACCGCTAAAAAATCTGGTAAGAAAATAGATAATTCTACAGTAGGAGGGGAAGCCATACAGTTACGGGATGGACAGATTGCTCAAGCTTTTTCAGAAGTTTTAAATTCGGCTAAAAGTCAGATTCTAATCTATTCTCCTTGGATTAATCAGGCGGTTGTCAATGAAAAATTCCTAAATTTATTACAGAAATTAGCTAATCGCGGAGTTTGGATTTTAATTGGACATGGAATTGCGCGGCGGCAAGAAGATGAAGAGAAACCAATTCCACCAGAACTAGAGAAAAAACTTCGAGCGATAAAAACACCTGATGGTTTACCATCTGTACAGGTTTTTTGGTTGGGAGATTCCCATGTTAAAGAAGTAATAGTTGATAAACAAATCCATCTTTGCGGATCTCATAACTGGTTATCCTATCGCGGCGATTACCTACCACGAGGTGAGTCAGTTTATAAAGTTACAATACCACATCAAGTCCAGGAAGCTTATGAATTTCTCGCTAATCGCTTCCAAAATCACGCTCAAAATTTATGGCAAAATGCTCTAGAAAACCGCGATTCTCAACTTGCTGTAGAGTCTTTATGTGTGTGGGGTGCGCTAGGTATGGAAGATATTGCACTCAAAGAGATACAGAAAAATAATTGGTTTGAACTTCTGCCTGTTTGGTTGAATGTAGCACTACAGGGATTAAAGTCGAAAAATTTACCAGGTGATTCAGCAAGTTTTAAAACTGCACTTTCGTTACTGAGTCAGATTTCTATTGAAGAAGCTTTTATTGAATTATTGCAACAGGGATGGCGTAAAGTTATAGGTGCGATCGCTACTAATAATCCCAAAACTGCTTTCAACTTACTCAGTGATGAAGTCTGGGCGCAGTTTCTCCGTCTCAATATTGCCCAAAAGAATGATTCACCAGATCATTTTATTTCGCAATATACCTAAAATAGAAAAACATAGTAGGAAGTTTTTTCGATTAAATTAACTGTTTGAAATAATCAAGTTTATTAAAATAACATGATGCCAAACTCTACAGTGCGTAAATTCAACTAGTATATTTTTCATACTTCAGTAGTAATAATTTTCCGCAAGAGAGCCAGTAAATCTGTCGTCCTGATTTGGTATGAATTATTAACAAAATGATTCTTAACCTTTGATCGACTTAAAGGTAGATCCAGAGATTCGTCTTATTCGATACAATTTATAAGCAGAGAGAGCCGAGGAGAACAAGGTGGTTTTATTAAAAGGCTTTGAGATTGAGATTTACACTGGCACGCCTCAAGGTGAAATCGTTGGTCTCTCCGACAAAATTATTGCAGATTTGGATGGATTTATGCGGGAGCCAGATAGCCGCAACGTGGAATATATAACTCAACCATCCCCTATTTACGAAAATTTATTGTGTGCCTTGCTACGTCCCCGGCGGGAGTTGCGAAACTACCTCAATCGTTTGGGCGATTACACCCTAATACCGGGGAGTACTTTATCTTTGGGTGGAAGCGATCGCTTTCTACGTTCCGATCCAGCAAACCCCTATCATGACTACATTGAGAACACCTACGGGACAAAAGTAGTCACCGCCAGCGTACACATCAATGTAGGCATCAGCGACCCAGAAGTCTTAATGCGGGCGTGTCGAGTCATCCGTATGGAAGCACCTCTATTTCTCGCCCTCAGTGCCTCATCTCCCTTCCTGGATGGCAAAACTACTGGCTATCACTCCACCCGTTGGGGCGTCTTCCCGCAAACGCCTAGCCATGTGCCGTTATTTGCCAGCCACGCCGATCATATTCAGTGGGTGGAAGATCAACTCGTTGCCGGAACCATGCAAAACGTGCGGCATTTGTGGGCATCAGTGCGACCAAATGGCGATCGCCGTCCCTATGACCTAAATCGCCTAGAACTACGAATTTGCGATTTAGTCACAGATCCAATTGCCTTACTAGCTATTACTGCCTTATTAGAAGCGCGTTTGTTGCAAATAATCGAAAATCCCAGCATCGATCCTTTAAGCCAAAGTATCTTTTCTCCTGAAGAACTCGTTACCCTGACTGCTGAAAACGAAGCTGCTGCTGCTGCTGGTAGTCTTGATGCTCATTTGAGGCATTGGCAAGATGGTAGAAGCATCCTAGCCAGAGATTGGATTGCCCAAATGTACCAAGATGTTTGGACGATCGCTAAACAACAAGGCTTTAGCTGTTTCCTTTCTCCTTTGCACAAAATCCTCCGCGAAGGCAATGAAGCTCAACAGTGGTTGCAATTACACGCAGTCGGTTTTGACACTCACCGCGTCATCACCCAGGCTATTCTCGCCACCCAAGAGCGCGAAATCGAACTCGAAGACAAATTGTGTTCCTCCCTATTGGCTTAACTGAAAAGGCATGGGGCTTTGGTTATTCTCTTAGTCCCTAGTCCCTGCCCCATCTACTGTCTTCAGACAAATGGTAGATTTTTTTGAAGACACTACTAGCCCTAATAGACACAACCACTTACTATTTCCACATAAAACTTAATATTTACTGATTTTAACCAAATATCCTCTCAGGCATTGCTCTGGGAGGCTTTGGGCTTCGTTTTAAAAATCTAATCGATGGGCGATGCTTGATTATTATTAACAAAACCTATGAATCGCCTCTGCCTTTTGGTAGATTTAATATTGACATCAAATTTTTTTATACAATACGTAAATTATACGGTCAATGCCCCAGGTAGTTTTAGTTAACCCACAAATCCCTCCGAATACAGGTAATATTGCTCGTACTTGTGCAGCTACCGGTACAGAGTTGCATTTGGTGGGGCCTTTGGGATTTGAAATTAGCGATCGCTACCTCAAAAGAGCTGGCTTGGATTACTGGCCTTATGTCAAGCTACACTATCACGAATCGCTAGAAGCTTTTAAAACCTTACATCAGGAGCGTGGAGGCAGATGGTTAGGTTTTACTGTCGGTGGAAATTGTAATTATGTAAGCTTTCAGTTTCAACCTGATGATTGGCTGCTTTTTGGTAGTGAAACCACGGGCTTACCACCAGGAATTCTGTCAGATTGCGATGCTACTCTGTATATTCCCATGAGCCAACCGGGGGTTCGCAGCTTGAATCTCTCGGTGAGTGTGGCAATTAGCTTATTTGAAACCCGTCGTCAGTTAGGCTATTTACAATAGTTGTTTACATTCACAATCACAAGTAAATATACTTATAATATATTCAGAAATGTATTAGACGAGTTATTTTGTGGCTGCAAAAATTTTCTTGGTTACCGCAATAATATGTAAAACAATATACCGAAAATTGGGTTTATCTGTAAATTGTAGTGGAAGATACTTACAAGAGAGGGAAGGTTATTATAAGAAATTTGTATATAAAACTTCGGATATTGCCAAGTTTGAATGATAGATTTTGATGAATTTGCAACATCCTAAATTAGGGAGCAAAAGTGCTAAAACCGATTCATGTCTTACGTTTGAGTTATTTTTGCTCAAGGAACGCTAGAAGGCAGCCTAAAAGTAGCCGATAGTTAATACGGTTGTTTTTTAGGGAATAATCAACGTAAAGTCTCGTGTTGAAGAAGACGGATTGGGTAGAAATATCTTGAAGATATCTACAGCAGGGGACATAACTTTTCCAAAAGTCGTAGCAATTTAATTCTTAGCAGCGACTATGGACTTGGCAAATAGTTTGTCCAGTCCCCGCGATTGGCGCAAGACAAGCGTGGACAATGGTAAAGAGGAAAACGTCCTAAGTGGTGTTAGGAGTGGTTCGGACAAGTAAACACAGCAAATTTTAAGTTTTGCTCCCATGTGTGAACTTGTTTAAATCAGAGAAGCAGGTTAATCTTGCGTAAGCATCTCTGGTGAATGCGATCTCGATCTATCGTTCGTTGCGATCTAAATCATTGACTGGTATCCAACTGAAAAATCGAGGTCAGTTAAGCGCTAGTGATCATAGGAGGTCGTCTTTGAAACGAGCATTAAAAAAGAGAGTAAAAGCTGTGTTGAACAATAACCCCAGCAGCGATGATGCCCCGGTAGAACTGCTAAATGTGATGAATCCGAAAGTTAACCGCCGGGTGCGGACAAAAGCTGCCATGATTGGCTTGGCAATCTCTATGGGAGCAACCAGCCTTTTGGTGACTCGACAAAGCGATCAAGCCCAAGCAGCAGTGCCAGTAGGCAGCCAAAAGGCTTCTTCTTCGATTCCTGCTGTTCCTGACACTGAAGTGAAATTTGCCTCCACAAAGCTGGGGTCCCAAGCAGTCTCATCAGCGAGCGTGCCGGAAAATCCTGTTATCGTGGAACCAACGGCAGCCTCACAAGTGCCTGGGCTTGAAGCTAAATGGCAAGTTGCAGCAAATGGAATGTCTTCGCAAGTTCCTGCATCAGAAACCTTTTCTCAAGGAACAACGGTTTATAAAAATTCTACCTACGTGAAGCCCCAAGTGGCACAGGGATTGAACAATACCTTAGCCGAGACTAGTTTTCCAACAGTTAATAATCTGTCTGACTCTAGTGCTAATGGTGTTGGTAGTATAAATGCATCACTAGCTGCCCAGCCACAAACAGTGGCAACATCAACCGCAGCCAACAGTGAAATAAATGCACAACTTAAGGCGCAACAAGAGTTCGCACTAAATCGCTTACAAGAAAAATCGAACCGTTTAAGAAAGAGTCTGGCGGAGTTGCGGTCTGGGGAGACCAAAAATTTATCACAAGCTGATATAGAGTTGGCGCAGCCGACAACTGTAGTTGAGAAGACTCTATTAGCTAAGTCAGAGACTTCTAGCGATGCAAGCAAAGCGAGCCTGATATCGAAGTTAAAACAGAAGACACAGACGAGCGCACTTGTACCAGCTACACCAACAGTTATTGCTTCCTCGACTCATACAGCCTACGAAGTTAAGCCTGGAGATACACTAGCAGCGATCGCCAGCAGACACAACACTTCAGTATCAGAACTAGTTAAGGCAAATAACCTCAATAATCCAAATGAACTGCGAATTAGTCAAAAACTGATTATTCCTGCTGTTCAAGTTGAGGCAACTGTAGCGACTAAGCCAACTTTTGTAGAGTCCAGCAAAACTCCAAAGGTAGCAACCTCCCCTGTGAATATTGGTAGTGCCAACTCATATCTACCTAGTTCACAATCACCAACTATTGCCGACAAGAGTAGCGTTGTTGTTCCTACACCGGTAACTGTTCAGATTCAGGCAAATAGTGCGACCGACTTAGAAACACCTGCCCCCACTGTTAGGTCTTATGGCGTCGGTGGTGACATTCCAGTGCCACAAGCTTTTGCCGAAATTCAACAGCCTAAAACACCAGCAAATAGGGTAGCAAGAGGAAACAATAATAATGACCGTTTGCGGGGCTTACAAGGGGAAATTCAGAGATTACAGCAGAAATATCGCGCTCAACAGTCTGGTAACTTAGTTATGCCAGCAGCTACCGAGACAAATAATGCTGCGATGCTCACTCCTATTTCTACCCCTAATAATTTCCCTGTGCCCAACGTCGCAGTCCGACCGAATAGTGTAGCGATACCAATTCCAGTTCCTACACCTATTAGATCTAACTATAGCTTTGAGCCAATTAAGCCCCAATTCCGTGCTACTCTCCCGACTAACGAGCCAGTAAATCCAGATTTCTTGCCTAATCTAGGCTCTGCTAGTCAGTGGACTCCTTCTCGCAATCCATCTGGCACAAGGGTTGCAACGCCTACTGGAAGAGTAAATGCCTCTGACTCCTTAGGAAAGATGCGAGGAACCACAGTTTCTCCACAGATACTACCGCCTTTGGCAGCAGTGGATCAATATCTGCCCAGACCCATTGATGAACTTACACCCCCTCCATCTTCCTCAACCTTAGCTTACACCTGGCCAGCAAAGGGTACCCTTACTTCTGGCTATGGCTGGCGCTGGGGAAGAATGCACAAAGGAATTGACGTTGCTAACTCCACTGGTACGCCAGTCGTAGCCTCCGCTGAGGGTACGATAGAAAAAGCCGGCTGGAACAATGGTGGTTACGGCAACCTTGTCGAAATCCGCCATCCTGATGGCAGCACGACTCGCTATGCTCATAACAGCAAGATTCTGGTGCAAGCAGGTCAGCAGGTGCATCAAGGAGAAACAATTGCTTTAATGGGTAGCACTGGTCATAGCACTGGCCCACACAGCCACTTTGAAATCCACCCATCAGGAAAGGGTGCTGTTAACCCAATCGCTATGTTGCCAGCTCGTCTGTAATTATTGGCTGTCTGTAAACTAAATTATTGCCTTGTTAGTTGAGGGAGTTTACCTCCCTCTTTTACTTTCTATGACCTCAACAGGAACGGAATTTTAACAAAATTGCAAAAGGGGCTAGTCTTAAGCAAATTTGTATGCTATATTAGTTAATGACTTGAATATACCTGGCTCAGTAGCTCAGTTGGTTAGAGCACGGGACTCATAAGCCTGGGGTCGTTGGTTCAACTCCGACCTGAGCCACTTTAAAAATCAGTCTATATAGGGGTTTCAGCTTCTAGTTGTACATTATAAAGTGATATTATGTCCCTTTAAATAATTGTCATTGCAAGCAGAGCGTGGCAATCTCAAAATCTTGCTATTGCTTCATTTCACTTCGTTAAATTCACAATGACATACCGAAAATGATTGATCGGGCACGATGGGAAAAGCGATCGCTTGGTCAAAAAGAAATCCGATCGCAGTTTAGAATCTAATTTTTGCAGTGATTCTAAGCTTAAATGTAGAGCTTAAAGCGTAGGCGTAGCCCGTCGTAGACATCGCTTGATAATGAAAAGACGCAATTCAAGTTCAGAACTCGGAACGCCGAGTAAAAAGGTGGAAGTTCCGAGTTAAACCTTACTGTATGCTATTATAAGCAACTGGTTAACCGTCACTATCTAGGTAAATGACCTTTGGCTGGGTCGGCGGTTGGATTTGCGATACCATAGCTTCGCCCTCAGAAGGATATTTAATCGCGATGCTTCCAAACTAGCCGACTCTTAAGGATGTCTGCACCATGAATCTGGAACGATAACTAACCAAAACAGTACGATTGTTCTACTATAAACTAATTAAAGATAGTATTATTAAGGACTGTTTCATCAGAAACTCCTTCTTCGCCGCCCAATATGTCAGACAAACAGCTAGCAGCATCCTTGAATGGACATCTTCCGTACCCCAGCCACAACAGCCAGAATACCATTCGGATTCGGGGTGCTAGGCAGCATAATCTGAAAAATATTGACTTGGAATTGCCACGCGATCGCCTAATCGTATTCACTGGCGTTTCTGGTTCTGGTAAGTCTTCCCTAGCCTTTGATACCATTTTCGCTGAAGGGCAACGTCGCTATGTGGAATCCCTCAGCGCCTACGCACGGCAATTTTTAGGACAACTGGATAAGCCGGATGTCGAAGCCATTGAAGGCTTAAGTCCAGCGATTTCTATTGACCAAAAGTCAACGTCTCATAACCCGCGTTCCACTGTGGGTACGGTGACAGAGATTTACGACTATTTGCGGCTGTTATTTGGTCGGGCTGGCGAACCCCATTGTCCGATATGCGATCGCTGTATTGCACCCCAGACAATCGATGAGATGTGCGATCGCATCATGGAATTACCAGATCGTACCCGCTTCCAAATTCTTGCACCCGTTGTCCGGGGGAAGAAAGGCACACACCGGAAGCTTTTGTCAAGTCTGGCATCTCAAGGTTTTGTCCGCGTGCGAATCAATGGCGAGATCCGCGAACTGTCAGATTCCATTGAATTGGATAAAAACTTTACCCACACCATCGAAGTGGTAATTGACCGCTTGGTGAAAAAGGCTGATATTCAGGAGCGTTTGGTTGATTCCCTGTCTACGTGTCTCAAGCAATCGGGTGGGATTGCAGCCATTCTGGTGAGTCTGCTTGGTGACGACGGACAAGAAAAGGAAGAAGAATTAGTATTTTCGGAAAACTTTGCCTGTCCAGAACATGGCGCGGTAATGGAGGAACTATCACCGCGATTGTTCTCCTTTAACTCACCTTATGGTGCTTGTCCGCACTGTCACGGAATTGGGACTTTAAGAAGATTTGCGCCTGATTTGATAGTACCCGACTGGGAAGCGCCAGTTTATGCTGCGATCGCGCCTTGGTCAGAAAAAGATAATTCTTATTATCTGGAATTACTCTATAGTGTGGGGCAAATTTATGGGTTTGAGTTACAGACAAATTGGAGCAAGCTGACAGAAGAACAGCAGCAAATTATTTTGTTTGGAGAGAAAGACGAACGAGCCGCAGAAGCACAGAGGAAGCAGAGTTTTAAAGGTGCTATTCCAATTTTGCAACGGCAGTATGAGGGTGGTTCTGAATTAATTAAACAAAAATTAGAGCAGTATTTAATCGATCAACCGTGTGAAGTTTGTCTGGGAAAACGGTTAAAACCGGAAGCCTTGGCGGTGAAGTTGGGACAATATGGAATTTTAGAATTGACTACCGTATCAATTCGAGATTGTCGGGAGAGAATTGAGCAATTTAAGTTGAGCGATCGCCAGTTACAAATTGCTGATTTAGTCCTGCGAGAAATCAAAGCCAGATTGCAATTTTTGTTAGATGTAGGTTTAGATTATCTCACCCTCGATCGTCCCGCCATGACCCTTTCTGGTGGCGAAGCCCAACGAATTCGTCTAGCAACACAGATTGGTTCTGGTTTAACAGGAGTTCTCTACGTTTTAGATGAACCGAGTATTGGTTTGCATCAACGAGATAATGGCAGATTGCTCAAAACCTTAACGAAATTGCGTGATTTGGGTAATACATTAATTGTCGTTGAACACGATGAAGAAACAATTCGCGCAGCTAACCATATAGTTGATATTGGGCCTGGTGCAGGAATTCACGGCGGAAATATTATCGCCCAAGGTGATTTTGAGGCGTTATTAGCAGCAGAAGATTCTTTGACGGGTGCATATTTATCAGGAAGGCGAGTAATTACCACACCAGCAGAACGCCGAGAAGGAAATGGGCGTAGTTTGGGAATTAAAAATGCCCATCGCAACAATTTACAAAATATAGATGTAGACATTCCGCTAGGTAAACTCGTCTCGATCACTGGTGTGTCTGGTTCTGGCAAATCTACCCTGATTAACGAATTACTCTACCCATCTCTGCAACACCATTTAACAAAGAAAGTTCCCTTACCCAGACATTTGGATAAAATTCAGGGATTAAACGCGATTGATAAAGCGATCGTTATCGATCAATCCCCAATTGGACGCACGCCACGTTCTAACCCTGCAACTTACACAGGAATTTTCGATGCCATTCGAGATGTATTTTCCCAAACAGTAGAAGCCAAAGCTAGGGGTTACAAACCTGGACAATTTTCCTTCAACGTTAAAGGTGGACGTTGCGAAGCTTGTAGCGGACAGGGTGTGAATGTTATTGAAATGAACTTTCTCCCAGATGTTTATGTGCAATGCGAAATTTGTAAGGGTGCAAGATATAACCGCGAAACTTTGCAGGTGAAGTATAAAGATAAGTCAATCTCTGATGTTCTGAGAATGACAGTTGAAGAGAGTTTAGACTTTTTCCAGAATATCCCCAAAGCGATCGCGCGTTTGCAAACTTTATTTGATGTCGGCTTGGGTTATGTCCAACTAGGACAACCTGCAACTACCTTATCTGGAGGTGAAGCGCAACGGGTAAAATTGGCAACAGAACTATCTCGACGCGCTACAGGAAAGACACTTTATTTAATAGATGAACCGACAACAGGGTTATCTTTTTACGATGTCCACAAATTGTTAGATGTGTTGCAAAGATTGGTAGATAAAGGTAATTCAATATTAGTAATTGAACACAACTTAGATGTAATTCGTTGTTCTGATTGGGTGATAGATTTGGGGCCAGAAGGTGGCGACAAAGGCGGAGAATTGATTGCTGTGGGTACACCGGAGGAAGTTGCAAAAAATCCCAGGTCTTATACTGGGCAATATTTAAAGCAAGTTTTGAAGCAGTATCCGGCGGTGAAGAAGTAGAGTTTTTTGTCTCACGCAAAGGTGCAAAGCAAAGAATAGGAAAAAAAAGACTTTTATTAAGAAGCCCCTTTTTGTTGTTGAGTGCTATCCTTGTATGGATAGGCACTATACTTTAAGCATATATTAGGGAATTATCAAGAAATGAATATGCGTAATTTATTTCCTGGCTATTACCAGCCTACAGAGGAAGAGTTTGCTGAACTATGGAAAGAATGTATTTTTTCATTTGATACAAATGTTTTATTACGTATTTATCAGTATTCTCCTAAAACTAGGGAAAGATTTTTTGACATTCTTCACAAGCTTAAACAAAGGATTTGGATTCCATATCAAGTCGCTTACGAGTTTCATAAAAATCGTTTGACTAAGATATCTGATCAGTCAAAAGCTTACGACGATATTCAGAGAATTTTAGATAAAAATCTACAAAATTTAAAAGGTGATTTAGCACATTCTTGATCTGCAATCGGCCGATCGTATCTTGGAATTTAGTGCAGTAACTTGTTATAATGCTGCACTTTAGCTCTCTTTTTCTCTTTGCCAAAACTGCCGTAAAATCTCCCCTGGTTTACGATCCCAGGTGTCGATATGCTCGTATATCAAATTATCTTGATTTAGTTTATAAGTTGAGTAGCCATTAAAAAGCAAACCTGCTTTCCAGGGAACACGCAACACTCCCCGCACTGTCCACTTTGCTAAAATTGTGTCTTCGGTTGACTGATAAACCTCATGAACATCAAAGTAAATTTGGGTAAAAAATAGCCGAGCGTGAAATCGCAAAGTCCAAAATATAATGCGATAGTTAAATTTGTATTTGAATGTATTAACCGGGTCTTTAAAATAGATATCCTGTGTATAGATATCATAGGAAATATCTTTTTGAAAAAGTGTTGGTAAATCTTGTTTGAGAGTTTCAATTATCTGTTCCATCTGCGAATGACTGTGTAGTTTGAATTTTTGCCATCGCCCCCAACTACTATCAGCTAGAGGCGATGTCTAGGCACTTAAGTGTTAAACGCTAACATTAATGTAACGAATCAAGATTCTAATTACCTCACCACTGACAGGAGATGGTAAAAGTGGAGTCCATTCGCTCACTTCGGCAAAGCCAAGAACATGCAACTGGTGAACAATACTATTCACGTTTTTGGTAGCACCGCAGGCTATTAGGCGAACAGGTTGTTTGCCTTGAGGTGCATCAGGTATAGGCGCTTTGAGTAAATCTGAAACTGAAAGAGGTTCTATCATAGTCAGTATCACCTGATTTTTAGTTGGTGAACAAGCGATCGCACTCAAGTTGTCTAGGCGAGAGGCGCGATCGCTTTGTCATCTGTACACACCAAGTTTATTCTGAATCGAGGATATTTACAACCGCTGCGGTCTAATAAAAGACTTTAGCAGTCTAATAAAGAATAATTGCTGAAACAAAGTGTTAGTATCTGCCTTGCTACATCATGGATATTAACTGAGCATTTTAGTGGTGATTCGATGGAAATTGGCAGTCATGATGGCTGAACGCAATATTAGTAACAAAGAACTGGCTCTTTTAACTGGAATGAATGCTAGGTCAGTTTCTAGGCTAAAAGTTCGTCGTCGCCTTACTAGAATTGACGAATCTACGTTGAATGCACTTTGCAAAGCCCTGAAGTGTCAGCCAGGGGACTTATTGGTTTATGAAGAGGATAAGCCTGATATTAAAGAGAAATAGCCTGATAAAGACCATCACAGACCGACTACAATCTATTAAAGATTTCTCAAAAACCTTTCCACCTTGTGCCAAATAGAAGATGTCTTCTTGTTACTCACACCACCTGCACTCAAATCTGACAGAGTGGGAAATGATGCAGACTTAGCATAGGGGCCATTTCGCAAAACTTTAGCTAGGGTATTGTTATTTTCGCGCAAACCTTCGTAAAAAAAGAATACTTCTCCTTGAATGCCAAGTTGACGATTGTATTCAATTGCCTGCACCAGATATTCTGGACTAATACAATAACTGCCAAGCTTCATCAGTATTCCCGGCGCTAACTTCGGCAGCGTCGCATCTGTGAACTGCTGGTTTACCAGTTTATCAGCGATCGCCTGATAACTTCTAAAGTCACGGCGATAAATCTGCGGCTGAATCATATCAACTATTCCCAGGTTCAGCCATGCGGGTGAGTCTTGCAGATATTCCTGGAATGCCCAATCATGGATATTAGGTGCGATCGCTACTAATAAATTAGGATTCACCGCTTTTACCTCCCGGTAGAGACGCGCCAAGAAGTCAGTGAGAATATCTGCACGCCACTGTAACCAATGTCTATCCTTGGGGTTCTCTGGCGGATTGCGATCGAATTCCTGGCGATAGCGGGTGACAGTTCCCTCATCATAGCCACCTTCAGAGGGGAATGCTGGCAAGCGATCGTCTCCTTGAACACCATCCACATCATAATTCTTTACAACTTCCAGCACTAAGTTCAAGAAGAATTCCTGCACCTGTGAGTCGAGTGCATTCAACCATTCAAAGCCGTTTTTGTTTAGTAAGTTGCCGTTGCGATCGCGTGCAGCCCATTCCGGTTTTTTCTGTAAAAGTACACCACCATTCAAATTGTAGGAACTGGCAAAACCGTATTCAAACCAAGGAATAACTTTTAACCCGACTCGCCGCGCCTCAATTATCACTTCTTCTAAAGGGTCGCGACCTACAGACATAGGGTCAATTTCGACTCCAAATGTCTGCTGCATTGTTTGACTGGGATATAAAGTTACTGCCTTATTCCAAACAACGGGAAACACCACATTAAATCCCGTCTCGGCAAGGAAATCCATCGCCTCGGCAATGCGTTCCTTTGACCTAAGAACCTTACTATCAGTAGTAGTCAGCCAAATACCACGGGTTTCTATTATTGCCATTTCTAGAAATTGAAATTCTCGGCACTGCACCATCTAAACATTGACTAGCCGACGATACCGCGCCTGTATTATTGTGTAAATCCCATAGGCAACTAAACCTAGTGCCACAATACCCAAAAGCCATGCTCCGTTAGGCTGTTGCGCTAGCGTCTGTAATACTTCATCCAAACCTTCTGCGGTAGCGGCGTCCGATTGCCTTGCGGCTTCAATTAAAAACCAACCGATAATAGAAAATACTATACCCCGTGCCGCTAAACCAAATCTGGAAATCCTCATTACCCATTGAGCTTCTGTTTCGCTTAACTCAGTTAAATTGAGTTCTTTACGAAATTTGCCACTAAAAGCTTGATAAAACTGATAAAAACCTAGAGCAATTACAAACACCCCCACAGTTCCAACTAACCATTCACCAAAGGGTTGAGAAAGCAAACGTGCTGTCGAATCTTCAGTAGAATCACTACTATTTTTACCGCTGCCTGTACCCATAACAATTTGCACGGCACTTAAGGCTAAACTTGCATAAATCAAGCCATTAACTGCGTAACCAATTCGCACTGCCAAACCTTTGGCATCATTACCTTTATTTTCTGGGTCTTTAATTGCCTGTACAAAACGCCAGATTACGTATCCAATCAAGCCAATTGCAACTAAAGCCAGCAAAAATTTACCAAATGGCTGGTTGACGATTGTTTGAAGAGCGCCTTGGGTATCAGTTGTTTTACCACCCCTACCAAAAGCCGCCTGTGCTGCTAGTAGTCCAACTATACCGTAAACTACTCCCTTAGAAACATAGCCAAATCGTCCCAGTCGCTCAACCCACAATGAAGCATGGTTTGTCAACTGTTGTGTCATGAGTAGTTGGAGATAATTATTATATCTACTTTTACCAAAATTTACCCACGATTTACATCTACCGTAAGGCAAATTGTCTAATATTTTTGCAAAGAATCACTATAGTAATACTGTCTTTTAATAGATGTGAGGCTACTCAAAATAACATTACAGTTGTTAAGTACAGTATTACTATTTAGTGTTTTTTAATGCTGAATTTGGATTAATTATGTCTCTAATAGAAAGTTCTTGGAAACACGAATATCTAACTACCAATGGGGTAAAACTACACTATGTTACCCAAGGTGAAGGCCCTTTAATGTTGATGTTGCATGGCTTTCCTGAATTTTGGTACTCTTGGCGCAATCAAATACCAGAATTTGCTCAAGATTTTAAAGTCGTCGCCCTTGACTTGCGTGGCTACAACGATAGTGATAAACCAAATGAGCAATCAGCTTATGTAATGGATGAATTTATCAAAGATGTAGAGGGACTAATTAAAGGATTAGGATACCAAAAATGTGTATTAGTTGGCCATGATTGGGGAGGTGCGATCGCTTGGAATTTCGCATACACTCACCCCGAAATGTTAGAACAATTAATTATTCTTAACCTGCCTCATCCTGCCAAATTTGCTCAAGGATTACGAACTCCCCAACAATTGCTACGTAGCAATTACATATTCCTCTTTCAACTACCCTGGATACCAGAACTACTTTTACAATCTTCCGATTACCAAGCTATTGAAACAGCTTTTAAAGGTACAGCAGTTAACAAGAGTGCTTTCACACAAGCCGATATTGACGCATATAAAAATGCTGCGGCAAAACGCGGTGCCCTAACAGCAATGTTGAACTATTACCGCAATATTTTTCAGCAGAGAATGTTAAATCCAAATTGGGGCGTTCTGGAAGTACCAACACTGATGATTTGGGGAGAAAATGACACTGCACTCGGCAAGGAACTAACCTATGACACCGCAGCTTATGTCAGAGATTTTCAAATCAAGTATATTCCTAATTGTGGTCATTGGGTGCAGCAAGAACAGCCGGAATTGGTTAATCAGTATATGCGAGAATTTTTGAGGACTAAAACTAACAGTATTTACTAAGAAGTATAAATACTTATCAAAGTAGCGAAATTATGGCGAGTCGTGCAAGCTTTTAAAAAGATTTAACAGTGATTTAATATCGGCAGTTTTTTAGGCATTGTCAAGTAAAAATCGCCAGAAATCCGAATTAACGGCATTTCTTAGATTACAGTCATCCCTGTCTCATATCACAATCAACTTGTGAGGAGATAGATTGACCTTCTGAAGATTAGTGAGATAATAGAGTTGTGAGGGACAGAACGGACGCAACTTGATTATTTAAGGGGGAAAATTATGAAACTCCAGCTATTAGCGGCCATGGCCTTAGCAACTCCCCTATTGTTCATTAGCTCGGTTAGAGCCGAGAATCCGCAGGACTTACAAAAGCTACTTTCAACTGGGGAATGCATCCAGTGCAATCTAGCGGGAGCTAACCTCAGTGGCGCTCATTTAATTGGTGCTGACTTGAGAGGCTCGAAGCTCCAAGGAGCCAACCTTGTAGGCGCTAACCTCGAAGGTGCTGACTTAACTGGTGCAAACTTGGCAGGTGCCAACCTAACATCAGCTTATGTAAGCAATGTGAATTTGAAGCAAGTCAATCTCAACGGGGTAAATTTTACTGGCGCTACGATTCACGATTCTAATGTGTATCAAGCATCTATGAACGATCTCAATCTCACTGATGCGGAAATATTTAACACTGGAATCGGGATTGGTGGAGAAGATGCCGAGATTCCCGATTGGAAATAGGCTGAACTGAGTAGGCAGGTTAAAATAAACACAACATAGCTTTTTGCAGGTTTTAAATCAGGAAAACTGGTTTTTTGCCAGCATTATCCTTAAAATCTGCCTATACAAAAATAAAAAATGAACCCCCTCTGCCTTGTAATTACTTTACTATGACCAAAGCAAGGGGGGTTTCTTATTGAGATTGAATCGAATATCCGGGTAAAAAAGTGCTTTGCAAAGATTTGATGCGAGTAGAGACGTTGCATTGCAACGTCTCTACAGAGGTATTGTTTAGTTTACAGCAGCACTAACTAAACCATTGTGCCTGAGCAAAGCGATCGTACTTGGTTCGCGACCCCGGAAAGTTTTAAACACCTCCATTGGATGCTGACCGCCACCAAGTGCCAGCACCGTATCCCGATAACGCCGACCTGTAGCTTTTATAGCTTCTTCATCTTCTAGCCCAGCTTCTTCAAAAGCGGCAAAAGCATCAGCGCTCAGTACCTCGGCCCACTTATAGCTGTAGTAGCCCGCTGCATAACCACCCTCAAAAATATGTCCAAAAGCACATAAAATCGAATCTTCTGGAAGTGGTGGTAAAACGGTAGTAGTCTTAGCTATGCGATGACGCACATCTGACGGAGTTTCATTACTATCAGGGCTATAGCGGTAGTGTAGTTCTAAATCAAGACTGCTCATGTGGATCTGCCGCAACATAGCAGTACCACTCATATAATTACGCGCCGCTAACAGCTTTTGATAATAATGTTCAGGTAGGGCTTCACCAGTTTTGTAATGCTTCGCCATTCCAAAGAAAGTGGGTCGTTCATAGCACCAGTTTTCCATAAACTGGCTAGGTAGCTCCACTGCATCCCACTCCACGTTATTGATGCCTGCGGCTCCGGGATAGTCAACCTTGGTGAGCAGATGGTGCAATCCATGACCAAATTCGTGGAACAAAGTCTCTACTTCATAGAAAGTCATCAAACTCGGTTTCCCATCTACGGGAGGACTTTGATTACACACTAAATAAGCCACAGGTAAGCGGATGACAGTGACACCATTTTCAGTGATTTTGCCCCGATTGATGCATACATCCATCCAAGCACCACCGCGTTTCTCGGCTGGACGGCTATAGGGGTCTAAGTAGAAGTAGGCTATGGGAGAACCAGTTTCGTCAGCAATTTGGAAATAACGGACATCTTCATGCCATACTGGCGCTTGACCATCGGCAGAGGTAACAGTGACGCCAAACAGCCGCTTGACTAGCCCAAATAAGCCGTCCAACACTTGGGGAAGAGGGAAGTAGGGACGCAATTCTTCAGCGGTAAAGGCAAATTTTGCTTCTCGTTGGCGTTCTGCCCAAAAGCTGATGTCCCAGTGTTGTAAATCTGTAGCTTCTGCTGCTCCCTGTGCTGCTGCAAAAGCTTTGAGTTCTGCCAAGTCTTTGACAGCAGCATCATAACTAGCGCGGCGTAGTTCTTCTAATAGGGCGTTGACTGCCTCAACGTTGGGAGCCATTTTACTAGCCAGGCTCAATTGAGCAAAACTTTTAAAGCCTAATATATCTGCGAGTTCTTGGCGCAACTTCAAAATGCGCTCAATTAAGGGGTTGTTATCCAAATCGCCACTAGAAGCGCGAGTAATATGAGCTTTGTAGAGCTTTTCGCGCAAATCTCGACGGGTGCTGTGCTGCATGAAAGGGCCATAGCTGGGGAAGTCCAAAGTAATCCGCCAGGGGCCATTTTCTGGTGTGGCGTTTTCTTCTCCAGCCGCACGAGCAACTTGGGCTGCTAAACTCACTAAGCTTGGTGGTAAACCGTCAATTTCCGCTTGTGTTGTGAGGGTTAAGCTGAAGGCTTTAGTGGCATCAAGTACATGGTTAGAGAATTTGGTAGAAAGTTCTGCTAACTCCATCTGTATGGCGTTGAAACGCTCTCTTGCCTCTCCTTCTAAGCCAACGCCAGAAAGTTCTGCATCTCGAATGGCGGCTTCTACAATCCGCTGTTGGGCTAATTCTAAAGTTGCCCAACTATCACTGGTACGGAGTGCTTTAAAAGCATTGTAGATGGGTTGGCTCTGACCAAGCTTATTGATAAATTGTACCACTAGTGGCTGTACGATTTCATGAGCTTCGCGCAGTTTCGGGCTATTTTTAACACCCATTAAATGATTCACTACCCCCCAACTCCAAGTAAGCCGTTCTGTCAGCTTTTCTAAGGGTTCTACTAAATCACTCCAAGTAGGCTGTACATTAGCCTCTAAGGTGGCAAGCTGTTGGTCAAGTTCTGCCAGCAACTGATTAAAGGCTGGTACTACTCGTTCTGGTTTAATCTCTGCAAAGGGAGGTAAACCAATGCCTTGGAGTAGAGGATTGTCGGAAATAATGGTACTTGCACTCATGGTTTTGTGTGAACTGCGGATGAATAAAAATCAACAATGATTTTGATTTATATATCTTCTAATGTACCTACCGTTGTGCTAAATATTCTCGCTTCATAGCAAAATCACAAAACAAGGGAGAATTACTTACAAAATTATCCTGATACAGCTATTTTGTTTGGTTGTGAACGATACTTGACCGAAAAGGACAAGCGGATAAAAAGAAAAAACCTCTTGTCCACACAGTTTTAAGCCCCTAGATTTATCTATGGGGTTTCCCCTTGCGCCCCTGTCTCCTTGTCCTCTTAATTGACGACAGTTCCAGAAATATCAGCGAAAGTCTCTGAGATAATATAATTGCACCCATCCTTTCAATCAGGTGGCTAATTATGACTAGCCTCTTACCCAGTTCGCAATCAACAGAAGTTTTTTACCCAAGCTCGGATGGCGAACCATTGGCAGAAAGTTATGTTCATTTATATGCTCTACTGGTAACTTTAGAAGTATTGAGACAATATTTGCTGGGTCGGCAAGCAACGGTTTTGAGTAACCAGTTTCTCTATTATGCTCAAGGTTTTCCAAGGGTACGGGTAGCTCCAGATGTAATGGTGATTTTTAATGTCGCTCCTGGAGACCGGGATAATTACAAGATATGGGAAGAGGGACAAGTGCCTGTAGTAATCTTTGAAATGACTTCGGAGGGCACTAAAAACCAGGACACGGGTTTCAAAAAGACGCTGTATGAGCAGTTAGGAGTACTGGAATACTGGTTATTTGACCCCAAGGGAGAGTGGATTAAGGAGCAATTGCAAGGGTATCGGCTGCGAGGCGAGGTGTATGAGCCAATTACAGATAGTCGATGTGAACCTTTGCAGCTGCGCTTGCAAATAGAAGGGCAACTGATTGGTTTTTATCGAGAAGACACTGGGGAAAAGTTGCTGATTCCAGAGGAGTTGGCAGAGGCACTGAAACAGGAAAGATTGGTGAGAGAACAAGCAGAGTCACAGGTGAAAAGGTTGAAAGAACAATTGCGATCGCTAGGCGTCGATCCTGATACTATTTAGCCATAGATTTACGATCGCCTATAGCGAGTGCTTCACACATCGCAAAGTGCATTTACCTACCTCAACCCGATCGAAAGCGATCGCAAAAAGACATCATAATGTACTATGTCAAACAGGTAGCTCCTTTGCCAGGATGGGCCTTACCCTGAAATAAGCAGTTTCAACCCAGAATCCTACGCTTTCAAGGCGTGAGAGTGCCCAATTAACTTAGCGCGAGCGAGCGCCCTTGCCAAACATAAAAGGGAGGCTCTATATTTATGATTTTATTTGGCAACTCATCTTTTTACTCGTAAAATCGAAGACAAGATCAAGGTCAGTACAAATAGAGTCCTTAAATTAATGAATACGTTAATCAGTCAGGGTGGAAGAGCCATCACTAAATTTCAAGTGATAGACAGGATAAATGATATCGCTTGGCAAGCTCATCAAGGTAGCGTTGCTGCGATTATTCAGCTATTGAACGAAAAGCTAGCTAAGTGTGGTGTCAGAACTAGAGCCATTTTTTCTGATGGTGTCTTACAACTTCTGTGCGAGGCGGCTAGGGTAGAGCAACTTGAGCAATCTCCCCTTGTAGAACAAATCCAGCAAATTCTTGAGTCCATCGCCCCGCGTCACATTCGCCGAGTTAATATCAATAGTCGGATTGTTCGGGAACAACAATTACTGTGGTTAAAAGAAATAGATAGCGATCGCGAGAACCAACTGCTTTGGTCGCAGGAAATTACATTAATTCAGCCTAATATTGTCAAGCAACTAATTAAAGACTTCACAGAAGCTCAAGCTGAACTAGGAAAACCAAATTTTCCTAAAACTTCAGTCTCTCGTTCTTTAATACTTATTAACAAAGACAAACACAAAAATAAACCTAAAACAAAGATATTAGCAGCGGCTGGTTTATGCTCGCTATTGTTGCTTAGTTGGCTTGTTTATGCCCAGTTAGGTAATAAACTGAAAAACCTAATGCAAGTAGAATCTTCCAAATCTTTAACTACAGAAAATCCTAACGAGCAAAAAGCCCAAACACCATCCCATGCTGCTAACAATAACCTTTCTGAGCCAACTGATGACCCATTTTCACTATCTGTGCGAATTGCAAATCTTGCTTCTGCATCTGGTAAAACAGCCACAACCTCAACTCAGTGGTTAGAGATCGCTGCTAAGTGGCAACGGGCTTCAGATTTAATGGGCACGGTGCCACAAAACCACAGCCGTTATGAGGAAGCTAGGATTCGTACTCAACTATATAAGAAATACAGCGAGGCGGCGCAGAAAGAAGCGGATAAGAGTAAATCTTAATTTTTTGCTATTGGAAGAATTTTTCAGTATAACCAATACAGATATGACAAATTTTGTCAGAGATAAAACAAGGAAATTTTGAAGTAGAAGAGCTTAATTAAATTAAAACTCGTAGTAAGCGGCTCTAGTCTTTTAAAATCTTATGCAAAGCGATAAATCGCTCACTACGAACAAAAGTTTTATCTTACATTTAATTAAATCTATCTACTTACAAAGTAATTCCCTATGTCTTCGCGTCTCTTTTGATTCTTCTCCTCTTCGGTCACCTTTTCATTGTTTATATCCCCTAACTCAGGAGTTCTCCTGTTTCTTGCAGGGAATGCAAGCGACGGTAAATGCCCTCGTGACGCAAGAGTTCATCGTGGCTACCCACTTCTACAATTTTTCCTTGCTCTAGAACCACAATTTTATCTGCTTCTCGCACTGTGCTTAGGCGGTGGGCAATTACGATGGTGGTGCAAGTGCCCTGAATCGATCGCATTGCTAGCTGAATCGAACGCTCAGACTCATAATCTAAACTAGAGGTGGCTTCGTCAAAAACCAGCACGTCTGGTTCCACTAACAACGCCCTCGCAATTCCCAAGCGTTGTCTTTGTCCTCCAGATAACCTGACGCCTCGTTCCCCCACGACGGTGTAATAACCTTGGGGTAAGTGCTGCACTACTTCATCTACTCTGGCAATTCTACAGGCTTCTTGAACCTGCTCCAAACTGGCATCCGGTCTGCCGTAGGTGAGGTTATCTAATATAGTACCGTTAAAAACGTCTACTTCTTGGTGAACGATCGCTAGCCTTCGTCTATATTTACCCACATTCAAAGTCCGAATATCTTGACCATCAATCAGAATTTGACCTGCTTGAGGTTCAAAATATCGCAACAGCAACTTCACTAAAGTAGACTTACCAGAACCGGAACGCCCCACTAATGCGACTGTTTGGTATGGCTCAATCGACAAGTTAATATCTTGCAAAACTTGACGGTTGGCATCATATCCAAAAGTGACGTGCGACAGCTCAACTTTTCCAGTAAATTTATAAGGTGATTCTGTCTGGTTGCTCTCTTCTAAAAGACTAGCTGAATCAGATGCAATTGGCTCTTGCAGAAATTCGTGAAACCGCAGCATGGAAGAATAACGACGGGCAAAAACTTCTGCCAAGCTACTAATAGGTTCTAATTCGGCATATGCCATGCTAGAAAGAGTTAAGGTCATGACAAAGTGACCAAGAGAAATTCTCCCATTTACTGTTGCTGCTAGAGTCAAACCCAGAATTGTAAACACACAAAACTGAATTACGGTTCTTTGCCAAGTACCCAATATCGTATAACCTTTGTGGATGCGCTGCTCAACCACCGTTAGTTCGCGATCTAAACGTTGCTTTTGCCGTTTCAGTTCCCTAGCTTCTCTAGCAAATGCTTTCACCGTTTTGATATTGGTGATTAATTCGGAAGTGCGGCTTTCGGTGTCCTCTCCATATTTATCCAGACGAGTTTCGTATCTAATTAGCTGTTGTAGACTCCTCAAACTGAAGCTGAGAATAATTACAAAGGAAATAAGATATAAAATTGCAATCCGCCACTCAATGAACAAGATAAACACAAAAATTCCCAGCACACGAGCCAGTTTAGGAATCAACTGTCCGGTAACTTCAGGGTAACTAAAAGTATGATTAGAAATACCTCTAGCTACTCTTCCGGCAATGCGGCCAGGGTTATTTTCATCATAAAATTCTAATGGAAGAGTTAGAACTTTAGCGATCGCTGTTTCGTTTTTTTCTCGACGCGACCTGAAGGCTATATCCCAATGAAACCAATTGGTTAACCAGGGTTGTGTTGGCGCTCTCACTACAGTGACAACGAAAATTAAACCCAGTAATACACCCAAAGATAGAGTTTTATTAACTGGGTAATTGGTGATGTCTGAAAAATTGGCGATCGCACTTTGAAGTGGTTTATCCAACGGTCGATCGGACAAAACATTTAAAATCTGCCCGATCGCATAAGGAACAACCAAATCAATAATTTCGTAAATGCTCGATGTTGTAATACTGAAAACACTCAGCTTCCAGTCAGAGCGAAAGTAATCGACAATATCTTGAAATTTGGCCATGATGCACACTGTCCAAGGGCGCGATCGTAAACTTGGAATTTATATACTACAAATGTATTACATTGTAGTCAAGGGCTATAGATTTAAATCACTCCTTTGGAGTAGTAGGCATTTGTGCGCGGACAAATTCTAGGCGATAGCGATAGAGAGCAACTGGTCGAGAACCAGCTTTAAAGTAATCTGGATCTTGGGGTGAAAGATAGACAGCAGTAACTTGATCTGCCTCAATTGCCGGATTAGCTGTTGAAAGTTTATGATAAGCGGTGGTAGATTCTACAGAGTTTAAATAGGGGCGTGAACCACCTTTAAATAGTTGTTGAAACAGTTCTGTAGTGATGAATTTGCCATCTGGGGTAGTTTCTATACCTCGTGCAGTCACAATCGAAACTAGTTGGCGACTGCTACGCAAGAACGTAATTTGACGATTAGGTGAATCTGGATCTACTTTGACTAATAACACTGCTTCATCCCCTAAATAAGCTCTTGCTAAATTCAAGCTATTAAACGCTCTATCTGCTACTAAATTTGGGGATTTGTAGTCTATCTTAGGTAATATTTTTAACCCGGAAACATGTGGTTGCTCTTTCACAAATCTTACTACAAAACTCACAGGCTGATTTAATTGCCGACGATTACCTTCAAAACCTGGAGTTACAATTTCTGGTGCCAAAGGTGCAGCTAAATCTACCAAAGTACTTGTAACTTGCCAATAGCCAGCCATCCATTCCGGGTAAACTAAATCACCGGAAGCTGGTTGCACTGAAGTTAACTTTTCCCATTGGGGAAAATTTGCTAAACGTTCAGACAACTCTCCTGCAAGAGCTTCACCACCCCACAAAAGGAATAAAAACAGCAAGAAAAAACTCCAAATCGCCTTTATTGTAAGCATTAGCAGTTTTGTAGTTAACGTTTATTATTTATCGATTAAAAATTAAGTAAGTTTGTGTAAAAAATTAAAACTTTGTAGTAAGATGTTTGACCTTACAATCCCGAATTATGGTTATAGCATGACATTGGCACTAGGTATGATTGAAGTTTATGGCGTTCCCACAGCGGTGGAAGTGGGAGATGCTATGTGTAAAGCTGCCCGTGTAACCCTTGTTGGTTATGAAAATACCGATTTGGGACAAATTACCGTATTAATTCGGGGGGTTGTGGGCGAGGTGAATGTGGCGGTGACAGCAGGACTAAATGCGGTGCTGCGAGTTAACGGTGGCGAGGTGCTTTCTTCTCATATTATTCCCCAACCCCACGAGAATTTAGAATATGTTTTACCGATTCATCGCAGCGTTAATGTGGAGCAGTTCAGTGCAGATATCCGATTTCCTCCACCCCTATCAGTTTAGCTGTATTAAATTTCTGCTGGTAAAGGTTGCCAAGTATCTCCATACTGTTCTCGTAAAAACTGCCAAGCTTCCACCTGTCCTGGTTCATATTCTCCCGGTTTTCCCCATTGCAAAAATAGGCTTAAAGCAGACTCCTGTTTATCATCTAAAAACCGGATAGCATAGGTTGTAAAATTGCCTCTTTTTGCTTCACCTGTTTCAAACTTTACTTGAATAATTCTGTCCATATTCAAGTGAAACTCAAAGCCTTCGGTGTGCATATTCGCATACTTCCCTTTAGGCAATTCTGCATAAAATAGCTTTTCTATTTTGCCTCGCGCTTCTAATACAGCAGCGCTACTAGTAACAATTAAACGCAAAGTTCCAAGAGTCTCGCAAGCTTCTAAAAATTCTTTCAAAGTAGTACTCATAAATTGTTATCCTCTGTCAGTTTTTTGACCAATGACCAATAACTAATGACTAATGACTAATGACTAATGACCAATGACTAATGACCAATGACTAATGACCAATGACTAATGACTAATGACTATTTTTCGTATTGTTCATAAGCCGCGACAATGCGCTGAACTAAAGGATGACGCACGACATCTTTTTGAGAAAATTCGCAAAAGGCAATGCCTTCAACGTGTTTTAAAATTTGTAAAGCCACTCCTAAACCTGATTGTTGGTGAAGTGGTAAATCAGTTTGTGTCATGTCGCCTGTAATCACCATCCGCGAACGGAAGCCCAAACGAGTCAAAACCATTTTCATCTGAGCGGGTGTAGTATTTTGAGCTTCATCGACAATTACAAAAGCGTTATTGAGGGTGCGTCCCCGCATATAGGCAAGTGGTGCGACTTCAATCACACCGCGTTCCATTAAACTGGGTACTTTTTCGGGGTCGATGAATTCATAAATAGCATCGTAAAGTGGGCGAAGATAGGGATTAACTTTTTGCTGTAAATCTCCAGGCAAAAAACCGAGTTTTTCACCGGCTTCGACGGCAGGGCGAGTTAAGATCAGCTTTTCAAACTGGTTAGCAAGGAGTGCTTGTACGGCGACAACAACAGCGAGATAAGTCTTGCCTGTTCCGGCGGGGCCAATGCCAAAAGTGAGGTCGCGCCTACGGAGTGCGTCGATATATTGACGCTGGCGGAAGGTTTTGGCACGGACTTCTTCACCCCGGCGACTTTTGGCGAGGACATTTCGCTGTAAATCTTGCAGTTCCCCTTGCCGATCGCTATCTATAGCTTGACGAGCTGTTAAAATATCGGCACTGGAAATGACATTGCCTTTAATCCAGAGGTCTTCAAGCGATCGCACTAATCGAGAAGCCAGATCGATTTGCCCTTCAGTACCAGAAATCAGTAATTCCTGTCCGCGTAGCACTAAAGTGGCCCCTGTTTGCCGAGATAGGGTTTTGAGATTTTCTTCTCCATCTCCGGCTAGAGCGATCGCACTGGGAATATTGGGCAGCTGAATCGTTAAGGCACCTGCCATAGTATTTCTTAATTGGTGAGGATCTGTGTTTGACAAAGGTTAATATTTTCTCGTTAACGGCGAAATTAGGCTTTTATTACTTATTTTTTGAAAAAATATTTGCAACAAATTAATCGGCTATAGTCAACTTAACGTTAAAAGGGCGGTTATAAACCGCATCTAGACAAGCAAAACCCACGGAGGTGGGTTTCAAAAACTCAATGTTTCCTTAATCCGCAGAGGCGGACTACCCTACGGGAACCCGCAAAGCGTCTATGTTTGTGTCACCGCGAATTTTATTCGCCCTCTTGAATTTCCATCTTTATAAAAATTCTGAGCGGAGGTAACTACAACCGCTCAGATTTGCTCTCTAGTTTTAACCTAGCGGAGGCGGGGTTTAACAATGGGTTTAGGCCCATCATTTCCACGTGGTTCTCTCCTAGTCGGCGGTGGCGATCGCTCTTCTGTCTCTTCATCAAAAGACATACCCTCGCGGCCCGGCGTGGTGCTGCCGTAGATATCCAGGTATGTTGATTGCCCAGCTGCGGCTGCGGCTGCGGCAATTACTGTACGAATCGCCTGAATATTGCGTCCCCCTCGACCAAACACTTTCCCTTTATCTGTGCTTTCAAAGGCGATGCGAACCCAAACCCGCTTGAGGGGCTGAGAAATTTCACAATCGACGCTTAGTGTCTCTGGAGATTCCAAAAACGGCTGCACCAAAAATCTAACCAGCCCAACATAGTCGGGGCTAGCTGTTGGCAATTTTGTTCCGAAATTATGATGCGGCTGTTGCACTGACCTGCTCAAAAACATTAGCTTTTACTAGAATGCGACGAACGGTATCAGTGGGTTGAGCGCCTTGTTGTAGTCGCTTGACGATACCGGGAACGTCTAGTCGCACTTCATCAGTTCTGGGGTTATAAAAACCCAATTCTTCTAAGGGACGGCCATCGCGGCGAGCGAGGTTGTTAATGGCTACAATGCGGTAACTTGCTTCCCGCTTTTTACCGAATCGTTTCAAGCGCAGTTTGATCATGGTTGAAGAATCGTTCTCCTGTTGTTAGATATTAGTTAGCAACTAATTGGTGAGGAAGTAACTTAAAATCTGGCTGCTGCCGAGAAATTGAGGGTTAGTTTCCTCTGCTGATAAATTCTGAGGTCGAAATGCTAATTTTAGCACTGCCTAGCATTTGCTGCTATTAGTCATTAGTCATTAGTCCTTTGTCATTAGTCATTTGCAAATTACCAATGCCCAATGCCCAATACTTCTCTACGAGAGGCTGCGCCAACGACTTCGCGGTAGTTGAGCGCAGTCGAAACTCAGTACAAGTGCCCAATAACTAAAGATTACCAAAGCCTTTTTTCTTTTTATCTTTGGGTTTTTTCTTTTTCGTGGCTGGGGCACCATCATAACCTCGCCATCCGGGGGCTGCGGGACGATTGCCTGCACCTGCGAAGGCGTTGCCCATGCCACCACCACCGCCGAACATTCCCGGCATTCCAGGGAAGCCACCTTGACCCATTTGCTGCATGAGCGATCGCATTTTTTGGAAATCACCCACCAGTTTAGTCACATCTGACTCTCTATAGCCGGAGCCAGATGCAATCCGCCGCCGCCGACTGGGAGAACTGGCTAATAAGTCGGGGTCGTGGCGTTCTTGGCGAGTCATGGAGTTGATCATCGCCTCACAGCGCTTTAGCTGGGTTTCTCCCTGCTTGAGTTGATCGTCTGAGAGCTTGTTCATCCCTGGAATCATCTTGATCAAGCCTCCCAGAGAACCCATGTTCTTCAGCATCCGCAACTGCTTGAGAAAGTCAGTAAAGTCAAACTTCGCTGACAAAATTTTCTCCTGCATTTTCTCAGCATCTGCTAAGTCAAACTCTTCCTGGGCTTTTTCTACCAGGGTGAGCACATCGCCCATACCGAGAATCCGCGATGCCATGCGATCGGGATAAAAAGGTTGCAGTGCCTCGACTTTCTCACCCACGCCCACAAATTTAATCGGCGCTCCCGAAATCTTTCGCACCGAAAGCGCTGCACCACCACGGCTATCACCATCCAGCTTGGTGAGAATTGCCCCAGTAATTCCGATCTGCTCGTGGAAGGTGCGGGTAAGATTTGCCGCCTCTTGACCAGTCATCGCGTCCACCACCAAGAGAGTTTCATGGGGTTGGACAGTTGCTTTGATGCGGGCTAATTCCGCCATCATGTCTTCGTCAATTTGCAGGCGTCCGGCAGTATCAATAATTACTGTGTTGACACCTTCTGCCCTAGCGCGTTCTACACCTTGCCTTGCAATTTCTACGGGATCGGCGTCGCTTCCTAGTTCAAATACTGGTACGTCAATTTGCTTACCCAACGTCACCAATTGGTCGATCGCTGCTGGGCGATATACGTCTGTCGCCACCAACAAGCAGCTACGGTCTAATTTACGGAGGTGTAAGGCTAACTTAGCGGTAGCTGTGGTTTTACCAGTACCTTGCAACCCAGCCATTAGCACGATGGTAGGCTGTTCCTTGGCTTCTGCTATGGGAACATTTTCTTCTCCCATCACCTGCACCAGTTCATCGTGAACAATTTTGATGAACTGTTGGTCAGGTCGCACGCCGGTAACCACCTCGGCTCCCTGTGCCTTGGCTTCGACTTCGCTAATAAAATCTTTGACTACCTGGAGATTGACATCTGCTTCCAACAGGGCGCGGCGCACTTCGCGCAATGCATCTTGAATGTTGGATTGAGAAATTTTGTCCTGTCCCCGCAGTTTTTTCCAGGCGGATTCTAAACGGTCAGATAATGCATCAAACATAATGTAATTACAGGTAGTTCGCCAATGGGGAATTCTAAACCGCCGATGAATGCGATTTGGAATTTCCGCTAAAGTTTTAACGTGCTATCTACCAGCTTAGTATTTTTCACCGCGACTGTAGCAACCAGATACGGATTGATAAAGAGGCAGAGGGGCAAAGGGGAAGGTGGGGTTCCCTCTGGGGGTAAGGGGCGGGGGTAAAGGTATGGAATTTTCCCTTCCCCCTCTTCATGACGATCGCGCGTTTATGTGTAGCGCTTATTCGATGCGATAGATTTATACTGAGCGAATCACACTACTTATCTCAACAAGACCCCAACTCTACAAAGATTGAACTTTTTCTGGAGAAATATCAATGACCATTTCAATGTATCAAGCTTCAATACCAGTGTTCATTCGCACACTGAATAACCTTATAAGTATTCTTGAAAAAGGTGCTACATATGCAGAAACCAAAAAAATAGATCGACATGTGTTGGTCAATAGTCGTCTATTCCCAGATATGTTTCCATTGTCAAGACAAGTACAAATTGCCTCTGACATAGCAAAGAGAGGTGCCGCACAATTAGCAGGGGCAGAAGCACCCAAGTTTGAGGACAATGAAACTACATTGCCCGAACTTATTGACCGCGTTCAGAAAACTATCTCTTATTTAGACACATTTAAACCCGAACAAATAGATGGTTCGGAAGATAAAACAATTACCATTACGCAGGGTGACAAGAGCCTATCTTTTGAAGGAATGCCATTTCTCCTATATTTTGTTTTGCCAAACGTTTATTTCCATGTCACAACAACCTATGACATTCTCAGACACTGCGGTGTAGAGCTTGGCAAAAAAGACTTTCTAGGCAAGCCTTAACGCTCCGCAGTCTAAGAGCGAACTGATTTTCATTCTCTGTATCGGGTGAGCGTATAGCGGCTAAATGTGTCGCCCGATAATTCCTATTATTGTTATCCAACACGTGGGGATTGGGGACTCTGTGATTGAATATTGGCTACTGCTGCGATCGCTAATTCGTAATATTATCAGTAAGTAGCTACGGTAGCCAAGATGTCGCAGCGAATCAAAGTATACTCATACTCGATATACCACTCGTCAAATTCATATATTGGTATTGCTCTTGCCGAAAAAGCTTTGCGCGGATTGCCTGTTGATATTGAACGACGACCAATCTACATACCGAAGGAACGAGGTATAAAGGTAGCTAACCTTCAAGGACGCAGTGAAAGCGCCGTGTTATCGTCGTATCACAAAGAAGATTGTCTGCGGTGGGCGAAAAAGTACGGCATTGAAATACGGCTCAAGGAGTTTGAAGAATTTGGTAGGTGGGTCAAGCGCTGGGAGAAAATGAAGTTTGGTCGCGAAGAACTTCCCGCGAGAGCCTATTACGCTGCTTGTGGAACTGGAAAGGAGCATCTGCTTGATGCCGCTTTCTTTCGAGCGACATACATTGACCTACTTGATGTCAACGATGAGTCTGTGATTAAGAAAGTAGCAAATGATGTTGGGTTGAATGGCGATCGCATTCTTGAGTTAATCTACGGAGAAGCAGCAAAACTTGCAGCAGTGGCAGCTTTGGCAGAATACGAACAGTTTGGCTGTCCCGGAGTCCCGACTTGGGTAGTCGAAGGCGAGAGATTTTGGGGAAAAGATCGCGTTGATTGGGTTGTCGATAAGGTAAAGCAATTATCTTAACTCTTTCTAAAGAGTCACCCTTTTAGAGAACTCCAAAAAATAAATTACTCAATTCCTCCATCCAAGAGGACTAGCAGATATCTTCTTCCCCTGCCTCCCCTGCCCCCTGCCCCCTGCCCCCTGCCCTAAAAGCGATGGGATATTTTTTTAATTTGGACGCTGTTGTTGGTAAAAGCGGACAACTTTTTGCACATACTCAGCAGTGAAGCCTTTGTCACAACCTGTGTAGCTACCAGTCATCCACCAACAAGCTGCGCCACGCACAGATGCAATTTCATTATTGGTGGCACGGAACTGATTGGTTAACTCACGGCGCGTGATACATGATACAACTTGTCGGGCGATCGCAGGGCTGTTTTCAAATTGCGTTGGTGTTAGTTCTCGTTTGAGACAAGTTCTTGTCCAGCCTTTGAGGGTTTCTGGTTTAACTTGCCATTCGCTGTAAAGTCCATCGTTGGGATTTTTTGTTTGCGGTGCAGCTTGTCGCAATGCTTCTACCATTGCCGCAACTTGGGTATTAGAAACCGGCTGCTGTGCTTGAGCTAATAATGGTAATAATCCGAAGCTGACAATAACTCCGTTCAGGAGTAATCCTATGGTTTTTTTTCTCATGAATTTGGAATTATTTTATATATCATGAGGTATCATATTATATTTTTTTACTTATGCGAATAGCTAAACGGAATGATTGGAAAACAGAACCTATGCTTTCTGCTTACACAAATATAACAGTAGAAAAACTTTACTCACAGGAAGAATTCGACAGAATTGCTGCTGGAGTTATTCCAGAGCAGATGGAAGATAAGTGGTTCATTTTCTATGAGGCTCCTTGGCTATATTTACATCGTAGTTGGACTGGTTTTTGCATTTTCAAAGTGCGTTTTGAGGTAGTTGGAGAAAGCGTAAAGATTGCTGAAGTGCATGTAAATCGAGATCCAGCACAACACCTTAACACCGACCATGAGCGCGATGCCTCTTTGTTAGGAATCTTGCTGGATTCACGAGCTAAACGTGATGTCCGAAATCAAATGCTCGGCTACATCAAAGGTGAATCCAGTAATTAAGCATCTATTATGAATGGCTGTCAGTATGAACTCAGGCATTGACTAGATTTTCGACAGCATCGGCATCATTTGGTAATGCGGCTGTTAAAACTTCGCTGCCTTCTGTTGTAACTAAAACATCATCTTCAATGCGGATTCCGCGCACATCGGCAAATTCAGATAAACGTTGCCAATTGATGACGTTTTGATATTTTGAGCGTAGTTGAGCATTATTTAAAATTGCTGGTACTTGATAAAAACCAGGTTCAATTGTGACTAACATTCCTGGACGCAAAGGACGATTTAAACGAAGGTAGCCTAAGCCAAAGCGATCGCTTCTTTCACGTGCCTCTTCATACCCAGCTAAATCGCCCAAATCTTCCATATCATGGACATCTAAACCCAGTAGATGACCGATACCATGAGGGAAAAACAGCGCGTGGGCATCCATTTCTACTAAATCTTGGGGATTTCCTTGGAAAATGCCTAACTCTACTAAACCTTCAGCTATGACTGTAGCAGCTAGCAAATGAATATCCCCATACTCTACACCAGGGTGTATTTTGGCAATGCAAGCATCGTGGGCTGCCAGCACCACATCATAAATATCTCTTTGGGTAGATGAAAATTTACCCGAAACTGGCCATGTTCGAGTCACATCTCCAGCCCAACCCATCTCAGTTTCAGCACCAACATCGGCAAGCAGTAAGTCACCTGGTTGTAGGGGGTGGTGATACTGCTCGTTATGCAAAACTTCACCGTGGACGGTGACAATACTGTTGTAGGAAGTGGTCATATTGCGGGCAATAATAACCCCTTCCATCGCTGCCCGAACTTCTGCTTCCAGCTTCGCTTTAGGTGTTGCTGCCATACCAGCTTTGTGGGCTTCAACAGTGACAGCCGCAGCTTTTCGCAACTGAGTTAATGCAGCTTCATCGTGAGTGAGGCGGAGAGAAACGATCGCTTTAGCTAACTGCAAGTCAATTCCTTCGGGAGGACTTTGCGGTAAAACCCATCTATTTAATAGCTGCGTCTGCTGCGTCCAAGTCGCTGCATCTTGTACAGCAAGTGTAGCGGCATCTTCTACCCAAGACTCTAATTCTGCCATTGGTCGAGCTACATCCGCCCCAATCTTCTGGGCTATTTCCCCGCGCGTTGGCATTTCTCCATGCCAAAGGGCACTGCTGGGTGACGGATCGTCGATGAATAGTTCTAGCTTGCCACCTTCTAAACGAATTGCCGCCTTCGATAACGGCAGTCCGGCAAAATAGAGGAAATGACTGCTAGCGCGGAACACAAAGGGATTTGCTGGAAAGTTGCGCGGACTGTTGCTACCTGACCACAGAATTACTGGAAAATTAATCAGGTTGGCTAGTTGTTGCCGTCGGTGGCGTAAAGTGTCGATTAGGGAAGTAGAAGTTTGTTGGATAAGCATAAATGGAAACTCAAAGAAAAGGATAAAGGCGATCGTTCTGCGTTTCGTTAGTCGTTATCTTCTTTATCGTCATCGTCTTTATCATTCTTGCGATCGCGATGTTTGTCATCATCATTTTTGTCGTTGTCGCTTTCCTGTTTAGGCTGTTGGATAGGTTGTACGGCTGGTTTTTGTTCCTCAGTTGGGGCAAGCCGCTGCGGTACTTCAACAACACAGCTAACTAATCCTCCAGAAATTAGCGCTAAGTTGACAGCAGCAAAGATGCTTCTGAAGATTTTTATCCTCATGTTTCCGTTTTGCTTTAACATTGACCCTAGTTTTTGGAGATTATATTACTAATTTCTAAGGTAACGTGAGTTCGATGAACCTCTCCCTGTCTTGAATTAAAGTTCAAATCTGCCCCTCTTGCCCGTCCTGACTTTTCACGTTATGTGGAAAAGCCAACGATTGACCTAACCCCCTAACCCTCTTCCCGACGCGGGAAGGGGGAAAATTCAAAGTCTCTCTCCTAAAAGCATGAGAGAAATAGAAGAGAGGTTTTCCAGATACCGTGAAAAGTCAGCTTGCTCATCGGAGAGGGACAGTTTTGTGTAGTAGAATCTTTTTTCCAACTTTCAAGGTGATTTTGATGGGACAAATCATTACTCAGGTTGATGCTTTTACCAATACAGTTTTTGCAGGTAATCCTGCTGCTGTTTGTGTTTTGCCTACTCCCCAAGACGAACGCTGGATGCAGAATGTCGCGCAGGAGATGAATTTATCTGAGACGGCTTTTCTAGTTAGACAGGATGATGGCTTTAATCTGCGTTGGTTTACCCCCACGGTGGAAGTACCGCTTTGTGGTCATGCAACTTTAGCTAGTGCCCATGTACTTTGGTCAGAGGGGCATTTGTCACCTGATGAAGTTGCGCGTTTTTATACCAAAAGTGGAGTGCTGATTGCTAAGTTGCAAGGTGAGTGGATTGAATTAGATTTTCCTGTCAACCACTCACGAGTAATCATCGGGCCTCCAGAACTCAAGACTGCTTTGGGTGTACCATACAGATTTGTCTTGCAGAATTCACTAAGTTATTTAGTGGAATTACAATCGGAAGATTTAGTGCGGCAAATGCAGCCTGATTTTCAACTACTCAAAACCTTACCAATTGGTAAAGTTATAGTTACTAGCTTGACTAATCCTGATTCAGATTATGATTTTGTCTCTCGCTTCTTTGCACCAGAGGTAGGTATTAATGAAGATCCGGTGACTGGTTCAGCCCATTGCTGCCTTGCTGCGTTCTGGCGCGATCGCTTGCAGAAAAATGAGTTTTTGGCTTATCAAGCATCCAGTCGCGGTGGGGTAGTGAAAGTGTATTATGACGGGAGCGATCGCGTCTTTCTCAGCGGACAAGCGGTAACTGTTATGCGAGGTGAGTTAATTACCGCATAGGTAAATGTCGCTGCGAGTTAGGTTGATGCTGAAGTGGCAGGCGGGGAATTTAACTTTTCAGACATTCTTTAATAAAAAACTTGCAAGTGAGGTGAAAAAATGGCAACTGTGTTTGATAACATAGCTCTCCAGTTTCAAAAACTTAACAAATTGCCTTATCGCTTGTATGGTGAGGCATATACATACTTAAATTTAATCGGAGATGTTGCCGGGAAATCAATCCTCGATCTAGCTTGTGGAGAAGGATTTTTCACGCGATTGCTCAAACAGAATGGCGCTGCACGTTTGGTTGGTGTGGATATTTCCTCAGAAATGATTAAATTGGCAAGACTTGAAGAAGCCTCTGTTCCACTTAAAATTGAATATATTATCGGTGATGTCATGGAAATTGGTTCTATTGGCAGCTTCGATCTTGTGGTAGTCTCCTACTTGCTGAATTGCGCTTCAACTAAAGAGCAACTACTCAAAATGTGTCAGGCCATAGCAATTCATCTTAAACCTGGTGGTCGATTCGTCAGTTTGAACAATAATCTAGAACTGCTTCCAGAGTTTTATCATAAACATCAGAAATATGGCATTGCTAGGAGATGTGCCCAGCCCCTCCAAGATGGTACTCCCATAACCTTAACATTGAGCATTCCTGATGAAGGTGAGTCTATCAGTATTGATAACTACTACCTTAGCCAAGCGACTTATGAATGGGCCTTGATGAGTGCTGGTTTTAAAGAAATCCGCTGGCACCGTCCAATAGTCTGTCCCAAAGGCATACAGAAATTTGGCTCCGAGTTCTGGCAGGATTACATTGACTATCCCGATACGATCGGCATTACCTGCCTAAAATAGCTGTCAATGCAGTTGGTTAGGCGCTGTTAGGGAGTTTTGCAAGATATCTAATCTTTGTTAGGGAACTCCAAATAAAAAAATACTCAACTACTTTTTGTGGGGTGGGCGACACGATAGCCCCAAGCCTTGGGCGGACAAGATGTCCACCCCACAAGATTGGATAATTTATTTGTTGGAAGTCCCTTAGGCGACACAATCGCATTGTTAGTCGATACAATCGCATTGTTAGTCGATACAATCGCATTGTCAGGCGAAACAATCGCATTGTCAGGCGGCACAATCGCATTGTTAGTCGAAACAATCGCATTGTTAGGCGGCACAATCGCATTGTTAGGCGAAACAATCGCATTGCAGAAGATTGGGTTAAAATTGCACGGCAATACAAATACTAAACCGCAAAAGCGTACTTTTGCGAACAAGCGACTGTCACAATATTTAAACAAGCCTATATTTGAATTTCAAAAATGTCTGCTAAAAATACAAATAATCGAAGTCGTATCCAATCTCGTGACTGGCCAATTGAGCAATTACCTGGACTGAGCCATGAGGAACAATCTCAACTCCAAAATTGTGGAATTCCTAGCACAGTAGCGCTAATCAAACAAGGTAAAACTCTACAAGAAAGAGTAGCGTTAGCAAATAAACTACAGATTCATCTTCAGTATGTAAATAAATGGATGGCTTTAGCTGACTTAGCGCGTATTCCCAGTGTCGGGACACAATATTGTGGTTTATTGCTCCATGCGGGTATTGGCTCTGTAGTGCAGTTAGCTCAAACTCCAACTCATAGATTGCACCAACAAATTATGCGCTTGCAAGTAGCAACAATGCAACGACGAGATTTGTGTCCAGCAATTGAACTAGTACAACAGTGGAGCCAGCAAGCTCAAGCAATCATTAGTTAAAAATTAAAACTCATAATTCATAACTCATGATTCTTCACTCTTTTGCTAAAACACCATTAAGGAAGATATCAGCGAGTCCTTCTGCCATTTCCTGCATTTGTTGGGGGGAAGCGTCAGGTTCTATGAGAGTGTTGTTAGAAAAACCTGCGATCGCAAACATTCCTAAAAAAACTTTAGCTACCAGCTTGGCATCTCCTTGACGATAAATGCCTTTATCCATCGCTGTTTGAAAAAATGCTTCGCCCACATCAGTCATTTTGGTAATGACTTCTAATTGAATGCGATCGCGCAAGTCGGGGTGAAACTGCACCTCCATAAAACAAACACGCATCAAATCGGCATTTTTTTGAAAGTTCCACATCCGGCGACGCATCACCTGAGCTATGGCTTTATAGCTGCCCATTTCACTTAATTCTGTCAGCAAATCGGTTAAAATCTCTACCCAGCCACTCGTAGCTACTTCCACCAAAATTGCCTTTTTATTGGGAAAATGACGAAAGAGAGTGCCTTCAGCTACACCTGCCGCCTGTGCTAAATCGCGGGTGGTAGTGCCGTCAAATCCCTGAGAGGCAAACAACCGTTGTGCTGCCTGTAAAATCCGGTTGCGCGTCTGAGCCTCTGAGGGTGGGGAAGAATTAAAAACTCGCATAACAGTTATGGTGAGATTTGCGGAACACGATTTGTAGCATTATTGTCTAACGTCAAGTCAAAAAGCCTAATAAGCTTAATACAAGATTAACGTTTTTTGCTAAGTATCTTGTTTTTTAGGTAGTGTCACTTTATCTTAATTTGCGCTTATGAACCAGATCGGTCGGTCAATTTTAGATTTTAGATTGGGGATTTTGGATTGGTCAAATAAAGTATCTGTCATATTGCGGCGGTTGTTTGTCGCTTTGTTGGCTTCGATGGTTTTGTGGTGGGGATTGCTACCAGAAATTGCTCTGGCTCAAACTCAAACGGCACCTCCCCCTCAAGAAACCAAAACTCAAACCCCGCCAGTTCAAAGTTCGATCCAACCTTATCTGGATCGAGTTATCAAACAGTTAACGGAGTTTCGCCTCGATAATGGTCTAAAATTCCTTGTCTTGGAACGACATCAAGCGCCTGTGGTTTCTTTTATTACTTACGCAAATGTCGGTGGTGTGGATGAGCCAGATGGTAAAACTGGTGTAGCTCACTTTCTGGAACATCTAGCGTTTAAAGGTACAACGCGCATTGGTACACAAGACTACAAAAAAGAAAAACCTCTATTAGAAACCTTAGAACGGTTGGATGCCCAAATTAAAACAGCGAAAACTGCTGGTAAAAAAGATGAGGTTGCTCGGTTAGAAACTGAGTTTAAGCAAGTGGAATCGCAAGCAGCCAAGTTAGTCAAGCAAAACGAATTGGGGCAAATTGTCGAACAAGCGGGAGGTGTGGGTTTAAATGCCAATACTTCAACCGAAGCCACCCGTTATTTGTACAGCTTTCCTGCTAATAAACTGGAACTTTGGATGTCGTTGGAGTCGGAGCGATTCCTCGATCCGGTAATTCGTCGTGAGTTTTATAAAGAGAAAGATGTAATTTTAGAAGAGCGACGGATGCGGATAGATAATTCACCTATTGGACAGATGGTGGAGAAATTTATCGATACTGCTTACAAAGCTCATCCCTACAGGCGTCCAGTGATTGGTTATGACAAAGATATTCGCAATCTGACACCAGAAGATGTCCAGAATTTTTTTGATACTCACTACGTACCAAGTAATTTAGCGATCGCCATTGTCGGAGATGTTAACCCGGCTGAGGTAAAAAAACTGGCGCAAACTTATTTTGGCCGCTATCAAGCAAAAACCAAAGCTGTTGAACAAATCCCGGTAGAACCGCCACAACAACAAACACGAGAAGTAACTTTACAGCTAGCTTCTCAACCTTGGTATTTAGAAGGTTATCATCGTCCGGCAATTACCCATCCAGATAATGCAGTCTATGAAATTATTGGCAGTTTATTAAGCGATGGGCGCACATCGCGGTTGTATAAATCTTTGGTAGAAAAGCAGCGTTTAGCTCTAAACGCTCAAGGTTATAGTGGATTTCCCGGAGATAAGTACCCAAACCTGATATTTTTCTATGCTCTCACGGCTCCTGGTCATACGGTTGATGAATTGGCGGTGGCTTTGCGCCAAGAAATTGACAAATTAAAAACTGAACCTGTAGCGGCAGCTGATTTGGAACGGGTGAAAACCCAAGCACGGGCGGGTTTGTTACGTACTCTCGATTCAAATATGGGGATGGCTCAACAATTGCTGGAATATGAGGTGAAAACTGGCTCTTGGCGGAATTTATTTAAGCAGTTGGATGATATTTCGGCGGTGACGACGGCTGATATTGCGCGAGTGGCTAAGGAGACATTTACGCCGAAAAATCGCACGATTGGGAAGTTGTTGTCGAAAGAAGCTTAAGAGAAACGAACCGCGAAGGCGCAAAGGGCGCAAAGGTAAAGAGATATGCAGAGGTACAAGGTGAAGGGTAAAAGGCGGATGGCGTTTAAGATTCAGAATGGGAAGGGGTTGATTTATGCTTTGATTGGTGTATTTGCGTGTTTACTTTTAACTTGTAATTTTTCTTTGGCGGCGACGGCTGAGGCCAAGCATTATACAGAGTTGCAGTTACCACCGCTACCTGAGATTAAGTTACCTAAGTATGAGCGGTTTGTGCTTCAAAACGGCTTGGTTGTCTATTTAATGGAAAATCGCGAATTGCCGTTGGTAAATGGGACGGCGTTTGTGCGGACAGGAAATCGCTTGGAACCACAACAGAAAGTCGGTTTAGCTGGTTTCACGGGCGCGGTGATGCGAACTGGAGGAACTAAGCAGCATTCGGCTGATGAACTCAACGAGATGTTGGAACAACGGGCGGCATCTGTTGAAGCTACTATTGGTGAAACTTCTGGTGGTGCTAGCTTTGACGCACTTAGTGAAGATTTAGAAACGGTGTTTGGGCTGTTTGCTGAGGTGCTGCGATCGCCAGTATTTGCTCAAGAAAAGCTAGACTTGGCGAAAACTCAAGCTAAAGGTGGCATTGCGCGTCGCAATGACAATCCAGATGGGATTGCTAGTCGAGAATTTAAGAAATTGATCTATGGGAAAGATAGTCCCTATGCTCGCACGATAGAGTATGCAACGGTGGATCGGGTTAAGCGTGAAGATTTGATCGAGTTTTATCAGCAATATTTCCACCCCAATAATATGATTTTAGGGATTGTGGGGGATTTTGATGCTAAGAAAATGCGATCGCTCGTTCAAGCTAAGTTGGGCGACTGGAACCGCAACCCAGGTGTTGCTAAACCCACATTACCAAAGGTTTCGTCAGCTAATACAGGTGGAGTCTTTTTTGTCAATCAGCCACAACTGACACAAAGTAGTGTGCTTCTGGGACATTTAGGCGGACGGTTTGACAATCCCGATTATGCAGCGCTAGATGTATTAAATGGGGTGTTAAATGGATTTGGTGGACGCTTATTTAATGAATTGCGATCGCGTCAAGGTTTAGCTTACTCTGTCTATGGCCAGTGGAGTCCTCGCTATGACTATCCTGGCATGTTTATTGCTGGCGGACAAACGCGATCGGATGCTACTGTACAGTTTGTCAAAGCTTTACAAGAACAAATCAAGCGCATCCAAAGTCAAAGAGTAACAGCAAAAGAACTCGCTTTTGCCAAAGAGTCTACACTTAACTCCTTTGTATTCAACTTTCAAGACCCCAGCCAAACCTTATCACGGTTGATGCGATACGAATATTACGGCTATCCTGCTGATTTTCTGTTTCGCTATCAAAAAGCTGTCGCCGCCACCACAGCAGCTGATGTGCAACGGGTAGCGCGAGAATACCTCAAGCCAGAAAAGCTTGTGACTCTAGTGGTGGGAAATCAAACCGCGATTAAACCGCCATTGACGCAGCTAGCAGCACAGGTGACACCAATAGATGTAACGATTCCTGGTTCGCAGCCACAGGCGAAGAATTAATCCCTGGTAATCCGCGTTTAGTCACGATAACTTGAGTAACTACTTAAATCAAATAATTTCCTTTACTATCGGGAAATGACTAAGGACAAGTTGTAGTAACAACTAGAAACTAAATCAGGAACCAAAACCTCTGGAGTTACCAGAGGTTTTTTCTCTAAAGTACGCTTTTCTGTAAAAGCGATCGCCCCATACACTTCAATAAAGGGGTTTATTAAGCAGCAAAAATTGTCGCAGCGCATTAGTCAACTGGAGTAAGCTAAATTTAGGTTTGAGCTACTGGGAGTGGAGATGATGTTGTTGGAATTAAAGCGCATCCATGTTCCACCAGGACAAAGAGTGCTACTGCGAGATGTAACCTGGCAGGAATTGGAAGCAATTCTAGAGGATTTAGGCGAACACCGTGCTGCACGAATTGCTTATGATAGGGGAATACTGGAGATTATGGCACCACTGCCAGAACATGAAGACGATAAAGAAATTATTAGCGATTTAGTCAAAGCGCTTTTGGAAGAGTTAGATATTGAGTTTAGATGTCTTGGTTCTACCACTTTCAAAAACCAAGCAATGGCTCAAGGTATAGAACCTGACCAGTGTTTCTATATAAAAAATGAATCCAAGATTCGCGGCAAGAAGCGACTAGATTTAACAGTAGACCCCCCTCCCGATTTAGCTCTAGAAGTTGATATTACTTCTCGCACTCATCCTAATATCTATGAAGCTTTAAAAGTACCTGAGCTTTGGCGTTTTGATAAAGGAAAGCTCCAAATTAATGTTCTGCAAGACGGGCATTATGTAGAGTCTCAGCAAAGCCTAAATTTTCCTAAATTTCAACTAATTGAAACAATTCCCCAATATCTGGAGCAAAGTACAACAGCAGGCAGAAATGCAACGCTCAAAGCTTTTCGTCTTTGGGTACAAAAGCAGATACAACAGCAATAACTGAATAATTCGTAAAGGGAAGAAACGCGATAAATCGCCGAATAATCAATCCTTTGTAGAGACGGCGATTTATCGCGTCTTTGCGATCGTATAATTTTTATCAAAAAACCTTAACCGAACCGTATTGAAAAGCCTACGACTCAAGATGTAATCAGCATTAGGGGCGCACAGCTAGCTGTGCACCCCTAAGAATCACCTGTATTTCACGTTACGAAAGTACTCAGGTTATAAAATCTACATTACTTAGTAATGATTCAGGTTAATGCCAGCTTCTTTTGCCATTGCTTCTAACCCATTAACTTGTAGGGTTTTGATTGCTTTGGTAGACAGCTTCAACTTCACCCAGCGATTTCCGCCTTCCCACCAAACACGCTTGTTTTGCAGATTAGCGTGCTGAAGGCGTTTAGTACGGCGGTGGGAGTGGGAAACAGCAAAAGCGTTATTTGCCTTCTTACCAGTTAGTTCGCAGCGACGGGACATTGCAAGTATCTCCAGATTGTTATTTTAATACAGCCTTTCCATTTTAGGTCTTAGGCAGCAGAAGTGGAGAAGGGAGTGGGAAGCAGGGGGCAGGGGGCAGGGAGCAGGGGGAGAAGAAGCAATGCCCAATGCCCCACTCAGCACTACTTACTAGCTTGTTCCGTTAGCTTGGTGAGTACCTCATTCGATCGCTCGACGAAAGATTTCATCCCCTCGGCGTCAAATCCTTTCTGAGACATCAGCGCTAAATCGTAAACGTGTTGACAAATCAAGTTGACTAACTGATTTGTAGACGATTCACCGTCACCTTGAATAATACTACCTTGGTTCAGATTTGCCAGATTTTGAATCAACGGATGAGCAGTATTCACCAGCAAAATGTGATCTTCGGGAAATTCTGCTGTTCCCTGCTGCATCATGGCGTTCATTTCTCGCAGGCGGCGGAGAATCTCTGGTAGAAGAACCATCGCAGGTGGTGTCCCTTGAGGATCGTCTGATTTCAAAGCTTCGGTGCGGATGTTGAGTTTGGGTTTGTTGAGGGATTTTTCAAATAACTCTTTGATCGTCTCACTCCGAGTTTTATTCGTCTTGGGATCGACAATTTCCTTATCTTTATCTTGTTCCAGCAGAGTATTATCTAAATCTGAGTCTACCCGCGTAAACTTGACATCCTGATATTCGCGCTCTAGGAAGTTGATAAAGTGAGTGTCGATGAAGGAGTCCATAAACAGGACTTCCAAGCCTTGATTTTTGTGCAGTTCTATGTAAGTAGATTGGGTTGCTTCATCAGTGCTGTAGAAAACCCGATTTTCGTTGCGTTCTTTGTTGCGTTCGAGGTACTCTTTCAGCGTGGTGTAAGGAGCGCTAGGTGTTGAGTTCTCAGAACTGGGTGAAGGAGTCACATCTTGCCAAGCATCACCGTCTGAAGACTGGACTTCAACCACTGGAGTTTCAGCAGCAACTTTTTCTGTCAGCTTGGCGGTGGTGCGGAAGACGATGATATCTTCGATTTGTTTTTTGAATTTCTCGTCGTTGAGAACGCCAAATTTTACAAAAGTACCAAGATCCTTCCAAGCGCTAATGTATTGTTCGCGGTTGTCGCGGAAAAGTTCTTTGAGGCGATCGCCTACTTTTTTGGCAATGTAATCACCAATTCGCTTCACGGTGCGATCGCCTTGCAAGGCACTCCGCGATACGTTTAGCGGAATATCGGTACTATCAATCACACCCCGCATCGGCATCAGAAATTGCGGGATAATTTCTTCGCAGTTGTCGCTAACAAAAACTTGATTGCAAAATAGTTTGATCTGCCCTTTGGTAACATCTACATCTGGCCTCATTTTCGGGAAATACAGAATCCCGTTGATGATAAAGGGATAGTCAGTATTTAGATGTACCCACAACAGCGGTTCTTCCTGAAAAGGATACAAGTAGCGGTAAAACTCTAAATAATCTTCTTGACTCAGATTACTCGGAGACTCTCGCCACGGTGCTTTTTGCTTATTTACTACTTCACCGTCGAGTTTAATTGGGACTGGCAAGAAGTCGCAGTAGGTCTTGACAAGATTCTTAATTCGTGCTGATTCTAAAAATTCCTCCTCTTCTCCTTGCAGGCTGAGAGTAATAGTAGTACCGCGAGTTGTTCGGGGCGATTCTTCTAGGGTGAATGCTGGCGAACCATCACAAGTCCAGTGAACCGCCTGCGCCCCTTCTTGATAGGAGAGAGTATCAATTTCTACCTTTTGCGCCACCATGAAGGAAGAGTAGAAACCAAGACCGAAGTGCCCAATTATCGGTTGATCTGATTTGCCTTCATATTTATGAATAAATTCTTCAGCACTAGAGAAGGCAACCTGATTGATATATTTCTTAACTTCTTCTGCGGTCATCCCGATACCGTTATCGGAGATGGATAGGGTTTTATTATCTTTGTCAATGGCAATTTCAATTTCCGGTTCGCCAATATCTCCAGCGTAATCTCCAGCGCGGGATACCATTTTCAGCTTTTGGATGGCGTCTACAGCGTTGGATACCAGTTCCCGCAAGAAGATTTGGTGATCGGAGTAAAGCGACTTCTTGATGATCGGGAAAATATTCTCAGTATGAATACTGATAGTGCCTTGTTCTAGCATAATTGGTAATTTTCGATGTTAGTATCTGAAATGATGATAGTGGCTAATACAGCCTAGTCCTCTGTTTTCCAGGATAAACCCGGAGAACATAGGAGAGCATGATACCAATTAGGATTTTAAAAGCATAACTTAAGCGATCGCACCTTTTTTGAGCATTGTTTGCCCCCATTTTCTGATTCGGATTTCCCTACTCCCGATTTTCAACGCAGGTTAACTAGCCTAGTTGAGACTGCTGTTTAAATATTGTTTGTTTTTTCCAACACCAAAAAATAGTGGTACGGATAAGTTGGATCGATAAATTCTTGCTTGACAGTTAGCCCAGCATTGGCAACAGAGTTTAAAATCCGCTCTTTGGGATATCCTTTCAAACCCATTTCCCAGTAATGTTCGTCACATACTGGCGTTGTACTCCAGAATTTTGGCACATTGAATAACAAATGCCTTGGCCTACCTGAAAAAGAGGTTTTGATCTGAAATGACAAGTATTGAGTGCAATAAGGAATCGAAATCACCAAAAATTTCTTTGTTGCTTCTGCGAGTTTTTTCAGTGCTTCTTCTGACTGTTCGTAAGGAAAGTGTTCCAGTACTTGAAACAAGACGATCGCATCAAATTTATCTTTCGGTAATGAAAAATCTGTTGTCAGATCCAAAATTATTTCTGGCTTGAGATTGGGGTCAACATCAGCAGTAGTAACGTTGTATCCATTGTTCTTCAAAATGTCCGTTAACAAAGAATTAAAAATCCCAATTTCCAGAACGTTTTTTACCTGATTACCCAGCGAAAAAATTAGACGCAACTGGTGGTGGTAACTGATAAGCCGATTTTTTGATAAATATTCCGAATTTCTAATATCTAAGGAGGTGATGAGTTGCATAAATAATGCCTACCTAACCTGAAGGATTGACAAATGTGGTGGGTATACAAATACAGGATTCCCGAAAAACTAATGAAAATAACAGCATCCCGACCCGATGACAGAAAGAATACTGAATGATTTATTTTACTTTTTCAAAAATTATGCAGACAATAGCCTAAACCTAATTTTTAGGTAGGGCAATTCATGAATTGCCCCTACCGCGTATAGTTTTGCCTAAGTCATGCGATGTCCGACTTATTTCTTAAAACCCCACTTCCATTCCTCTCCCCGAAACGGAGAGAGGCTTTAAGTCTTGCTCCCCTTCCCTTGTAGGGAAGGGGTTGGGGGTTAGGTTTGAGAGAAAGTTGCACACGGCTCCTAATTTTTTTTATTTCTTCTTTTGCCAAGCACTCAATTCTCTATAATCTCCATTATTATGAGCATCATTGCTATATTTTTTACCTATGGTTAATAGTTATGACTTACTCGCAAAACTCTACAATGCCTTTAACCCCTTTGAACCCTTACCCGCAGGCGATCCAAAATATGTAGATTGTCAGGATGTGCGGGGAGATGCGGATATTGAGCAAGAGTTGGAAAATCGGATGCGATTGGCAGATACAAATACTTGCCAATTGTATTTTGGTCATCGGGGTGCGGGTAAGTCTACAGAATTACTCAGGTTAAAGAAATATTTAGAAAATCGGCAATTTTATGTTGTGTATTTTGCGGCTGATGAAGAGGATATCGATTCAGAAGATGCCCAATATAAAGATATTCTCCTCGCCTGTACCCGCCGTTTGCTCAAAGATTTAAAAGGAATTGCCAGTCCTCGTCTGATACTTGACTGGTTAAAAAGCATAAAAGCAAGGAACCACAACCGAGCAAGGAAGTTACTTAGCATTGGCTGCTGAAAACTTTTACTACAAGTGATTAGTTTAGAGCCGTTGCTTAACTGCCTTTCTTACATCAGGGTGGCTTATTTCTTCAGAGTATATACTCTACTCTTCGGTAAGGAAGTAATAAAATTGCTGAAACTTGCATAAAGCAAAGCTTTCCAGACTATCTTGCTGGAAATTACACGTATCTGCTCAATACCTTGTCCGATTAGCTTTGAATGCAAGGTTCTCCCCAATACGTAGTAATTGCTGGAGCGAAAACCGAAGAGTCTTTTGTTGATGCTGGTTGGCAAATATACTTGGCTCGATTTTCTATAGCCAGTATTCTATGTCTACTGAAACTGAGTAACTTTACTTGCTTTAGATAAAGAAGTTAGGCGATTATTGCCGCCGTAAACACTCCCCCTCAGTTCAAAGAGATAAATTCAATAATTGACAGTTCATCTGTGTTACTCAATTTGGGGTACAATCGTAAGCCTGCCAATAAATGACGATGCTGCTGACAGGAGATGCTTCTATGGCCCGGATGTATTATGACGAAGATGCCAATTTAGACCTTTTGGCTGGAAAAACTATTGCTATTATCGGCTATGGTTCCCAAGGTCATGCCCACGCTCTCAATCTCAAAGATAGTGGTTTGAATGTGATTGTGGGATTATATCCGGGTAGTAAGTCAGTCGCAAAAGCTGAAGCAGCTGGCTTAACTGTGAAAAACGTTGCAGATGCGGCCAATGCTGCTGACTTCATCATGATTTTGTTACCTGATGAAGTTCAAAAAACGATTTACAAAAACGAGATTGAACCCAATCTAGAAGAAGGGAATGTGTTAGCTTTTGCCCACGGCTTCAATATTCACTTTGGGCAAGTTGTACCACCGGCTAACGTCGATGTGGTGATGGTAGCACCCAAAGGGCCGGGGCATTTGGTACGGCGGACTTATGAAGGTGGGGAAGGCGTACCAGCGCTGTTTGCAGTTTATCAAGATGCTAGTGGTCAAGCACGCGATCGCGCGATGTCATACGCTAAAGGTATCGGTGGGACTCGCGCTGGTGTTCTCGAAACTACTTTCCGCGAAGAAACCGAAACAGATTTATTTGGCGAACAAGCGGTATTGTGCGGTGGTTTGAGTGCTTTAATCAAAGCCGGATTTGAAACTTTGGTAGAAGCTGGTTATCAACCAGAATTGGCTTATTTTGAATGTCTCCATGAAGTCAAGCTGATTGTTGACTTGGTTGTGGAAGGTGGTTTAGCCAAAATGCGCGACAGCATTTCTAATACTGCTGAATATGGCGATTATACCCGTGGCCCGCGGATTGTCACCGAACAAACCAAAGCTGAAATGCAGAAGATTCTGGGCGAAATTCAATCTGGGCAATTTGCACGAGAATTTGTTCTGGAAAATCAAGCTGGTAAACCAGGATTTACCGCTTTGCGTCGCAAAGAAGCTGAACACAAAATTGAAGAAGTTGGTAAAGATTTACGCGCTATGTTTAGCTGGTTGAAAAAAGCTTAAGCAAAAGGAGCAAAGGACTAAAGTCACGGCTACTCCAGCGTACTTATCGGGCTAGCGCGATAAGTACGCTAGAGAAATTTCCGGGATCTCTTGTGCGTAATATCATGTCCGGATAAATAGTTATGATTCCCACAGTCATTGCACCCCACCCCCAGCCCCTTCCCTTGTAGGCTATGCATTACCCGCATCTTTCTCAACAAAACTACAAAATACTTAAAATAATGGCGCAAGGCTTGATGAGTATAGTTTTGAGAGAAGATGCGGGTAACGGGTAGAAGGTGGGTGATGGAAAATTGGGCAACTCAACAATTACAACAGGCAGATATAGGGGACATCAGAAAAGGGCGATGGAGAACCGGGTGTTAAGACGATTTGACGCTTGGCTACAGCGATTACACGATATCGCCGCAACCTGGAAACTACTTCACTCAAATTCTTAGGGAAAGTAGTTAGCGATCGCCTAGAAAATTATCTTCGTCCCTATTCTACCGCTTTTGTCAAGTATCCAGATATTGCTTTGTTCTACAATCCTTTTCCTGACTTATTTACAGCAATATTAAGAAAGATGTGACTAATGCATAGCCTAAAAGGAGAGAGGTCAAAATTGTACCTCACTGAGTCGAGAACCACTATAATTCCTTAAAATCATAAGTAGGTAATCCAGTAACATCAGTTTGGAGAGCAAACAAATCACCAGAGTAGAAACTTTTTTCGATCTCTGCTTGGCTGAGTCCAACTGAAGCAGTGGTAATGTAGAGTGTTTGCAAATCTTCGCCCCCAAAAGTACAGCTACTTGGCACTTGCACAGGTAGCTTTATCCGCAATATCTCTTCACCGTTGGGGTTGAAACGAATCACACACCATCCAGCCCACATAGCTGACCAAATATGTCCTTCACTGTCTATTGTCAACCCATCTGGGTGGAAAGTTTCATGAGTTAAATCAACAAAAATCCGACGATTAGTAATATTTCCTGTTATCGAATTAAAGTCGTAAGCATATATTTTTTGCTGAGGAGTATCTGTTAAGTAAAATGTTTTTTGATCGGGACTCCATCCCAGACCATTAGAGATAGTCAATCCTGTTTCCATGACATGCAATGAACCATCATTGTCATAGCGATAGAGACTAGCCTGGGGTTTTTCCAAAGAACACATTGAGCCAAACCAAAAACGTCCTTGAGGGTCACATTTACCATCATTGAGACGGTTATCTGGCAGATTTCCTTCAATTTCTAAAATGGGGGTAACTACACCTGTCCGGGTGTTGAGGAATGCCAGGTGATGACGCAACGCGATAATTAATCTATCTGCACCTGCTGTTGCGATCGCACCTACGACATCTCCCACATCAAAAAACAAGTCTTTCCCTGTAGCAGGATTGAACTGATGTACGCGATGGTTGTAGATATCAACCCAGTAAATTACGTTTTGGGTAGAATCCCAGATGGGGCCTTCACCTAAGCGGGCCCTGGCGAATAGAACATTGTGGAGTGGATATTGTCCCATAAGCAGTTAATTTAAATATTAAATAAAGTATACATCTTTACCCAATGTCAACTCAATCTCTACTTTTAAGTTCTTGGTTTAACTTATAACAAATGGATTTTATGCCTTTTATCATTCTTTTTATTCTAAACTATTTTGATAATAATTCGGGTTGAAATTTACTATAATTTTTTCTTCCAAATCATAATTACATTCCAGATATCTATCTTCATCCAAAAAATAAGTATTTTATTTATAGCATTCAGTAACTATTAAAATAAAATCTTTAATACTTTGACAAATTATATATAAAACATCATCTTTAGGAGTCCATACAACCGATCGATCGTCTGACAATGTTCTGACGCAATAGTAATCACCTCCGCTACCGCATAAAAAAGGAATCATATCTGGTTGCCATCCCCAACAGTCTGGATTTTTATGTACGTTCTGCAAAAGATTTATAACGCTATCTATTCTATCAATTTCGATTAAATCGTATCCAGGAAGTAAGTATGTAGGAAAATCAAAGTTATTAGGACATTCAAAACAACATCCTTTAACACATGCATATACAGCGATTAAACCTTCAGGAACTGGATGAGTTGTAATGCTATTCTGAATTTCATCATCAAGTAGACCTTTTTTTAAACAGCAGTGTATCCAGGTCTTTGTTTTTCGATAATCTTTAGGAGATTTCTGAAATATTGTTGAATATTTTTGCGATCGTTCATCTTCCAAATTCATATCTGTTGTTTAGAAAGACGAAGGACTGATAAATTAGCAGCAAAATTGCGCGAATTGAGTATTAATCCAGATGAAATCTAAACCTCAGATACCCGACTTATTTAAATAAGTCAGGTATCTAGTTATGAAACAGCTTGTAAAATTTCCTCATCTACAGAGAAATCAACATCAGCTTTATCTTTTGCATTAGCCAAATAATCATTTTCCAGAGAATCTTGTAACCCAGAAATCAAATCATATTCAGGATGCCAGTTTAATTCTGTTTGCGCTTTATTCACCGAAGCAAAGAAATGCTGCACTCGCATCGGAAAAGCTTTGCGCTTGCCGAAATCAAACTTTTTCGGATCGTAATGGACGATTTTTACAGCATCGGGTGATTTGCCAGCCGCTACAGCGCTAGCACGGGCTAAACCATCAAAAGTGACAAAGCGATCGCCAGAGATATTATAAATCTGTCCTATGGCTTGTTTATTACCCAAAACCTGGGTCATTGCTTTTGCCAAGTCTTTTACATGACCCAGCTGAGTAATATGCAAGCCATTTCCGGGGATGGGAATGGGGCGATCGCGCACAATTCTGTCAAAAAACCAGCCTTCCAACTCATTATAATTACGAGGCCCGTAAATATAAGTAGGACGAATAGACGTAAAGGGCAATCCCAATTGAGTCAGGTAAGCTTCTGTTTCATGTTTACCCTTATGGCGACTTTTAGGATCTACTGCATCGCCTTCTACATGGGGTAATTGGTCAGATTTGAGATATACTCCGGCAGAACTCATATACACAAAATGTTGCACTCGGTCTTGAAAAATCTCTGCTAGTGGTTGAGTATCAGTAAGTTCCCGCCCGTTATTGTCAAAAATGACATCAAAATTTTCTTGTGATAACTTTGCTTTTAATTGAGTAGCATCTGTGCGATCGCCTATAATTTGTCCTACTCCCTGTAAAGAAGGTGCTGCCCGATTTCCCCGATTGAACAGCACCACCTCATGCCCTTGTTCCACTAGTAGTTGAGTCAAATAGACGCCAATGAACCGAGTACCACCCATAATTAGAATTCGCATAAATTCACCATTTCTATATCAGTTGTCGTTAAGGGATGGGGAACTGGAGACTGGAGACTAGGGAAGAGGCTAAGAGGCAGGAGAATAATCAAAATGCCCAATGCCCAATGCCCCATACCCAATTACCAACCCGCAATGCCCAATCTGAGATTATCAGGTTGCAGCATCCATCTGGAACCTCTAAGGGAAAGATTGCGTCTTATGTGCTAATCTGGGTCGCTTCCCGTTAATTAATCACAAGGGGAAACTTTTCAGTTAACGTCATCAAGTTGGCCTTTGTATTTTCCATTTATTCAAGTTAGCTGTGCCCTTGAAATATGCTCTGGTTCATGAGTGGCTGACACCCAAAGCCACCGGTGGTTCAGAACTCGTTGTACGAGAAATTTTGAATCATATTGATGCTGATTTGTATGCTCTCATAGATTTTGAATCCAGTAATCCTGAAAGTTATCTATACAAGCGTCAAATTGGCAAGACGTTTCTCCAGAACTTTCCCTATGCCCGCAACGGTATACAAAAATACTTGCCTTTGTGGCCTTTGGCAATTGAACAACTTGATTTGCGCCATTATGACGTAATTCTTTCTTCATCCCACGCTGTTGCCAAAGGAATCCTTACCACTCCCGAACAGATGCATATTTGCTACTGCCACAGCCCTATGCGCTATGCCTGGGACTTGACCTTTGATTATCTGCGCCACAGCAAACTGGGTAGTGGTTTCGCTGGATGGGTAACTCGATATTTATTACATCGTTTGCGCCAGTGGGATGTATTGAGTGCCAATCGCGTTGATTACTTCATTGCCAACTCGCAACATACAGCTCGGCGGATTTGGCGTTGCTATCGGCGAGAAGCAACAGTCATTTACCCACCAGTGAATATTGCGGAATTTCCGTTTCTGTCTGAGAAAGAGGACTTTTACCTGACAGTTTCCCGGTTAGTGAGTTACAAGCAAGTATCGTTGATTGTCAATGCTTTTAATCAACTAAAACGACCATTAGTAATCATTGGTACAGGAGATGAAATGAACAAGATTCGCGAGATGGCCAACTCCAATATCCAAATACTGGGATGGCAACCCGATAATGTGGTAAAAAAATATATGTCTAGGGCTAAGGCATTTGTGTATGCAGCTTGTGAAGATTTTGGTATCGCCCTAGTGGAGGCACAGGCCTGCGGCACGCCAGTGATTGCTTATGGTGCAGGGGGCGCTCTAGAAACAGTGCGAGATATTCGCTCTTGTGCGGATACAGGGACAGGTATATTTTTCAGGACGCAAACAGAGGCGGCTTTGATGGAGGCAGTAGAAAAATTTGAAATGTACGAGGGTTCGTTCAGTTCCGAGTATATGCGATCGCACGCCGCGCAGTTTTCCCCGGAAATTTTTGCAGCTCGTTATCTAGATTTTGTAAACAAGTGCAACGAAAAAAGACCGTTTTTGGAATGATGGTCTTGCTTAATGTCTGATTTTTTTAGGCTTTTGGCAATTTCCCCCCAGAAGCACCTCATTTTGGCTTTAATATTGGGACTATGTGTGGTGTGGATTATTAAGGAGTATGATGACTGCCCAGAGCTCACTCCTCTCCGGCAAGCGAGGCGTACGGCAAGACACTAGAGCGTCTACGCGTACTTTCTTAAAACGCGGTCAAAAAACAAAGACGCCAAAAGTTAAACCCAAAGGTTTATCTTTTCAGGGTTTAAACGGAGAGTTTGCCAAACGACTGTTCGATATAGTGTTTTCGCTGTCGGTGTTAATTTTGTTCTTCCCCGTCTACTTAATTTTGACCTTGCTGATTGCTCTCAGTTCAGAAGGCCCAATTTTTTATATCCAGGAACGGGTAGGGAAAAATTACAAAGCGTTTAATTGTATTAAATTCCGAACAATGGTAAGCAATGCGGACGAAATCCTCATGCAAATGATGGAAACATCGCCCCAGTTGCGACAAGAATTTGAGAGCAGTTTTAAGCTGAAACAAGACCCCCGGATTACCAAAATTGGTCGATTTTTGCGAATTACTAGCTTAGACGAATTTCCCCAGTTCTGGAACGTTTTAAAAGGGGACATGAGTGTAGTCGGCCCTCGACCCTTAGTAGCAGAAGAGTTACCAAAATACGGTTGTCACATTGATGAGATTTTAACAATCCGTCCAGGAATTACTGGATTGTGGCAGGTGTCTGGGCGTAATGATATTCCCTACCCTCGGCGAGTCCAAATAGACCTGCATTATGTCAAATTTAGGAATTTCTGGCTTGATTTATGGATCATCTTGAAAACTGTTGATGTGGTCATTCTGCCCAAAAATAACGGGGCATACTGAGTAACTACTTAGGGTGGATTCTGTGGGGCAGTTAATGCCCCTAAGTACCAATTCTTTCCCTAAGACTAAACGTCTGTTCATTTTTGTTTATATAGTTATTTATAATTTGCGCCTTTCTACTTAGCTCAGATTTCTCTGAGTGTTCATCTATGGTTTGTTTTGCCCTTATTCAAATTTTTGCAAGAAGTCTAATTTAAAATACCTATTTTATTCAGTCTTCACAAAACCAGAAAGATATAAAGTTTTGACAAAAAAATAACTTACACAAAAAGAATCTTGTTCTATCTGGTAAAAGAAGAAGTATACACAAATTAAACAATCTTGGTCTCTCTAAGGTTGGGCTTGCATGTTAAATTACTTTTTATTAAGTATATTTATTTACGAAAAAAGTCTCTTAACAACAAGAACTCGTAGGTTTCCCATTACGCAATTCAGCAATTAGCTGCTAGGTTGTATCAGATTGGCTGTAAATTTTTAATCAAAGACAATAAGGGATAATTGAGCATGACGCAACAGAAGCGAGCGTTGATTACTGGTATTACTGGACAGGATGGTTCATATCTATGTGAGTTTTTGTTGGAACAAGGTTATGAGGTTCATGGCATCATTCGCCGGACTTCTACCTTTAATACAGACCGCATCGATCACATTTACGAAGACCCCCACAAAGAGGGAGTGCGGTTATTTCTTCACTACGGTGATTTGACGGATGGTACGACGTTGCGGCGTATTTTAGAAGAAGTAAAGCCAGTAGAGATTTACAACCTCGGCGCTCAATCCCATGTCAGAGTTAGCTTTGATTCACCAGAATACACGGTGGATGCTGTAGGAATGGGGACGCTGCGTCTGTTAGAAGCAATTCGGGACTACCAACAACGTACCGGAATTCAGGTACGATTTTACCAGGCGGGTTCTTCAGAAATGTATGGTTTAGTACAAGCAATACCTCAAACTGAGACAACGCCCTTTTATCCCCGCAGTCCTTATGCCTGTGCGAAAGTTTACGCCCATTGGCAAACTGTAAATTATCGTGAGTCTTATGATTTGTTTGCTTGTAACGGCATACTTTTTAACCACGAGTCACCACGACGGGGTGAAACCTTTGTAACTCGCAAAATTACTAGAGCCGTGGCTGGTATAGTTGCTGGCAAGCAAAAAAAGCTTTACATGGGTAATCTAGATGCCAAGCGAGATTGGGGCTATGCGAAGGATTACGTGAAAGCAATGTGGTTGATGTTGCAGAAAGACCAGGCAGATGATTACGTAATTGCTACTGGTGAAACCCACTCAGTGAAGGAGTTTTTGGAACTGGCATTTAATTATGTGAATCTCAATTGGCAAGATTATGTAGAGTTTGATGAGCGTTACCTCCGTCCATCTGAGGTAGAGTTATTGATTGGCGATTCTACCAAAGCACGGCAGAAATTGGGCTGGGCACCATCAATAACCTTTGAAGAATTAGTTTCCTTAATGGTGGAAGCAGATTTACAAGCATTGGGTCATACTTCACCCAATGGAAATGGTTCGCAATTTCCAAATGACATCGCGACTATTCGTCAACAACTTGGCGCTTTGCACTTCTGATTCGCACCACATAGGATAAAAATATGACCGCCTTAGAATTAAAAAATAAACGCATTCTCGTCACTGGTGGGTCGGGGTTTCTAGGTCGTCAGGTGATAGATCAACTGTGTAAAGCAGGGGCCGATCGCGAGAAGATTACAATACCGCGATCGCGCGATTGGGATCTGCGTGTGTGGGAAAATAGCCAGCGTGCAGTTGACCAGCAAGACATAATTATCCACCTAGCAGCTCATGTCGGTGGCATCGGTCTGAACCGTGAAAAACCCGCAGAGTTGTTCTACGATAATTTGATCATGGGAACGCAGCTAATTCACGCTGCTTATCAAGCTGGAGTGGAAAAATTCGTTTGTATTGGCACAATCTGCGCCTATCCTAAATTTACTCCAGTACCATTCAAAGAAGACGATCTTTGGAATGGCTACCCAGAGGAAACCAACGCCCCCTACGGAATTGCTAAAAAAGCACTTTTAGTCCAATTGCAATCTTACCGCCAGCAGTACGGTTTTAATGGGGTTTACCTACTGCCAGTGAATTTATATGGCCCAGAAGATAACTTTGACGCAGGAAGTTCCCATGTTATTCCAGCATTAGTTCGCAAAGTTCACGAAGCCCAAATTAAGGGAGAAAAACAACTTCCAGTTTGGGGTGATGGCAGTCCCACCCGTGAGTTTCTGTATTCAGAAGATGCAGCGCGGGGGATTGTTATGGGAACTCAATTCTATAACGAATCGGAACCAGTAAACTTGGGAACGGGTTATGAAATCTCCATCCTTGATTTAGTAACTCTAATCTCCAAATTGATGGAGTTTAAGGGTGAAATTGTGTGGCAAACTGACAATCCTAATGGTCAACCCCGCCGTTGTTTAGATACTGAACGCGCGAAACAAGCCTTTAATTTCACGGCTCAAGTGAGCTTTGAGCAAGGGCTAAAGAATACCATTGAGTGGTATCGCCAACACGCGGCATAATCATGTACTGCTGAATGTAGAGTGATACAAGCTGGGCGATGCCCAGCTTATTTGTTTGACGCTATAAATTTTCATGCACAAAGTTAATCATCAACTAAATAAAGCAGAACTACGCCGCACTCTACTTAAAAAACGTCAATCAATGTCCGTTGGAGAATGGAGAGAAAAAAGCGATCGCATTTGCTCTCATTTACAAACCTCTGCTTTATTCGCCCAAGCAAAAACAATACTTGCTTATTTTAGCTTTCGCCAAGAACCTGACCTCAGTCCACTATATGCCAACACCAAATACCGTTGGGGATTTCCTCGTTGCGTTGATAAATCCTTATGTTGGCATATTTGGACACCTAACGATTCTGTGCAAAGTGGCGCTTATGGCATTACTGAACCACACCCCGACGCTCCCCTATTAGATGCTGCCGAAGTGGATTTGATTCTTGTCCCCAGTCTAGCTTGCGACTATCAAGGATATCGTTTGGGTTATGGCGGGGGATATTACGATCGCTTGCTCAGTTTACCGCAGTGGCAGACAAAACCAACTATCGGAATTGTCTTTGATTTCGCCTATTTGTCCCAAATACTGATTGAACCTTGGGATAAACCACTACAAGCTATTTGTACGGAAACCGGATTGACTCGAAAAGGTTGAAGGATTCAGGATGATGAAGACACATCATAAAATGTTTTATGACTAATCCAACATCATCTACCACTGAGCAAGAAGCAATAATCGACGATATTATCGCAACGAGCCTCCAAGCTCAACAAAAAAACGGCCCAGACCTCCGTCAAATTCATAGCAAAAGTCATGGACTGCTTTGGGGAGAGTTTATTATTGAACCCAATCTTGCTGAAGACCTGAGAGTAGGTTTATTCAAAACGCCCCAAACCTATCCTGCGTGGATTCGGTTCTCTAGCGGTGGTTCGCCTGAAAAACGTGGTAAATTTCACTCCGATAGCCAGCCTGATGTTCGCGGTATCGCTATTAAGGTGATGAATGTGGACGGGCAAAAAGTGCTGGATGATGAAGAAAGAACTCAAGATTTTATACTCAACAATTATCCTATTTTCTTGACCAAAGACGTTCGTGATTACGCCGATCTTTCCAGAGCAGGTAGTGGACAACTTACCCCAGAAAGGCTGGAAGAACTTGGTTACGCCTTTGCTATCTTGCAAAAAATTGGCAGCCACAAGGTAGGAAATCCACTTTTGATTCAATATTGGAGTATGGCTCCGTTTAAGTTTGGTAGTCGCATTGTAAAATTATCTGTAAAATCTCAACAACCCGAACAACCGCCAAAAACACTTCCAGAATCAGAAAATTACCTCCGAGAAACGCTGGTCAAATATTTAACGGAAGAAGGTAGAGAAGCTTCTTTTGACTTCCTAATTCAGTTTTATGTAGATGATGAAAAAACGCCGATTGAAGACCACGTTCAAGAATGGCAAGAAGCAGATTCACCGTTTATTAAAGTTGCAACTGTCCGCATTCCCAGTCAGAAATTTGACTTTGAAGAACGCAAACGCTTAGATGAGGGTATATTGTTTTCCCCTTGGCATACACTCCTAGAGCATGAGCCTGTTGGCAGTGTGAATCTATCTCGCAAGAGGCTTTACAGCGAACTTGCAAAGTATCGGCGAGAACAAATTGCCCAACGATCGCGGGAACCACAACCTTATATAGCGGTTGAAGATTAGCTACGATGAATTTGCTTCAAACTGCAAGAATAACCGTTGAAAGTTGTGCGGACAGAAACTGACTTTATACTAATTGTATAAGATTAGTAAAAATTTAAATACCAAGATTCCCGACTTTTTAAATAAGCCAGGAATCTTGTTTTTAAGGAATGATTTTAACGTGAGTTCGACAAGTCTTATTTGACCTCTCCCCCAGCCCCTCTCCGACGCGGAGAGGGGAGCAAAAAGCTTAATTTTTCTTTGCTCCTCCCTTTCCGTTTCGGAGAGGGAGGCTGGGAGGGAGAGGTTCATCGAACTCACGTGATTTTAAGACTGCTATAGATGGTTTTTATGAGAATAATGGCTTAAGAATATGATAAATATTTAATTTATGCAACATAATGCCTTTTCTGAATTGGGTACAAACTATGAATAAAGATAATGAATTAACTGAAAAACTGAAGAATATGTTGACTGAATCCGCAGATCAAGAATCTGTCATTAAGTTCTTGAGATTGAGTAATTATTCAAAATCCAAATCAATTGAAATTTTAAAGAAGGCTTTGGGTATTTCTTATTATGAAGCACAAGACATTATTCATAATAGTCAAACATGGAATGATGTAAAAGAATATGACGCAAAACTAATGAACGACTTCTTTGATATTCTGGAAGAATTAGGGAGTTCAGAAAGTGAAGAGACTTAATTATATTAATATGTGAATAAATTCAAGAACAGAATTAAGTGAATTACTTTAACCTAATTTTTGATGATAGGTTAGGATAAAATTAATTAAATTCTCAACTAAAGCCATGTCTGACTCAATTCAGTATGTCACACTACTGAAACTTTAATACCAAATTATTGTGAAGCTGCATGAAACTGTAGGAGCATGGAATGATTGCCAAGCAAAGCTTTTAGCCTTTGAATTCTATGCAAATTCATACAAAATTGGTATAACAGTTAATACTTTTTAACTTGAGCATATCAATATTTAATTTTCAAAAAAGATAATTTCCTATATTAATCAAATGCTGAACTGGAAAAAATCACGATCGCAGATTCTGCTAATGTATGCGCTATTGGGAGCGATCGCACTGGTGATGCTCTTCCCGTTACTATGGCTCATTAGTACAGCCTTGAAATCGCCTACGGAAAATATTTTTCAGTCGCCGCCACAGTTGTTGCCTGCGTCACCGACACTAAATAACTTCTTTAGTGTCTGGAACTCTCTACCTTTTGGACAATACCTGTATAACAGTACTTTGGTGTCAGTGCTGACTGTGGGCTTAAATCTCCTGTTTTGCGCTTTAGCTGCCTATCCGTTGGCAAGATTGTCGTTTGTGGGGCGAGACTGGATTTTTGTGGCGATCGTCTCCACGATTATGATTCCCTTCCAAATCGTGATGATTCCCCTGTATATTTTGACAGTCCAATTGGGTTTGAGAAATACTTATTTAGGGATGATTTTTCCGAGTTTAGCTTCTGCCTTTGGCATTTTTCTGTTGCGCCAAGCTTTCATGAGCGTTCCCAAAGAAATAGAAGAAGCCGCCCGGATGGATGGCAGCTCGGAGTTAGGATTATGGTGGCATGTGATGTTACCAGCAGTTCGCCCTGCACTGGTAACTTTAGCTATTTTTGTATTTATTGGTGCTTGGAGTGACTTTTTGTGGCCTTTAATTGTCATCCAAGACGAAAATTTATACACCCTTCCTTTGGGAGTTGCGAAGCTAGCAGGGACATTTTCCCTTGACTGGCGGTTGGTAGCTGCTGGTTCAGTGATTGCGATCGCCCCAGTCTTATTACTATTTCTATTCTTACAACGTTACATTGTACCCACAGAAACTGGTAGCGGCGTCAAGGGATAAAAATCTCTCTCCCAATCCCCAATGCTCCATTCCCCAATTCAATAAGCACCAGTCTTTTTTAAGACTACCCAGATAGTTTTAACAATCAGACTCAGGTCATAAGTTACAGACCACTTGCGTTGATAATCTATATCCATCTTGACAATGGTTTCAAAGTCTGTGATGCTTGAGCGTCCATTCGCCTGCCATTCTCCGGTAATCCCTGGTTTGACTCGCAATCTGTCCCAGTGGTGTGGATCGTAATGGCTGACTTCATCAAGAGTAGGTGGACGAGTACCAACTAAACTCATGTCCCCTAACAAAACATTCCAGAATTGGGGTAATTCGTCCAAGCTAGTACGCCGCAAAAACTTACCCACAGCAGTAATGCGAGGATCGTCAACAGATTTAAAGATGTGACCTTTGGCTTGGTTTTCAACCAAATGCTTGAGTTTATCCGCATCGACAATCATGGAACGGAATTTCCAGATGCGGAAAGTTTTTCCGTTCAAACCACAGCGAATTTGGGAATAAAATATTGGGCTTGGCTCATGAATAAAGGTAGCAATTGCTACGGGAATCGCTACCATAAATGTAATAATCAGCCCCACAATAGCTCCAACAATGTCAATTAATCGTTTTCTCACGCTTAAAGTTGACGGGTGTAAAGGCTGTTGCGAACAATTAACTGAATAAAGATAAAGATTATTCACAAGGACTAACTTACTTTTATAACAGGAATTTTTGTATCAGTAGTTAGACATAGACATGATTTTTCGGCGATTTTTACTGCTTTTGTCGCCACTACTGAGTATTAATGTACACAAAATTTAGGCAATAGAATAACTAAAAAGTCAAAATTTACAGAATCTTTTAATTAAGGTGGTAGATTATAAATTTACAGTATTTTTTCCTATCAAAAAAAAAAGATATATTATATACACCCAAAAAATTACTCTGCTGAAGTACTAGTAGTGGTTTGCAAAATCCCAAACGCTTATGACGTAAGCGTTTGGGATTTTGAGTAGTATCCTTATTTCTAGCGTGCTGCACTAGTCTCAATGATGAACCTCTAAGGCAAAATTCACCGTATATGGTTCCTCCAGTGATTGCTGATTACTAGCCTCGATCGCATCTAGATAGCGACGCAAAGACAACAGTTGTTGGGAATTGGCACGATAAGTGAGACTCCCTTGTTTTTCAAAAAGTGGTGCCGTGGCGATCGCTTGATAGTCAGGATTTTCTTGCGAACTCTGAGTGAGCCAGGTTGAGTCTGTAACTGAAGGTATCAAACCCGAAGGCAGTTCTCCTTCCAAAAAAGCTAGCAGCCGTTGCTGACAAGTGCGAGTATTGATCCCCCGACCCTCAAATAACTGGATAACTTCACCGAAAGATAAGGGTCGATCTGGTAGCAGGCGCAGCAACTCTGTAAATAGGAAATAATCAGTGTACTGTTGCCTGGGTATATCTAAAATCTGGGGATGTAGAGGTACCATCGCCAAACCATAAGCAACGCGACTGCAATTAGGAGCACCGTTTTCGCCGAGATATAAATCTTGAATAATTTTAGCGTTGGGGAGTTTTTGCCGTAGCCAGCGGTTTACCGTCCCTACACAAGCCACTCCACCAGTCAGGATAGCTTGATTAATTGCTTCTGTGGGGATACCACGAGCTACCAATAACTTGTTGAGTTCTCGGTTCAGGCGGCGCACAAAGGGGATAAATACCTGGCTTTCTAAATCTCGTCGCTGCAAAATCCACCGCTGATCGGCCAATTCCAGGGTGAAAGAGTCTTGGTGTTGCAAAATCAGCTTTAGGGCTAGTGCCGCATCTAATACCGCCTGTCCCAGCAGGGAACTTTCTAGACGCTGCTGGAGGCGAATCCGAGCGGTGATATCTGGTTCCCCGACTCTGGGTAGTTCCAATCCTTCCAATCCTAAACTCTGCCAACGCATTTGGTCTAAACCAGGAATTGAGGGTTGCCATTGCCAAGGATTGCTGGCGATCGTTTTGCGTAGGCCTAGCCCGCCGGAGGCATCGCTTTGTGTTTCTGGACGTGATTGCCGAGATTTAGGTGGCAATAGCAACTGGCAGATAATATCTTGTTCAATTCCTTTGCCAGCATAGGCAAAACTGTGGAGCATGAAATCATTGTATGTCAATTGCTGCAATGTTTCTGGCACATCGACCAGCAACATTTCTGTGGCAGTTGTCCCAATGTTAACGACAAGAGTGTTGCCAATAAGGGGATGTTCGCTGGTTTTTGCAGGATGAGAACCCTGACGTTCGCTTAATTTTACTTGCTCGCCGTTAGCCGCATCGAGTTCTGGGAGTAGACTAGCGATCGCTTCTTCCACAAAAAAGACTTGCTGTGGATGTTGGATAAGTTTGCTGGTGAGTAAAGCTTCCCGCACGTTGAAGCGGTATTGTTCCGACCAGTTAGATGGGCAGGTGCAAATTACACCAGTAATATTATTGATAATCTGCGGAAAATTTTGTTCGCCGATCCCCACAGCAGCAGCCATTAAACTAGGGGTGGTACTTGTTTTTTCCGATTTGAGGGTTAGCAGTAGTTTAGAGAGCGATCGCACAACCCAAATCAAAGGGCCTGCCGAAAATTCATTTAATTGCAAAACAGGTTCCCATTTCTGCCGTTCGCTCTTGTAGGGAATGGCTACTTGTAAATAGGGCTTCAACTGCGCTGAGTAGAGATTATTTGTCGTCGGATCTGCTGTCGATCTCGGTGTTGCAGGAGTGGTAGCCGCGCGATCGGGCACTTTATCTTGGGCAACAGCCGTAGGTGCAGTCCGCTCATGTACTTCGATAATTTCGTTTTCTCCGTGGGGTACAGAAGCTGTAGGCAAATAAACCTCTGTTGGTAAACGAAATGATTGCTGGAAGGAACTTGTTCCCGGCGGATTTTCTGCTGACCAGTAGATAGGATGTACAACAAAAGTCGAGCGATTTAATAATGCGGCAGAAATTCCTGTTGTACCTAAATCAATTCCTAAATACCAGACTGATTCTAGAACATTGAGCGAAACTTGTGGATTGTTGATGGAGTCGGAAATTAAAGGTAAAGAACTTTCTTGAACAGGAGTTGTAACTTCCTTTTTTTGTTCAGTTTCTACCTGGGGATCTGCCAAACTGGAGAAAGCAGCAGTTGAGGTATTTTCTGCTATCTGGAGATTTTCTGTTTGCGGCTCAGGGGAAGTTGTGGAGATTGTGTCTTGAGTTTTACCAATTACTTCCGAGAAAATAACCAAGTTGGTAGCTGGCTGCGACTCAGAATTTAGCTGCCGATCAAAATTAGCCAAATCCCGATCTAATTGCTGCAATTGTTCTTCATCTAAAGAAATATCAGGTACAACTGGAGCTTGGTTTGACTCAACAGAAAGTAAGTTTTCTTGTGGCGAAGCAGTAATGTAGTTATCTAAAGATGGTTCTGGCTCTGGGCGATCGTCGTTAATTAACACTTGCGATGTGGCAATATCTTCTCTGGGAGACGCTACGCGTAGCTTGTCCTGTATGGGTACGGTATGTGCCAACGCAATTTCTGGTACTTCTGGAGTAACTGGTGCTGTAGTTGTGGCATTATCTACAGAGAATAATAATTCCAGCGGTTGCTGTTCAGTAGTTGCATCAAGTTCCAGCTGTTGCTGCTCGCTACCTGGATCGAGCAACAGGTCAGTTAGGGTATTAATTGTATCAACCCTAGCCGGCTGAGTGTCGAGTTGCACAGGGAAACTGTCTGTTTGTGGCACAGAGTTGTTAAGAGGCGAGTCTAAGTCAGTATCCTCAGTATCCTCTTCAAAAAATAGTTCTTCCTGTGGTTCTGATGATGAATCTGTGGTTTCTACTAAAGTCTCTTGGGTTGAAAGATCCATATCTGGTGTCACAACCGCAGAATCCACGGTTGGAGGAACAGGTGGGTCTTCAGCGATGTTCAACGGTGATGGAGAGGCTGTGGAACCAGATAAGTCATTTGTCGCAACATCGAGGCTGGGATTATTAACATCACCAGTGCCAAACAAACTGGCGTAAAGTTGGTCTACTTCATCACCAATTGACGCAGAAATATCTTGTGGTAATTCGGCTGGAGTTTCAGAAGATTGAGGCTCTAAGCCAAGTTGCAACAGCACTGCATCTAAATCCTCTCTAAGGTTAGTCTCCTGTTGATCAGAATTAATTGTGAGTGAAGATGAAGTTTCTGGCTGGATAAATTCTAGGGGTTGGGGCGCAACTTCAGCAGCGATCGCGGTTGGTTCAGCTAATGATGATGGTGTCTCAGATTCTACTCCCAACAAAGATGACTGGGAATTAAGGGATTCTTGCTGCAAATGCTGGGTCAAATTGTTGAGAAAGCTGGCCATCAGCTGTTCGCTTTGCATCCCCTTGCTATGCATTCTTGCCAGTGCTTGCGACAGGGATTCGGAATAAGTATTAATGTTGCGCTGTAGTGCCTCAAAGACTACATTCACCGTCCCATCTAGTGATAATAGGCGTCGATCCAACTCCTTGGCCAGATGTGTTAACCGATCTGGGGATTCTAAAAAAGGTTGAGTTGCAGAGGTTGCTGGTTCTGAGTTTGTACTATTTATTCCTCCTGAAGAACTGGCGGAATTCTCCCAAGTTTGTGCTACCAGTGGCGTTAAAGTTGGCACAAGACGACTCATGAGTACCTCTAAAAACTCGGTAATCATCCGATCCTGGTTTGTCAACTGCTGCGCTAAAGAGTAGTTTTGCAATCGCCTTTGCTCTAGCTGCCGAATTTCCTGAATAAGAGTGGCTCGCTCTTGCAACAGCAATTCTAATTCCGATCGCAATGGCTGAATCAAGCTCGAAAATTCAGTTTTTAATTGTCCTGCCCCAACAGTACTCTGTTCCTGACTAGGTTCGAGCTGTGGTAGTGGGTGCTGGTCATTACCTCGATCGAGAAATTTTGTTAGCAAAGGCGAAGGCGGTTCTTCAGAAGACTCTAATGCTTCTTTTTCTTGGAGCCTCACCAAAAAGTCGCGAATTCGTTCTAAAACTTCTTTAGGCTCTTGCGCCTGACCAGACAGAAATCTAGATAGGCGCTTGCCACCCCTGGCAAGTAAGTTGTCAATGTCTGCGATCAGCTTTTGAATTTCATCTGCACTGGAAGTCACTTTTATTACCTTAATTATAACTTTATGTCAACTAATATGACAATTGCTTTACAATCACTGTACCCCTATGAGGATCTTGCTACGCGCAGCATCGACCATAGGAGAAGTTTTGAGTGGCAAAAGCCGCTGCTTGGACTTGTGACTGTCATTATGTTATGGATTACTGCGAGTCGTGGCAATCTTCAGTCAGCGTTTATTAATAAGGCTTAGTTTTGCAGCTCATTAGTTGCCTATTTTTGAAAATCCCTAAAATACCTGAGCAATAATTTACTCCCTTTAGTATCATTGATGTTGTTTGCCTATATTCTTAGCTAATCAAGTTTGCAGTGCAGCTAGCCCCTAAGCAAGACTTCTGCTGGCTATAAACTACTATTTGCAAAACTTTTACCCCGTTTAAACTTATAGGTAAAGATGGTTTAGAAAAACGTTCTTGTCGCTTTCTTATGTAGCATAGTTTAGTTTTCTCTTGGAAAGGGAACTGTGCCTTGATGGCTTAGGCTGAAAATGGCGCTCTTGTTTGTTGTGTATATAGCAGCTTGAATAAAAATGTTGTAATGGAAGACCGATATAGCTTGCAACCACAGGCTAATCCCTGGATTATCACCTCGGCTCCCTTTTTTCAAGGGTTGCCAGAAACTGCTGTGGAATCAGCCCTCATCCATCTTGTCACCCGCACTCACCCAGCCAATCAGGTAATTCTGTTGGAAAATGACTGGGGCGGTTCTGTATATTTTATTATGGACGGATGGGTAAAAATCCGCACCTACAATCTGGAAGGAAAAGAGGTAACGCTGAATATTCTTGGCAAAGGGGAATTGTTTGGTGAAATGGCGGCGCTAGATGAAGTACCTCGATCCACAGATGTGATTACCTTGGCCCCTACGGTAATTGGCAGTATGCCTGCTCAAGATTTTGTCAAGTTGCTTCAGATAGAACCCTTAGCGGGAGTTCGATTGGCGCAACTAATGGCACGACGATTGCGGCAAGTAAATCGCCGATTGCGGTTGCGGGAATCTGATAGCCAGTCACGGGTGGCAGATACGTTGCTATTTTTGGCAGAAGGACAGGGAAAAAAAGGGCAAACAGGAACCGAAATCCCCAATTTACCTCATCGGGAATTGAGTAGTTTGAGCGGACTGGCGCGGGAAACGGTGACACGAGTGTTGACAAGGCTAGAAAAAAAAGGCTTGATTAAACGGGATCAAGACACTATTTGTATTCCCGATTTGTCAGCCTTGGAAAGAATGATCGTTTAAGAACTTGTCAGATATGAGTATTTTAGATTCTCTGCCAGATGAGCCGGAGGAAGATCCATCTCCTGAATCTCCAACTCCCCACAATCATTGGTTAGATAAAGAACAAGAGTTAATGCCTCCGCAACTCAAGGCTGATGCGCCCTTGAGGATGGTGGAAACGGCCTTTTTAGCCAGTACCGCGAGCTTAATTTGGTTTATTAATTTCTACTTTCCCTTGGGGCCAGTTCTGCGGATATTTTTTCCGGTGCCGATCGCTCTAGTTTATCTGCGTTGGGGCAAACGTGCGGCATGGATGGCAGCACTCACCTCCGGGTTACTGCTGACGGTACTGATGGGGCCAGCCCGCAGTTTGCTGTTTGTCATGCCCTACGGGTTCATGGGCGTGCTTCTGGGGGCAACGTGGTATCGTCGTCGTGTTCCCTGGATTGTTTCCATCAGCTTGGGTACCCTGTTGGGTACTTTGGGAGTCTTTTTTCGGCTGTGGTTGCTGTCTGTTTTGTCGGGTGAAGACCTGTGGATTTATGTGATTACCCAGGTGACTGAGTTCATTGAGTGGGTATTTTTGAAGCTGAGTTTGTTGGCGACTCCCAGTGTGTTTTTGATTCAAGTGGGAGCGATCGCTCTAATTGTACTCAACAACTTTATTTACCTTTTTGTGGTACACCTGGCATCATGGTTACTTTTTGACCGCCTGGGCAACCCTATTCCCCGTCCACCACAATGGGTACAAATCCTCATGGATTATGACAGTTAGTCATTAGTCATTAGTCTTTGGTTAAACGATCGCTGCTAACTAATCACCAATGCCCCATGCCCAATTCCCCATACCCAATTCCCCATGCCCAAATTCGTATTTATACCCAAAAAGAGCAGGGTGAAGAATGGCTGCGACGGTATCGTGGTTGTCTACCCGTATTTGCCTGTGTTTTAGGATTTACTGAAACTGGTTTAATTCCAGGGATTTCAGCGGCTGGTCGCACTCCAGAGGATCGGAAATATACTGCTTGTGCCGATGCTGAGTTTTTGTATTACGGCCCGGAACATAAAGCCCAATATCCCCTACCACCATTAGCGGCTGGGGCTTCGCCTGTGCTGATTTCTCGCGCTGTCTTTGAGTCATTAAACATACCAGTTCATTTGTTTAATGCTGGTTTACCCCAGCCTCCTGCTGTGCCAGTAATTGATTTGGGTGGCATGGCTGCTAGATGTTTAAGTGGAGGTGCTGCTATGGAAATCACAACGGTACACCACTTGTTTGAACAAGGGCTAGTTTGGGGAAAACGCCTTGCTGCCAACATCCAACAGGGCTATTTAATTATCGGTGAGTGCGTCGTCGGAGGCACTACAACTGCTTTGGCAATCTTAACTGGTTTGGGTATAGATGCTGCTGGAAAAGTTAACAGTAGCCACCCTGTTTGTAACCACGCGCAAAAATGGGCACTAGTGCAAGCTGGGCTGGAGAAGATGAGGGGGAGCAGGGGGCAGGGAGCAGGGGGAGCAGGGGGAGCAGAGGAAGCAGGGGGAGCAGAGGAAGCAGGGGGAGCAGAGGAAGCAGGGGGAGCAGGGGGAGCAGGGGGAGCAGGGGGAGCAGGGGGAGAAAATTTTACGTCCTCATTTTCCCCAGTTGACCCCTTGCAACTCGTCGCGGCTGTGGGCGATCCGATGCAGGTGGTGGTAGCTGGGATGGCGATCGCTGCTAGCCGGAGTTGTGGTGTAATGCTTGCTGGTGGGACGCAAATGCTGGCAGTTTATGCGCTGATAAGTGCGATCGCTCAAACTTACGCTTTATCATGGCAACCAGAAGAAGTCGTTGTAGGCACAACCCGCTGGGTAGCAGAAGACTCTACTGGCGCTACAGTTGACTTAGCCCTTAGCTTAGGAAAAGGCAGCTTAACTCACAGTGGAGGAACCCCTCCCTTATTAGCAACTCATCTGAGCTTTGCTGATTCTCGTTATCCCCAACTGAGAGCTTATGAGCAGGGCTTTGTGAAAGAAGGTATGGGCGCTGGAGCCGCTTGCATAGCCGCCCATCTTAGCCAAAATTGGCAGCAACATCAACTTTTAGCAGCCATTGAAGCCCAATTTGAACGGCTAAGTACAGCATTTCATTAATTCATAGCGAATTAAATTCGGCAAGACTCTGCGCCCCACCAAAGTTATAGGCGGAGGTTTCCTTTGTTGATACTTCTCTGTCTCTACGTTTAAAAAGGCTACAATTTTACGCAAAGCTGTACTGAGCCAAATCAACAGATAATAATCTAATCGTCATTCAAATTGCATCTGCGTGTTTGCCGAGCTTTTGATCTTAGGAAGCCAGAAAATCATGACTTCTCTGTGTGTAAGAGTGTCTTTCTCGCAATTTGAACTATGCAATTTTCTTTACCTTCTTGTTTTTCAGGAGAATTATCTGATGAAATTAGTAAAAAAGCTTGGTATTGCTTCCGCTAGTGTTGTTATCGGTATTACTAGTGTCGGTGCATCTTCTGCGGCACAAGCTGTACAGCTATTTGATTTTCAGTACTATTTTCCCAGTGATGAACCAAATAGTACAGTGATTTCCGCTAGCGGCATCCTTAGCACCACCGATTTAGATCCTATAAAAAACAATTACACAATCACAGGAATAACTGGGACAAGGAAAGCCCAAGGAATTACTGAGACAATCATCGGGTTACTCTCACCAGGTACATACGGAATCAATGATAATCTCTTAAATGCGAGTACGACCCTGTTAACCCAAAACGGTTTTTCTTACCTGGTTTCTGGAAGCGGGGAAGACGGAAATGGGAACGTTAACGTATTCTATAGTAGTTTCAACGAAGGTTATTCAGAGCTTTCAAGCGATGTAGATTATGGCAGCTTTAGTGTCGTATCACGTCCTGTTCCCGAACCCTACACAGTAGGTGGCTCATTGGTTGCTCTTGGTTTTGGCTGGTGGACGAAGCGAAAGCAAGCAGTAGCTTCCCAGAAGAAGCCGCATAAAGGTATCTATCTGTTAGATTCATAGTGGATCTGCGATCTAGATTGCATTAAAATGTGCCTGCTATTCTACTTTTACAGTAATACCAAGTCGTGTTCATGAACTATCACTAGACGACTTGGTATTAAAATAGGATATTAGCTGTAGCTAAAATTAAAAGCTTCCAGGATTGTCATCAAGTGCTAGCAAGAAATTAATCAGGTCTGTTTGCTGGTTGGAATTAAACCCAGACTGTCTATCTACGTAGAAGTAATGACCTGTGCCATCAAGGTTACTACGCACTAAACTAGGGTTAGCTTTATTAGCTTTCACAACTAAGGCACGAAGATCGCGATCGACCAAAGCACGCAAGCTGTTAGCTGGATCGGCAGGTATCCCAAGGCTTAGAGTGCCAGAAAGCCCTAAGCCAGTCTTGTCAACAACCGCGATCGCATTTGAGTCAACTTTCAGGCTTCCTGCCCGTACTGCTGCACCACCATCATGCAAATATGGTGCGCTTAAATAAAGACCACGCAAGGAAGTAGTTTTGTAACCGCCTTTTGGCAATATACCTTTGGGTAGAGTCGTGGGACTATCGGAGATACCCTGCGTTGGTAAATCCAGCACTTCAGCTTTAGCAGGTATGGGAACGGGAGTGTTGAAAGTATATAGCTTGGGTGGTACTAACAAATTACTCAGCCCCAAGCGAGACTGGGCACGAGCAGGATTAGTACGAATTTCATCAATTGGATGAATTTTGTTGTCAGTAAAGAATGGTGGAATATGGCAAGTTGCACAATTGGCTTTCTCAAATATTTTTGCACCACGTTTAACAGAATTGCTGTTCAACGCTTGCCAGTTTTCGGCAGTCTGGTTGGCAGGTGGTACTAAGCTATTTTGGAAAGCAGACATAGCGTTATCAGCAAATAAGAAAGTGCCACTAGCTATATCACCAGGCTTCCCTGTATTTGGGCTGAAAACCAAACCGTTGTAAGTAAACAAACTGGGACGTAGGTTTGGGTAAGTTCCTGTGCCTGGAGCAGGAATTTGGTCTTCTAATTCTGCTTGTGTAGAATTCGGTGCAAGCTTCCGCAACCACTGTGAGGGTTTTACCGGAGGCCCTTCTGGTAAACGTAGGCTGGGAACAGCGGCATTTTGAAGAAATGTACCAATATAAACTTCTGGATCTATACCAAGGGTTTTTGCACTGAGTTGAGCAGCTGCCAACAGATTGTTTTCTGAAGAATGAACACCATTGCTGACAGCGCTGAGTCCTGCAAACGGGCCTACAGCAAACTGTCCATCAAGGAAATAAGGATGATTCTTAAATGTGAACATACTGGGAATTTGAGTAGTATCGTTGATACTATCTGATGAATTCTCAGAATTACCAAAAGGCACATCCAATACTGCATCGTCGAAAGCTTTTTCAAACTTTTCAGGATCGGGTAATTCTACTTTATTTCCTTTACTGTCTAAAATAATTTTCCCATTGCCTTTGTATTGTGGATCTAGCGGATTGAAGTTTAACCGCGCAAACCCTGCGGCTGAATTTGGTGATAAGGCAACGAAAAGGAAGACAGCAAGTTCACCATTAGGCACTCCTGAAAGAGTTTTACCTTCACTAGAAAGGCTTGCATGACAGATCGCACAGGTAATATCGCCGTTAGGTGCGCTTCCTAATGCAACAACTTGTCCCTTTTGGAATTTCAAACCTGTAGGAATAACAGTCCCTTTGGGTAAAGTTCGACTACCTATAGTTAAATCCTTCTGGAGAGTAATTTTTAGGTTTGTCGTTGATTGTCCGTGCAAATTAGCGATCGCTGCACCTATTTCATTTGATAAAGCATTAAAGCCTTGCCCTAAACCAAATACCCCTTGCAGACCAAATGTGTCGCCAATCTTCCGGTTCAAGAATATATCTTCACCTTGGGCGATTAATTCCTTAGTAATTTTAACTGCCCCCACCCGTTGATAGGAAATGGGATTATTGGGATTGAGTCCCTTATTTGCAACTAGTTGTGATGCTTCTTGAGGACTCAGCAGTTTGCCAAAATAGTCGTAATAGCCTAGCGGTTGAGTCGGAGCAGGTTGTAAAAGGTCAATTTTTGCAAAAGCTGTCTGGCTTGTCATCAACCAATTTGATAACAAGATGCCAAAAACACTAATGATAAAAACGCAGATTAATAAGAAAATCTTGGTTTTTAAACCATACAAGACCCTAACGACACCAGTCTTAGGGTTGTTTTTTTTTGTTTCATAGTGAGGTATATACTAAAAGCCTATAGGTAGATATATCACACTATTACGTAAATATATGTAATAGTGTGTTTAAGTTTTTTATCAATTTGATAGGTGGATTAGTTGCTTATACTTACATATATGCTTACAAAACCATCACTCGACATTGAACCTAAAGGCTTGTCTTCCCTACCTCCAGCCATTTTTTTAATTCGTTGAACTCAGGTTAAATTTAATGAATTCTCTCTCTAAGTAATTGTTCTTCTAAGGCAGCAATGCGATTGTATGCCGCTGTTAATTGTGCTGTCAGTCGTTGTATTTGAATTTCTGGTGTTATGTTTTCTCCACCTTGACGATGCATATCTAGATAAATGCCATCTGTCAACACATCCTTGTGTTCCATTTCTGGATTGAAATTGTTACGTCCTTTAAACTGATAGCCTCCAGCAGTGCTATTTTCCCGATCGTTATCCTTTGCTTGTGTATTTGCTAAGGAACATTCTGAGAAAGCCTGAGCGACTTTACCATCAAGCTGCTCAATCACTTGGCAGAGCGCATCCAGTTTTTCGCTTAAAGTCAGGATTTGCTTCTGTAATGGCTCCATTTAATACCCTCATCCGTACATTTTTTATATGTTATTCAATTTACTCTCAATGTTAACTATACTTATGGATTATTTAAGTATTGATAATTTTTGGTGCAAATGTGACATTTAAATCATTATTTCTAAATAATAAGTAAAATTTGGTCATAAGTACTACTGAGGAAATTTATGGCGAAAAACTAATCTTTAGGTAGCTATTTGCCAAAAAAGTCTCTAATTTGACTCAAATATTCCAAAATATCGGTATTACCAAGAAAAACACTGATATTTTTCCAATTCTACTTTTTCAGCTAGTCAGCCTCTGGTGAATCTCTGCTTAATATTAGGTATAATCAAAAATCTCAAATCCAAAATCAATGGATCGACGGTCTTTTTTGCTGGGTACGAGTACACTGGCACTTTCACAACTGCTTTTTGGCTGTGGTGGAAACAACCAGACGCAACTAAAAGTACAGTTATTAAAAGGTTCTATACCTGGTCAGGTAGTTAATCAATTCCATAAAGGTTTGCAGCAACAGGTGCAATTAAAGTTTGCTCCAGTTGAGCAGATACAAGATTTATTTCAGCAATTACAAAATTGGCAGCAGAAACCAAAAGCCACCGATGAGCAGGGATTGAGTCGCTTGCTAAAGGGTATAAAGCAACTCAATCCCTTTAGGCAAGGTCAAAAAACGGCTGATGTAGACCTAGTGACATTGGGAGATTACTGGCTAAAAGCAGCTATTGAGCAAAAATTGATTCAACCACTCCAAGAGGTACAGGGAAACCAATTAAAGCAGTGGTCTGTTTTAGATGAAAGATGGAAGAAACTGGTAACGCGCAACGACCAAGGTAACTTGGATACTCAAGGGAAGGTCTGGGGTGCGCCTTACAGGTGGGGTAGCACGGTGATTATTTATAACCGTGACAAGTTGCGAAATTTAGGATGGACGCCCAATGATTGGAGTGATTTGTGGCGAGATGGAATGCAACAGCGCATTTCTTTACTTAATCAACCACGAGAAGTTATTGGTCTGGTTTTAAAGAAGCTAGGAAAATCTTACAATACAGAGAATCTTGACCAAGTACCAGACTTGGAAAAGGAATTACAGACATTAAATCAACAGGTGAAGTTCTACAGTTCCAATAACTACTTGGAACCTCTAATTATGGGAGATACTTGGCTAGCGGTTGGTTGGTCAAGTGATGTACTGCCAGCTTTGGGACGTTATCCGCAACTTGCCGCAGTTATCCCCCAGTCAGGAACAGCAATCTGGGCAGATTTGTGGGTACGTCCCGCAGGTATTACTAAGAGTACTTTATCAGATCGATGGATTGATTTTTGTTGGCAACCAAGCACAGCTAAACAAATTTCGGTGCTTACCAAAAGTAATTCGCCAATTTCTACAAATATTGCCGCTTCCGATATCCAAGAACCATTACGGAGCTTTTTGCAGAGCGATCGCGAAGTTTTTGATAAAAGCGAATTTTTGCTTCCCTTACCCCCATCAGCAATGAAACAATACGAGTCTTTGTTCGCCAAAATTAAGGTTTAATTGGGCATTGGGAGAGGAATTTTCCCCCTGCTCCCAATTCCCCATTTCCTAACTCCTGACTAGAGTAAACGCTGTAACCCTATCTTGTTCTTAACATTCGTTTGGATACTGCATAAAGCTGGACTTGTATTAAAGTTGCAAGTGTAGGTTGCCAAGGGTTCTTTTTGATAATTAAATACCCGGACGTTGTAACCAAAGTTCCGTGCAGTGCTACCCAGGCGATTTACGAAGTTGTAACGCTCTACATAGTCTAGTAAGCTCCAAATTTGCTGATTCACGATCAAGTCTACTCGTGCAGGTTCTTTTTCAGAAGGTGGATATGCTATCCAATTATCCAATAGCTTTTCCTCAGAGTTTGCTTGTGCCCACCATAAACTAGGAACGGTTAATCGTTCTGGGTTTATGGTGTTAGCTGTGATTACATAGTCTTTTGGCTTGGTCAATAAGTCTAGTTCTAGAGGCGCACTAGAAGGCGACGGTATTGGGGGAGTTTGTGCTAGTGAGGGCGGGACTAGTAAAGTAGTGAGGCTAATGGTTAGTAATAATAAAAACGATGTTTGGCGTTCGCACAATTTGGGTATATGCATAGCTGATACTAATTCGTAATGACGCTCGATAGTGAAGCGTTAGCGACGTAGGAGCGTCTGAGTCGCTAACGTAATTAAGGCACTAGTCAAAATTCGCACATTTTAAAGTTTAATGGCAACGATGCGAATTCTTCGATAGTCTGCTGTCCAAGTTCCTTGTTGATACAGCGTCGGCTTGAGATATTCCTCAACGACGCGAATTACTTGTATTTGTTGCTCGCCAGACAGTCCTTCTAAAAAAGTGCTAGCGAACATCTGAATCCAGTTTGTCATACCTGCTTCTCCTTCTGCTAAAGGAGTTGGACGAGCAAAAAGCATGGCATGAATGACATCAAAGCCTTGCTGTTCCAGTAGGGTGGCGTATTCGCCGATACTAGGAAAATACCAGGGATTTAGGGCTTGTGTGGGTATATTAATTGCTTCTAAGGCGCTTTCCAAAACTGTGGCGATCGCTTGCACATTTCCCTTACCACCAAATTCTGCCACAAAACGGCCTCCGGGTTTTAGGGATTGATGGATGGAAGCGATCGCACTATCTGCTTCTTTTACCCAATGCAATACAGCGTTGGAAAACACAGCATCCAATGGCTTATCTATTTGAAGGTTCCTAGCATCAGCAACATCAAAGCGGATATGGGGATAATTTTCTCTGGCCTTTTCGATCATCGCGGGTGCATAATCAACTCCCCTTACTTCAGCACCAGCTTGGGCAATTTTTTCTGTGAGTTGTCCAGTACCACAGCCAAGATCCAATATGGATTCTCCTGGCTGAGGGTTCAGGAATTTTAGTAAGTCCTCACCATACTGCCAGACAAAAGCGTGTTTATCTTGGTAAAGAGCAGCATCCCAAGAATTTTTAGGTATTGAAAGATTATTCATAAGTAGTGAAATTACAGTATGTTAATTTGCCGATTCATCACCGCCTAATTATCACAGTAGAAAATATTTTTAATTATGTCCAATATATATTTTCACCTTAACTAATATTTTAAAGATATGAGTTTAGGTAACAGATGGAACTACGACACTTGCGCTACTTTGTCACCTTGGCCGAAGAATTGCACTTTGGACGGGCTGCGGAACGATTACACATTGCCCAACCTCCCCTAAGTCAACAAATTCGGCAGCTAGAGGGAGAATTGGGTTTTGAACTGTTTCACCGCACGAAACGAAAAGTACAGTTAACAGAAGCGGGGCAAGTGTTTCTGGGTGAAGTCCAGCAAATTATGAGGCAATTACAACAGGCAATCGAAGTCGGGCGGCAAACCAGTCGGGGCGAAATTGGACAGTTGGTAGTCGGCTTTGTCAGTTCGGCAGCGTATAATATTTTGCCTATTATTTTGCGAACCTTTCGTAGTTGTGTTCCTGGTGTGAGCATTGAGTTGCATGAACTGACAACAGATCAACAGTTAGAGTGGTTACGAGAAGGCCGAATGGATGTTGGATTATTGCGTCCACCTGTTGAAGACAATAGATTTAGCTGCGAAACAATTTTTCAAGAGTCGTTGATGGTGGCACTACCGGAAGCGCATTTGCTAGCGAGTCAATCTGATGTTTGTTTGACATCCCTTGCCAATGAACCGTTTATTTTATTTCCCAGGATATTAGCACCAGGACTTTACGACTCGATCATTAGTCTCTGCCAGCAAGCAGGCTTTAGTCCCAAGGTTGCCCAAGAAGCTATCCAGATGCAAACGATTGTCAGCCTAGTAGCAGCCGAGATGGGTGTGGCGATCGTCCCAGCATCTTTGCAAAATTTGCAACGGATTGGGGTAGTTTATAAAACTGTACAAGAACCTAGCCCACAAGTAGCGATCGCAATGATTTGGCGAAAAAATGAGACATCCTCAACTGTGTTGCGGCTTGTGGAAATAGTTAAACAAGCTGCCCAGCAGTGGTGAATAGGGCAGCTTGCAATTATTATCGCAATGCAGACACTCCCATAGGGCCACGAGTTACGCCCAATTGATTTTGTAGTTTCAACTCGCGCCAGAGTTGAGAACCTGTAATCTCGCCTTGCAGTAGTTGAGTATAGCAATGTATTGTTTTACTCACTTGTTCTGGTGTTTCATTGACAAACTCAATACGAAACTGACGTAATCCCAGTTCTATAAGGCGCTGTACGTACTCGGCTCCGGTTTGAGCAGTGCCGTTAAATACAGTATTGCGACAACCTACATCTGCTTTGAGGACATGTTCGCTACCAACGCGATCGCGCAATTTCACTTCCTGCTTTTCACAAGGTCGTCCACAGTTAGTGTAGTCTGTACCTGTCGATAGAAAGGCACAAAATACACAATGCTCCATGTGAAACATCGGCATGTGTTGATGGATTGTCACCTCAAACCACTGGGGTGGGCAACTGGTAAGCAGGTCTTGCAGTTGGATAATATTCAGGTCGTAGGATGCCGTCAGCCTTTCTAAACCAAAGTGTTGCTGAAAGTAGTCTGCTGTTAAAGGATTAGCAACGTTGAGTGAGAAATCTCCAATACAACGGTCTTGAGCAAAGAATTGCAATTGGTCATAGTTGCGTATTAGATAGCCATCTGCTTCTGAAGCACGTACCTGCTGCAAAATCCAATTTTCCCCCGGTTTGGTAATTCGGGGTGGTGCAACCCAAATTGTGGGAAATGGGGATTGTTGCCTTTGTTTATGTACTAGCTGCACGGCTTCTCGGTAGGCGCGAGGGTCTTCAAATTCACAGTACAGTGTTTCAATACCAGCTTTAAGGGCGGCTTGGAGTTGCTTGAGGTTTCGTACTAAGACTATGAGTGTAGGAGATGAAAGGGATAAGGGAGATGAGGAGGGTAGTAGATTTTGGAAAGAAACATCAGAACGTAATTGCCAACGTTTGGGTTGACTTCGCAATTCTTCTAACTGCACGACAATTTCCCGCCGCATCCGGTTCAATTCACTGACGGGTAGCATAAAAGTACCACTGAGATGATTGGTTAGCGTTCCCAAACAAAAAGGGGTGTTACCGAGACGACCAAATTGTTCTTGTAAACGGTCTGTATCTAAAGGTTTGGTGTGCGCCTCCACCAGGGAAATTGCAGACTCTACTTGGACAATATTACCGAGTCGATCGCGGGCGATCGCAGTTAACGCCTGACCAACTTCTCCATAAACCTCCAAGTCAATCGGACGCTGAAATTGGGGGTTCTCGCCTGCAAAACTTTGACGTAGTTGCTTATCGAGTTCTGGATCGCTGGTTTTCCAAATGCGATCGCCTATATGCACTCGGCGCAGGTTCAAGTCATTTCGCCCAAATGTCAGCATGGTTTCTTTACCTTTGGACACCACAGCATAAACCCGGCCGCCTTCTTCCTTCGCCTCTGGATGACCGCAATCAAATACAATTCCATCCCCTGGTTTTACAGGCGCTTCCAATTTGACTGTTACCTGTTCGTTGTGAATGCGGCTGACTTCACCCAAATAAACCCCACGTTTTTTACCAAAGCGGGCGTGAACTAGTTCCTGATTATTAATTCCGCCAAACCAACCCGTGTAGAGTCCGCGAGAAAATGCCATTTCCAGGTTGTAGTGTTCTCGATCTGATTGACCTCTCCCCCAGCCCCTCTCCGAAACGGAGAGGGGAGCTTTTATTCCCCCTTCCTTACCAGGGAAGGGGGTTAGGGAGTTAGGTCTTTCCAATTCCGTTATTACACTATCCAAAGCTTGCCGATAAACACGGGTGACATTGGCAACATACTCTGGGGCTTTCAAACGACCTTCTATCTTGAGACAAGTTACTCCTGATTTGACTAAATCTGGCAGAACATCTAACCCTGCTAAGTCTTGAGGACTAAGTAAATATTTGCGTTCTTTTAAATTCACAACTTCGCCATCAGCGATTAAATCGTAGGGCATCCGGCAAGCTTGGGCACATTCACCTCGGTTTGCAGAACGTCCGCCTAAAGCCTCGCTAGTCAAACACTGACCGGAATACGCCACGCACAAAGCACCGTGAACAAAGACTTCCAAGGGCAGCGAAGTTTCCTGTTGGGCAATCTGCTGCTGAATTTTATTGATTTCCTGAAGAGAACATTCACGCGCCAGCACTACTAATTGACAACCGAGGGACTTGGCAAATTCCACTCCAGCCGCACTGGTGATCGTCATTTGGGTGGAAGCATGGATAGGGAAATCGGGCGACAGGTGACAGATGAGACGGCATATACCAATATCTTGAACGATCGCTGCATCCACACCTGCGGCAATAATTGTGCGGAGATATTGCTGTGCTTCTGCTAGTTCTTTGGGAAATATTAGTGTGTTGACAGTGACATAACCCTTTACGCCGCGACGATGCAGAAATGTCATCAATTGGGGTAAGTCGGCCTCAGTAAAGTTTTGTGCCCGCATTCTGGCGTTGAAGCGATCCAAACCGAAGTAAATCGCATCTGCCCCATTTTCCACAGCAGCTTTAGCACATTCCCAGTTACCTGCTGGTGCGAGTAGTTCGGGACGTTGAAGGGAGAGTTGGGAAGGGGAGCGATCGCTTTTCATCAGATTTAGGGAGGGTTAACTAGCACCATAGTGATTTTATCGAAGTTATTGGGGGATGGTGGGGCGATCGCTATTTCCTCCGTAGCAATTTAATTCCTAGTTCAGAGGGGGCAAAAACAGCATGTGATGCTCAAAATAAATATTGTGTATACATTGCCCACTAAGAATAACTACGCTGAAGGCGGAAATTAACTATGTTGAAAGAATCTAAAAGTTTAGTGCTATGCGATCGTGACAGAGATTTGTTTATATCAGTAATGCAAAATCCGCCAGAACTGAAAGGAAGACTCAAATCTGCTATTCACAAATATAGACAGAAGTATGACAAGGGATTGAAGGCTGGTAAAACCTAGACGTGTAAGTTAGGCGATCGCTTTTTACCTAGAAGGAGTGATACACGAAGAATATTCCAGGGAATACTGAGATTAAGTCTATTTTGACAACAACTATGGTTAATCCTTTTACTCAGCGGCCAGAACCACATTTGTTTAAGGGAGGAAATGCCTCAGATTATGAGGTAGTTGAAGGTGAAGCAGGTACTTGGTGTACCCGCTATAGAGCGAGTGGAGAGACAATTCAATCCGTTAGACCAGCTATTGATATGTTTAACATTGCTAATCTGGGACTAAATATACTCAATCTTGGTGTAGGTATTTACAATTCTGTCCAACTTCACAAGGTCAAAAAGAAATTAGACCGAAATCATGAGCAGATTCAATCATGTGTTGATAAGTTAGACAGAAATCATGAACAAGCTCAATTAGTCTCAGATAAATTAGACAGAAATCATGAACATATTCAGACTTATTTGAACAATATTAAAAATGCTCTTACTGTTCAACACCGCACTCTTGAGTTATTAGTTTGTAATCAGTCTAACTTAGCACAGCAAATGAATATTCTCCGTGAGGAGATGCGTACAGGTTTTCAAAATATTGTAGAAGAAGTTAAAGATTTAGAAGCTCGTAGGCGTAGAGAAGAGTTTGAGACTCGAACTTTTCTACTACTCAAAACCTATGAACGATTTACCTATACAGTGCCTGAGTTACTAGAAGCAGATCCACTTATTCAAAGAGCCGAGGAATTAGAAGCTTGGCTGCGAACTCAACTTAATCGTATTGACATAGGCAAACCGGAAAGATTACCGCTAATGGTAGCTCTTGCTTTTAGTGTCAGAGCAAAAGCTGATGCCTTTGAAGCTAAAGGAGGAGATTACACAAATTTTGCTACTAAAGATATTGGTCTACTAATAAATCAACTGCGTGATGAGGCTCGCGCATTCTGTGAAGGACGCAGTTTATATACTCTTGGAGTAGAAATGCCAGAAATACTCTACCAGTATGCCTTTTTGAATCGAAGTCTTTGCAAAGGGTATGAACTTCAGAAAAAAGTTAAGCAAGTTGATTCTGAATTTATTTTTTCAGAGGATGAGTTGAAATGGGATGATGGAATGCAGGAATTAAGAGAATTATTTCAACCTAATATTGAACATACTGAATTTTTGGGTGGAAACCAAGATATTAAGCTAAATACTCTAGCAGACTACGATTGGTACATACGTTTTGCAAATCAAGATAGATTAACTTTCAACGTTCACTCTCATCCCTCAATAAAACTTTCTGATATTCTGCGAAATATAGGTCATCCAGAACCTCAGACTGGGGGAATTAGAAAAACTACACTCAATACTCTTATGGTTTTTGGTTTGCCTGAAACAATAAATAATATTTCTCAGCTTATAAAAAATGAGTTCGAGTTAGAAAGTTTTCCTAAAATTGGCGGTTTAAACAATTTAGATATACAAAAATAATGAGCGATCGCACCCTTACCCCAATCCTTCAATATCAGCACTTTCCCCTTCAGACTCAACAGGCTCAAACTTAACTTTGTTGTATAAATCCTGTAAGGAAATCTCAAATGGTACGGTTACAAGTGCGATCGCTTCATCTTCTTCATCATATTCACGAAGCGTCCATTGCTTTTTCCCAGTTTTGGAAAATTGATCTATATGAATCTGTGTTTGGTCAATTAACAGATATTCTTGAAACGTAGAAATTGTTCGGTAAGCCTGAAATTTATTTTCGCGATCGTAGCCTTTGGTCGATTTTGATAAAACCTCAACAATAATCTGTGGATTAAGAATTATATCCTTTCGGTTGTTAAAAAACTCTGCTTCACCCGCCAGAATCATCACATCTGGATAGGTATAGGTACGCTTTTGGGGTATCCACAGACGAACATCACTCATGAAAACTTCGTAGTCTTGCTGGCGAAACGCAAAATTTAAGGCAGCACTTAGATTCAACGAGATTCGATTGTGATTTATTGTTCCACCCGCCATAGGAATTATTTGCCCGTCAATGTATTCACTTTTATAGTCAGCAGCTTCTTCTAACTCTAAATATTCCTCTGGGGTATAGTATCGCTGTTTTGTTATTTGCATAATTTTATCGGGTAGCAATGTTTAACGATACGGAGCGTCTAGTGACCCATATTTACTGAACAGTTTAACGTGGTTAGATAGAGATGTTATGTGCTTTGTATAAAGTGAGCGTAGGCGTAGCCCGCCGTAGCATTGGTGTCAACTTAAGCTAAAAATAGCTTCTCGCTTGGCCTTCACACCCGCCTTGGAATCAATTCCAAGGCTAATAGCGAAAGTTTACTAAAGTAGACTCAAGATTTTGGGTGATATCTAGTCATCTTTAGATGACTTTTGCTATGAGCAAGGAACTTCAGTTCCTTGCGGAATGAGGGTTTCGCGTTAAGTTGACACTTATGCCCGCCGTAGGCATCGCTATCTAAATTCACAAAATAGATCGCATACTATTGATAACCAGCGGCTTGTAATAGAAACAATTTGGCATAACGTCCTCCTACCTCTAACAGTTCTTCGTGAGTTCCTTGTTCTATAACTTCCCCGTTTTCTATAACTAGGATTTTGTCAGCCATTCGTACCGTCGAGAAGCGATGGGAAATCAAAAGTACCATCTGATTTTGAGTAATAGCGCGAAAATGATTGAAAATCTCAAACTCAGCTTGGGCATCTATTGCTGATGTTGGTTCATCTAACACCAAGATATCTGCTTGCGATCGCATAAAAGCACGAGACAAAGCAATTTTCTGCCACTGTCCCCCAGAAAGTTCCTGTCCTCCCTTAAACCAACGACCAAGTTGAGTCTGGAAACTTTGGGGTAATTGGTCAATAAAAGATTGCGCCATGCCTTTTTCAGCAGCAGTTTGCCACCGGGTTTTATTTTCGAGATGTTCTACATCACCCACGCCAATATTCTCCCCTACAGTGAATTGGTAGCGGACAAAGTTCTGAAAAATCACACCAATGCGACGCCGCAGCACATCCACATCCCATTCTTGCAAGTCCAAGCCATCTAAGAAAATTCGCCCAGAGTCTGGCGTGTAGAGTCGGGTAAGTAGTTTGATTAAGGTAGTTTTCCCGGAACCGTTTTCACCCACAATTGCCAGTTTCTCTCTGGGTTTCAAATGCAGCGAAATGTTTGTCAACGCTGGCTTAGAACTTCCTGGATAAGTAAATGATACATTCTCGAAACGGATACCATCTTGAGGATTTAAACCAATGGTTGCCTTACCCCAAGATTTTGGTACTTCTTCTTCCAGAAAATCATAGAGATTTGATAGATATAGGTTGTCTTCATACATCCCTCCAATAGAAGTAAGGGCATTAGAGAAAGTAGACTGTCCTTGGCGAAAAACAGTGAGATACATTGTCATATCTCCCAAGGAAATCTTACCTAGCACTGTTTCCAGTACAATCCAAGCATAAGCTAGGTAAAAAGCACCAGTACTGACTAAACCCAGGAGATACCCCCACAGTCCTCGCCGGAGAGTCAAATCGCGGTCTTCGCCATAAAGTTGCTCAAACAGGTTGCGGTAACGCCCTAGCAACATCTCTCCCAGTTGGTAGAGTTTGACTTCTGTGACAAAATCTTCTCTTGCTAGCAGATTTTCTAAGTAGTGCTGTTGACGAGTTTCTGCGGCACGCCAACTAAACAAGCGAAAGCCTTCTCCAGCAAACTTTGTTTCGGAAATAAATACAGGCATAGCTGCCAAAATCAGCACCACCACTGCCCAACCTGAGAAATTTACTAGCAAAATACCGTAGGTGATTAAGGAAAGGGCATTTTGCACTAACCCAAAGGTGCGGTTTACTAAAGAAAGAGGACGAACTGATGCTTCTCGGCGGGCATTGGTTAATTTGTCATAAAATTCTGAGTCTTCAAACTGCCTAAGATCGAGTGTCAGCGCCTTTTCTAAGATGAGTACATTCACTCGCTGACCCATTAGCGCCCGCAATAACGACTGACAAATGGTGATTCCCCGTTGACTGCCTGCTAGTAAAATTACAGCGATCGCTTCTAATCCTACATAAGATAGGGAAGGATAAATATTGACAAAACCATTGCTTTGTGAGTTAACTTGAGAGGCAAGTACCACTGCATCCACAATTAACTTACTGATGTAGGATATCGCCGCCGGTAAAAGACCAGCAACTATTGTTAAACTCGCCAGAAGAATAGTAAGCGATCTACTAGTAGTCCATACTAAGCTTACAGCCCGTCCACTGTAGCGGAAAACCGTCAGTGATTGGCGGAGGATATTTCTTTTTTTTTAATTTTCATCTTTCTTTGCGCGAGATACCCCAGCTTGGGCGGATCTACCTAACTCTATTAAATATTTATTAATTTTAACAACAAAGAACTCAGAACTCAGGAGCCAGAAGTCAAAATTACGAGACAGATATTCTGAATTCTGAATTCTGACTCTTGTTTATATTTTTATCCCCACAATCTCCTACCTGCTTTCCCATTTAATTTTTGGTGAGCATCTTCCAATAAAGCTGGAATATCTAACTTTTCTGGACACCGAGGCAAACAGTCACCGCATTCTGTACAACGGTTGCCTTTCATTCCAGGGAACCAGTGACCGGCATTTTCAAACATTCCGTAACGATATTGCCCATAGTCAGTCATATCGTATGCCACTGCAAGATTACGTAACCGCAATACCTCTGGAATATTGATATTTTCTGGGCAGGGCAAACAAGCATAACACTGGCTACACTTATCAGTTTGCAAAGCAACTTTTTGGTGATTTTCTAACCGCTCAAAAGCAGAAAATTCTGCTGATGTTAACTCTCCATCATCGTCAGCAATTCGCAAAGGTTCCCTTAATTCATCTGGGTTTGCTGGCCCTATACTCAAAGTATTAATACGGCTATCAGCAAGTAAGAATCGATAGCTTAGTTCTAAGGGTGAATACGGGTAACATAAGTCTTTTAAGGTTTGAGGTGGCGTGTAGAGGCGTCCTCCCTTGTCAGCAGGGGAAATTATAAAAATCCCCATGTCCTTTTCGGCAGCTAGTTGAATCGCTGGTGCATGCCGTTGAAAAAAATAGTAATAATGCAGATTGACAAATTCAAAAAAATCTGTATTTATTGCAGCCTGAATTACCTCTAATGGGCCGTGGCTGGAAAACCCAACGTGTCGCACTCGACCATCAGCAACAGCTTCCTCCACGGCTTGCATACAGCCATTTTTGGCTTGCACCCACTCCAAATGTTGCCAGGTGTTTAAACCATGAACGCCTAAACAATCTAAATAATCTAGCTGTAATCGTTCTAGAGATTCGTCGATGCACCGACGCATTGTGTCAGCATCTGCTGTGGCTGAGATTTTGGTAGTGACATGAAGCCTCGTTCGGGGTACTGACAACCCAGCTTTTAGCGCCCTACCAAGATACTCCTCACTTTTGCCGTAACCTCTGGCAGTTTCTAGATGATTAATTCCTAGCGCTAAGGCTTGTTCGAGAGTCTGGCGAGCATTTTCAAAATCAGCCAAGTAGCGCATTGTTCCCAGAGAAAAAACCGAGAGGCGCAGATTCGTTTTCCCAAAGCGTCGGTATTGCATCTTTAACAAAGTTAGGAGTCATTCAATTTTAGATTTTAGATTTTAGATTTTTACTTCAATCCCTTCTCCGTTTGGGAGAAGACTCGCTAACAGCAGTTACTCATGGGGGAAACCCCCTACAGCCCTTCGGGCATCCTACGGCAGGCGCTAGCCTCTCCCTTTGGGAGAAGACCGCGCTGCTTCACCAAAATCCAAAATTCAAAATCTAAAATTGCCTAACTGTCACCATTACCAAAGCGCTTAATCAAATCTTCGGGACGGAGATTGGAAATAAATTCACGAAAGGCTTGCTGTTCGGCTTCATCTGCATCGCGATCGACAGGGATAGAAGCATCGGCAATGACTTCTTCCATTACCCAAATGGGGGTATTTGTACGGAGGGCAATGGCGATCGCATCGCTAGGACGCGCGTCAATTTCTTTTTTCACCTCGCCTTGCTGGACAATTAAAGCCGCATAAAATGTATCCTTTTGCAGGGAATGAATAATTACTTTTTCTAGAGTCATGTTCCAAGTCTCTAGAAGATTCACAATCAGGTCGTGGGTTAAGGGTCTGGGAGGCTTCTGATTCTCCAGTGCGCCCATAATTGCCCTAGCCTGTTCCTGACCAATGTAAATTGGCAAAGCCCGCCGATCTGAAGAATCTTTCAAAAGGACGATCGGGCTGCGGGTTATGGCATCTAATGCTATGCCAGCGACTTTCATTTCAATCATTGCCTAAGCCTCTACAATGCTTTGAGAGCCTTGGATGCTGTGTAACAAATAGTACCCCTTTTTAGGCGGTTTGGCGAGAGTAATAAACATAAGCATTCGTTCTCTATAATTGCTTCTATTAAACTCCGAACTTGTGGTGAAAACCAGAGTAAGTCAAATTGGTCTTCTTAGACAATAACCTTCTTACCCAAGTATGCCTTGTGAAGGATGCTAATGTGTTAATATCCCTATACGAAAAAAAGTCAGAAAATATACTTGGATGTTCGAGATTTCTGTGACAATTACCAATTGATTTCAGCCAAAATTAGGTAATAAATAGAGTTAGTTTGACAAAAAAGCCGTGTTTACAGGATTAACCCAAGCATTAGGAACGATGGAACCCTTAGGGGGCGATTCTTGGCAAATTACTTGTGTAAGCCAGTCAGGTGAAGTAATTATGCAAGATTTGGCATATGGTGACAGTGTTGCTGTAGATGGTGTTTGCCTGACAGTGGAAAAAGTTTTAAAAGACGGGTTTATTGCCACTGCTTCACCGGAAACTCTACGCCGCACGACTCTGGGAGGTGAGCAAACGCAACAGAGATATGTCAATTTAGAAGCGTCGCTAAAGGTGGGCAGCAAAGTTGGCGGTCATTTTGTGATGGGTCATGTAGACGGCATCGGTCGATTGCTAGTGGCAGAACAAACTGCTAGTTCTTGGGAAATGACCTTTATTGCATCCGAGGCGATCGCACGGTACATTGTCCCCAAAGGTAGCATAGCTGTCAATGGCATCAGTCTCACAGTTGCTGCATATGAGCCAGAAGTCTCCCAATTCAAGGTGGCGGTCATTCCCCTCACCTATGCCGAGACAAATCTTCGCTATTTGGTTCCTGGCAGTTCGGTGAATCTAGAAGGGGATATTCTCGGCAAATACGTGGAAAAATTCCTTTATGGCAATCCACACACGACAACCCCTCATGATAATAGTATAGATGACATTACACCCGCATTCTTAGCAGAACACGGGTATTTGTAATTTAGGAATGGGGAGTAGAGAGTGTTGAATAGGGTATTAAAAATGGGGTATGGAGCATTAGTTATTCTTTCCCTGCTCCCCCTGCCTCCCCTGCTCCCCCTGCTCCCCCTGCCCCTCAGCTTCTTCTAGCTGCCTGGTTCTTGACTAACCTGGGCGGTTTGCAAGCCTCGCACTAATTGGCTGAGGGCACTTTGTAATTCCACGCCTGGGTCAGTAGCAACCCACCCGTTCGGTGTCAGGTGACGGACTTCAAAGTGTAGGTGAGGGCCTGTGGAGTTGCCAGTGCTGCCAACTCGCCCGATGACAGTTCCAGGTTGTACCCACTGACCGGGTTGAACAAAGATTTCTGACATGTGACCGTAGAGAGTTTGTTCAGCCGATTTGTGATTCACGGTAACGGTTAAACCATAACCGCCCAACCAGTTAGCAGTTTCCACTTGACCAGCAGCAGCTGCCAAAACTGGTGTTCCCGTAGGCGCACCCAAGTCTGTACCAGCATGGAAGCGCTGATTACCTGTGATTGGATGAACTCGCCAACCAAACAAAGAAGTAATAGGAGCGGGAATAGACAAGGGATACATCATTCCCGTACCGCTATAGGCGACTCTCCCCGTGTAGGGGATTTGCGGCAATACTGATGCCAGTGAGAAGTCGTAAGCTACGTTGCTAGGACGGGGTGCAATGTTGCCATCTGCCATTGGTGGAGGTAAAGTCCCGCCACTCGGTGCGATGGGAGTTGCGCTTACTGTAGTGGGGCTGAACTCGCTGGGAGTCGGGATAAATCGATTCGGGCGAAATGCGCTCTTGGTGACACCGCTAGAACTAGTTTGAGCAGGACGCCATCTACTGGTGTTACCAGTAGATGCTGCAATCTGCCGCACGGGTGGAACTACTGCTAATTGGGCGTTTTGACTTCTTCTGAGCCAATTGGGTGCTGCTTTACCATTAGAATCAGCGACACTCCTTTGGGGTACTTTGGCGCAAACGCCGCCTAATACGCTTTGCCCTGACGGCAAAGTGGCTCGACAACCACTGGAGCGTTCTGTAAGAATTACAGAATTTGGTGCTTGATAAGTACCTGTAGCACCATTGTCATAACTATTAGGATCGATATAGGCGTTATTATAATCCTTGGTTTTCCCCGCCGTTGCACTGACAGGGCTGTTGGAGTTATTTGATGGTTGAGCAACTTCTGGAAGTTTTTCAGGTAATGAGCGGGTACGAGTATTGGGTTTTTCCTGTCTCACCCGTGCAGGAGTAACCTGGGAGGTTTCTACTTTGGGCTTTGACTGTCTAATAATCACAACAGGTTGGGCAGCTTCGATTTTTCGTGTAGACTGCCTAATTGGCTCTTTTGATTGAGCAACCTCTGGTTTGCTTAGTCTCTTTCTGAGTCTGGCTCGCCGTTGGGAAAATTCCGGTTGGGCTTGAGCGGCTTCGGGCGTAACAGTCAGTTTTTTAACTGGATTTGTAACTGCTGTTGGCTGGGAACTTTCAACTGTGGGAACGATGTTGTCTATTTGTGTTTCCGTTTGGGCAAACACGAAGCCCCCGCTAAGGAGGCTGACGCTACTCAGCCAACAGAGGCTCTGAGCTGGTAGAGTCGAGGCAAAACGTTTTTTCGTCAGACCTTGCTGCCATAAGTAATGCAAACGATGAGGGGCAGAATTATTGCGCTGCGTCATTTGTTCTCTCAGTTGTGTGTAATTAGCCTAAAGAGATGATGCTAGTGGTTTGTCTTGCCCAAAGAGCGAAATTTTGAACAAACCCAAATTTAAACGGAAGATTTATGGTACCCCAAACTGATTGTACCGGGTTCAATATAAATTTCCGGTGTAATTAGTTCCTTTGTATCATGTGTTTCTAAATCAACTCGTAAATTTCCTTGAGGAGTCACTCCAACTACTGTACCTGAAAGATTATTGACATAAACCTGTTCGCCCATGTTTGTAAGCAAGTCTAGATAGCGAGACAAGACTATGCTTACTCCTTCTTGAAAAAGGCACTCCATACCGGATTCTATTCCTAGCAAGACTCTAGAGGTGAGCATTTCTAGACAAGAAATTGGTCTGAAATCTTGGGAAGCTTGCCATGATTCCAGATTGATTCCAGTTTCGGGTACTGGGTTTGTCCAGTTAATACCAACACCAATTACTGCTTGAGTGATTTGTCCTTTGTTTATCTTGGTTTCTGTCAATATGCCGCCTAGTTTGCGACCATTTAAAACTAAATCATTGGGCCATTTTATCCCAACATCTACACCGCACTGACGCAATTGAGACGCAATTCCCCAAGCGGTAGCGAAAGTTAGCTGGTAGCTATCAGTAGCCTCTATTTTTTGGTCGAAAGAAATCGCCACGGAAACATATAATCCGCCAATGGGAGAAATCCACTGGCGTCCCCATTGTCCCCGCCCAGCAGATTGTTGAGTTGCGATTACTACTGTTCCGGAAATAGCTCCTTGGTTGAGCAAGTTCCAGACGGTTTGGTTGGTTGAGGAAACGCTTTCAAAAAAGTGGAGGGAAAATGGTAAATATGTGTATTCGCGCCCTGCTTTCAAGGCTGCTTCCAAGTTTTGCAGATTAAATCCCACAGCAGTTAACCCAAATTCCGTTGTTCAAGTTAGCATTGATTGGCTGATGAGTGATTTCTGTTTAGGTTTGGTTCAAGATGCACACTTGGCACTGGCACAATTGGGAAGGACTGCCTTATCTAACTTGTAGTATTCTGGAACGTTGGCATCACGGCTTCTTTACCCAGCAGTTTTGGCCGCGATCGCCACAAGTTATCGCAGAAGTATTGCAACCAGAGGCATCAGTCTATCGCTTAAAGCAGGTTCATGGCAATACTGTTCTCACTCCCCAAGAAGTTGAGAGCTTCTTAAGCTCTGCTGGGGAAGATTTTGCATCGGCAGATGGTTTAGTTAGCGAACAGCCTCTACAAGCTCTTTGGGTAGCTAGTGCAGATTGTACACCCGTGCTGATTGGGGATGTAGAAACTGGACGAGTGGCAGCATTACACGCAGGCTGGCGGGGAACTGCCAAGAAGATTGTCCCCATAGCGATCGCTCGACTACAATCTCAAGGCAGTCAACTCGATGATTTGAGAATTGCGATGGGCCCGGCGATCGCTGGTGAAGTTTACCAAGTCTCGCTCGAAGTGGCTGCCGAAATCGGGGCTAGTATTGTACCACATGATGACGAAGAACAAATTGTTCAAGCATTGCATGAATTACCAAATTCACCTTTGCTGGAAGATCCTAATCCCGGAAAGGTAAGGCTGGATGTGCGGCGGGTGAATACCTTACAACTGGAAAATATGGGAATTAGTGCAGAACAAATTGCGATCGCACCTTATTGTACTTTCCAAACTCCAGAACATTTCTTTTCTTACCGTCGGGAGAAAGAGAAAAAGGTTCAATGGTCAGGAATTGTTAGCGGTAAAATAAGTCACTAGCATTCAAATGTGTTTTGGCTGATAGAGCGATCGCTTTATCAGCTTGGATTCAATATATAAATTCGCCATGTTGTGGATCAAAAATACGGCATTTTAACTGATGACAGAGATCCTGAATAATTCTCAAATCGCACTTGCCAACATGGGGCGAGAGATAAATCAACTTTACGGGTTCATCATATAAACAGACTTTCCATATAGAAGAATCACTAGGATTTTCTCTAGTGCATCCTGGAAAGTAATAATAACCATCATGGAATTCAACGTCAGGATAAAGTTCATAAATTACAGAAATTATTTCTGTACTAGTACCAATTTCTAAAGTACTCTCTTCATTGATATGGTTTATCGAGATTAGGTCAGGTGATACTCGCATTAGCCAAAAGCTGAGACTCATGACTGACAAAAACTTAACTTAAAGCTTCACTCAACAACTCGCAGTGCAGTAAAATACCATCCACCAAAGATTGGATTTTCTCTGATGATAAGTTCTTAGCCTATATTCTCATCACAGGATAGTTAGGATGTTCAGGATTCGGAATAAGTCGCTGATTTCTACAGTCCACCAGTAAATCCAGCGTCTCAAGCACCGTTTGTCCAATCAAAACTATATCACCTGTAACCAATGTTGCTTCGGTAGTTTCCCGTCCTGCCAATTCAATAATTACGGGTTCAGTTACTCCTATAGATTCTTCACTACCATTGGCGTATTGAGCAATCTGCTGTCCTCGAATTCTCAAACCAAGTTGCTGGACAATAGACATGGGTAACACAGTACGTACTGCCCCTGTGTCCACTAATGCTTCTGTTTCATACACCCGCAGCATATTTGGATTTAGCATTCCTCGGCTGACAAGCGCTTCATCAATGGCATTAGTGAGCTTGATTTTGACGCGAACTGCACCCATAGGTTGATTGCTGGCAGAATTGGCAAGATTCAGATTTACCATAATCTGTATGTTTTGGAAAATTCTTTAATCTGCTTCTAGAGTATCCTGTATTCCCCAAGTGTTTACTTAATGTTCTAATTTCACACCCGATTCAAAGGTTCAAATTTCATCACCTGTTTTTGACGCAACGAACTAATTGCTAAGACTAAAATACTCAAGGTGATTCCTAAAATGGCATAGCTCGGTAGGGCGAAGATAGTTACTTTCATAAAGTAGGGCAATTCCCCTGCTTTTACGTTCCAGCGGTTAGCTAGAGAGCCGATGAGCCAGCCATGAATAACCGCTGTTTGGACTGCTAAACAGCAAACTCCTGCTAACCAAATAGAGATTCTTTTCCTAGAGAATTTACAATGCCTAATCTGATACAGCAAATCATTTAGCAAAAAAACAACAGCAGGTACTAACATTACAGAACTAGTTTGCTGTGAATAGTTGATGGCAATACTCAAGCAAGAAAATAGTACCATTTCTGCCAAGTATATTTTTTTTGACCAGCCTGTGAGAGATTGTTGTAGATACCAATACCAACCCACCAAACCAAGGAGTAGCAAAATAATTAAGTCTGATAAAAGCTTGGCAAAAAATGGGTTATTAGGAAATAATCTCGGGCCCACAACCACCAAATCGAGCCGAGTAATCGAAATATAGGGACTCACTGATGGATCGTTGAGCCAGAGCGAAAATCCACGAGATGCATCTGGTAAGAATTGTGTCAAAGTATTGCCCGTCAAGGCTAGACCTAAAAAGCCTAGAGAAGTTACTGTAACAACAGATACAAAAACTAGAGTAAACCGTCTTTTAAGTAGAAAGTACAGAACGAATAATGCAGCTAATGTTGGTTTACAAACCGCAAGCCCCAAGCAAACTCCTGCGAGAATATCCCGATCTTTTTTAGCCAAGATAAACATCCATAAGAGCAGAACTGCAACAAAAGTGGCAAGATTACCAACATGAAGATCGTGAACTAAGCCATAAATTAAGGCAACCGAGATTGTGCAAATAGTCCTCAAAGCTGGCGACTTCGACTCCAACAGGATATTCGCTCCCCATAAAGCCAAACCGATTGCTAATATATGCATTACAGTCCAGATTGTAAATGCAGTATCGATCGAAAAATAACCGAGAAACCAGATGAGAGGAATAATATTCGGTGGATAGACAAACGGTGGAATAAATCCACACACCTTAGTTAGAGTACAGAAACTTTGGTTAAAAATCTCGACATTAAAAGGACTCAAATGCTGATGAGCCAATTTACTTGCCACATAAAACCACTTAAAATCCCATAAAGGTGGATTTGGTTGATTTAAGAAATAAACTAGCCAACCTGTATAGCAAATAAATCTTGTAACGACTAATACAACACCTGCTTGGACGAGAAAATTAACAATTGGTTGACGAAAAAATTGGATCGACTGTTGAATCGCAGAAGATTTTAAGAATAAAGAATTTTTCCAGGCTGTCTTTTCATCATCTAATCGCCAATTATTTTTGAGAACTAATGCAACTGAAATTAATATAATTAGGTTCCAAAAGCCAAAGCTAATCATCGGAATAATCTCAGTATTTATTTATGGATTTTGTAAATACTATCGTTTAAATGAGCGATTCTAGACGAAATGTCAGTATAAACCTCATCAATTTATAAAGTTTTGACAATTACTTCAACAAATTGAAATAAATTGACTTTTTACTCTTTATTACATAAAGCTTGGCTCAATAACTCGCGGTGCATTAATGCCCTATCTACTAAAGATTGTATTTGGTCTGGTGATAACGGATCGCCATTAGCATAATGCTCCATCCAAGCCAAACCAATCAAATTGGGGTCATCGGGTAAACTCGCTAAATCCCAACCAGGCATTTCCAAGTCTTCCATGAGGCGATTTACTTTGGGGTCATAACTGAGAGCAAAGCAGCGACAACCAACAGATGCAGCCATAATCAAGCTGTGCAGACGCATTCCAATAGCCATCTCCACGCCGCGAAACACACCTTTTAAAAGTTGCGGATCTTCCAGACATAAAATCTTGCTGACATCTTTAAGGTGTGGTTGAATGGCTTCGGCAATACTTAAATCTTCACTTTTTTGAAATGGTAGCAATAAAATAAAAGCCTGCGTGGCTTTTTGAAAGTCAACTAAAGCACGGGTTAAATTTGCTAGACGTATTTCCGTAAGTTGGGGATGCGATCGCAACGTTACCGCAACTCTCGGCGCAGGTAAATCCCAAAGTCCCGGTACTGGTTTCGATTCCAACGCCCAAACCGGGTCAGGAGCTATAATACAAGGAATTTGCCAATCAGATAATAAAGCCGCACTGGCGCGATCGCGGACACTAATTTTGGTACAATTACCAAAGGTTTGCTTTGCCAACCAACGAGTTTGCGGACGCACTAAGGGGCCAATACCCTGCGCCCAAGCAACAGTTTTCAAACCCATTTTCTGCGCCAATGCCATCAGTCCCCCATAATAAAATGGGCTAATGGTACTGGTAACATCTTGAATGAGACTCCCGCCGCCCCAAATCAAGGCATCACTTGAGCGTAAAGCTTGCAGTACAGGTAAGGGAGCCATGCGATCGCAGGTTTCTACATTGTAGCGATCGCGCGTTTCCTCTGGATTACCCGAAAGCACCACAGGCGTAACGTGAGATGGTAACATTTGCAAAAGCGTTGCCAATAAAGCTTCGTCACCACCATTACCTTTACCGTAATATCCAGACAATAACGCCCGCATTTTGACCATTTTGGATTTTAGATTAACAACTTTTTTTATACAGAATATCTGTCGTTAATACAGATATTAGACTCATTCACAATTTCTCTTTTCAAACTTCGTAACAGAGGAAAATAAAAAAGACTCCTGTACAGAGGCGATTAATCGCCTCTCTCCCAATTCTTGTACAGACGCGATTAATCGCGTCTCTCCCAACTCCTAACTCTCTTATGCATACCCTTTCGATTCCTACCTGGATTATTCATATTTCTAGCGTTATTGAGTGGATTGTCGCTATTTGGTTAATTTGGACTTATGGCGAACTTACTGGTAATCGCAATTGGTGGGGATTATCCCTTGCCATGTTACCAGCTTTAGTCAGCGCCATGTGTGCTTGTACCTGGCATTATTTCGACAACGCCGAATCTCTAGAATGGCTGGTAACGCTTCAAGCTACCATGACCTTAGTTGGTAATTTTACGCTTTGGGCAGCGGCGTATTTGATTTGGCGTTCTACCAAATCTGTTAACACTGTTGAACCAAACCCTATTAAATCAGAGCAATGATTTCTAAAGAAACCCTGTTTGCACTTTCACTGTTTCCCTATTTGGGTTTCTTGTGGTTTATCAGCCGCAGTCCGCAAATGCCGCGTTTAGCGCTGTATGGATTTTATGGCACTCTCGTCTTTGTTGCCATCACCATCCCAGCCGGAATTTATGCTGTATTGCATTATGGCAAGTCTTTGGCAGATGTGGATTGGTTGCACGGTGGTGCAGAACTATTTTTGACGCTTTCTAATATTTTGCTTGTGCTGGGTTTTGGGCAAGCTGTAAGGCAATTAAAAATGAAAAATGAAAAATAGGAACCCCAGCGATAGCTAGGGTTTTGATTGCATTGAGTTATGAGGAAGAGTTAAATGGATGTAATTCCAGCAATTGATTTACTAGAAGGTCGCTGTGTGCGACTGTATCAGGGAGACTACGATCGCTCGCAAGTTTTTAGCGAAAATCCTGCTGATGTTGCCAAAAAGTGGGTAGATGAAGGTGCTACCAGATTGCATCTAGTTGATTTAGATGGTGCCAAAGCAGGTAAAGTAGTAAACTTGGGGGCAATTGAAGCGATCGCTCATGCGGTGTCAGTGCCCATTGAAATTGGTGGAGGATTGCGCGATCGCACCAGCGTGCAACAATTATTCAATCTAGGCATACAGTGGGCGATTCTCGGCACCATCGCCGTAGAACAACCCCAGCTAGTGCAAGAACTCTGCCAAGAATTTCCCGAACAGATTATCATCGGTATTGATGCGCGTAACGGCCGCGTAGCAACTCGCGGTTGGTTAGAAACCTCGGAAGTTTTAGCAACCCAACTGGCTGTACAAATGCAAGAATTGGGTGCAGCCGCCATCATTTACACAGATATTCACCGGGACGGTACACTTACAGGCCCCAATTTAGAAGCTTTGCGAGAACTTGCTGCGGCAATTTCCATCCCGATAATTGCTTCTGGCGGGGTAAGTTCTCTTACCGATTTGTTGAGTTTGTTGGCATTAGAACCTCAAGGCGTGACTGGTGTGATTGTCGGACGTGCCTTGTATACTGGGGATATTTTACTCAAAGAAGCATTACGAGCGATCGGGCCTGGGCGGATTCAGGATATTCCACCGAATCTAGGTTTTTCTACTTTTGCTTGACATTTTCTGTCTTTTGTGAAACACCCCACCACTGTACTTGAGACTCCGAGTACAGTGGTGACTCTCTTAACCAGTCCGGCTATTTTTTTAGTAAATATCTATCAACAAGTCTATGTAAATCGACTGGCAGTTAGAGGATGTTGAAAAGTCCTCTTGCCGATATCAAAGAGCTAATTTGTAAACCATTTTCTGGCTACTTAGGTGTAAATATTACGATGTTTTTGGGAAACCTAGATAGTAAGGTCTCAAAAATTAAGCAGTATGGTCAGCATTCCCGGATATCACGTTAGCAAAGAACTCTACAACGGTTCTCGAACCTTAGTTTATCGTGCCGTTCGAGAGACTGACCAAAAATCTGTGGTGATTAAGCTGATGAAAACTGCTTATCCCAGCTTTAGCGAATTGGTACAGTTTCGCAACCAGTTCGCCATCGCCAAAAATCTGAATCTACCTGGAATCATTCAAACATACAGCCTGGAATCCTTTCAGAATGGCTATGCGTTAGTAATGGAAGACTTTGGGGGAATTTCTCTCAACCAGTGGCAAGGGAGAGGAGAGAATCGGGGGATAGGGGGAACAGCACAAGCTCTGATTGAGTTTTTACAAGTAGCGATCGCACTGTGCAATACATTAGATATTATAATTCGTAATCGCATCATTCACAAAGATATTAAACCCGCCAATATTTTAATTAATCCAGAAACTAAAGAAGTTAAGTTAATTGACTTTAGTATTGCATCTCTGTTACCACGAGAAACTCAAACCCTGATGAGTCCTAATGTGTTAGAAGGGACACTTGGCTATTTGTCTCCAGAGCAAACTGGACGGATGAATCGGGGAATTGATTACCGGACTGATTTTTATTCACTGGGTGTAACTTTTTACGAATTACTAACAGGGGAATTACCATTTAAATCGCAAGATCCGATGGAATTGGTACATTGTCATATTGCCAAACTTCCACCACTTTTAGGGAATAGGAAAGAGATTCCTCAAGTTCTGTGTGACATCGTGATGAAACTGATGGCGAAAAATGCCGAAGACCGCTATCAGAGTGCATTTGGGCTGAAATATGATTTAGAAAATTGTTTACACGAGCTAAAAGAAACGGGAGTAATTGCAAGTTTCTCAATTGCTCAACGGGATGTGTGCGATCGCTTCATTATCCCAGAAAAACTCTATGGTCGCGAGCATGAAGTTGAAACTCTGCTAAAAGCCTTTGACCGCGTTACCAACAATCAGACAGAACTAATGCTGGTGGCTGGTTTTTCTGGGATTGGTAAAACTGCTTTGGTCAACGAGATTCACAAACCCATTGTCCGACAAAGGGGCTACTTCATTAAAGGCAAATTTGACCAATTTAATCGTAATATACCCTTCTCAGCTTTTGTCCAGGCGTTTCGAGATTTAATGGGACAATTGCTGAGTGAAAGTGATGTCCAATTGTCAACTTGGAAAAATAAAATTTTACAAGTGCTGGGCGATCAAGGGCAAGTCATTCTTGAGGTAATTCCCGAACTAGAACAAATTATTGGTCAACAACCACCTGCAACGGAACTTTCTTCAAGTGCAGCACAAAATCGCTTTAATTTACTCTTCCAAAAGTTCATTCAGGTATTCACGACAAAAGAACATCCATTAGTAATTTTCCTCGATGATTTGCAATGGGCCGATTCTGCATCGCTCAAATTGATGCAGTTGCTGATGAGCGAGTCAGGAAGTGGATCTTTACTTTTAATTGGAGCTTATCGAGATAATGAAGTCTCTACCGCACATCCGTTGATGTTGACTTTAACGGATATTCGCAAAGCCAATGCCACAATTAACACCATTACTTTAACTCCGTTAACTAAAGCCAGCTTAAATCAATTGGTGGTTGAAACCTTGAGTTGTTCGGGTAAAATTGCCCAACCTCTAACGCGACTCGTCTATCAAAAAACTCAAGGAAATCCATTTTTTACTACGCAATTTCTCAAAGCATTGTATGAAGATGGATTGATTACTTTTAATTTTGCTCAACGTTACTGGCAATGCGATATTGCTGCTGTGAAGGCACTTGCGCTCACTAATGATGTCGTAGAGTTCGTAGCGCGACAGTTGCAGAAGTTGCCAGCAGAAACGCAAAATGTGTTGAAATTAGCTGCATGTATTGGCAACCAGTTTGATTTGCTAACTTTAGCAATTGTTTCTGAACAATCAGAAACCGAAACGGCAGCATCTTTATGGAAAGCTTTACAGGAAGGGTTAGTTTTACCTACTAGTGAAGTTTATAAATTCTTTCAAGATAGTGGGTATGATTCTGACTCAAAACCCTTCAATTTCAATTTCCAAATCCCCACCTACAAATTTTTACACGATCGCGTGCAGCAAGCGGCTTACTCTCTAATTCCAGATGAGCAAAAACAATTTACCCATCTTAAAATTGGTCAATTACTCTTGCACAATACATCTGAGTCTCAGCAAGAGGAGCGAATTTTTGAGATTGTCAGTCAGTTAAATTGTGGAATAGCGCTAATCACCCAGCCGGCTGAACGTCAACAATTAGCTCAGTTGAATTTGAATGCTGGTCGAAAAGCGAAAGAAGCAACTGCTTATGGTGCAGCAATTCATTACCTCAATTATGGAATGCAATTGTTGACGATTAATAGTTGGGAAATCGCCTACGAACTGACTTTAAATTTATACGAAGAAGCCGCCGAAGCTGCCTTTCTCAACAATGAATTTGAGCAAATGGAGTCTCTTATCCAGGTTGTCATCCAAGAAACAACGACCTTACTGGATAGAGTGAAAGTTTATGAAGTTCTACTCCAAGCTTATCAGGTGCGGGGTCAACCATTAGAAGCGATCGCAACTGGGTGTGAACTTCTCGCTCAACTTGGGGTGACATTACCTAAATCAGTAACACCTCCAGACATTCAGCAATATGTAGTAAACACACTCTCCACATTGGCAGGCAGAAGTATTGAGGGTTTAGTTGATTTGCCATTGATGAATGATACCAAAGCTTTGGTTGCTTTGCGGATTATGGCTAGCATTGCTCCCGCCATCCACCAAACTTCTTCCTATCTGTTACCAATTATTGCCTGCGAACAGGTGAATTTATCTCTTAAATACGGCAATGCACCACTATCTGCACCAGGGTATGCAGATTTTGGAATTGTACTTAATACTTGTAACCAACTAGATTCAGGCTACGAATTTGGCAAGCTAGGTTTAATGCTTGTGGATAGATTTCAAGCAAAATCTGTTCAAAGCATGACTATATTTAAGGTTGCTGCATTGAATCAATGTAATAAACAACATGTTCGCACCTCAATTAGTTTATTACAAGAATCCCATAATATTGGATTAGAGACAGGCGATTTTTTTCATGTGCTTGCATCGATGATTTTCAAGTTATTCTATGTTTATTTAAGTGGCACAGAAGTTTTGGAAATCCTGCTGGCAGATATTAAAGCCTACGAGTCTAATTTTGCCAAAAATCAGCGCTTATTAAATTGGTCTAGCATCGTCTGTCAAAGCATTAAAAATCTAACCGAATATAGCAATAATCCAGAGTGCCTCATTGGTGAATATTGTCAAGAAGAACAACTTCTATCTGCGCTCATTAAACAAAACGACGAATTAACACTCCATATATTTTTCCTAAACAAGTTAACACTCAGTTATTTGTTTGAGAATTTTTCGGCGGCGGTTGAAAATGCAAATCAGGGAGAGCAATACCTCAACGGTGGCACAGGAATGCTATCTGTGCCTGTCTTCTACTACTACGATTCTTTATCCCGACTGGCTGTCTATCCAACTGCTGAACCATCTCAACAGGAGCAATTACTCTTAAAGGTTGGTGAAAACCAGGAAAAATTGCAGTTTCGAGCCAAATTTGCACCGATGAATTTCCAGCACAAATTTGATTTGGTGGAAGCAGAACGCCATAGAGTTCTGGGCGAAAAAATGGCAGCAATGGAACTGTACGATCGCGCCATAACTCTAGCGAAAGAAAACGAATACATCCAAGAAGAAGCCTTGAGCAATGAGCTAGCTGCCAAGTTCTACCTCGACTGGGGCAAAGAAAAAATCGCCCAAGCTTACATGCAAGAAGCTTATTACTGCTATGCCCGTTGGGGCGCTCAAGCCAAAACTGACAACCTAGAAAAACGCTATCCCCAACTCCTATCCCCCATCTTACAAGGGCAACTTAATCGCTTTCAACTGAGTTCAACCGTCGATGCATCATCATTCCCACATCAAACCATCCACACACATCTTTCTAGCAGCAGTCTTTCTAAAGCCTTCGATTTTGACGCCATTTTTAAAGCCTCACAAGCTCTTTCTAGTGAAATTCAATTAGAGCAATTACTTACTACCCTCTTGCAAGTGGTGATGGAAAATGCTGGGGCACAAAAAGCTGCCCTGCTTGTACTCCAACAGGACAACTTAGTGATTGAGGCTATAGCCACTATCAATGAAGGAGTCACTTTGGTATCTGTACCATTGTCAACCAGCGAAGGCATTCCCATTACACTGGTAAACTCTGTGAAACGCAGCTTAAAAACTGTTGTGCTGGATGATGCAACAGCACAAACTGATTTTATCGCCGACTCATATTTCATGCAGCAACGACCTAAGAGTGTGTTGTGTACGCCGATGTTAAATCACGGTAAACTCATTGGGCTGCTATATCTAGAAAATCCGTTGACAATTGGTGCATTTACGAGCGATCGCACCGAAGTTATCCAACTGCTATGCACCCAAGCTGCCATCTCTCTAGAAAATGCCCGTCTTTATCAAGAATCTCAAAATTATGCCCAACAACTAGAGCAATCCCTAGCTCAACTTTGTGCCAGTGAAGCCCGCTTTCAGAAACTCGCTGATAATATTCCTGGGGCAATTTACCAACTATGTTTAAATGCTGACGGTTCAGCTTCAATGCCCTACGTAAGTTCTGGCTGCTACAACCTTTATGAGGTGACAGCAGAGGAAATAATGACAGGAACGCAAAGTGTTCGTTCTCTGGAACATCCAGATGATTTTGCCAGCATTCAGCAGGCGATAATCTACTCTGCTGAAAACATCACACCATTTCGACACCAGTGGCGAATTATCACACCTTCTGGAACCGTAAGATGGCTTCAAGGTGCATCCCAACCAGAGCGACAAGCCGATGGCTCGATTATATGGGATGGCGTAATCATAGATATCAGCGAACGCAAACTTGCTGAAGCTGCACTACAAGAATCTGAAGCTGATTTACGCCACAAATCTCAGGATTTAGAACAAGCGCTGCAAAATTTCCAACAAGCCCAATTACAAATGGTGCAAAATGAAAAAATGGCAACCTTGGGCAATTTGGTTGCAGGGGTGGCACATGAAATTAATAATCCCATTGGATTTCTTAAAGGCAGCCTCAACAATGCCAAAGAGTATATTCAAGACTTACTCGCCCATATCAAACACTATGAACAACATCATCCCACTCCTGCGATCGCAGTCATTGAGCATGGCGAAGAAATTGACCTAGAATTCCTGACTGAGGATTTACCAAAGCTATTAGGCTCGATGAAGGTAGCTTCAGAACGGATTGAAGACATTAGTACCAGCCTTCGCACCTTCTCCAGAGCTGATACAGCCGATAAAGTTGCTTGTAATCTCCATGAAGGGATTGAGAGTACGCTGTTGATTTTGAAGTATCGCCTCAAAGCTAACGAAAAACGTCCAGCTATCAAAGTTATCACCGAATATGGAAACTTGCCACCGGTCAAGTGCTTTTTAGGACAGCTAAATCAAGTATTTATGAACATCCTTGCTAATGCAATTGATGCCTTAGATACATCCATTGAGAATCGTTCTTTTGCCCAAGTGGAAGCCGATCGCCAGCAAATACTGATTCACACCAAATTATCCAGCGACCAACGCACGGTAGTAATTCGCATCAGAGATAACGGTGAGGGAATACCAGAGGAGTTTAGAGCACGGATTTTTGACCACCTGTTTACAACTAAAGAGGTTGGGAAAGGAACGGGATTAGGATTAGCGATCGCTCGTCAAATTGTTGAGGAAACCCATGATGGGCGGTTAAGTTGCAATTCTGTGCTTGGCGAAGGAACAGAATTTGTCATTGAGATTCCAGTGTCTTAATGAGTACTACTCTGATTTAAAGAAGTGCAGACCCATATGCTGAACGGGAGCATCTCACTTTCGTAAAAATATATCTAGCCCTGGCGAATAGAATTCACGGCTATACAGACAAAACCCACCTCCGTGGGTTTCCAATTTCTTGAGTCCGCGCAGGCGGACTTGGTTTGTGTAGCCGCGATTTCTAATCGCCAAGTATATTTGCAAAGGTGAGATGCTCCCTGCTGAACTTTGGCAAAGAAGGCTTTCACCTTTATCAATAAATGTATCCATATATGGCTTATTTGTTACAATTTAAACATCAAGAAATCGCAGTTTTAAAGCCTAAAAAAATGCTCTGAATATAGTCTGAGCAGACTTTCTAGCAGTTAAGCTGACAACAGGTTAAAAAAGTGAATGTATAATCGGTGACTGACAATATTTATGGCAAAAAGGCTATTTATGTCAGACCAATTCACGTTTACTGTTACCAATCAAACCGAACAGACAATTACAGAATTGTGGGTATCTGTCGATGATGAAGAGTGGGCTTCATTTACCTTGAATGAGTCAGGGATTCCATCGGGTGAAACATCAACAATTGTTTGGGCTGAATATACAAATGATTCGCCCTGTGAATGGTACATCTCTGCTGTATTTGAAGATGAATCAGAAACTGAATCAGCCCTATTTAACTTCTGTGAAGAACCAGATTTAACAATCGGATAAATATCCCTACTGCGATCGCCACCGGAAAGGGCGTGTACGCCATCGCGCTTCATAGATGAAAGGCGATCGCACTAACCAGCGAAAGCGCCTAGAGTGAAGCGTTCAATCCCAGATTAGCTCCCTCAAGAGCGATCGCTATCTTATATATTGAGGTACATCAGAGCAAGCTCCTCCCTTGCGGGGAGGGGGTTCTTGTACCTCACTCAACTAATAACCGCTATATTAAGATTTATATTTATTTCGTTAAAAGTAAAGGTTCCTACAGGGGTAACATTATCTACTAACTTTTTTATTTAAACTTAAAGTTTATGCCCGATGTTTCCGTAATCCACAATATCCGTAATGTAGATAAGATTGTAGTATATTTTAAAATATAGTATTTATGTCTAGTCAAGAACAAAATTCCAATCAAGGATTTAAGCAAACACAAGCTAGCGCAACAAAGAAGAAGAAACTGCAACCTCCCTCAGATATCAAAAAACCAAAGAAAACTGAATAAAAAGCGTTATATTTCCTTGTAGAGACTTAAACTAAGTCTCTACAATTATCATCAAAAATAAATCAGCTTATTTATTTTTCACTTGAGTCTTTGCCTGTTCTAAAGCTATTTCTTTGATTGCTTGATATGAATTAACATTTGAAGTACCTTCAATAGCTTTAACTGCCAAATCCTGGACTTGTTTGAGAGCAGATTCAAGTTGTTTAGAAAGATTTTGAATCCGCGTCTCTTGATTAGTAATAGTTTGTTCTAGAGATTGCAGTCTTTGTTCATAGAAACGCTTTTGCCCTTCCACTTCCTTAGAATATAAATCTGATTTTACTTTAGCTTGGTAGTGGGCGATGCCTTTGCCTTCTTCTGTAGCTTTTTTGATAGCTGCTTCTTTATCTTTCGGAAAAGCCTCTACCTTTGCTTTTAATTCTTCAAATTGTTTCTCTCTCTCAGAAATTGCTTTTTCCCGTTCAGCCCACTGTTTCTCTGTTCCTTGGAGCAATTCTTCCAGTTGCTTATATAGTCCTTTCTGCTCTTGTTCGTATTCGTCACTTTGCAATTGCCGCTGGAGTTCTAAATTATACTTATACTCTGACGCATCGCGTTGCCGAGTTTTATTCAAGTTTTCATTCCGTTCTTTTATCGCCCGTTGCTGTTCCTCTTGTTCTTTTCCCCAAGTATTCTTTTGCTCTAAGATTTCTTGAAATAACACTTCAGAACGCTGACTATATTCTTCCTGATAAGCTTTAGTATTATCTTCATAAGCTTGGATCAGATTATCCAAGATATCATCAGAAATTTCTAAATTGTGTAGCTGTGTTAATTGTTGGATTTCTTCTTCTAAAGTTCGCCTAATTTCTTCTAATTTAGAGGCTTTTGTGGTTAGCTGTTCCGATAATTCATTAGCAGCACTGCCAAAACCTAATTGAATGTTCGCCAAGCTTTCAATTGTATTGTTCATCTTCTGTTGGACGCTAGAAAGCTGATTCATAGCTGTTTTTTGTTCTAATTTAGGCTGTTCTTTAGTTCCAGGCTGGTTTTCTTTGGCAACTTGTTCAAATTGCGATTTCAGTGCTGCTTTTTCTTTAGCCAACTCCTCATACGCCTGAAGAATTTCTACTTTAGTATTCTTATCAGTCGGTTTTTTTACCACCACAACAAACCTCCTCTTCAGGAATTAAAAATGATTAAGATGCAACCCACTCATAACTATTTAGGATTAGAACTACCAAAAGCCCTCATAGCTAAGTCTTGCGCTTGTTTTAATGCAGTTTGCAATTGAGCAGAAATTCCTTCTATTTGCTCAGACTGTTTCTTAATTGTTTCTTCCAGAGATTGAATTTTTTGTTCATAACTTTGTTTATTAGCTTCCCACTCTTTATCAAATAAATCAGCCTCAATTTTAGCCTTTTGGGTTGTTTCTCTAATTGCCTCTTCTCTAGATTTCTTAACAGCTTCCTCCAGTTCATTAGGAAATGTAGTTACTTTTTGCTGATAGTCTGCAAAGAGTGGTTGGCGTTCAGCGAATATTTTTTCTCGTTCTGTCCAATCTTTCTCTTTCTTTTGAGAATTTTCTTGTATTTCCCTTTGTTGTTGGCGCTTTATCGCTTCGTAGCTGTCTGTATTGAGTTTACGGCTAGTTTCTAACTTATACTGAGATTCTTCTTGTTCTTTCTGGCGATCTTTGGCTAATAAATCGTTATATGCTTGGAGCTTTTCTTCATACTCAGCTTGCTCTTTTTGCCATTCTTTCCGCCTGATTGTAATTTCTTTCTCTAATGTTTCCCTTTTGCTGATAGTATCTTGTTCTAGGGTTTTTAATTTTTCTTGGTGTTCTTGACTTAAAATATCTAGAGTATCCGCTACAACTCTGATTTGTTGAAGCTCTTGTAAGCGTTGATTTTCAATTTCTATAGCTCGGTTCAATTCATCTAACTTGGAATTTTCCTGAGCTAGTTTTTCAGATAATCCATTGAGAATACTGCCAAACTCTAATTGTAAATCAGCTAAACCTTTGACAATACTATCAACCGTATATGCAGAAGCTGCTTCCAGAATTTCTTGACTTTTTGCCTTTTCTGCTTCCTCTTGTTTGGTTGCTATTTTAGATTCCAGCTTTTTTCTTTGGATAATAATTTGTTGAAATGCTTGCATTAGTTGTTGTTTGCTGTCCTTGACTCCAACTGTAGTCATCTTTCAACTCCCTTCAATAGGCAATGATTTATTGGGTAGCAAGCCATACCAAGGACTACCCTATGCAGACATCAGAGTAGCTTTTAAATCAACATTTTTAACGCAGTGTAAATACGGAAAGATCGGCGTAGGACACTTAGGTAGTACGAATTTTCCACATATATGTCCTTTTATGTCTTTCTGTTTTTCAGGTATAGTTTTCCCTTTGGCGCGTTAGTACTTTTGTACTAAAGTAAATATACCCAACTTAATCTGCTTTTGTCAAGACAACCCTTCATGTAAGGGAACTGCAAAAAATAAATTATCCAGTTTTTGGAATCAAAACGACTTTTCCTCCCCCTGCCCTAAAAGCAATGGGATATTTTTTTATTTGGAAGTTCCTACCCTAATTGCGTCACAGTGATTTATGATTTAGGAGGGTGCTGTGGCATATGTTACTTTTTGTAAAGAAAATCTAAAAGAATCAACCCTAGTAGAAGTGTGGTTGCAGTAAAGCTGGATAATAGATTCAATCATCCTAATTGATACAAGCACAGTCCTAGACTTTTGTGATATCAATGTATACCAGTGAATCGACCAAATATTCTGCCAGAACGGACATTGGGCAAACCAGCCGTATTCTAGTAGTAGAAGATGAAGAATTAATCCAGGAAATGCTAGCTGTAGCTCTGGAAGAAGAAGGTTACGGGGTGATAACTGCCCCAGATGGGCGGTCTGCTATAGAGTATCTCAAAAGTTTTGAAACCAATTCCGGGGAACCCCCCTTCGATCTGATCGTTCTTGATTTGATGCTGCCGCAAATTAATGGGCTAGATATATGCCGTTTGCTGCGTCATCAAGGTAACCCAGTACCAATTTTAATGCTCAGTGCTAAGGGTAGTGAAACTGACCGCGTTCTGGGGTTAGAGGTGGGAGCAGATGACTACCTGACCAAACCTTTTAGTATGCGCGAATTAGTGGCTCGTTGTCGCGCTTTACTCCGCCGCCAACGCCTAAGTAATTTACCGCAACTACCAGTATTAAAATTCAAGGATGTCACCTTGAATCCTCAAGAATGTCGCGTCCTGGTTCGCGGTCAAGAAGTGAATCTTTCCCCCAAAGAGTTCCGGCTGCTGGAACTGTTTATGAGTTATGCCCGCCGGGTATGGTCGCGGGAACAATTGCTCGATCAGGTTTGGGGGCCAGATTTCGTCGGCGATAGTAAAACTGTAGATGTTCACATTCGGTGGTTACGCGAAAAATTAGAGCAAGACCCCAGTCATCCTGAATATATTGTGACTGTACGAGGTTTTGGCTATAGGTTTGGATAATTAGTTTGGATAGTTGTTAGTTTTTAGTAGTCACCAAAAAACTAACAACTCAAATGCTTTTATTGGGATTTTTTCTGGGTTTAGCGGTAGGCATTGGGTTTTGGATTTGGCAACAGGTTCAACTTAAGCGCTACCTGGGGCGCTTACTCCGGCCGTTAACCTCGCATTCTTACAAGATGGGACTGCTGCTGATTCCTGGGTTGCGGCAGGAAATAGAGATGGTGAAACAGCAGCGGCAAGATTTGCAGCAGTCGTTGCAAACTTACCAAGACCTATTAGATTTTGCACCAGTGGGATATTTGCAGGTGGATGAGGAAAATCAACTGCTATGGTGCAATCGGCAGGCGCAGGAAATTTTGTATCTGCAATGGCAACCAGAACAGGTACGCTTGTTACTGGAGTTAGTGAGGTCTTATGAACTTGACCATTTAATTGAGCAAACTCGCGATCGCCAAAAACCCCAGACGGGAGAATGGGTATTTCATCCATCTTGTGATGATGCGGCAGAGATGCCAGCAATAAAATCTCTGGCTTTGCGGGCGTCTAGCTTGCCTTTACCCAATGGACAAGTGGGAGTCTTTTTAGAAAATCGTCAACCCCTATTAGATATAAATAAAATACGCGATCGCTCTTTTTCCGATCTAGCCCACGAACTCAGAACGCCACTAACTTCGATTCGCTTGGTTGCAGAAACTTTACAAACCCGCTTGGAACCACCTTTAAATCGCTGGGTTAACCGCCTAATGCAAGAAGTCGATCGGCTGATTAACTTAGTGCAAAGCTGGCTAGACCTCACGCAAATGGAAGCAAACCCAACCATGCAATTGCAAGCTAAAGCTGTAGAATTGCGATCGCTCATTGCATCTGTTTGGGAAACACTAGAACCCTTGGCACAACGCCAACATTTGTCTCTTTCTTATTCTGGCCCAGAAAATCTTTGGATTAAAGCAGATCAAGCCCGTATTTATCAAGTTTTTCTTAATTTGCTAGACAATAGCATTAAGTACAGTCCTCCTCGTACAAGTATTTACGTTGAAGCGAAAATCTTATCAATCAAGGATAATGATGCTGCTTCCCCAATTCTGGAAATAAATCTTATTGATTCTGGAGTCGGCTTTTCTGAGGCAGATTTACCCCACGTTTTTGAGCGATTTTATCGAGGAGATAAAGCGCGAACCCATTCCCCACAAGATGGTAACTCCATAGGCGCGATCGTTGGCAATGGTTTAGGTTTAGCGATCGTTGAGCAAATTCTGATCGCCCACGGTGGTTCAATCAAAGCTATGAACCATCCAGAAACCGGTGGTGCGTGGATGCAACTCCAATTTTCTGAAGTTATGGCAAACTCTTTAAGCCAAGACTATAGTTAGTAATATCTTCACGTTTGAGACAACAAGTGTGAAAGCTGTCAATTACAGTCCTAATCCTCAAAGACCTCAACTCGCACGTGCCATTAGGCGCTTAGAACGGGATGTCTTACGCATGGGTGCTTTGGTAGAACAATCATTTCGCCTCAGCCACCAAGCGTTATTTGCTCGTAACTTAACAGCAGCTGAGGAACTCCCCCGATTAGATAAAAAGATCGATCGCTTTTATAGACAAATCGAATCAGACTGTACGGCGATTATGACGCTGCAAGCGCCTACGCCTCAAGATTTGCGCTGCTTGAGTGCCTTTATGCAGCTGGTGCGCGACTTGGAGCGCATTGGCGATTATGCTGAGGATTTAGCTGAGATTGCAATTAAAATTTTCCCTTACGCGCCTCATCCGTCAATGCCCGACATTGAAGCTATGTCCCTTCACGCGCAGTCGATGCTAGCAACTAGCTTGAAGGCTTTGGGAGATTTCGATGAAGCTGGTGGACGCCGTTTAAAGCACCTAGATGATACCGTAGACGATGCCTACGATCGCGTTTATCAGACTTTAGCCCAACAACGCGATGTGCCAGGCGTAGTCGAGCCAATAGTACTGCTGGCACTGGCAATTCGTTGTCTGGAACGCATGGCAGATCATGCCACTAATATCGGTCAAAGGGTAGCATATATTGTCACCGGTCAACGAGCTTAACTACCGTTCATCAGTTCACAGCTTAAAGCCACTGCCTCTACAAACAAAGGCTGACGACTAGTACAGCTAGCTTTGCGTAAAACTGTGACGAATTGAGGGTTAACTCATCCCACGGCTACGAAAACATCGCAAGTCTTTCCGACACGCTGCCGCGATCGTTTTCTTGAATTGCCGCGGGTAAATCGAAGTCATTAGTACTAATGACTAATGACTTTGGAGTCCAATACGGTTCAGATAACTTTTTTCTCCCCCCTGCAACGCCAGCCTCCCCTGCTCCCCCTGCCTGCCTCAACGGATAAGATTTCTTAACCCAAGCGTATTGCTTTGGAGGCGGGTGGCTATCCCGAACACCCCCCTTGTTGGGATGGGATTCACGGCGATTTTCTTTGAAAGTTAAACCCTCCAGCAGCGCAGACTTTTTAAAATTGATTCGCTGCGATTCGATCAAATCCTGTACTTAGTCTTAAGAAAATACTAAATAATTAAAAATAAGTTAACCAAATATTTTACTAAAAGCTTACCTATTCTTAAACTTGCACAATTAAAGTAACGGATAAACAACTGAAAAATTCCGGTCTATCTTCCTGATAGATACCTCAAGGCATAAGTTGTTTCCATAAGAAATTAGAGTTAGTCTCTAGCTCTAATTGAGAAGAATACATTTTTAACTACACAGGTAAATTTTGATACAAACTATTAGAGTTTCTTAATCATTGTAAATAGCGAGATTCCCTGAGAATTATGTAGTTACGGTTAATGATGTATTCCACAACTCCTACTTCAAACTCTTCTGTCGTGTCAAATAACTCTGCTTTGGGCGGACAATTACCCCAGCAGATATTTACCCGTAGAGAACTAATTCCACTTCAAAATGACGTACTTTGGCGGATCGATCGCGGTGCAGTTCGTACCTTAACGTGGAGTGAAGATGGAACATTCATCACTCTCGGTTATTGGGGATTAGGGGATCTGATTGGTTATCCTTTGTCTAGAGTCAAGCCCTACCAGATTGAATGCCTCACAGGCGTGGAAGTAAGCATTGTGCCACCTCATTTGTGGCATCAAAATATTAATGCTTTGTTGTCTCATATTCAACAGGCAGAGGATCTACTAAGCATTGTGCATCGAAAACCAATTTCGCTACGCTTATGGCAATTTTTAATCTGGTTAAGTAAAAAATTTGGACGTGATGTAGAGAAGGGCAAGTTAATCGATTTAAATGTTACTCATCAAGATATTGCTGAAGTGTTAAATACCACACGAGTAACAGTTACCCGGCTCTTACAACAGTTGGAGGAACAAGGAACAGTATTACGTCACAAACGCCGCATTATTTTGCGCTTACCAGATAAATTAATTGAAAATTATAGTTCAGCACTAGATTAAATGACTTTATTAAATGACTTGTATTTATCAAACTATAAAGGTATAATCCTGACTGTGGTTTGTGTGTAATATTCCTGAAAGTAAAGTGTTTTAAGCATTTTACTGTGATTCGAGTAGTAGGTGTGAGTGAGAGTAAAAAATATGACAAATCGATTCTGGAATCTTTTTAAGGTTAGTCCAGTTGTTTTAGCTGCTGCATTTTTCGCTGCCAATAGCGCTGTAGCTGCTGAAGTCAACGAACAGGTAACAAATGTTGCCCAGTTATCTGAAGCTCAAGAGTCTAACGACATGAGTCAGGTAACATCAGTTTCGCAGTTTTCGGATGTGCAGCCCACAGATTGGGCATTCCAAGCTTTACAATCCTTAGTTGAGCGCTACGGCTGTATTGCAGGTTATCCCAACAGTACCTATCGTGGTAACCGTGCTTTGACCCGTTATGAATTTGCCGCAGGTTTGAATGCCTGTTTAGATCGGGTTAACGAACTAATTGCTACAGCTACTGCCGATTTGGTCAGCAAACAAGACCTGGCTACCTTACAGCGCTTACAAGAAGAATTTTCTGCTGAACTAGCAACTCTGCGCGGTCGTGTCGATGGATTAGAAGCCCGCACTTCTGAGTTGGAAGCTAATCAGTTCTCTACTACCACCAAGCTGGTTGGAGAAGCAATTTTCGCCGTGTCTGATGTTTTTGGTGACAATAGAGCAGTTCCTGGTGGTACTCCGACTCAAGACTTGGATTCTAACACCACTTTTAGTGACCGGGTTCGTTTGAACTTGTTCAGCAGTTTCACTGGTAAAGACCAGTTGCAAATCCGTCTGAATGCTAACAACACCATCTCTAATGCTGCTGTGAGCGGTACTAACATGACGCGTTTGGCGTTTGATGGTAGTAACAACAACTCTGTTGTAATCGATAAAATCAACTATGCTTTCAACTTAACAGACGCAGTACGTGTGAAAGTTGATGCTAGTGGTGGTGAGTTCTACGAAAACGTTAATACCTTCAACCCTGACTTTGCTAGCTCTGCTAGAGGTGCTCTCTCTCGCTATGGACGTTTCAGCCCCATATATCGTCAAGGTCAAGGTGGCGCAGGTTTGACAGTTACTTTCAATCCTACCGGCCCGATCAGCTTGAGTGGTGGTTATCTAGCTAGGACTGCTAATGACCCTACCGTAAATAATGGATTGTTGAATGGTGATAACACTATCTTTGGTCAGTTATCTTTCCAACCTAGCAAAGTCTTTAATATTGGTCTAACCTACGCCCGCACTTATCAAGGTGATGCGATCGCCAACAGCCTCTTCCAAGGTACAGGTAGTACTTTTGCGAACAATCCCTTTGGGGCTAACACTCGTACCGAATCCAATAACTACGGTGTAGAAGCTACCTTCCAGTTTGGCCCTAAGTTGGCTCTTAGTGGTTGGGGAGGTTATACAACTGCTGATGCTGTTGCTGGTGCTAATGTGGGCACAGATGCAGATATTTGGTACTGGGCTGGAGCACTTGCTTTGAGAGATTTTGGTGGCAAAGGCAACGTTTTAGGTGTCATCTTTGGTCAACCACCCAAAGTTACTGGTGGCAGCATAAAAAATGTCGCCGCCAATACTAACTTAGACGACGATCGGTCTTATCACTTAGAGGGTCTTTACAAGTTCAAAGTTTCCGATAATATTCAAGTTACCCCTGGCTTGTTGGTAATCTTCAATCCAGAGCACAACGACGCTAACGACACTGAATACGTGGGCACTCTACGTACTACCTTCACCTTCTAAAATTGGTGATGGGAAAAGCTCAGAATTAGATAAACAAAAGCCCGCCTTGAGGTGGGCTTTTGTTCAAGAAAAATTAGCTATGTGGGATTATAATCTGGCTGACTAGATATATCTGTTGAGGGGCGATCGCTACTCCAAGCCCACCACACAGAACCACAGTGGCAATAGTAGAACTCTTGCCATTTGCGACGACGGTCTTCTGTAAGTACAGGCGATCGCCGATTTAGCCAAACTTTTTCAGCTTCCAGGCTGCTTGAGCGGCAGCTAGGACAGCAAAACTCATAGGCATGTATTGCCTTATTCGTCCATTCAGGTGGGAGGGAAGCAAAAGCGTCCATGTCGTTATAAATGTAGTATCAATGGTTATCCAAAACTTTAAGGTTTTGAACTTGGGGGCAAAGGAGTACTATAAAATCCCGCGCCACACTATCAAACTGCTTAATCAATATTCTTATGGCTTTATCTGGTCTCACAAATCACAATTTGCAGAGGTTTTCACCAATCAATAGAACAGCCATTTAGAAAGACTGCCAGAGCATCTCACAAATCAAAGATTAACACGAATGATAACTAAAATAGTTACCATGCACATTATGGCTAATAATTAAATTTATGGAGCCAAATGTTGAAATTCGCCGTTTGTTAGATGTGATGCCTGCTTCTGGTCGGATGACGACAAAAATCGTTAGTAAACCAGAGCAGGCAAAAGTGATTGACGCCTCCTTTCCCCAACCCTGGAATCAGGCGCGACCGATATATATTAATTTCGATTTGTGGCGTCGCTTGACAAAGCCGCAACGAGACTTGCTGCTGTTGCAGATGGTTAGCTGGTTGACGGGCGTGAAGTGGTTTAAACCCGACATTTATCAAGGCGTAGTACTGGCGGGGCTGTTAGGCGGATTCTTGGAAGCAGCACAGTCAGATGTGGTGGGTGTAGCCGTAGCCGGGGGATTAAGTGCGCTCGCTGCTTTTCGGATCTGGCGCACTAATAAATCTCAAGAGTCAGAGTTAAATGCCGATGCAGCAGCAATTCGCATAGCACAACGGCGCGGTTATTCCGAAGTTGAAGCAGCGCAACACTTGTCATCTGCAATTGAAGCGGTAGCCAAAATTGAAGGGCGTGCCAGTTTAAATTTTACTGAGTTGATTCGTTGCCAAAACCTAAAAGCGATCGCGGGTTTATCACCAGTGGGTATACCAGAAAATTATCAGAACTAGAAATCAACGTTTGTGCTACCCATTTGTAGCAACTTGAAAGTGAAAAGGCTTTGGAGGATGTTTATAAAGTTTAATTTATTACTGCCTTGGCGGCTGGAAGTCACACGCCAAACGCTTCAAGTCGGCAAAGCCGCTGTGAAAATCTCTATTTGCGATCTCTCCCTGTTTTCTGCGTCTGGAGAGGAGCATCCCAAATGTGTAAAAACAAATTTGTCATTGCGATCGCTACGCTACGGGAACGCCAAAGACTAACATTCCGCTTCTCTTCATTCGCAATGACGACTCATTATCTTAGTCGATTTGTAAAATTGGGATGCTCTCGTCTGAAGTGGTCGTTTAAAAAACTATTTTTCACAACTCATTCAAGATTGCTACATATCACTTTTATCCAAAGAAAGTTCATTTTCAACTAACAATGCTAAACAAACAAATCATCAAATATACTTCAAAATTGTCTTTTCATTCTCCTTGGTTTATTATCATTCTTTTTTCTGTTCTTGGTTTAATAGGTATTCTCAACCATTCGATGTGGCGAGATGAACTAAATCCCTGGCTTATTGTCAGAGATAGTCAATCTTTTGGAGATTTAATTGCAAATATTCATTATGAAGGTCATCCAATTCTATGGTATTTTTCTCTGGCGCTCTTGAGGAAAATAGTTGATAATCCTACGATCATGCAAATTTTTCATTTGGCAATTACTGTTGGTTCGGTTACTATTTTTTGCCTATATAGCCCTTTTAACTATCAACAAAAATTTTTGTTTTCCTTTGGGTTCTTTCCTTTTTACGAATATCTTTTAATTTCTCGAAACTATGCCTTTAGCATGTTGTTTGTTTTTGTATTCTGTACGATTTTTTCATCAAGAAAAATAACTTATGCTTATTTAGCAATTTTATTGGGTTTACTAGCAAATAGTAGTGCTTATGGTTTATTAGTATCATTTTCTTTATTATTGACTTTGCTAGTTGAATTTTGTTTTGATAGCGAACATCGCCAACAGTATTTTAGTCAAAGCCAAAAATACGACTTATTTTTAAGTATTGTAATTATCACAGTTTCTTTTATCTTATCCATTTATATTATTACTCCTCCAACAAATAGTTATCTTCATGGTGGGTTAAATAATGGTTGGGTAATGCAATTAGATATTCGGCATTTTTTGAGAAGCATTGGGAGAATATTTGGTAGTTATTTATTAATTATTCCTGCACACAAAAAATGGCTGGATTTAATTGTTTGTGCGATAATTGCTCTATTTATTGTAATTTTAACCTTAATTAAATTATCTAAAAAGCCAGTTCCTTTATTTTTCTACATTATAGGTAATTGTGTAATATTTGCCTTTACATACTTGAGATTTATAGGTATGCCTCGGCATTTTGGACATTTTTATTTAGTTCTGATAGCGGCTTTATGGCTAGGGAGTTATTATCAAGACTCTATAGTTTTACTAAATAAGTTCTCTCTACGTCCAAATTCAATTAGATTTGTTCAACAATGGCATCATATCGCTTTCATGGTAATTCTTTATGCCCAGTTTGGGGGAGGTATTTATAGTTTTTCAAGAGATTTAGTTGTACCATTTTCTGCCAGTCGAGAAACATCTCAATATATTCAAAAATCTAGCTTAGATAAAGAGTTTATTGTTGCCAGTCGAGATGCAAATATGGCTCCTTTATCTGGTTATCTCAATCGTAAGTTTTACTATCCTGAGCTTCAAAAAATGGGAAGCTTTACCCTATTTAAAGAAGGTCGGCAAGATGTCGAACAAGCTGAGATATTAAGCCAAATTAATTCTCTCCTCAAAAATCAAAATCAGCAAAAGAAAATTTTGCTGATTTTAAATAACAAACTGAATGTCAACCGCAATGATTTAAAGATTGTTTCTATCAAAGATTTTCAGAGAGGCTGGCTGGATAGCGAACGATATTATCTTTATTGGGTAGATGAAGCATAAGGAGAATGCGCTAACTTTGCAGTTTTTACGCAGATTGCAGTCAATCTTCAAAGGTTAGAGAAGCGTTAAAATACCCAGAAAATAACTACTCCGTTTCATCTTGGACAAACACTGACAGGCTAAAGGCTGCGGTATTTTTACTAAATCCGCTTGCCCGGACTTTTGAAACCTGCCGAATGTAGGCTTTATGCATTTAATCCAACGCTTTTAGCCTTTGTACACGATAGGTGAACTGTATCAGCCTCCAACTAGCGCGATTACAGTCCCAGTAAATCAACTATAAAATGGTGTTTACGTCCTTGATTACCTTGCCACCAGTGATAACTAGCTGCAATACGTGAAGCTATCTTACACTGGAATAAGAGAATATGTGTTTAACTGATTTAGATGTCAGAGACTGAGGAGTTTTTTCATACCTTCTCAGTGTTGCTGATGAAGTGCTTACCTCGTGTGCTAAAACTTAACTTAAACTCTCTCAGTTACTAACGGAGTTGATGGGAATGAGTACCTTAATTTTTATTGTCTTAATCGGGCTTTACGGAGGCGGCGTTTGGAAGTTTTGGAATGGGTTTGGGCGGACTAATTTTAATCCAACCTTGACCAATCGCATTGGTTTATCTTTGCTATGGCCAGCTTTGTTTATTACAAATCAATCCTATCGTCGAAACTTTAGAAAGGCGCTGAAGGGCTAGAGTTTACTATTAAGTCTAACGTCATCCCTTACTGAGGGTGGCATATATCTCAATATTAATCTAACCCTTCAACCTCGCTTGCCTAGTAGGGAAGCGAGGTTGGTTTTGCTCATTTTAGGTAGCAGAGGTATTAGGGAGGGATAAGTTCGTTAACCGTTCGGAAGTATTTCAGCTGATGAATTTACGAATTATTTGCCATTGGTTAATAGATGGATTGCTGCACCTACAGCCGCACCATCAACAGCATTACCAAGGGTATCTTTGCTATCGCCAGTAACAACGCCAGTTACTGCGCTAGCACCAGCACCAACTCCTACATCTTGACCAATATTCCGATGACCGCGAGCGCGAGCGCGATTGCTTCTTAGACCATTTGCACCATTGACGGCTGCGCCAGTGACACCGCCTTTGACAGCATTGCCTAATACACTACCATTTCCCCTAACAGCTCCGGTTACCACATTGGTAACAGCCCCAATACCTGCATCTCGTAGTACTTGGTCATCAGCAGCAGCAGGTTTCGCGGGAACTAAGCTGACGCCAGCTAAACTTGCAGCCATGAGGCTGGGTAGAAGTGTGCGTTTTAGGATGTTATTCATTGTATTACCTTCTCAAAACATCAAACAATTGGCTAAAAACCAAAGTTACTGGAGTCGAAATAAAATCTAATTTTTTTATTTATCTAAAACAACAGTAACTATTTATTGTTCGAGAACATCTATATGGTCGCATTTGCAAAGCTATAACTACATCCCCTGAAAGCATGAATATAGATTCAGTCTACAGAAGGCCTTGCTGATTTATTAGGTCATTCTGGAGATTACATATTGACAAAATCAATTAAATATGGATTAAAGGTTTTCTCATGATTGGCAAGTGATTTCTCATGAAAAATCGCGTAGTGTTTACCCTATCTATCTAAAGATAGTTGCCAAAATAATTAAACTAACTAGTCGGGGTTAATATTTAATTATCTTAGTTTAGTAGCCAGGTGTTGCGTAGGCGTAGCCCGTCGTAGACATCGCTCCCATCCTGTCTGTAGCAAATTACCTTGATTATCCCACCAGCGCAACCATATCATGGGAAGCTCCTAGATGTGAGGGGTAATAAGTAATATGGCATTTTTATAGTTAGTTGGGAGGGTGCGATCGCCTCAGCTAACTACAATAGATTGAATTTCTATCGGGGGTTGAATCTCTGTTTCAACTTGAGCCTCGACAATTGACGTATAAATTGGAATATCAACTTGTATGGCTTCAAAGCTCACAACTAGAGAGTATGGAACACTAGCTTCTGGGTCATTGTTCCAACCTTCATGTCCAACAACTGCAATAGAAAATGCTTCTGTGAGTTCAAATGAATCTACAACAGCCCAATCTTTTTGAAGGGTTCCTGCACTTCTGGATACATCTTTAATTATTCCGTGATTATTTTGTTTTCCTAGCATCCATTTAAAAATACCCTCTCCCTTTTCAGCATCCTCTGGAGCATCATACTCTTTTAAAATCCTTTTCAGAAAGCGTTCTGGATCTTCTCCTTTTTTACTACATTCCCAATCCAGCCAAGTTGAAAGATATTTTCGGCGATTTCTACGGGTTCGACGTGGTTGGGCTTTGTACGATAAAGTAACCTCCAGAAGAATCTTAAATCGCTCTCCTTGAGAACGTAATTTTTCTGGGAGTTTTACTTGGTAAACATGAGCTTGTTTAGCTACAATACGCCGCTCTTCTGTTGTCATCAAAGTGATTCTATTGGGAGCATTACCCAAAGCACGATCAACATCGGGAAGACCATAACCAATTTGACGAAGAACGTGCAATTTTTTAACATCATCTGCCATTGTCCATTCAGGCCACCTTGCTGATTGGACTATTAATGCACGGTAAAGAAGGCAATTCTCATTGGGTAAATCAGCAGCTAAACGTGCAGCAATATGGCTTACTTTTGGTACTGCAAATGATGTTCCCACTTTGTCAGCAGCAAGTGCAGGCCCACCATTCAATGTTGAACGCACTAATTCAGGACAAACATTTTGAGGATATGTAATGTTAGGTGGTGTACCTTCGTCTATAACAAAATCCCCACCATATTCAACGACTTCTGGCTTAATTGTCTTCCAAATTCCCAATCCAGAACATGAAAAAGCTGAAGGTTTATCCTTCTGTGAGATAGAAGAATAGGGAAATTGATGGTAATAACTTAGAGCAATTGAACCAACTGTTAAAGCTTGAAAGCTTTGTGCAGGGTTAGCAATTCTACATGAATTTTCTAATAGATAATCTGGATATGGTCGATTGGCTGCCAGATGTTCTTTCACAGATAATCTTGTATAGCCTATTTTCCCGCCTTCGGAAGGTAAATTACCAGCTGCGACAATAAACAGGATATCCTTTGTCCATGTCAGATTATCAATAGTTGCTGCCCAAGAACTCATATATTGGGTTCGACAGGGAACAGACCCAGCAATACAATGATTAAAAATTCTTGTTTTTGTTTGGTCGTAGTAAATTTTTACAATTTCACATAGAAAAATTGGGGGAAATAGTTGTTTAGGGAGTTCGCAGTTAGCATCTAGAACTCTTGCATTTTGAATCCAGCAAATAGATTTTTCCTTGCCACTGCGGGGTATAGTCCTGGGATAAAGAACCGCACCAGCTACTCTAGTTCCATGTCCACCGTTGCCATAATAGTCAGCAGCTGTATGAGTTTCTCCTGGAACCCAAGACCTTGAACTTTGTGAATCAATCGCTGCTTTTAAAAGAAAATGACTTTCTTGAATACCACTATCAATAACACATACATTAGGAGCATTTGATTCTGGTGGCTCTAGTTGAAAATCGATATTACCAACATCTGATAAAGTTTCAGACTTAACAAATTCAGTTATATTATCAGGTAAACTGACATCAAAAATATACGGAAAATTTAAAACTAAATCTTTTAATCCCTTACCAGAAATTTCAATTCTGCAAGAAAAACTATCTGGTAGTTGAGCCGAATTAGGAATATGTCCATCAATAATATTGAAAATTTCTCCTTGATATCCTTGAACAAAATCTGTAAATTCATCTTCTCTTTCCGACTTGATATCATCCCATTGTTGGTATGTTGAATCACGTTTATTTATCCATTCACGAACTCGTCTAGTATACTTTTCATCGGTTTCGTTAGGCTTTTGTTCTGGATAATCAGAAAATTGAGACTTAGTGCCTATACAGGAAATTCCCACATCTACTATAAAAATGTTATCGTCAGTGATTTGTTCCCATTCATTAAGCAATTCTGGTGATAAAATATATTCTGGTCTTTTAGTTCCATTCAAAATTTCCCATATTTCGGCAATTTTATTACCACCTCGTTCTGCTTTAATAAATTGTTCTATTTTTGTTTGTAGTTTACTAAGTTCTGGATCATTAGCAGAAGCCCCAATAATATATCCATCTTCTAATTCAGCAATGACCTCAATACCATACTTTCTCAGATCCTCTACATCGAAAGCAATAGGATCTATCTTTAAAATGATAGGTTTAGATTTTTCAGGAAGTGGTGGCTTTCCTTCTTGCTCACGTTTTTCTTGAGTATCTTGCCAATCAAAGATTAAGGATTCAACTGAACCTTTGAGTTTACTTCCATGTCCCTGGCGATTCCCCAGATTATCGACTGTGATGGAATTCTTTTTTCCTCCTCCTGTTGGTGGTACAGCGCTTCCTTGTTTTGTCAACCTAAGCGTAATATGCGGAAAACCCTGAGAACTTTCAACCATTTATTTATCCAGACACCAAAAATTAATACTAGGAAACTTTGATTTCTGCGATCGCTTCTTCTAAGTGTTCTTGAATAACTAGCTCCTCTCGCTCAAGGATTGCTCTTTTAGCTGCATCTTGTGCAACTCTCACAGCTTGAGCGGCAGAAAAATCTCTCATCTGCTCAATGAGCCTTGGCCAGTTGATAGATCCCACTTCAATTGCAGATAGTGTTTCCTTTAGTATAAATTCTAGCTCCTGTTCTCCGGGTTTGGGTACTGCGATCAAATCATCAAATCTTCTCCAAAGAGCAGTATCCAGAGATTTATTCAAATTCGTTGCTGCTACTAAAAGCCCTGAAGAAGGTTGATACTCATCCAAAATTTGAAGAAATGTATTGACTACTCGCTTAATTTCTCCTACTTCTTGAGAGTCTTCTCGTGTCTTAGCAATTGAGTCACATTCATCAAGAAACAATAAACATGGACTTTTTGAGGCATCCTCAAATACAAGTCTTAAATTGCTGGCAGTTTCGCCTAAAAAAGACGACACCATTGCATCAAACCGAACTTTCAAAAGTGGTAATCCTGTATTCCAAGCTAAACGTTCTGCTCCTAGCGTCTTTCCACACCCAGGAGGCCCATATAAAAGAATTTTTTGTCTGTAACGCAATCCATGATGAGCAAGCCTATCTCTAGCCGCATACTCGCGTTCAATTCGACAGAAACGTTTTTCAATATTTATTGGCAACACCATGTGATGCCGCAAATGATCCCTTGGTATGATAGTTACTAGGGGAAGATTAAATCGCTTACTGGTTGATAATTCAGTTAATGAGTGTAAGTTTTCTGGTATTGAAGAAGCAGGTTTGCTGATGTTAGTAGGCTTCTCTTTCTGGCTTTTTTTAGTGATATTCTCTAACTGGTCAGCTAAGAGAGTATGCCCCTTAGTGCGTTCTTCCTCAATCACTAAATATGTCAGCTTGTCAATCGCTTCTTGATCTGAACTAGCGATCGCTCTAAAAAATCTCTTGAGAAGCTCTGCTTTCATACTGCCTCTCAGTATAAATAGTAATTTTGGACTAATTTAGTACTATTGTACTATAAAAGTATAGTGCGTTATAAATCATAACGCGATCAGCTTGTTTCTAATCATTATATTAAGTTATATAACAAAAAATCATTCTTCTGCTTAGGAATTTACTATATCTAAACATAAGACATTGCTTTAAGGTCTATATCATCTTCCCCTTCAATCAATAACAAAGTCATCATATCTCCCTCAACAAACCCTGTTAATCTGAAATCAGACATAGCTTTTAGTTCCTCCATAGAAACTTTCTCAGAATAGTATTTAAATATCATTTTAATTGCTTTATCTTTATCTAGATAATAGTGATAGCTATTATCCTTTTGCATCAAATGTTCTACAATTTTTGTTATCCGGGCTAGAAGTACGTCTCTTTCCTCAGAAACTTCCTGCATAACTTCCTCCCAATTAGTAACTTATTACTCCAATTATAGCTAATCTTTCTTTACATAAAAAAGGCGGGCTTTTCAGCCCACCCTACACTATTTTGAGAATATTCTGTTGCTATTAACCCAACAATTGTTTAGCCTTAGCTAACACATTATCAACGCTAAAACCAAACTTCTCTAAACAAACACCGCCTGGAGCTGAAGCACCAAAGCGATCGATACTAACAGTATCGCCTTCAGTACCCACGTATTTGTGCCAACCGAAACTAGCGGCAGCTTCTACAGACAAACGCTTGGTGACAGCTTTCGGCAGAATGGACTCTTTATAAGCCGCATCCTGTGCTTCAAACAGTTCCCATGAAGGTAGCGAGACAACACGAACTTTCTTACCTTCAGCTTTAAGTTTTTCGGCTGCGCCGACGGCGAGGCTCAGTTCTGAACCAGTACCAATCAGGATGATATCAGGTGTACCTTCGCTATCCACCACGGTGTATCCACCCTTTGCTACGCCCTCAACCGATGTACCAGCCAAGTTGGGAACGTTTTGACGGGTGAACGCCAATAGAGATGGAGCGTTTTGCTTCGCTTTTTCAATCGCTATTTTATAAGCGCCAGAGGTTTCGTTACCGTCTGCGGGACGAAACACTAATAAATTAGGAATAGCTCGTAAGGAAGCTAGAGTTTCAATGGGTTGGTGTGTTGGCCCATCTTCACCTTGTCCAATGGAATCGTGAGTCATCACCCAAATCGAACCAGCTTGGGAAAGGGCGGATAAGCGGATGGCAGCACGCATGTAATCTGTGAAGATCAAGAAGGTAGCACCGTAGGGGATTAATCCTGAAGTGTGCAGGGCTATACCATTACAGATTGCGCCCATAGCATGTTCCCGCACACCAAAGTGGATGTTGGGGTTTTCGTAGTGTCCTTTTTGGAAGTCGCCCTTACCCTTGATTTCGGTCAAGTTGGAGTGGGTTAAGTCAGCCGAACCACCAATCAATTCAGGTAGAACTGCCGCTAGTTTGTTGAGGCAGTTTTCTGAGTGTTTGCGGGTGGGTATTCCTTTATCTTCTGGGGTGTAGGTGGGTAGTACCTTATCCCAACCGTCGGGTAGCTTGCCGCTTAGGTAGCGTTCAAATTCAGCCGCTTCTTGGGCATACTTAGCTTTGTAGTCCGCAAAGGTTTTGTTCCATTCGGTTTCGTAGCTTGCGCCGCGCTCAACTGCTTTGCGTGTGTGGTTGAGGGCTTCTTCGGGTATTACGAAAGGCTCGTATTCCCAACCCAAATTTTTCCGAGTTAATGCTATTTCGTCTCCACCAAGGGCAGCACCGTGAACGCCAGCAGTGTTTGCTTTATTCGGGGAACCGTAACCAATAATGGTTGTTACTTTGATGAAAGATGGCTTATCGGTGACAGCTTTAGCCGCTTCAATTGCTTTGGCGATCGCTTCTAAATCGGTATTGCCGTCTTCGACGTGTTGGACGTGCCAACCGTAAGCTTCAAAGCGCTTGGAAACATCTTCGGTAAATGCCACATCTGTGGAACCGTCGATGGAAATGTGGTTGTCGTCGTACAGAGCGATGAGTTTGCCTAATCCCAAGTGTCCTGCAAAAGAACAAGCTTCACCGGAAATTCCTTCCATGTTGCAACCGTCACCTACAATTACGTAGGTGTAATGGTCAACAATCTTGCTATCGGGTTTGTTAAATTTAGCGGCAAGGTGCGCTTCGGCGATCGCTAAACCAACTCCATTGGCAATCCCTTGACCCAAGGGGCCAGTGGTAACTTCCACGCCTGGGGTCATGAAGTTTTCGGGGTGTCCGGGGGTTTTGGATTCCCATTGACGGAATTGTTTGATATCTTCAATGCTTACACTGTCGTAGCCTGTCAAGTAAAGCAGGGCGTACTGCAACATCGAGCCATGACCGGCAGACAAGACAAAGCGATCGCGATTAAACCATTTGGGATTCTTGGGATTAAACTTCAAAAAGCGATCCCAGAGAACAAAAGCCATCGGAGCCGCGCCCATTGGTAGTCCTGGGTGTCCCGATTTTGCTTTTTCTACGGCATCAATAGCCAAGAAGCGGATCGAGTTAATAGCCAGTTCTTCGACGGACAATTCTTTGGCGGATTGGGTTGCAACAGTCATAATCTCTTGTTTTTAACGACGGGTTAGCACTCTTCGTAGCTTCTCTTGCTGGGGTTATTTTAGATTCCCCACAGTATCCTCATCATCCCATTCCCGCTTGTCGATGGACAAGCGGGATCTCCTGAGTTTATGGTGATAAATCAAGCTGATAATTGGGTCATGCTGAACGCTTACTTTATATCGGAATGATATTTCTGATACTTTTGGCACAGTCATCTCAGGAGAGCCGACCAGCAATAAAATGGCAAATTTTTAGACGTATTTCTTAAAGGCCAGTGTGACATTATGACCGCCAAACCCAAAAGAATTGGATATTGCCACTTCGACTTTTTGAGCGCGGCTAAAGTTAGGCACGTAATCTAAGTCACACTCTGGATCGGGATTTTCCAGATTGATTGTCGGTGGAATTTGGTCATTAGCGATCGCCAGTACTGTTGCGACTGCTTCAATACCTCCAGAACCGCCTAATAAATGACCTGTCATTGATTTGGTGGAGCTAATTGCCACCTTATAAGCATGTTCTCCCAAAGCTTTTTTGATTGCTGAGGTTTCAGTTGAATCATTAGCTGGGGTACTAGTGCCATGAGCATTAATATAGCTAATCTGTTCGGGAGTTATCTTGGCATCTTTGAGCGCTAGTTCTATTGCTCTAGCGGCTCCCAGCCCACCAGGGACAGGGGAAGTCATATGGTAAGCGTCACAGGTCATACCATAGCCGATCATTTCGGCATAAATGTGAGCGCCGCGACTGAGAGCGTGTTGCAGTTCTTCGAGAATTAAAATTCCTGAACCTTCACCCAAGACAAATCCGTCGCGATCGCGGTCAAAGGGACGGCAAGCATGAGCCGGATCGTCATTGCGAAAAGAGAGGGCTTTGCAAGCGGCAAACCCAGCCATCGATAATGGTGTTACAGCAGACTCTGTTCCGCCGCAAATCATCGCCTGGGCATATCCCCCTTGAATTAAGCGAAAAGCATCGCCTACAGCGTTAGAGCCAGCAGCGCAGGCAGTTACTGGGCAGGAATTTGGCCCTTTAGCACCCGTGTGAATTGCCGTTAATCCTGCTGCCATATTGGCGATCATCATCGGTATCATGAATGGACTACAGCGATCGGGCCCACGGTTGAGGTAGATAGTTTGCTGGTCTTCTAATACCTTAATGCCACCAACGCCAGAACCGATCATGACACCTACCTGTTCTGCATTCAGTTCATTAATAACTAACTGCGCGTTAGCTAGAGCCTGTTTTGCTGCCGAAACCCCAAATTGGGCAAATCGATCCATGCGCTTGGCCTCTTTGCGCTCCAAGTAATCATGTGGATCGAAGTTTTTTACTTCACCAGCAATGCGGCAATCATGGCGAGATGCATCAAAAAATGTGATGCGGTCAATGCCATTACGTCCACTCAATAATCCATCCCAAAATTCTGTTGCTGTGTTACCGATAGGTGTAATCGCGCCAACACCAGTTACAACAACGCGTTTACGTGTATAATCTGTCATGATTCAGTTAAAGGTGGCGAAAAAGCAGCAGGCATTAAATAGTACTGAGTTTCGTTAGCGTTAGCGGGGCGTTTAGCCCGTCCTGAGTTCTGAGTTTTGGAAGCACCCAAGCATGGAGAAAACTCCGAACTTTTGCCTCCTAAAACTCCAACTCCTAAACTTTTAACCGTTCAGCACTCAGTGAGTCAAAGCAGTGGTTTTTGTCTAGATGCCCAGAGGGGGCGAGACAAAGCCATCTAAACTTCAAAGACTCAAAACTTTTTTAAGCTGATGCGGTAACTTTGTTATTGATGTAATCTACTGCGTCTTGAACCGATACAATCTGTTCGGCAGCTTCGTCGGGAATTTCGATATCAAATTCTTCTTCCAAAGCCATCACCAGTTCAACGGTATCTAAGGAATCTGCTCCTAAATCTTCCATAAATTTGGACTGGGGAGTGATTTTGGTAGCGTCTTCAACACTCAGTTGTTCGATGACGATTTTTTTGACCTTATCAAAAAGTTCCGTTTGGCTCATAAATAATAAAAGTCCTTAACCAGTTGCTAGGTTCTGCTCTTTATGGGAGACATTGTTTTGAGCATATACATCTTATCGTCAAGCGCGATCGCCCGCATACTGCCAAGGGTTTTTCTGTTAGAAAACCTTTCTTCTAAAAAAATGGGGCAAGTTTTCTTGTAACACTTGGGCAGTGGAGCGTGCTACGCCATCACTGATACTGTGTAAATGCTTCGGTTGTCTAATTATTGCTAATTTTTTTTACAATGTCTCTATCAGTATTTACAGCCTTGCTAGCAATAAGAATATGTAGATGCTGCGGCTTTGAACCTAGACGGTTAAAGGGTCGCTGAACGTCAAACATCAGAGCTTCAGTGCTAACAAGGGATGATAAAACAGTTATTGTTTAGAGCGATCGCTCTAACCCAAACATACCTCTATGCTATCTCAGACACTCAAATACGCTTACTTTCCCGGTTGTGTTGCCCAAGGGGCCTGTCGGGAACTTTACCAGTCAACTCAAGCACTTACTCAAGCACTGGGCATTGAACTGGTTGAACTTAAAAAAGCTGCTTGCTGCGGTTCTGGCACATTTAAAGAAGATTCTCAACTGCTGGAAGATACAGTCAACGCCAGAAATATTGCCCTAGCAGAAGAATTAAATTTGCCCTTACTTACCCATTGCAGCACTTGTCAAGGTGTTATCGGTCACGTCAACGAACATCTAAAAGAATGTAAGACTTCTGACCCGGCTTATATTCAACAGGTTAATGGCTTGCTGCATAAAGAAGGCTGTTCCCCTTATCGCGGCAGTACCGACGTTAAACATCTTCTCTACGCCTTGGTAACAGATTACGGTTTAGAGGAAATTACCAAACGTGTCACCCGGAAGTTAACTGGATTAAAATGTGCGGCTTTTTATGGCTGTTATCTCCTCCGCGCCCAAAAGTCGATGCCCTATGATGACCCCTTCCAACCGGAAGCAATGGAAAATATGTTTCGGGCGGTGGGTGCAACACCAATTTATTACCGAGGTCGGACGCAATGTTGTGGTTGGCCCCTGGCTAGCTATGCCACTACCCAATCTTTCAAGATGGCGGGGATGCATATTCAGGACGCTTTAGCATCTGGTGCTGACTGTATAGTTACGCCTTGTCCTCTGTGCCACTTAAATTTAGATTCGCGTCAGCCAGAGGTAGAAAAGGTGATTGAACAGAAGTTAGGTTTACCAGTGTTGCATTTACCCCAGTTGATTGCTTTAGCACTTGGGGTTAGTCCAAAAGAACTGGGTTTAGAACGCCACGTTGTTTCCACAAAGTCAGTGTTGGAAAAATTAGGATTTTAGTTTTAGGACTAGCCTTTTCAATGTGATTGGTATAATCTCTTTTTTTCTCTCTGCGCTCTCCGCGTCTTTGCGGTTCAAAAGTCTTTTATTTAACCACAGAGGCACAGAGAACACAGAGTTAAGAGGTTAAAGAGAGTTTATTGAGCAAAATTTTACCTACCTTGAAAGGCTAGTTCTAATACCAATTTGAAAAAAGAATGCAACAAATAGACCATTTGTAGAGACGCGATTCATCGCGTCTTTACCCAAGAATGTGTTGCAATCATTAATTGAATTGGTATAAATAAGTTTATGGAGTACAAGGGGCTTAGAGGTTGTTTGAAAAGTGTTTGGCTGTGATTTTAATTACCCCCTTTAGTCCCCCCGATGTATGAGGCTACAGTGTACACACAAGTATGACCAGCATAGGTTTCAACTCTTTTAGTAGTTTCGTAGGGTGCGTTATGGACGCAAGTCCTAACGCACCGAAATCATTGACGGTGCGTTACGCTGGCGCGATAACACACCCTACCAAACTGTCTGCATATACATTTGAGTTTTTTCTGGCTACTTTTTGTCTAAGTCGCAATAAGCAGAATAAGCTTGAGTTTTATATATTAAACACAATCATGAAAAAGGTTTTATATGGAGAGAAAGTTAGCAATTAGACAGTTTTACAAAGAAAAAATTAGAACTAATCTTGAAGATAATATCTGCGATATTTTTCAAGAAAAATTTGAAATAGGATGTGTTATTTTTACTCCTGAAGATACATTTAAAGATGAAGCTATTAACATTCAAGAATTTGCGATTAAAGCTTTAAAAGAAGAAGTACCAGCAGGTATTTTGAATGCTTTTAAACGACATATTTGGTACGCAAAACGCGCTGCAAGTGAAATACGTGTTTTTAAAATCTCTATCAATAAAGTTATAAGTTTCGCTATTTGTATCCACGGTTATGTAGATGATGGGTGGGATAATAGCGGTGACTTTATTGAAATTTACGATGAGCAAGGTGAACTAATGGGATCGAAGATATTATTATATGCAGATGAAGAAGATTGGAAAAAATGGAGATGGATGGATCGCCCAATTCTATCTAATGATTTTCACTCATTTGCACCTCCTTGGTTAGAGGAAGGAATATTGTACAAGATATTAGATAGGGTCATCTTCTACTTTTTTCTACAATTTTCTAAAGTTGGTATAAAATTATCAAGGAACTTTTTTTGTCATGTGTCAATAGGAATAAAAACAAAATCCTCTTGAAAAAGAATGGAGAATGGGACGAGCAAGATGCCCATCCCACAAGAGTTCTTTTAAATTTGGTTATGCAATTTAGATAACTTTCAGCTTAATCATTGCTATTTTTGAATTGACGTTGCAATTGTTTTAGCGATTGATACATATCTGGCAGACGACCATAAACAGCACAGACCTTGAGATATAGTTTGTAAGGCAGGGCTGGAGTTCCGCAGACAACTTCTCCTGGTGCAACATCGCTGTGAATTCCAGTTTGAGCAGATGTCATCGCCCCATCTCCCATCTTCACTTGGTTGACTATTCCTGTTTGTCCAGCTAAAATAACGCGATTTCCCAGCTTAACACCTCCCGCCATGCCAACCTGACCTGCGATCGCACAGCCAGCACCAATTTGGCAACCGTGACCTATTTGCACTAAGTTATCAATTACTGTATTGCGACCTACCCGTGTTTCTCCGACGGCTGGGCGGTCAATGCCACTGTTACAGCCAACTTCCACGCCATCTTCTAAGACTGTATAGCCGGATTGTTCCATTTTGAACCAACCAGTGCGGGTAGGAACGAAACCAAAGCCTTCCGCACCGATAACAGCACCACTGTGAATAACGCAATCTGCACCGATGCGAGTGCGTTCGTGGATGGTACAGTTAGCGTGTAAAGTGGTGCGATCGCCTATTTTGGCATCTGGATAAATCACTACATTGGGATGAATAATTGCGCCATTGCCAATTTCCACCCTTTGTTGAATCACAGCATGGGGGCCAATATAAACATCATTACCAACTTTTGCCGTGGAGTGAATCACAGCGGTGGGATGAATTTCTGGAATGGGGCGATATGGTTGGTAAAAAAGTGCGATCGCTTTGGCAAACAACAGTCGCGGATCTGAACTCGCTATCCAGACAATACCCCTTTCCTGTGCAAGCACCTGTAATTTTTCGTCTTGAGGCAAAATTAAAGCACTAGCATTGGTCTTACCGACAAAAGACCCAAATTTTGCACCTTCTACGTAGCTGAGAGTACCGTTGGTAGCTTCATCAATGGCTGCTACCCCAGTAATTTCTGGGTCATAGTCTGGGTTGCTAGTCAGGCTATGATTGGTGACCGCTTCACCAAATTGACGGAGGATTTCGCTGAATTTCATTGTTGGGTGTGTTCAAAATTGATCTACAATGGCAAAATAATTTTCCCTCTTTATGAGCCAATACAGTAATTTTGTAGACGCGTAACAGTGAGCCAGCGCCTTGGTGAGGCAATCAGACAGTTCCTAACATTCGCTCAAGGTTGAAGTACTTCAACTACCGAATAATTACTAATTCACAATTAACCCCGTGTGCGACTTTTTCTTAAACCTAATCCCCAACCCCTTCTCTACAAGGATTGGGGAGCAATAATCAAAGCCTCTATTACTATGGGCTACCGTGTATACACAAGTCGTCCTCTACCCACATTTTTGTCATAGTGAAACTGTAACTCTGACCGATATCCCGCCCAGAACTGAAGTTCAGGGCTGATAGCTAAAGTCCACTAAGCGTGGACTAAATGATTAATTCAGTCCACGCTTAGTGGACTTGGGCTATGAGACTCGGAATTCATTCCGAGGCGGAATAGAAACGCAGTGCGAGATTTATTAACAAAGATATGGCTGCGGTAAGACTTGTGTGTACACCGTAGATTCCTATGGGGGAGCCACTGCGCCCTTGCGGTTTCCTGACTTAAAGCATGTGGCGTGAGAGGAATGGAAGCGAGGTTCCAAGAATAAGCCGCACATCGCGTTAATTAACAATTATGAATTATTTTGACATTCTTCCTTTTTTGTCCAAAGCCAAATTAAAGAACAAGCTTCTTGGCGATCGCGTACCTGGTTGACTGTGTAACACTTTACTTGAAGTGTCAAGACGCAAAATGAGTTGATAGTGTTAGCCTTGGTGCTAATTGTAGTTTTTTATACTGTAGCTTCCACTTTTGAAATACTAGCTTCAGAACGTGCTTCGATCTTCAAAATTTCTCGTGCCTGTGTTGGCGTTGCTACCTCACGACCGAGTGTATGCGCCATATCCACAACCTTTTCGACTAACTGACCGTTGTGCGGCTTCCCAAAGCGAGTATAAGGGTAATCGCCAAGTCCAATGCCAACATGTCCTCCTAGTGTAATTGCCCAGGATGCCAAAGGCATGACATCTCCATTCCAACACATCACTAGCCAAGGTTGACCAGAGGGTATAGAATCTAATGCCGCCTGCAAGTTAGGGAGTGTTGGTAAAATGCCAGTCGGCATAATTTCCCCAGTAAAAACTAACTCCCAAAACGTATTCCGTGACAGGAGTCCCATTTCTTGAAAACACCGTGCCGTGCGAATTTGCCCTATATCCCAGCAAGCGCAACTTACAAAAATACTGTGTTGGTTTAGTATCTTTAGTAGCTCCTGAATATGAGCGCGGGAATTACTATAAACTTGGTCGGATGTCTCAAACTGCTTTGCTTTCGGGTTCCAAAAGTCTACGTTAAAAGAGCCAAATTCTAGAGGAACCATGTCCACTCCCAGTGCTGGCTCGGCTTTTGCTGTCAAAATGTGGGCGACACGTTTCTCTACACTTCCTTGTGTTGCTACGTAGCCAAGAGTAGGATCGACAATCAAATCCGTTTTTTCTCGAATTCCCTGAATCACTTCAAGATACAGTTCGGCATCGTTAACCCACTTGCCACTGTTTGGTTCACGCGCGTGCCAGTGAAAAATAGAGGCTCCCGCTTCCCAAGCACGCACCGCTTCTCTAATAATTTCTTGGGGAGTGTATGGAAAATTAGGATTATCCTTACGATAGTCCATATCATTACAGCGACATTCGATGATGAGCGGTAATTGAGCGTTCATGTTCCGCCTCCTAAAATAAGCTTTATTTATAGGTTTTCGGTACTACCTTTCAGGGAATTTGCATTAACTCTCGGTGGTAGAACCGATAACCAGTCAGTTATGTTTTATTATCAGTGCGATCGCTTCTATACCTATTATGATTTTGCAAATGTTTATTATTGTCTGATTGTGTGAGCGCTAAGGGACTTCCAAATAAAAAAATATCCCATCGCTTTTAGAGCAAGGGGAGGAAAAGTCGTTTTGATTCCAAAAATTGGATAATTTATTTTTTGGAGTTCCCTAAGAAATTGCGATCGCACCTAATAGGTTGACTTTAACCAATGCAGCGCTAGGAAGTTTCGCCTTACTACGAACTCCCTTAAGCTGCCATAATCCCTGTAGCGGGACTAATCGCTAGTCGCCATTGCTATCCCTGCTAAATACCCGGTTGTCCAAGCACTTTGGAAATTAAACCCACCGGTAACGCCATCAATATCTAAGATTTCTCCGGCAAAATAAAGACCAGGAACTAACCGACTTTCCATTGTCTTGAAGTTGACTTCTTTGAGCTTGACGCCGCCACAGGTAACAAATTCTTCTTTAAAGGCTCCTTTACCGTTGATTAAATATTGTCCTTGAGTAAGTTCTTGCACCAGTTGATTTAAGGTTTTACTAGATATTTCTGCCCAACGGTCTTCTGTGGTAATGCCTACACGGGCAATGATATATTGCCAAAGACGATGGGGTAGATCGACGCCGCGATGCAATGCGATCGCTTTCTTTCCCCATTCATCCTTAACTGCTAAAACTTTTTCTCGCACTTGTTCTTGGTGCAAATTAGGCAGCCAATTAATCAATAATGTGGCTTGATAGCGGCTTTCGTGCAGAACTCTCGCACCCCAAGCAGAAAGCTTCAGAACTGCGGGGCCGCTCAAACCCCAGTGGGTAATTAGTAATGGCCCAGTCTGTTGTAGTTGGGATTTTCCGCCCCCCGATAACCGCAATTGCGCCGGGTTAACGCTAACTCCGGCTAACTCCCGCAGCTTTTGATCGAGAATATTGAAGGTAAATAACGAGGGTACTGGTGGTTCAATTTGATGACCTAACTCTCGGACAATTTTATAACCCGCAAGGCTGCTGCCGGTCGCCAGAAGTAAGCGATCGCATTTAATCGTCTCTTCCGACTTCAGAAGAATATCAAACTCCCCATCTGCTGCGGTCACCGAAGTTACATGTGTACCGATACGGAGTTTTATCCCAGATGTCGCCACCGCTTTAATCAGACATTCCACAATGGTTTCTGAAGTATTGGTGACAGGAAACATCCGGCCATCGGTTTCAGTTTTGAGATAGACACCGCGAGTAGCAAACCAAGCTACTGTATCTTGAGGCTGAAAACGAGTAAAAGCACCCCGCAAAGCTTTTGCACCTCTGGGGTAATTTTGCACTAACTCCTCAGGTGAAAAGCAAGCGTGAGTAACGTTGCAGCGTCCGCCACCAGAAATTAGCACTTTCGCCAGGGGTTGGCGACTGGCTTCGAGTAAGGTAACTTGGGCATCAGGATTGGCTTTAGCACAAGCGATCGCGCCAAAAAATCCTGCTGCCCCACCCCCAATAACTACGATTCGTAACGGTAGCAAGTTCTAAAATTTCTCAATAGCACGTACTTTACTAGGCTAGCGGTTATCTTCACTCTTCAACTACTTCAAATTGGTCTTTTGTAGCACCGCAAGTCGGACATACCCAATCATCTGGTATATCTTCAAAGGCTGTTCCCGGTGCTATATCGCTATCTGGATCGCCTACTTCTGGGTCATATTCATAGCCGCAAACAGTACATAAATACTTTGCCATGTTCGTTTCCCCTAGTAAATTGTTGCCATTGCTTCACTATTAAATACTTTTGGCAGTGAGTCAAAATAGGCACGCTACAATTCTTAAACGAGACTACGGCATGAAAATCAAACCGCTTTGCAAAGTCATTAGTCATTAGTCATTTGTCATTAGTCATTAGTCATTTGTCATTAGTCCAAGAGAAACCACTCCCTTGTGGACGTGACTTGAATTAGCCCGTAGTCATTAGTTTTTTTCGCCCAAGAGGGCAGAGGTATATACCAAAAACTCTTGTATCTTAGGCGAATGACCAATGACCAATGACCAATGACAAATGACAAATGACAAATGACCAATGACCAATGACAAATGACAAATGACTAAAAACGCCACCATGTCCTCTGGGCGTAACTGATAATCCCGATCGCGATCGCCCCTAGTAGCAGTAGCCAAATAATTCCACCTGGAATAAAAGTGAGAATACCAATACCTCTCAGTACCCAGACGGCAACACTAATGCCGAGAAGGATACCAAAAATCTGGATTAATCTACGATTTAAAGAAGATTGACTCACCTATTTTTCCTCTCAATTCAACAGACATTACACTTGATATTGACAATTAGATATGAAGTTATGATGAAGTTGCTGTTTCATCAGAAATAACACGTAAAATTCGAGAAATGCTATCCAGACGTTAGGGTAAGGCGCTTGATATTAGGTTGTGTTTGTGCCATCTTAGCTGTTAATAACTCAGTTTTTCATCTACAAATATTGCTCTAATAAAAATCACTTAAGTAGTAATTGTGTTAATTGTGATAAGAAATACAGTTTTTATAGTAAAGTGTCTGAAATAATTACCAAAAAATCACCATTCCAAGGTAAAAATAGGCATTACACTAGAACTAAAATTTAGTGGGTTGGATCTAAATCAAGTTTAATCGCTTGTAGATTTCAACTCAGTTAGGTGGATGAGTTGAGGAGTAACTAAAATCATTATGTCTGCGTCTTATATATCAAACTCAATTATTGTAGGTTCAGATATGGCTTGGAATCAAGATAAGCAAAGTTTACTGGTACAGGGTGAAATTTTGGTAGAAACGCGATCGCACAAAACCTGGGGTGGCGCGGTGACAGCCTGGATGTATTTGCCGATGGTGCGATCGCACGTTTGGCAGCAATTAACTGATTATCCTCGGTGGGTGCAATATTTTCCCGATATCACCAAGAGCGAGGTAGTACATAAAGGTGAAGTCAAACGTTTGTATCAAGCAGCACAAAAAGCCTTCTTCTTTTTCACGGCTCAAGTGGAAATTTACCTCAGTGTTGTAGAAGTGCTGGGGCAGCAAATTCAATTTCGCATGGAAAAAGGGACTTTTGAAGACTTTAACGCCAATTTAGAACTCAAAGATTGTGGTAATGGCACAATACTTGCTTATACCGTGCAAGCTACACCTCTGATTCCAATTCCATCTATTTTCATTCAACAAGCAATGAACTTAGAGTTGCCTGCAAATATGCGTAAAATGCGACAAGTGCTTTGTAAGAGTCAAAATAATTCGTAATTATTACTCCACGTATGTTTCACAAAAAAAAACGCCAAGACGCTCTTGCTTGACTTTGCGTCTTGGCGTGAGATTATCTTCAATTAGCTAGTAAATACCTCAGCAGGTAAGCGGCTAAAAGAAAGACGCTCATTTTGCACATCTACAAAGATGGTGTTGCCGTCGTTGAATTCGCCGCGCAAGATGGATTTAGCGATTTGAGTTTCTAACTCTCGCTGAATCGCCCGCTTCAGTGGACGCGCTCCATATACGGGGTCATATCCTACTTCTGCTAAAAAGTCAAGGGCAGCATCCGATAATTTCAGGGAAATTTTGCGATCGCTCAATCTTTGCCGCAATCTTTCCACTTGCAACAGCACAATATGCCGCAATTCTTTCTTATCTAAACCGTGGAAGATGATGATTTCGTCAATCCGGTTTAGGAACTCTGGACGGAAGCTATTCCGCATTGCTTCCATGACTCGACGGCGCATTTCGTCGTAGTGGCTGTTATCTCCGGCGACATCAAGAATGTACTGCGAACCGATGTTGCTGGTCATGATGATAATAGCGTTTTTGAAGTCCACCTTATGACCTTGGGCATCAGTAACGCGACCATCATCGAGAATTTGCAAGAAGATATTAAATACATCGGGGTGTGCTTTCTCGATTTCGTCGAAGAGAATCACTGAGTAAGGACGGCGACGAATCGCTTCTGTAAGTTGTCCGCCTTCTTCGTAACCCACGTATCCTGGAGGCGCACCGATTAAACGAGAAACGGCGTGTTTCTCCATATACTCCGACATATCGATTCGCACCAGCGCATCTTCGCTATCGAACATATATGCCGCCAGCGCTTTCGCCAACTCAGTTTTACCCACACCCGTAGGCCCAAGGAAAATAAAGCTAGCAATGGGACGATTGGGATCGGCCAATCCAGCCCGCGATCGCTGAATTGCATCGGCTACAGCCGTGACTGCTTCTTCTTGTCCAACTACGCGGCGGTGTAGTTCGTCTTCTAAATGCAGCAGTTTTTCTTTCTCAGATTCCACCAACTTACTGATGGGAATTCCTGTCCATTTAGAAATAATTTCCGCAATATCAGCTTCTGTGACTTCTTCTCGTAATAGTGATTTACCACTTCTTTGAGTGCTTGCCAATTCAGCTTCTACTGCTTCCAATTGACGATGCAAACTGGTTAAATTGCCGTATTTCAACTCCGCAGCCCGATTAAGGTCGTAATCGCGTTCTGCTTGTTGAATCTCTAAGTTGACCCGTTCAATCTCTTTTTTCACAGACTGAATTTTGTCAATGATATCTTTTTCAGATTGCCATTGAGTATTCAGCGTTTTTTGTTCTTCTTTGAGATCGGCAATTTCTTTTTCCAATCTTCCTAGACGTTCGCGAGAAGCGGCATCGCTTTCTTTTTGTAGCGAAAGCTTCTCCATTTCCAATTGCAGAATCTTGCGATCGATTTCGTCGAGTTCTTCTGGTTTGGAGGTAATCTCCATTTTTAATCTAGCGGCGGCTTCATCTACCAAGTCAATTGCTTTATCTGGTAAGAAGCGATCGCTAATATATCGACTCGACAATATCGCGGCTGCAACTAAAGCACTATCCGAAATCTTCACCCCGTGGTGGTTTTCATAACGTTCTCTCAAGCCACGTAAAATCGAAATACTATCTTCTACACTGGGCTGATCGACATAAACTTGCTGGAAACGTCTTTCTAGTGCCGCATCTTTTTCGATGTATTTGCGGTATTCATCCAACGTTGTCGCCCCAATACAACGCAATTCGCCCCGCGCCAACATCGGTTTTAACAAGTTACCAGCATCCATCGCGCCTTGAGTTGCACCAGCGCCGACAACGGTGTGAATTTCATCAATAAATAAAACAATATTGCCGCCAGATTCAGTAACTTCTTTTAATACTGCTTTCAAGCGTTCTTCAAATTCACCCCGGAATTTTGCTCCTGCAATCAAAGCACCCATATCTAAAGCAATTAGCTTGCGGTCTTTGAGGGATTGAGGTACATCACCCGCGATAATGCGCTGTGCTAATCCTTCGGCGATCGCCGTTTTACCAACACCTGGTTCGCCAATTAGCACAGGATTATTCTTGGTGCGGCGAGAGAGAATTTGCACAGTGCGACGAATTTCATCATCTCGCCCAATCACTGGATCGAGTTGACCTTTACGTGCAGCTTCTGTCAGGTCACGCCCGTATTTTTCCAGTGCTTCGTATTTGCCTTCTGGATTTTGATCGGTCACTTTTTGGCTCCCCCGAACTTGTTTAATAATATTTTTGAGTTTGCCTTCGTCTAAACCAAACTCTTGGAATAAAGCTTTGCCAAAGCGGTCATCTTTAGCGTAAGCCAACAATAAGTGTTCAATTGAAATATATTCGTCTTGAAACTCTTTGCGATATCCGTCTGCTCGATCTAGAAGTGTATCTAAGCTGCGTCCCAAGTAGACAGAACTGCTGCTACCGGATACTTTTGGCTGACGTTGGAAAAATTGTTCGGTGCGATCGCGCAGTTTTTGGAGGTTAACACCCGCTTTTGTGAGAATCCCTGTTGCTAGACCATCTTGTTCTAGCAGGGCTTTCATCAGGTGTTCGCTTTCAATTTGCTGTTGTTGATATTGTTTAACAATATCCGGGGTGTGAGCGATCGCTTCCCAGGCTTTCTCTGTAAATTGGTTAGGATTAGTAGGTTGCATAGGCTTTTTCAGGAACAAACCATATTAGACATCATAAAAGCGCAAAGCACTGCTGACCTCAGATCGGGGCGGTTTTCCGTAGGTTAGACTCCGAGGAAAAGAAAATTTTTGTTCTCATATCGTTATTGTAAGAAGATGAGCGCGATCGCCTAGATCGGTGTTCACGTCTTGTAAAAGTGGTATTTTCCCGTAGTTCCCATTTCTTATTTGTTATTCTCACTCATTGCACTTCACACGATACCTGAAGTTGCATCAAATCAAAATGATAGTCATAAAAATAGGAAGCGGAACGATAGTTATTAAATTTTCTACTTCGATATGCTGTAGTTAAGCTTGCAATCGCTCATGATATTGGTCGTCTATTTTGTTACTACCGTGCTGTACGATTACGGAAACAAATCCAAGCGAATCCATAGTTGTCGGGCTACCACTTGAGAAGCACTGTTTATCTCCAAATATTTTATGGTGACTTTTCGAGGGAAGTAATGCAATACGCTTGGGTTAAGGCTAAAAACTAAAAATATGGCACAACATATACGTACAGTAGTTAAAATCTTGTGTTAACTACTACTAGATAATAGATAAATTTTACTTAGCTAGACATAATATTGATGGCATTAGTTACTGAGCGTTGGAATAATTTAAATGTTTTTTATCAGAAAATTTATTGGTAATCTTATACAAATCATACAACTTATACAACTTATACGCTATTCAAACATTGATTTAAACATGAGCTTTAACAATAGGATGTTATGGTAAAAATTGTTAATAAAAATTTTACTTAGTAAACCAAATAAAAGGTTTATCTTGGCGATGTGGCCATGAAAGCTAGTGTCTTTAGTATATTAGTGGCCGCAATCAAAGCTGCTATAGAAATCCGATTTGATTACTGAACTTACTTGCATAGGGAGGGAACTCTTGACTCGAAAGAAGGGAATTAATATGTATCTAGCTTCGCAAGAATTAAATATGAGTCCTATAAGAGAGTTAGATACTTTGAAAGGTAATAGCACGTTCGCCGTTTTTGTGCCTACTGATAAGACCTTTATTGAACTTCAAGCCAGCACACAATAGATTCACTACTTAAAGACATTTCAAAGCTCAATAAAATCTCAATTTTGAAACTCTGATGCATATAAATAATAGATTTCCTACTCATCCTTCATTTCTTCAAGGGCTACGAGTACTCCTTGTAGATAATGATGTCAATTTCTGCAATTCGTTGACGCCGATGTTGCAATCCTATGGTGTGGAGGTGCAAGCAGCGTTTTTAGGAGAGCAAGCTCTGGAAATATTTGTGCAATGGCAACCTGATATTCTCTTAAGTGATATTTCCTCGCCAAAGGAGGATGGCTATGCTCTGATTCACCAAGTGAGAACACTTACGGGAGAGCGAGGCAAAGTAGTACCAGCGATCGCTCTAACAGGCACTGTAACAGAAGATATGTATCAACACGCACTTTTAGCTGGGTTTAGTCTATGCTTTGCTAAACCCGTAGTTATTGATGATTTTGTTGCGGTGCTTGGTATTTTAGCAATTGCTAACAATCCTCATCTTCCTGCTAGCTAGCTTTAATTAATGTCTCAGATATAGTAGTCTAACTCTTTAGAAGTAATGATATGGGTCATTTATTTGTGGAGATAATTATTTTTAAACCGCTAATAATTAACTTGATAAACGATAGGATTAATCTCACGATCTATCAAATGTATATTTTAACTCAATTAACTTTGCTTTTAAGTAGCGGAATTATTGGTATTGCATTTATTTTAGCTTCTTATTTATTGGCAATGACTTGGATTTAGGAAACTTACATTGTTTATTTAAGTTGTATTTAAACTATTATTAAATACAAGGCAAGTAAGTAAACTGACCTAAAATATAAACCTAATCTGCCAAACCATTGCAGTGCTAAACTTCATCCTATGACATCCGATCGACCCTTTGAGCAACCTGTATCTGAATCTACCGCTAGTGAAGCGTTCGACATAGAGCAGCAAGACATTGCAGATGCTTTATTTCCCATCGTTGGCATTGCCGCCTCTGCGGGTGGATTAGAGGCATTTACGGGGGTACTCAAGCATTTGCTTATCGATACAGGGATGGCATTTGTGCTGATTCAACACTTAGATCCTAACCATAAGAGTCTGTTGAGCGAGATTCTAGGAAGAACAACTCAAATGCCCGTCAATGAAGTGCGAGACGGCGTGACTGTGGAACCTAACCAGGTCTACATTATTCCGCCTAACACTAAGATGATGCTGTCTGGTGGGGTGTTGCAACTCACGCCGCGAGAGAAAGTTCATGGTAAATATATGCCTGCTGATGCGTTCTTTACTTCATTGGCAGCAGATCGAGGGCACAAAGCGATCGCAGTTGTTCTATCTGGGGCAGATGGAGATGGTTCGCTAGGGCTGAAGGCAATCAAGGCAGCTGGAGGCGTGACTTTTGCTCAGTGTGAAGACACGGCAAAATTCGATAGTATGCCCAATACTGCTGTTGCCACCGGGAATGTGGATTTTGTGCTACCGCCGCAAAAAATCGCCGAGGAACTCGTAAACCTCAGTCGCAATCCTTTTATTTCTAACTCTTTGCCACCGATCGCAATTGAGAAGTTGCCCGAACAGGGAGATGCCCTGGCGACTATATTTGTGTTGTTGCGATCGCAAACTGGCGTTGACTTTAGCCACTACAAGCCCAATACCCTCGATCGCCGAATCCAGCGGCGAATGCTGTTGTATAAACTAGAACGCTTGGAGGATTATGCCGAGTATTTGCAAAAAAATCCGGATGAAGTCAAGGCGCTCTATGAAGAAATTCTGATCCACGTCACCCATTTTTTCCGCGATCCCGAAGCATTTGAACTCTTGAAAGAGCGAGTCTTTCCTAGCATCATCCAGAACAAATCAGCAGAGTTGCCGATTCGGATTTGGGTAGCTGGGTGTTCGACGGGCGAAGAAGTGTATTCCATCGCTATCTCCTTGCTGGAGTTTTTATCGAATAAAGTAACCTCGCCGCCGATCCAAATTTTTGCCACAGACATCAGCGAGATAGCGATTGACAAAGCGAGAACGGGTATTTATGCAGAGAATCAAATGGTGGAAGTCTCACCAGAGAGCCGCCGCAGATTTTTTAATGCCCTTGAGGGCGGTGGATATCAAATTAGCAAAGCTGTCCGCGAACTGTGTGTGTTTGCCCGACAAGACTTGGGCAGCGATCCCCCTTTTTCTAACTTAGATTTAATTAGCTGCCGGAATGTACTGATTTACTTGGGCGAAACGTTGCAAAAACGGATATTGCCCATCTTTCATTACAGTCTTAACCCGACTGGCTTTTTGCTGCTAGGGACTTCAGAAAGCACAGGTAAATATTCGGACTTGTTTACTCTAATTGACAAAAAGTATAAAATATATAGCAAAAAGCTAACTGCAATTCGTCCAACTTTTTCGTTCATTACCAGCAATTATCCGATAGTAAAAGTGGACGAATCAAAGCCGACCAATGAGAATTCATCGGATGATTTGGACTTAGAGAAAAAAACTGACCAACTAATCTTGAATCACTATGCCCCAGTGGGTGTGGTGATTAATGACAAGATGGATGTGCTGCAATTTCGGGGAGAAATCGATCTCTACCTCAAACTTGCACCTGGGAAACCGAGTCTTAACTTATTCAAAATGGTGCGCCAAGGCTTGCTCATCGAGCTACGGGCAACAATTTATCAGGCACAACGGCAAAAAATTCTAGTTAGAAGAGAAGGGTTACAAATTGAAGAGGGCGATCTTGCAAAAATCATCAATCTTGAGGTGATTCCATTCAACCCTGGGACTGGCGAAGAACTCTACTTTCTGATTTTATTTGAATCAGCCCCACCCACAATTAATAACCCCAGCACAGTAAATCCTGAGAGCCAAGAGCAGTCAGACTTAGCGCAGGAGATTGTTCGGCTAAGGCTTGAACTTGCAACCGCCATCCAAGAGCGGGCTGCAACTCAAGAATATCTACAAGCGGTGATCCAAGAGCAGGAGCATATCAATCAAGACCTGAAAGTTGCCAATGAAGAAATCCTGTCGAGTAATGAAGAGTTGCAAAGCACCAATGAGGAGCTAGAAACTGCCAAAGAAGAGATTCAGGCAACCAACGAAGAACTCAACACCACTAATGAAGAACTTCGTAGTCGAAATCTGGAATTACATCAAGTTAACAACGATCTCACGAATTTGCTTGCCAGTATTAATATTCCCATTTTGATATTGACTTCGGACTTACGCGTTCGACGTTTTACGCCAATGGCGCAGCGACTTTTCAATTTAATTCCCGCCGATGCTGGACGACCTTTGAGCGATATCAGAGCGAATCTCGATGTTCCTGAGTTAGAAACTCTAATTTTGGAGGTACTTGACACACTCAGCATCAAAGAATTAGAAGTCCAAACTCTGGGGGGACATTGGTACAACCTCCGCATCCGTCCTTATCGCACCACAGAAAACCAGATTGACGGTGTAGTGTTGGTGTTAATAGATATTGATGTTCTTAAACGCAGTGCAGTAACGTTAGAACAAGCCAGAAATTACGCTGAAGCGATTGTGGAGACGGTACAAGTGCCGTTAATCGTCCTTGATTCTGATTTCCGGGTGAACAAAGCCAATCACTCGTTTTATGAAACATTTCAGGTTTCACCATCAGAGACAGCGCAATCTCTGATTTTTGAACTAGGAAACGGTCAGTGGAACCTGCCCGGACTGCGATCGCTCTTAGAAGACATTCTCGCCAACGATACCAGTATTCAAAACTTGGAGATAGAGCATCGTTTTGAGCAGATTGGGCAGAAAACCATGCTGCTCAATGGTTGGAAAATTATTCAACAGGGAGATGCCCAAATGATTTTGCTGGCGATTGAAGATATTAGCGATCGCAAACAGTTTGAGTTAGAGCGATCTAAGCTTCTAGCAGAGGAGCAGTCAGCCCGTCAACAGGCGGAAATTGCCAACCGAGCCAAAGATGAATTCCTGTCGAACCTCTCCCATGAACTTCGTAACCCGCTCAATATTATACTGGGCTGGGCACAACTTTTCCGTAACCGCGATTTAGATTCTTCAGCAGTCACTCGTGCCTGGGAAGTAGTGGAGCGGAGTGCTAAAGTGCAAGCTCAGTTAATCGATGATATGCTGGATGTATCACGGATTACGAGTGGAAAGCTTCATTTAAACACTCGTCTAATCGATCTAGTTTCAGTAGTGGATGCCGCCATTGAGTCTGTCCAAGTGTCCGCAGAGGCGAAAAGCATTGAAATTGTTTCAGACTTGAACTCGGCGACGGTTGTCGGAGATTTTGACCGTTTACAGCAAGTTCTGTGGAATTTACTTTCTAACGCGATTAAGTTCACTCCAGCCGGTGGGCGAGTGGGAATTATGCTCGAAGCTGTATATACTCATGCCCAAATTCAAGTCAGCGACACAGGAATTGGCATCTCGGCAGACTTGCTGCCATATATTTTCGATCGCTTCCGCCAAGGAGATTCCAGCAGCAGCAAAACAACTCAGGGACTTGGATTAGGCTTGTCAATCGTCCGTCATCTTGTAGAACTTCACGGTGGAACAGTTCAAGCGCAAAGTCCAGGTGAGGGACTAGGAACCACGATCGTTGTCAGGCTGCCTCTGCGCTTAATGCCACCGGAAATTACACCGCCAACTTATTTAGAGCCGATCGTTTTGTCAGAGACTCAGCCCACATTAAACGGTAAAAATCCACCCTTGAGCCTTGAAGGATTATGCATCTTAGCTGTAGACGATCAAGCGGATAGCCGCGACTTAATCAAGTCGATTTTAGAAAATTTCGGGGCTGAAGTAGTGGTTGTGACATCGGCAAGGGAAGCGATCGCTGCTTTAACTGAATCTCCTGGCAAATATGATGTGCTTCTAGCAGATATTGGGATGCCAGAGGAGGATGGTTTCTCCCTGATTCGTCAGGTGAGAGCGCTTGAAGCTGAAACTGGGGGACAAATTCCAGCAGCAGCAATCACTTCCTATGCCACCCAGCAAGAGCGGCAAAGGGCAATTGATGCTGGTTTCCAAACGCATCTAGCTAAACCGATTGAGCTTACTCAATTGGTATTGATGATTGCAAATTTGAGTGGACGAGTCACAGATAATTCGTAATGACGCTCCTGCGTCGCTAACGCTGCGCTAACGTAATTCGTAATTTGTAATTGAAAGTACTGTATTTGATTTTTGAAAATGCGCGGTGTCCAAATTCCCGACTTCTTTGAGAAGTCGGGAATTTAATTTTTCACGAATGATTTAGAATTGCCATATCAAATGTTTGAATAAACGTTTGAATTACGTATAAGTTGTATAGTCTCCACCTAAAACATTCTCAAGTTATAGATGATGTTTGACATCTTTACTTAAAAAGATACAAAACATATTTCATTTATTTTATTAAAACAGAAAGTATCAACTATGAATTGAGGAGTTTTACGCATGACTGCAACCTTCATGAAAATGCCAAAGTTTAGCAATACCCAATGGGTGAGCTTTGTTGGTGGAGAAGGGATTGTACGCAGCTACACTCCTGAATCTGGCACATGGACGTATCTTATTGAGATGGCATTAGGGCGAGAGCCTGACTTTGGCAGAGTTGGTGCAGAAACCATGATACTCCTCACCGAGGCAGATTTGCGGACGACAGGCTTTTGACAAGGCTACAACCTAGTATTCCTCTCATCCGCTAGCTGACTTAGTGCAGGGTTGATTTAAATACAAACACGCAAGTATTGTTAAGGAAGATTTGAGCCAAAAAAGTGGTAATGCCTCCTGCAAATCTCAACTGAGGCTCGATTGTATTCAATGACTTTCTAAATATGTTCTTAAACATTTGGAACTTTTAGCAGCCGAGTAGCCGCGTGTCATATCTTGTTAAGGAATTATCATGAGACAACTTGTTATTGCTGAACGCGTAAGCCTTATTGGTCATATCGTGTCAACGGTATTTGGATTGGTAGGGATACTACTGGTTGTACCTAATGCCCAAGTAATTTTCAATTTATCCAAGGTTGGACAAACTGCCATGCAATGGAGTATGGCAGGAGGCGGTGTAGTTTATATGATTTTAGGTGCAGCAGGTGTTTTCTTGTATGCTATGCGGATTTTGGGTTTAGGCCGCGCCTTGGCATTTCTGTTGCCATCAGTATTTATTTCTCTAGGAAGTGAACTACTAGGAACCAGTACTGGTTTTCCATTTGGCCATTATAGTTACCTAAGCGGTTTAGGTTATAAGATTGCGGGTTTAGTCCCATTTACAATTCCCTTGTCGTGGTTTTATTTGGGATTTGTTTCTTACCTACTGGCACGCGCAGGTTTAGAAGTGGACAAAAAACCCAACTTGTGGCGGCATATAAGTGCGATCGCTTTGGGTGCTTTATTACTAACCTCCTGGGATTTTGTTCTCGATCCTGCAATGAGTCAAACTTCTCTACCCTTTTGGTATTGGCAACAACCAGGCCCCTTCTTTGGAATGCCTTACCAAAACTTTGCGGGGTGGCTGGGTACTAGCTCAGTATTTATGGCTGTGACTGCACTGTTGTGGAGAAATAATCCAATTGACTGGGAGCGATCGCAACTTAATATACCTTTTGCAGTTTATTTAAGTAACTTTGGTTTCGCTACAGTCATGAGCTTAACAGCTGGATTCTTTGTACCCGTGTTGCTAGGCTTGTTGCTGGGTGTAGCTCCCGCAGTGCTGCTGTGGTTGAAAGGCTCATCTACAACTGTCCCAGTTCCCATTGAATCACCAGAAATCTCTGTAGCTAGAGTCATTGCAGTGAAATGAAAGGGCATTGAGCATTGGGTATAAGAGGCAGAGGGGCAGAGAGGCAGAGGGGCAGAGGGGAAAAACTTACTGCAACTTTTCCCCTACTCCCGTGCTCCCCTGCTCCCCTACTCCCCTGCTCCCCTGCTCCCCTGCCCCCTGCCATTCCTGCTTGGAGAGTTCTTTTCTCGGCAACAACAAACTAGCTTCAATCTCCTGCCGCACAACGCCTGTTACTTCACAGTTGCTATTGAGGCAATCGAGAAGCAACTGATTGGCATCGTAATATTGTTGCAATACTTGCTGTTGCTGTGGGCTGAAGTGCCAGTGATGCTCAATGTTTCGATGCTTGGCGATCGCAGTTTTTAACTGTTCTATCCAAGCAGGATAACTTGTTTGCCACCATGTCTGAATGCTTTCTCTACTCTGTTTTGGATCGGGCAGTAGGTCTTTAAGTTGTTGTAAAGCTTGATGTAAGCCAGCATCTTGAACAATTACTAAAGCACTACTCAGAGCATCGTTGCACTCATAGACATCGGCAAAATTAGATTCGCATTCCATTACTAGGTTATCTAATGCCGCATCCAAAAAAATATCTCGCTCGAAGATGCAGACAAGAGCAAAGTGCGAGATCAGGTGAGGAGTTCGAGCCAAAGTAAAGTAAAACGCGCGAATTGCAATAGGCTGGGGGAGAGTGGCAAGGGACTTGTGACTTGCCCAGGTTAAAAATTTTTGCAAATATGGATCTTCAGCTACTAGCGCATCAACTTCTTGCTTCATCAATACTACTAAGAAATCTGCACTCCGCAGCATGGCAACTGTTAACAAAAAGATTTCACGCCACCTGGGTTCAGTAATATGAGTCACCAGACGTTCTAACGGTTGTTCTAATGCTTGTAAATTATAACTGGCAACGATTTTTCGAGCAGTCAGGTATTCTTGAAACGTCAAATAAGAGAAAGAGAAAATCCCCCGTACTCGTTCTGCTAGTAATCCATGTTGCAACTCTATCGCCTGAAGTACCCCTTCACTATCTAATTCCAATTCCTCTGGTTCTGTGGAAGCATTCGGCAAATCACCGATATAATCGCTAATGTATTGCTCAACAATGCGTTGTTCAAAAAAGTAATTACCCTGCTCAAATGTCGCGCTAGCAACCTGACTCAGCAACTTAAGTTTTTGTGGTAATGAAAAACCTTTGTACACTTCATCCCGCTCAATTGCTTTAGTTTCGTCCCATTTACCCAGCAGCAGGTCTAAACACTGCTTATAAAACGCAGCTTTTTGGGTTGGAAATTTGTTTTGGTGATGAAAAACCCAGCAGGCGAGATGCAAAAACAAGGGAGTGATAGCAAGTCTTTGAAATTGTAAATTTTCGGGCAAATTTAGTTTCTCAATAAACTCAAATGCCTGTTCTTGTTTATTTTGGATGTTCGTTTTTGTAACTGCTGTAAACCACTTCTGAGCAAAAGCAACAATTTGCTCTTGACTAAAAGAGGCAATTTCAACATCTGTAAAGCGTCTGAGGTTGAAAGCTTTAGCCGCCGTGCGGCAGGTAACGACAAACATATTCTTTTGATACTTTTCAGATAGTCTGCGAATCTCATTGACGACACCAATGCTCTGTTGATGGAGTACTTCATCTAATCCATCCAGCAACAGCAACACTCTGCCCTCCAACAACAAAGTTTCCAGCACAGATGGATCTGAAATTCCACAGGTGAAGAATTCTTTGCAAATATAGTTGAGTAAATGGAACTCTCCTGCAACTCTCGTTTCGTCGGCAAAATCTCTTAAGGTGACAAAAATAGGAACCCGATTTGCAGCAAATCTCCCTCGGTTGCATTGAATCGCCAGATATTGTAAAAAAGTGGTTTTACCTGCTCCCGGTTTACCCAACACCCGCAGCTTTGAGTAAGTTTGAACTGCTGCGATCCCCGCCACTTGTGTCTGGGATACTCCACCTAAACCAAAGCGATCGAATTCTTGTGATGTAAAGTTTTGCAAATCAGCAAACTCTAACCACTGAAGGCTGGCAATTTCCTCCAAAATGTTGACATCGATGTAAATGTCGTCGATTCTAACCGGGCGAGTAACATCTAATAACTGCAAAGTGCCGCACTGGTCTTGAATTTTGTCGAAGCGTTGCGATCGCACAAATTGTACTAGAGCATCAATATCCAAAAATTCAGCAGCACCAAGTTCTTTTGATTCAGGAAATTCTTCTGGAGGATTAGCCGCAATCTCCCGCCAATTCAACGACAACACAGAACAAATTTCTATAAAGATATAACGCTCAACGGGACGCCCAGTAAAAAACCGCCAAATTGGTTGGCGAGTCTTTAAGTTGACTTCAAAAGCCAAATCGTCTTGTGTCCACCCTTTATGAGCAAACGCTTTTTTGGCTTGTTCAATCCCGGTAACTGATGCTTCGAGCGATCGCTTTACCATAGAAGCTTACACACATCAAATAAGAATTATTCAATTTGACATTATTGCAACATACAGTTTCGGAACTACTTAGAAAGTAAGTTAGCTATTTTTGCTATTTTTAAATACTAATGATTTCATTTAAAGCATCTTCAGCCAATGTCCTGTGATTGTATTATCCTCAGTAGAATATGACACCCAAAGTATCTTTTATGACTTTATATTTAATGTCATAGAAAGTTTTTTTATATCTAGTAGCTGTAATGCTACGGCAAGTTCAAATTTTATGTACGATTCAGTACTTGTAACAAGTATTGTAGCACTTCTTTATACTTGTCTATAAAATCTATAAAGTTAGCTTGTTATATTTAATATTTAAATAACTTATAGCATTTCCTAAGCAGCAAAGTTACACCCAAATCTTTTTTACCAAGGTTAGTACCTTTGAAAACGTACCTCACTAAGTACGGAACTGCTATAGCTTAAGAAGTAAAGAGTAAAAAGATAATCCCGCACAAATAAATTTAGGGGATTTGATAAAGACGTATTGTTTCACAGGCACGATAGGTTTTTTCACCATCAGCATTAAAGATTGGCAAGATTGCAAGTGTTGTTATGCTTCCAGTTTGAAATCCTTTGCCTCAAATTATGCCTCTAAGCTAATCGTCCTTTAAATTGCACTATTTTCATAGTAATAAAAGCTGCAAACCCTCTCCCCCTTGCTCCCTGCGCCCTGCCCCCTGCGGTCTTAATGTGCTTTCTTATATGCTTAACAGCCTCCTGCCCCTACACAGAGTTAACATAATCTCAGGTCGCCTAGTGGATGCTGAAAATGATTGACCCCTACGACTTTGAAGATGATGACTTTGATTTTGAGGATGAAGATTTCTTGAAAATAAAACCCATCAGCCAAATGACTGAAGGGGAAAAGCTAGTGCGATTTAAGCGGTTCTTCGACAGCAGTAGCCGTGCGATGTTGCAAGATTGTCTATTTCGCATCGTCAATTACGAAGATGGTACAGGGACGTTAGAAATTCTTTGCCCTAATGAAGTTGTAAGACAACGCCTTTCCAAGAAAAAGCGCAAAATTACTAACAACATCAACACCTGCTGGAGTCATATCAGATGGTTTTCGCTATGCGTCCAGCAAGATAGTGAGTTGCATTGCCAGAAGTTTACCCGTAACGGCGATTTGGTGACATCTTAAGCTGGGGACTGGGGATTAGGGACTGGGGACTGGGGATAAAGAAAGTGTTTTCCCAATGACAAATGACAAATGACAAATGACTAATAACAAATGACTAAAAAACAAAAATTTCCTTACCTAGTTGGTTCTAAGTGGACAGCACAGCAAAAAGTTGATGGCTGGCGGCACTTTCAAGTAGTCAATCGGAAAAATCAGGCTAACTGGGTTTACGCCGAAATGGTTGCTGCTTGCGATCCGAAAGTCCGTTTTTGGATAAATGCCAAATTATTACAAGATAACTCCCAGTGGCAAGCTGGCTGGCAAACATTACAGGAAATCCACGGGCTTGAAACTGACGTGTCCTGATTAGCCTCCTTAGCCTCGTTCCCAGTCAGAGACTGGGAATGCCCTCAAGAGGGCTGCCGCCTCCTAAATCTGGGAATTTAATAAAATTTTACAAAAACTGACTAACTTACTCTCAAGCAGCAATTAAATGGTTGCGACTACAGACTGAAAACTGGCAATTTATCTGCGATACCTTCTCTAGGTTCGCGCAGCGTGTCGCAGACAGACGCTACGCGTAGCTTGCTTCCACGAAGTGTTACGGTGAGCTACGCTAACGCAAATTCCAGTAGTATTTCCAGCATCAGGCTGCATATACCTCTCTTTACCCTTGACTCTGCGCCCCAATGCCTTGAAAACACGTTGTAATGCCATCAGCTAATTCTATAAAAAGCATTCAAAAAAGCCGATTTCAGATTTTTGTATTTTGTAACTATTTTTATAAAAATAAGTAATAAAAAATGTTAATTTATGATTTTTAGAGCAAATAAACTCTTTAAACCTCATAAAAACCCAAATAAATATGATTGTGCTTGAATTCATCGGATAAGACCGTTTTCCAAATTAAGAGCCACTTTCTTTTCTAGGTAATTTGCCCAATAATGACATTCACAGACCTCACGCATCGCCATCTCAGGAAAGGTGAAGGCAAATGTTTGAGCCACAAGTTTGACAAGTAGCTATAAGAGGCAAATAAAAGTGAAACTAGCAGTCTACGGAAAAGGTGGTATCGGTAAATCCACAACTAGCTGTAACATATCAGTCGCCCTAGCTAAACGTGGCAAGAAAGTGCTGCAAATTGGTTGCGACCCCAAACATGACAGTACCTTTACCCTGACTGGGTTTTTAATTCCGACAATTATCGACACCCTCCAAGAAAAGGACTATCACTACGAAGATGTCTGGCCAGAAGATGTAATTTATAAAGGCTACGGCGGTGTTGATTGCGTAGAAGCTGGTGGCCCACCTGCGGGTGCTGGATGCGGTGGATACGTAGTCGGCGAAACCGTAAAATTACTTAAAGAACTCAACGCCTTTGACGAATACGATGTAATTCTCTTTGACGTTCTGGGTGACGTAGTTTGCGGTGGTTTTGCAGCACCACTCAACTATGCGGATTACTGCCTGATCGTTACAGACAACGGCTTTGATGCTTTATTTGCTGCCAATCGGATCGCTGCTTCAGTCCGCGAAAAAGCAAGAACTCACCCACTGCGTTTAGCCGGGTTAATTGGCAACCGCACCTCCAAACGCGACTTGATTGAAAAATATATAGAAGCAGTGCCCATGCCAGTTCTAGAAGTTTTACCTTTAATTGAAGATATCCGTGTTTCCCGTGTGAAAGGTAAAACTTTGTTTGAGATGGCAGAGCAAGATCCTTCCCTAGACTACGTTTGCGACTACTATCTCAACATCGCCGACCAAATTCTGGCGCGTCCCGAAGGTGTTGTACCTAACGACACACCAGATCGGGAGCTGTTCTCTTTGTTGTCCGATTTTTATCTAAATCCGGGTAAACCCCAGGTTCCTAATTCAGAAGAGGAACTAGACTTGATGATTGTATAAATCACCAAGTTCTCAGGATGGGGGACAATAACATGGCATTCTTTAACAGCTTTACGGATTCAATAAAGCAAAAGTGGTTGCAATTTTTCCAGAATAATCGAGACTGGATTACCCTGCACATGGAAGTGGAATCAGTATATACCCCTGATGGCGGGAAGCGACCACCTTCTTACCTCATCCTGGGAGTTCTTAACGCCCTAGAGCCAAAGCTAGCGCAGTTAATGTTGCCCTTTGCCAAACTCAATCCTGACGCCGATACCCTAATTGAGGTGCTGGATTTGCATTTTGACCCAGATTTAGCTCTTGGTAATCGCTTTATCGGCAACCCAGAAGTAGAGAGATACGTAGAAGAAGCAGTATCTGTCATTGATGAAAAGCCTGAAGATGAAACATTGACACATGCTCATACAAATGGCTTTGCGGCGGTGGCGGTAGTTCAAGAGTTCGCAATCCTGGATTCTGAAGATGAAAGCCTGGGGATCGGCGAGTTGGAGGAAACAGAAAATGGCTTTGGCGATATTTCCTTAACCAACGGACACGATTCAAAAGATGAATCTCTCGAAATCTCTAGTCTAGAAGCAGATGAATCTCTCGAAATCTCTAGTTTAGAAGCAGATGAGTTTGGAGAAATTGCCTTCGACACAACACCTGCAACGGAAGTAAAGCTGGATGAAGACGAGGGGCTTGAAGATAGTTCACTAGATGAGAATGCGTTTAAAGACGTGTTATCAGATGTCTGGGGGGATGAAACAGCTTTGCAAAAGGCTGAAGAAAGTAACGATTTTTTAGGGGAAGAACTGCCAGCAGGCGTTTTTGATGAATCAGAAATTGCCCGTCTCTTCCCCAACGCTTAATTATTGCCGTTCCTCGCAATTTTAAGTTTTAGATTTGGGGTTTTGGATGAGGAATTAGGGAAATTGTCGTTAGACAGAGGATACTTTTGTTGTCCCAGTCTTCAATCCAAAATTATCAATCTAAAATCTAAAATTGGTTGACCTGCCATTAAATATCAAGGGGAGAAAAAACCAAAATGACTGTCGCTCAACAACCAGAAGCTTTAAGCTTTGAATGTGAAACTGGAAATTACCATACCTTTTGCCCAATTAGCTGCGTGGCGTGGTTATACCAAAAAATTGAAGATAGCTTCTTTTTGGTAATTGGGACAAAAACTTGTGGCTACTTCCTGCAAAACGCGATGGGGGTGATGATTTTTGCTGAACCCCGCTATGCAATGGCAGAATTGGAAGAGGGCGATATTTCGGCACAACTGAATGATTATGAAGAGTTAAAGCGGTTGTGCTTGCAAATTAAACGCGATCGCAATCCTAGTGTAATTGTCTGGATTGGCACTTGCACCACCGAAATTATCAAAACAGATTTGGAAGGTTTGGCACCAAAACTAGAATCTGAAATTGGGATTCCCATCGTTGTCGCGCGGGCAAATGGTCTAGATTACGCCTTCACCCAAGGGGAAGACACCGTATTAGCAGCAATGGCTAACCGTTGTCCTGATAAGGCTCCGGTGGCGGAAACAGAGAAGAGCGAACGTAATGCGATCGCAAAATTGCTAAACTTCGGTAAAAAGAAAGAAGATGTCGCCCAAGATGAATCTGAGTACGTAGATCATCCACCCTTAGTTCTCTTTGGCTCACTTCCCGATCCCGTGGTTACTCAGTTAACCTTGGAACTGAAGAAACAAGGCATCAAAGTTTCCGGCTGGCTACCCGCGAAGCGCTTCACAGAACTGCCAGTATTGGAAGAAGGGTATTATGTCGCTGGTGTCAACCCCTTCCTCAGCCGTACAGCTACCACCTTAATGCGCCGCCGCAAGTGTAAACTCATTGGCGCACCCTTCCCCATTGGCCCCGATGGTACTCGCGCTTGGATTGAGAAAATCTGCTCGGTGTTTGGTATAACTCCCAAGGGATTAGATGAACGGGAAGCACAAATTTGGGCAGGCTTGGAAGATTACGTGAAACTGATTCGTGGTAAATCTGTATTCTTCATGGGTGATAACTTGCTGGAAGTTTCCCAAGCAAGATTCTTAATCCGTTGTGGGATGACAGTTCACGAAATCGGCATTCCCTACATGGATAAGCGCTATCAAGCTGCTGAGTTGGCATTGTTAGAGAAAACTTGTCAGGAAATGAATTCACCCCTGCCAAGGATTGTAGAGAAGCCGGATAATTACAATCAACTTCAGCGAATTTATGAGTTGAAACCAGATTTGGTAATTACTGGTATGGCTCACGCTAACCCATTGGAAGCACGCGGTATTAATACAAAGTGGTCTGTAGAGTTCACTTTTGCTCAAATTCACGGCTTTACGAATGCGCGTGACATGTTAGAGTTGGTAACTCGTCCGTTACGTCGGAATAATAATTTGAAAGATTTGGGTTGGGATAAGTTGGTAAGAGAAGAAGCGAAGATTTAGATTTGAGTTTGGATTTAGCAACAGCATAATACTATGTTAGGGGCGAACTTTTGGGTTCGTCCTTTTTTTATGAACCGCAGAGGCGCAGAGAACACAGAGGAAGAGATGGGGATAATCAAAAATGCTAAAATTTTTATATTACTTTTAGTTTTTACTTCTTAAATTAATGGAAATTACCAAATTGTCTCCCCAAGGACAAGTAATTATTCCCCAATCTTTGCGGGAAGCTCATCAATGGGAAGTAGGTCAAGAATTTATGATTATTGATATGGGTGATGGAATTCTTTTAAAGCCTAAGAAACTTCTTCCAGAAACTAAATTAGATGATGTAGCAGGTTGTTTAAAATATCAAGGAAAACCTAAAACTCTTGAAGATATGGACAATGCAATTCGCCAAGGTGTAGAGGAATCGCAGCGTTTTTAAACGCAGAGTGACGCGGAGTATTGCTAAATTTAATTCGCTACGAATGAATGAAATGCTGTACTTAGTTCAGATGGAAGGCTGTAACTCTAGAGGTTTGGATGGAATTATGTACATGAATTCTGCGCCGTCTGGTTTAATTTCTGTAGACGGAGTTAATTTAAGCCAGTCATGAAAGCTGATTCCTAATTGGGATATTGCTTGTAATTCTGTTTGGTAAGATTCAAAGCGGCGATTGGTTTCAATAATAGCTTCAAGCTTTTCTAATGGGTTATATAATACTGTTTCTTCTTCTTTTTTAGATGTTACCCATAATAATACTTCTTCTAGTAAATTGCCGTGCATTCGCCCTGCTACTCCCTGAACGCTTACCCTAGAATAACCTAAATAACCACATATTCCAGTAATCACGCCATTGACAGTAATGTAAGAAGCAGAAAGTAACAAAGGGTAGTTTTTGTAAAACTTTTCCTGTTCTTCGTCATCAAGATAAGAAAACACTTTATCAAAATATTTGTTAACGCACTTACTAAGAAATTCTGTACCTTCTTGCAGACAAAGATATGCAGTTGAAATTTCATTTAATTCCAAGTAGCAATTTACTCTAGCTATGTAGGTTAAAAATATCGATGATAAATATTCATCTGCTACTTGAATATCTTCTTCTAATGCTATATCAAAGTAGCCAGTATAAATATGTTGAGCCTCTAAAAATCGGTTAATAGCTAAATTCGCCATATTGACACGATTCTCAGGTTTAGTCATTGTAAAAGCATCACGCGCTAAATCAAGAGCAGCACGAAAATTAGCATAAACGGAAAGGTCAAATTTAAGATTGAGTTTATTGACATCTTCTTGTACAATTTTAAGGCGCTGTTCAATTTCCCCTAAGCGTTTAATTACAACGACAAATCCTATTACTGAAACACCCAGATTAAGAATACTTGCTGCTGAACCAAATTGAGAAAGTATTGTTGATACTTGAGTTAAATAAGGTACTGTTTCACGTAACATAGCAACTATCTGCTTTGTCCGAAAATCACGAATAACACCTCCAACACGTTCGTAGGCTTTAGTTTTCAAGCCTTCATTAATCCAGTCAGGAATTAAAAATGTTGCTGTAACCGTTTCCATAATTTTCTTTCATTTGCTAAAATTTCAACAGCGTGATGTCTGCTAGCTATTCGCTTCGATTCTGCACAGCAAATACCTGCGCTTTACTCAGTATTCCCAATTTGAGTTTTATTCTGTCTAATAGCGATCGCTCTTTTTAACCAACCGCCCACGATAACAAAGAAAAGCGATCGCTCTTTTTAACGAGAAGATGCAGAGCGATCGCAGATACAATCATAGGTAAAAGCAAGCAGGTAGAAAATGGCTGAAACTGTCACCCTTCAACTTCCTGAAACACTGGCACAAAAAGCAAAGGAAATCGCTGCTTTCACACATCGGCGACTTGAAGATGTATTACTAGAATGGATTGACCGCGCCATTACCAAACTACCTGTGGAGTCTCTACCCGATGAGCAGGTTTTGGCTATATGCGATATGCAGATGGAAACTCAGCAGCAAGAGGTTTTCAGTGAGCTGCAAGCGCCTCACCGAGAGGGACAGCTTAATGATGCAGAAGTTCGTCAACTAGATGAACTCATGCAGGTCTACCGACGTGGCTTAATAAGTAAAGCAAGAGCCTTAAAAGTGGCTGTTAAACGCGGCTTGAAACCAGCACTCAATTAAAAGTTACAATAAGGTGGTAAAGATAGGAGTAAATATGAATTATGCTTAGTGGGATTAAACAAAAAGCTGTTGTTGGAAAAGATGGTAGGATTGAACTTTCAGCAACGGAACTACCAGAAGGAACAGTTGTAGAAGTCATTGTCCTAATTGAACCATCAACTGAAGAAGATGAAACTAACTATCTTCTGAAATCAGAAACTAACAAAAATCATCTACTCAAAGCTTTGGAAAATGTAGCAGCAGGAAATCTAATTTATGTAGATTTAGATGAATATGAAAAAAGTTGCCTTTGAACCAGAAGCTTTTGAACAATTAGGCCAGTGGGCAACAGAAGACAAGAAAATTTTCAAAAAAATATTGGAACTGATTAGAGATATACAAAGAGATCCTTTTGCGGGGATAGGGAAGCCAGAACCATTAAAATATGAACTACAAGGTTATTGGTCAAGGCGGATCACAGATGAACATAGATTAGTTTACAAGGTGCAAGAAGATTTATTGATTATTTTGACTTGCAAATATCATTATGATCAATAAAGGTTATTCAGGTTGGAATATTATTTTAGTTCAGGCGATCGCTATTTTTTAACCCGAAGATGCAGAGCGATCGCAGATACAATCATAAGTAAAATGCAATCTGGTAGAAAATGGCTGAAATTATTGTCAAAAGCCTTAAAGAGTACAAATACTCACGTGGTTAGGTGAAGGAAATTTAACATCTGGTAGAAAATGGCTGAAATTATTGTCAAAAGCCTTAAAAGTGGCTGTTGAACGCGGCTTTAAACCCACTTTTAACTAACAGCAAAGTCTGTATATTTACGCACAGATGGTAACTGGAAACCTAAAACAATATCCTCTTTTGGGACACCTAATTCAACTAATTCATTAGCAATGCCTACCTCTGTCCCATCTTGCTGAATCCAGATTTTATCGTCAATAATATCTAGATGAAGAACAGGCCCATATATGCGGTCTTGCTCGCGCCAACCTACATAAACTAATTGATAACGATCGTGTTCTGTATCAAAAATTATCTGTGCTTGAATGCGATTATCCCAAACAATACTCGCATGTTGTTGAAGCAAGTCCTTAATATATTGTCGATATTCGTCTAGCTTTGCCATTGGGCGATCGCCTCCTGTTCAATATTATAAATTAGTAAACAGAGTTGATTACTTTGAATGACAGATTGGATAAATGGAAGTATAAAAAACTCATTGTAAACTGTACTAGGAACTGCTAAATATAAAGTGCGGTTAGCTTCTTGTTTTTGTAAAGCAATTCGGTAAATGATAAATTGTCCTAATGCAGCATAAAGTTCTGTTATTTTTGATGGACTTAAAAAACTTTTAATTTCAACAGCTATTTTTTGCCCTTGTTTTTCGGCTGCGATAACTTTTTCTGCTCCTAAATCAACATATAGCTCAAGTGTTCCCGCCTGGAGAGCATAAGGATCGTGAGTGATTAACCACCCTTCTTTCTCAAGTGCTGTTTTGACAACTGTATGAAAAGCATCTTTAGCAGACACGGGTTTATTTCCAATTTATGGCGGTGCTTGATTTAAGAATTTCCATTTCAATAATACATTGACAATCTAGCGAAATTTTTTACGAGATAATATAGATTGGCATAAAGCTAACTCTTGTTCGCGTAGCTTCTTTGCAAGCAGAGGATCGTCATTTCTCAACCGATACTCCTAACGACTTGCAGAAATTCCCTTAGTACAGGTGTTATATCTTCTTCCCGCCACACTATAGCCGTTTCTACTAATGGTGTTTTCTCCTCTACAGCGCGATAAACGACACCAGCCCTCTGAATATTTTGCAATGAAGACGGTGCGATCGCAATCCCCATTCCCGCCGAAACCAATCCGATAATTGTCTGCATCTGAATCGCTTCTTGAGTCACTTTCGGACTGAAATTTCCTTGCTGGCAAAGGTTTACGATTTGGTCGTAAAGTCCGGGGCCCAAATGCCGAGGGAACATGATAAAGTTTTCGTTTACTAGCGATCGCACTGAAATCTTTTCTTGTTCAGCTAAGGGATGAGTTTCTAACATAGCCACAATTAAAGCTTCTCGCTGAATGCACTCTTGATTGAGTGTGTTGTCTTCTAATGGTGGATGGGCAAAGCCTACATGGATGCGACGTTCTTGTAGCGCTTGCTCTTGTTGAGTTGTGGTTAATTCCTGCAAAATCAACTCTACTTCTGGAAACTGTTCTCGAAACCGTCGCAAAATTACAGGAAGCAAATCGTAAGTTACCAAACTGGTAAACCCGATTCGCAATTGTCCCTTTTCACCTCTTCCTGTTTTTTGGGTTAGCTCAATTGCTTTTTGGAGTTGAGCTAAAAGTTGATAAGCTTCTTGCAAAAATACTTGTCCAGCTTCCGTTAACTGTACCTGTCGCTTGGTTTTGCGGTGAAACAGTTCTACTCCCAATTGCGCCTCTAGTTGCTTAATTTGCTGGCTTAAGGGCGGTTGAGCAATGTGCAATCGCTCGGCGGCTCTACTGAAGTGCAGTTCTTCAGCGACAGCAATAAAGTAGCGCAGGTGTCGCAATTCCATTTTTTTGATATTTTATAAGTTTCAATTGTATTTAAATATATATTGGACATCTGAAAAGTACCTGCTTATGATACTCATACAAATATTGCAGGGAATCAGAGCAATGCAGGAAAAGTATACTCCAGGCTATTCAAGTAATGCGACGAATTTCATGGCAAAACGCAGCTTAGATACTCATGGTGCGTTTTTCAAGCCTTATTTACGTCCAGGGATGAAATTGTTAGATTGTGGCTGCGGGCCTGGGACGATCGCTTTGGGTTTAGCAAAAGCGATCGCTCCTGGTACGCTTACAGGTATCGATCGCGAAGCTTCTCAAATCCAGATAGCTGCTGAGACTGCTTTTACCCAAGGTGTTAGTAATGCTAATTTTCTGGAGGCGAATATTTATGCTCTACCCTTCCCGGATAACTCATTTGATGCAATCTTTTCTCATGCGCTGTTTGAGCATCTCCAAGAACCAGCGCAGGCGTTACGGGAACTGTGGCGAGTTTTGAAACCGGGGGGAATTGTTGGGCTTCGTAGTCCTGACTGGGGCGGGTTTTTGATTGCACCATCTACACCAGAACTGGAAAAAGCATTTTCTTATTACAAGTGGCTCCAGCAGCAAAATTCTGGTAATCCTAACGTGGGTAGAGAGTTACGCGCTCTGGTACGCGAAAGTGGGTTTACTAATATTAAAGCTTCGGCTTCTTATCAATGTTCTGAGCCACTGAGTGAAGGTACAGAATATTTGGCGCTACGAATTGAGGCTTCTGCAAAGGTGGATGGAGCTATAGAGAAAGGTTGGACTGATGAGCGCTCGCTTACAGCAATGAGTCGTGCTTTACGAGAATGCAGTCAGCACCCAGATGGATTTTTTGCTGCTGCTTGGTGTGAAGTTGTGGGACAAAAGGGTTAGAAGTGAAACGCAAAGGGGAGGCAGCGCGTTGCGGGGGTTCCCACGCTACTTGCTTTATGCCGGGGAACCCGTCCACCGCAGTGACTCCCCGTTGTAGCGACTGCCGTCGCGCAGAGGTAAGCGCAGAGTAGCGCGGAGGTTTTAGAGAATTTGTGACAAAAATTTGCGTGTTCTTTCTTCTTTGGGGTGGCTGAAAAATGCGTCAGGGGTGGCTGACTCGACGAGGGAACCGCTATCCATTAAAATAACTCGGTCGGCGACTTCACGCGCGAATCCAACTTCGTGGGTGACGACTACCATTGTCATCCCATCACGGGCGAGGTTTCGCATTACATCCAAAACTTCTCGTACCATTTCTGGATCTAAGGCTGAGGTGGGTTCGTCAAACAGCATAATTTTAGGTTGCATAGCTAAAGCACGAGCGATCGCTACTCGTTGCTGTTGTCCTCCAGATAACTGTCCTGGATATTTTTGCGCCTGTTCTAAAATTCCTACTCTTTCTAATAGTTGCATTGCCAATTCTTCGGCTTTTGCCTTTGGCGATCGCCTAACCCAAATTGGTGCTAAAGAGATATTTTGCAGTACTGTGAGATGAGGAAATAAATTAAATTGCTGAAACACCATTCCCACTTCTTTGCGAATCGTTTCAATATTTCGCAAGTCATGGCTGAGGGTAATGCCGTCGATTTCAATTTTTCCCTTTTGGTATTCTTCTAGAGCGTTAAATGTGCGGATAAAGGTGGATTTTCCCGAACCAGATGGCCCCATCAATACTACTACTTCTCCACGATTAACTGTCAAGCTCACACCCTGAAGAACATGGAATTTTCCATACCACTTGTGAACATCTTCAGCAACAATTATCTGTTGGATATCTGACATATTATTTACAGTCCAAATTAATGAATATATTTTTATAATGACCAATGACCAATGACTAATTACTCAATTGTCTCTCTAACCGTCGAGAAGCTAACGACATGGAGTAACAAAATAGCCCGTAAATCAATCCAATAAACAGATAAACTTCTGCATAACGACCGAGAAACTGTGGTTGTGCCAATATGGAACGCGCAATACCTGTGAGTTCTACTAATCCGACCAAAGATAAGAGGGAAGTGTCTTTAAATAAGCCGATAAACTGACCAACGATCGCAGGAATAACGCTACGTAAAGCTTGAGGTAGGACAATCAATATCACTACCAAAGGTGTATTTAATCCTAGTGCTTTCGCTGCTTCAATCTGTCCGCGAGGAATTGATTGCAGTCCACCACGCACGTTTTCTGCCATGTATGCGGCACTAAATAAAACTAATCCAGCAATTGCTCGTAGTACCCGATCTAAACGCACATCTGCTGATAGAAACAATGGCAGCATTACCTGAGCAAGGAACAAAATTCCAATCAGTGGTACTCCCCTAACAATTTCAATGTACAGGATAGAAAACCAACGCACTACGGGCAAATTGCTTGTGCGCCCTAAAGCCAGTAAAACCCCAATGGGAAAGGAAAGCACAATACTGACTGCTGCCATTAGTAGGGTAAGTAGCAAACCATTCCACAAATTTGTAGATACAGGCTGCAATCCCAATCCACCACCAATTAGCCATAAAATTATCGGGAAAGATAATAACCATAATAAGGAAAGCCAAGGAGTTAGTACCTTAGTAAACTTTCCTCCAACCCAAAAACCTACAAATAGTAAAACTGCAATTAACAATAACCAGAGGCGAGATGTAAAGTCTAGTGGTAAAACAACTAACAAAACGCCGATGATAAAAGCAAACAAAGCAATTCCCCACTTTGTTAACTGTTGCTTGCTAAAGAATACACCCCCAGTTATAGCGCCTAAAGTCGAAGCGATCGCCAGCACAATCCAAATTCGCCAATATAGCGTTTGGGGAAACAGACCAACTAAAAATAAACGTAAATTAACCTGAATTACCGCCCATTGTGCTTGAGTAGTTGCCCAAGTTAAAACTCCTCGTACTACCCAAAATATCAACACCAGACAGACAACAGTTAACAAGCTGTTGTACCAAGTACTGAACAGGTTTTTACGCAACCAAGCTAATTTGTCATTTGTCATTGGTCGTTTGTCATTTGTAAAGACTCATACTTCAACCTCAGAAAACTAACTTCCGAGTTAAAAGGTGCAACTTCCGAGTTAAAAGGTGCAACTTCCGGGTTCAAAGGTGCAACTTCCGGGTTCAAAGGTGCAACTTCCGGGTTCAAAGGTGCAACTTCCGGGTTCAGAGGCTCAACTTCCGAGTTCAGAGGCTCAACTTCCGAGTTCAGAGGCTCAACTTCCGAGTTCAAAGGCTCAACTTCCGAGTTCAGAGGCTCAACTTCCGAGTTCAGAGGCTCAACTTCCGAGTTCAACTGCTTTCTTATCCGCCTCATCTCCCCGATCGCCCTTATCTCTCTTTAATTTGCACGGTGCGATTGAATAAATTCATAACTACAGAGATGGTTAAACTCAGTGTGAGATAGGTGAGCATAATCAGTAATATCACTTCTACGGCTTTCCCCGTTTGGTTAAAAGTGGTGGAGGCGACAAAATAAATATCAGGGTAGCCAATCGCGATCGCTAAACTGGTATTTTTCGTCAAATTAAGATATTGACTCGTCAAGGGTGGAATGATTACCCGCAAAGCTTGGGGAAAAATCACCAGCCGCATTACCAACCCTGGTTTTAATCCTAGCGATCGCGCTGCTTCCCACTGTCCTTTAGCTACTGATTGAATCCCACCTCGGACAATTTCAGCGATAAACGCACCCGTGTAAAAAGTTAATCCCAACAGCAAAGTTGAAAACTCTGGGGATAAGGTAAACCAAGGAAGTTCTAAGCCATTTTGACTAAGCCCAATAAAACCCCAAAGGGATAGTTTATTTTCTGTTTTAGGAAACGTGAGGAAAACAGCAAAGTACCAAAACAGTAATTGCAGCAGTAAGGGAGTATTGCGGAAAACCTCCACATAAACCATAGTGATATTCCGCACTAGCCAGTTGTCAGAAAGTCGGGCAACCCCAGCACTTACCCCCACAATTGTCGTGAGAAAAATCCCTACAACCGCCACGCGCAAAGAGTTAATTAATCCCACCCACAAAGCATGGCTGTAGGTGTCAGTAGGTTTGTAGCTAATCAGCGTCTCGCCAATCTCAAAAGATGCTTGTTGCTTGAGAAAATCAAAACCAAACTGAATACCCAATTGCCGCAAATTGCGCTGGAGATTGCCCCACAGTATTACTACTACAACTGCTGCAAAAAATACGGCAACTAATTGCAAAGCAATTCTCCAAAAACGGACATCACGCCATATAGACGGTTTTAAATTAGTCATTTATTATTTCTCCCCCTGCTTCCCCTGCCTCCCCTGCTCCCTCATCTCTTCTACCGGAACGGCGGAGAATAAAGCAATCCGCCCTTGTTCCAGAGTTGATTTTGACCGCGAGCTAGATTCAGTTTTGTCTTGGGGCCGAGGTTGCGATCGTAAATCTCAGCGTAGTTGCCGACGTGCTTAATTATTCTGGCTGCAAAGTCGTTAGTTAAGCCGAGTCCTTCGCCAAGGTTGCCTTCTGTACCCAAAAAGCGCTTAATATCTGGATCGGTACTAGTAGCGAACTGACCTACATTCTGGGAAGTAATGCCTAACTCTTCAGCTTTTACCAGGGAATAAACCACCCACTTGACAGCATCACCCCACTTAGCATCCCCTTTGGCAACTGCTGGTGCAAGGGGTTCTGAAGAAATCACTTCATTAAGAATCAGATTATCTTCTGGTTTGGGTAGAATTGTGCCGCGAGAAACCAATGCTGAACGGTCAGCTGTAATGCCGTCGCAACGACCTTCTGCATAGGTAGCAAAGGTAACGTTAACGTCTTCAAACACAACGGGTTTGAAAGTGATGCCCCGTTTTCGCATTTGGTCTGATAAGTTCTGTTCGGTAGTAGTCCCAGTTTGAACGCAGATAGCTTTATTTTTAAGGTCTGCTAGGGACTTAATGCCGCTACTTTTGCGAACCATTATGGCTTGTCCGTCGTAAAAGACTACAGGTGCAAATTCTAGACCAACTGAGGTATCGCGGCTAAGTGTCCAAGTAGTATTGCGGCTGAGAACGTCTACTTCGCCAGTTTGCAAAGCTGTAAACCGCTCTTTGGAATTGAGATTGCGAAATTCTACTGCATCTGGTTTATCAAATAAAGCTGCGGCGATCGCGCGACAAATATCCACATCGATGCCGCTGTATTTACCATCAGTTCCCACAAAGCTAAACCCTGGTACATTGCCACTAACACCGCAAGTTAGCTGACCACGGCTTTTAATATTATCCCAACGATTTCGAGCTGCTGGCGCTGCTGAAGTATTCCCTGGAGTGCCGGGTGTACTTGCTGTTTGTCCTGAATCTCCACCACAAGCAGCGATCGCAAAGACTAGGGGTGCGATCGCTAAAATTAAAGCTGATTTACGCATAAATTTCATTGATATTCGACAATAAAAATGTATTGTTCACTACAATCATTCAGTGAAAACAAGTTGTTGCTTGTAATATAAAACTCTACCAGTCTCTGTGCTATATTTCTTTTCTTTTAAAAGCGGTAGTTGAAGTTTTTATTTATATTTTCAAAAGCCTCAGAGACTATGTAGAAATTATCTCAACTTGGCTTCGGCTTTCTAGTTTGATTTAAAATCCTGCCACCATGCTCGTAGCAATACACTCATTAAAACTAGAAGACAATATTAAAATTCAAGCGAGTTAGTGATATGTCCTTCGCTGAGTAAGATTTGAAAAATAGTGATTATCGCTTCTTTAAGAATGAGCAAGAGTCGTTCAGAAAATATCATTCACCGCGCCGAACGATCGTCTATTTTTCCTATCTTCAATGCTCCATGCCCCATAGCCAATGTCCTAATTGCATACTTCCATGCGATCGCTTGTATCCACACCAACTCAAACAACTACCCCTACCAGGTTAAACTAGGTCTGGTAACAGCTGCTCCACCGTTCCTTATGAGGCTTTTATGGGAGCTAACCTCAAACAGATTGCCAACTATTTAGACAACCTTGGTTGGGACTACCGTTTTGATGATGAAGAAGACCGAATTATAACAGGTGTGGAGGCTGATAACCTAGAAGATTTCCTAATAGTTGTCCAGCTGGATGAAGAGGGAAAATTTTTCCGGGTATTTGCCCCTCAAGTTCTAGGAGGAATTCAAGACCATCCTCACAAGGGAGTTATCCTACAGACAATGCTTGCCATTTCTTGGGAAACCAAAATGTTGCAATGGGAGTATGACCCATCCGATGGTGAAATTCGTGCCATTATTGAGTTTCCTTTAGAAGACTCAATTCTCACAGAAAAACAATTTCACCGTTGTCTGAGTGGGTTAATTCAGATTGTGGATGGCATAGCAATACCTCGCCTGAAAGAAGTGATGGCAACAGGTCTCGATCCGGGGAATATAGAACTTGGGGAAAGACTATTACTCAGTATCCAAGAAGAAGCCCCAGGATTGCTAGATTTGCTGGAAAAAGCAATGGAAGCGCGAAAAAAGCGAGGAAGTTTTAAGAGCGAGTGAGACGGATCGTTACTTAAATCGCTATACTCCAAAGTGATACCCTCACTATATACTGAAATTTTCTGGGGCTGGATATTATGACATCCTATGCAACCTCCTCTGCCAAAGCGGAAATGAGTGAACTACGGCGGTTGAAAGGCTTATTACCGCCAGAATTACAGAGCTGGGTCACGGTTGAAGGCACAACTGAGGTCAATCCACCCCTGGTTCGTTGCGAAGAAATTGGTAAAGACCAGGTAGAAATTCAAATTGACTTGGTGAAATGGGATGCCCTCGCAATGGATCAGCGTAATCTGCTGTTCTGGCATGAAGTTGCTCGCGTTCAAAATGACACGATTCCTAAAGATGGTTGGGAAATGGCAGCATTAGCCATCGGTTTAGGTGGTGCTGTAGGCGAATTGTGGGTACAAGATGGATTGCTTCTGGTGTTAGCTTTGTCGCTGTGTGGTGTGTCAGGCTGGCGACTGTACCAAAAGAATAGTGGGGAAAAGCAACTGAGAGAATTGCTCAATGCTGATGAGAAAGCGATCGCTTTGGCAACTCGTTTTGGTTATACCCTCCCCAATGCCTACAAGAGTCTCGGTAGCGCCTTGAAAACCCTGATTGACAATACTCCTAGTAAGCGCCAACGGTCGAAATACGAAGCAAGACTTTCTGCCCTCAAACGCAGTGCAAATAAGGCAAAAGCTAAATCTAAAACTCCAGATGAGGGCGGGTTGTAGTTAGGAGAGACGCGATGAATCGCGTCTGTACAGGAGTTATGAATTATGAGTAAACTCGAAACTTCAAACTCCTCGTTCCTTACTTTTCACTCTGCCTCCAACTGGGAATGTTCGCTGAGGGGCTGCTGCCTCCGTGATTAGCGGCAGCACCCCAAAGACCATTTCATAAAATCTTACTTTTTTCTTGATTACATCTTTATCAAACTCAAATTTTACAGAAATTTTTACAGTTGGTTCAGCATTTTATGCGTCTGGGGGATCACACGCACTTGCTTGACAAACCGCTTCATTAAAGCTTGCCACGTCAAAACTCGATCGCTCGAAGGCGCAAGCAGAGGTATTGGGGAAAATTGTTCAGATACTGCCAAAGGCGTAACAGGTTGTAAAAATACTGAGATATCTGGACTAACCTCCGCCACCAGCAAAGCTGAACGTTCCAACTCGGCGGGATCTGTATTTTGAGACACAATTATCTTGACAAAAACATTTAAATATGAATCATGACATAATTGAAGAAATTTACTATGTTCTTGCCAATAACTTTCGCCGCTAACACTGGGCAATTTGAAATCCATACCCACAGAGTCTAAGTAGGGAAGAATCATCGCTAGTTGTTCTGGGCGATGTCCGCCAGTTTCTAAGTATATGGGTAAACCAGTTTTGGCTCGCACTTGGGGTAGAAACTGGGTTAAAAAGGGGGCATGAAGAAGTGGTTCACCCCCAGTTAAGCTAATGCTATCGTGTAGACAAGGTAAATTTTGTCGTTCTACCCATTCAATTAAAATGGGTAATGGCACAGGGTTAGAGTGGATTTCAAAGTCGCGCAATCCAGGCGATCGCTCTATCCGACAAGTAGAAGGTGCATTCCAAGTGTGGGCGCTATCACAAAAATGACAGCGCAAATCACACAGAGCAAAACGAATAAAAATCTGACGTGTCCCTACATTCAGTCCTTCCCCTTGAATGGCAGAAAACACCTCAATCAGGCGTGCAGTAGGTGTAACCGTAGTTTTAGCAATCATTTGATGATAGCAACGCGATCGCGCTGCGTCGGCACAACAGCAAGGATGTTTTTTGGCTTCTTGTTCTATTGTGAATCGTCGCTGGCGATCTCCAATCTCAGCCCCAGTAAATAGCAATTAGTCCTTATTACTACTGATTCCAATATTAGGTTAAGTAATTTTGTAGGACAAAATAATGTTTGACAGATTACATTATACATGGCAACGAAAGTGCAGAGCTTCATGACTAGCCAACCGACAGAGGTCGATTTTCCAGTTCATTCCCTAAACGACACGGCTATAGTGCAGGTGCCTACGCGGTTGAGCGTGCTGGAGGCTTTAGGCTTTAAGCAAGCCTGCCAAGGCTTAATCCAGCCCAATTCACATCCCAAGCAAATCATCATTGACTTTCACCAAACTACTTTTATGGATAGTAGTGGTTTAGGTGCCCTGGTAAGTAATTTTAAATACGCCCAGTCCAACGGGATTACATTAACACTGCGGAATGTAACACCTCAAGTAATGGCAGTCCTAAAACTCACGGGATTGGATCAGGTTTTTCCCTTAGAGCTTGTGGATGATGCGCCGCTAATAAAACAGGAAGACTTAGTAGATAATCGGAAGACAACTTCCCGTAAAGTAGAGCAGTTACCCACTACTCACCCTTCTGTGGCATCTTGGATGAAACGGTTATTAGACATTGTAGGGTCAGCGATCGGTTTATTAATTACAGGAGTTTTGTTTATTCCGATTGCGATCGCGATTCAAATTAACGATCCCGGCCCCATTTTATTTAGTCAAACCCGTTGTGGTTGGATGGGGAAAAGGTTTGAGATTTGGAAATTCCGCTCCATGTGTGTGGATGCGGAAGCGAAGAAATCTCAAGTTAAAAACCAAGTGCAAGGTGCTTTTTTCAAAAATGAGAATGACCCCAGAGTTACAAAAATAGGGCGCTTTTTACGGCGAACTAGTCTTGATGAATTACCTCAATTTTGGAACGTCCTCAAAGGAGAGATGAGTTTAGTAGGCACCCGACCACCTACACCCGATGAAGTGGAACGCTACGAAGTACCAGAGTGGCAACGTTTAGATGTTAAACCCGGTATGACTGGCGAATGGCAAGTGAATGGGCGTTCTACAGTCCGTAGTTTTGAAGATGTAATTCGCCTAGATTTGCAGTATCAAAAAAATTGGAGTTTAGTGTATGATTTAAAGCTAATTTTCAAAACTATAGCTATTCTGTTTAACAGAAACAGTGGTGCTGTTTAGCTAACTACTCTTATTCACAATTTTTTGCTAACTCCCAATCACAATAATTGTTAGATACACCCAAGCCTATTTTTAGGCTTGGGTAAATTTTAAGTTTACTTACAGCACCATGCAAGAGACATAAAAGAGCCTTAGTGGCCATATTTTTTAGCCTAATACAAAGGCGCAAAGGAAAACTCTGCGCCTCTGGGCGAACTTAACCCACAAACTTCTCAACACCAACTAATTCAACCTGCTGCGCTTCTGGCAACAAACGCTTCATGCCTTGCTTAACAAATCCCTGCAAAAAACCAATCTGTTGATTTTGCCCAAATACCTTTTGCAAGGTTTGCCGCAAATTCTCCAAATTCAAACCAGTCCCAGAATCTATTGCTATTTCCTGCTGTTGGAAATATTCAACTAGACTTAACCCTGCTACTCTAGTCAGATAAGCTGCACTAACTCCCTGCACTACGCCACCTGCCACAAAGGTAACGGCATTACTTTTCAGAACAGTACTAATCGCCTTGGTAGAAAGTTCAACTAAACCCAGTTTCAGCATCAAACTTCCCATTGTTCCAGCTACAGTTTGTGCCTGTTCCAAAGAAAATTTCTGCTGATAGATATTACCCAAATCCATTACCATTTGAGCATTAATTGCCGCAGTTGCCAGAATATCAAGGGCTGGGACTGGGTTAGCAAAGGCAGCAGCAGCAGCTATCCATTGATATTGTTCAATAATTGGGGTAGCGCGATCGCGTCTGGTTTCATTCAACCAGTTTTTCGCCTCAGCTTTCAACAACCCGGCTTTTCTCATGGTAGTTAGCCAAACTAGCCGTTGTCCGGGTTGTACCAATTCACCCAACTGCTGCGTCAACTGCTGGATATCTGCTGCTGGTTGTTCCATCCACTCTTGCACAGCACCATCAGCCTCATGCTTTCGGACTTTGATGGGAATTGGAGAGGCCGCAGTTGCAACTACATTTCCCTGCATCCGCTGTTTTAATGACAGCAAGATGCTGGCGCTTTCATCGGCTAAATAGCGATCTTGTTTGTTAAAAACCAGGATTGTAGGCTGATTTGCTGCTTTTAGCTGCTGTAAGGTTTGAAATTCTGAGTCTGTCAAATCACCGTTTGTTAGAAATAGAACAAAATCAGATTTTGCCATTTCTGCTAAAACAGCTGCATCTGAATTGTCACTCGTTTCTCTAAACAAAGGTGCTGTTTCTTCTAGAGACACTAAATTTCGCGTCTCTAAATTTTGCTTTAGCACTTGAATTAAAGTGCTTTTACCCACGGATTTACCGCCAGTCACAGCAACTTTAATTTCTTGTCTGTCTAACTCCAACAGCAATTGGGCAACTTGTTCTCTGAGTGTCTCTAATGCTGTGTGGTTTTCTGCTTCTTGTGCCAGCTGGTTAATTACAGTTTCAGTTTTAGCGATCGCACTTTCCACAGTCGTCCGATCCACCACCATACCATCTAGCTGCTCTAAACTGTGTTTCGGGCGATTGTGCTGGAATAACCACAAACCACCGCCTACAGCTAAGGCACTTAATAAACCAAACTCACCCACCTGCACTATAGAATCGTGCCAACTATCCAACATCCACAGAGAAAAGGACAATCCCAATCCTCCCACTAAAATTGGTCGCTGCAACTTCACAACCATGATTCTCCGCGCCTTTTAGATGGCTATTTCTTCCAGAATAGATCAAAAACCTGTTTCTCCGAATGTAAGAGGCGATCAAACACAACTTTCTTTACCTACAGATGTTTGTAAAATTAACTCCCAAGCTTCACGGTATTGTGACGGTTGTTATGCGGAAACTTTCTATATACCTGTATAATATTTGTAACAACTTAAGTAAATATGCGGCAAGCCTGTGTATATAATACAAGTTATATTCCAGCTACTCAAACACTCAGCAATTTCATATATGGAAACTGTCTATAGGTGAAATATTTTGAACTTTTCTCGCTAAATATGTTAAATATTGTAGCAATAAATTTAACTGCAATATTCTTTGGGACAATTCTTTTTGTCTGTTTGCTTAAGATTGATCCGAACAGAATTTGGCTTAATTTGCTAATCAGCTTATTAGGTGGTCTAATCGGCTGGGTATTGGGGAACGTTGCATCACCTGTTAGCCCGGATGAAAAGCAAGTTTTTAGTGAATTAGCAAAAGTAGTAGCGACATTCTTTTCTGGCTATTTATTATCCAAGCTAGACAGATTTATTGAGGGCGTACTATTTAAAAATAATCAGATTGATAAAAATTCCTGGATTTCTGTATGCTTCTTCTCATCAGCACTCATTCTTGCTAGTGTTACTGTTTTTCTAAACAGAACCTATGGGTTAAAGTCAATAAATTAACCTAAAACAGAAAATCAACCTCAATAAGAATAAGAGGCGCTTGCCGAGGGAGAATCGAAATTTTGCAAGTTTACCAAGATGATAGATTGTCGTTGCGAATGAAGCGTTCGCAGTAGCGTCTCTAAGAGTTGCGGAATCGCCTTTGGCGTTCCCGTAGGATAGCAATCGCAAAGTCTGGATATTGCGATTGCTTTGCTCCATTTCATTACGTTGGGAATGACAGCTTCTAATTAAAACTAAAACAAAACCTCTGAATCTTAACAGATTCAGAGGTTTTATTTTAATTTGGTGGCGGGAAGTGGATTTGAACCACTGACCTTCGGGTTATGAGCCCGACGAGCTACCAGGCTGCTCTATCCCGCGTTGCTCTCGACTTATTTATAATAACCTATAGTCAAGAGTTTGGCAACTACAAAAACGATAATTCTCCAATTACTTCTAAACGCTTGTATTTTCCCAAGGTGACAAACTTTTCTGAGAGGCTTTCGGCGGCGCTGGGACTAATCCAACCCATTTGCTGGAGTAAGTGAATAGCCACGGCGTATTTTGCTCGTTTTGCCCCATCCATGACTTTGATTGCCAATCCCAAGCCTTCACCGAGTCTACCAATGCACTGCACTCCTTCGGCACCAGTTTTACTGACCAGTTCCCCTGGAGTTAAGCGCATCAGTTCCGTATCAAATTCTCCATCTCCAGCTACCATCGCGGGGTGATGAGTCATAGCACGAACAATGCGCTCCATATCCAAGTTGGTACTAGAGGCCAACAGTGCATATAAAGATGCCATGTGACCGAGTTGCATCAGATAAGTTGGTGCGCCACAGTCATCATGAGCGCTGATAAATTCTGCGGCTGGCATTCGCAGCAACTCTGCTACTTTCCCCAAAATCAACTGCTGGATTGGGTGTTTCCGATCCAAGTAGTTATTCAAGGGCCAATGGCGTTGCTGACAAACAGCTAACATTCCTGCATGTTTACCAGAGCAATTGTATTCCAGAGGACTGTGCTTACCTTCAGGAATTGGACACTGGAGTATAGTCGGGTCAAGATCGGCCCGCCAAAGGATGTTAAATACCTGTCGGACTTGATCTATTCTTCCTTTGTGGGAACTTGTAATAATTGCTAAGTCGCGATCGCTAAGTTGATAGCGTTCCAGTGTACCTGTTGTGGTGACAGCGAGTGCTTGAAATGGTTTGAGCGCTGAACGGATAAATGCAGCAGTTTCAGAATTTCCGGCAACGGTTAGAACCCGTCCTCGTTCGTCGCAGACAACAGCTTGGACTATATGCCTGGATTCAATAATACCTTCCCGCAGCAACCGGACTTCCAGTGCTGTGGCTTGAGTTCGTTTTCCCATTGTCATGGGTTTATATTTATCACCTTTTTTAATTAATTAGTCATTAGTTATTAGTCATCAGTCCTTAGCTAATGACTAATGACCAATGACTATTTAAAACAAATGCCAAACTATAGTACCAATAACGTACATTCCCGCCAAGCCAGCGCAGGTAAATTGTAACCGCCGCAGAATGGGTTTGATTTCGTATGCCACAATTAAGCGATCGCGGTTGAGGATTTCCTGTGGTTTTGTCCAAGTTTGTCCGTCGTACCAGCCTGACTCTTCATAGAAGACTGTCGGACTGCAAAGGCGATCGCACACGTAGAACCAGCCTAAGTACAACCTTACCAGTGCCAGCACTACCCCAACACTCGCGGCGGCCGCACCACAAAGCATAAAATGTGCAATATACTTGTGAGGGGGAAAACTTGCAGCAGCCACAGGCCCTGCTACCAGCCAAGATAAACCCCAAATCCAAGCTATTTTCGTGATATACTCGCGCCAATCTAAAGTGCTATCACGAAACAGCCAGGAAGTTTTTAACTCTTCGTACTCATTGAGCGGTTGTTGGTCTGTAGGAACTGGGCAATTTGATACCGAAGACCTAATCATGTTGGCTTACTCTCACCCTCATCAGATTCTGGAAGGGAAATACGCTCTGCATGAATCCAGAACGCTTCTAAATTATAAAACTCCCGTTCCTTGGGCATCATGATGTGAACAATCACATCACCGTAGTCTTGTAGTACCCAACTACCCTCGACTTTTCCTTCTGTCCTTATAGGACGCCGTTGCAACTCAGTTTCGACTTTTCCTTCAATTGCTTGAGCGATCGCTCTTACTTGTACCTTAGAATAGCCAGTCATCATCACAAAATAATCCGCCAGGTAAGAGACTTCTGCTACTTTGAGCAATATAATCTCACCTGCTTTGCGATCCGATCCAGCTTCTGCTATCGTTGCAGCTAATTTTCCGCTTGCCTCTTCGGTTTGGGCGTGGCTCTTTGCCACACTCTTCGTCAGTGGCACGGATTGTAATGGGAAATTTCCTTGGAAATAATCAGTCATTAAACCTCAGGTGCTTTTTTTTTGAAACAATTGTTTACATTTACTTACAAATCACAAACAATTGATCTGAAAATGTGTCAATAGGTTTTTTTGAATACTAACAAAAAAACGGATGTCTATGGGGGCTAGTTTGATAATTGACTGCTTAGATTTCGACATCCGCAACTGCTGATTGCGGATGGCTATTGTCTAGTGATAAATTAACCATCAGCTTTTGGGCAAGAATTTTCACTGAAAATAGCGTTCAAAAATTCGTTTTTGATTGTCATTAGGATATATCAGCAGCAATGCAGGTAATTCAGAGAAGGGGATTTTTGCTAGCCCTTACAGAGCGATCGCTCAACTGACGGCTGAACCCACTGAAACAACAGCACTCAGCGTTACCTATATTCACTCTCATAATAATTTGAAGACGGGAACTGGAAGCGAATTAACCAGCGATCGATTTAATGATGAGGCAGATGCGATCGTTGCTAATTCATTTGGTGCAGAAGCTGCTTGGCAACTTAGCCCAGTTATCACTCTCGGTGGTAGAGTTGGTTTTATTCATGCAAAAGCAGAAGATTTACCAGCAGATCCCAATGCGTCTATCATTACATGGGCAGTGCTACTAGCTCTCAGAGATATCGGACGAAAAGGCAGCTTTGCAGGATTTACTGTAGGTCAACCTCCCAAAGTAACTCATAATAGTTTCGGCGATAGCTTCAAAGATAAGGATACGTCTTTACATCTGGAAGCCTTTTACCATTTACAAGTCACGGATAATCTGGCAATAACTCCGGGATTATTTGTGATTACGAGTCCAGAACATAATCATAGTAATGGCAGCATTTATGTTGGTACTGTTCGGACAACATTTACCTACTAAGTCAGCCCACCGTCAACAGGGTACAAAAATTATGCTGCAACAGCTAGAGCCACTGGAGCAGGATCGTTGGGGTTTTGAGTTTAGCACTTTGGGCAATCTAACCCCACTGCTGTAGATTAAACTTCTTGTTTGGTAACTATTGTGGACTGAATTGCTCCACGCTCTGCCGTCAATGAGTAACACAACGACTCATACTGATTTAAAGCTTGCTCAAAAGCATAGTTCTCAACGGCATATTGGCGACTTTTATAACCTAGAGTTTTGACTTTTTCGGGGTTTTGGTACAAATCTAAAATTGCCATTGCTAAAGCTTGGGGATCTTCTGGAGGAACAATAACTCCGCCGCCACTTTGCCTAACGGCTCTTGCTGCTGTACCATTATCAGGCACAGAGGCAACTAAGGCCGCTCCACTGGCAAGTAGCACTTGAATTTTTGACGGCATATTGAAGGATACAACATTTTTCTTTTGCACCACCAAGCCAACATCCGCAGCTGCCAACATTTGTGGCAAAGATTTGCGGGGTTGGAATGGCAGTAGCAAAACATTATCTGCCCCGCAATCTAAACATTCTTGTTGCAATCGCTCTAAACCTTTTGCCTCTCCAACGATCGCAAAAACAATATCTGGGATATGGCGCAACACAGAAGCAGCTTTGACAACGCTTTCTAAGCCTTGGGTTAGGGCAATGTTGCCAGAATAAAGTACTACAAATTTGCCATTTAGGTTATGTGCTGCGCGGAAAGGGTTATTTTCTTTAGGCAAAGGGCGGATAAAATTTACATCAACCCAGTTGGGAATTTGGACAATTTTGTCAGCTTCTACGCCCTTAGATCGCAAATTGTCCACAAATCCATCGGCGATGACACTAATTTTACTGGCAGAGTGGTAAGCAAATTTTTCCAACACTGTAAATAACTTTATAAGCCATTTATTTTTCAGTAGACCGACGTGAACGGCTGCTTCTGGTAATATATCTTGTAAATTTAAGATTACAGGACAAGCACGTAACCATCCTAAAAGAGCAACTGGCACACAGCTTGGCAAAGATGGCGATGTTGAGAGAATCACGTCTGGCCGCCAACCAAAGAGGGCAGGTACAAAACTAGTGACAACGAAACTAGCATCTAGTAACACCCGATCTAATAGGTTGGGTTGTGGACGAATCCAAACGTAACTGCGTTGAATTTGAACGCCATTTTTGTATTCGTTGAGATACCACTTGCCCCGATATTCCTGGTAAATTTGACGCTCGGGGTAGTTGGGCATAGCGGTGACTACGCGCACTTGATGCCCACGCTTCACTAGTCCCTCTGCTAGTTCAGTCATCAGTGGGGCAATACCAATTGGCTCTGGATAGTAGTTGTAGGAGTAAATTAAAATCCGCATAAAAATTAGTCTGAAGTACCCCGGTTTTTTATTTAATGACAATACTTTGTCTTAAATATCCTTTGGAGTTTGGAAACTCCTATATTTAATTGTGACTTCAGACTCTTTTTCTGTCAGGGATTTTCCTTAAAGATTGAGTAAACTTTGATATGAAACACTTAGAGTAACTGTGAATTTTTTTTACTATTGAAGCAGTCTTCAAATTGTTTCTTTTTGATTGGTACGTAAGTATAAACCCTAGTTTGTCCGATATTAATTAAGGCTGTTTCACGGTATTAGTTATTAAACGAGCTAAATGAGCGATCGCCCTTGTATTTTCTCCTTTTTTGCTGGTTCAGGTTTCCTAGATTTAGGTTTTGAAAGCAGCGGTTTTAACATTGTTTACGCCAATGAAATCTTCCCTCCATTCATGGCTGCATACCGCTATTCACGGCAGGTTCTCAATCTGCCGTTGCCAGAATACGGGTATTATGACGGAGAAGCAGGAGACGTAACCCAACTTCTCGAAGGTTCACAAACACAACACCTTCAGGAGTTAGTACAAGACTGCCGTAAATCTAATAATATTGTGGGTTTCATTGGCGGGCCTCCCTGTCCTGATTTTTCTATTGGTGGGAAAAATAGAGGACGTTTAGGAGATAATGGCAAACTTTCTGCTTCTTACGTTGAATTAATTTGCCGCAATCTTCCAGATTTCTTTTTATTTGAGAACGTTAAAGGATTATGGAGAACGACAAAGCACCGTTTATTTTTTGAATCGCTCAAGCAACAATTAATAGAAGCAGGCTATATATTAACAGAGCGGTTAATTAATGCTATTGAATATGGTGTACCCCAGGATAGAGAAAGAATTATTCTCATTGGTTTCCGAAATAATTTTATTAAGGATATAGGAAGAAAATTCGCTAGTGAAAACTTACTAACTGAGAAGTATTTCCCTTGGAAAAATCACATTTTATATCCTCGAAAAAAGGTTTTTGATTACCCTTGGCGTAAATGCGAACCATTCCAAGAAAATTCCATAATGCCTTGTCCTGATGGCATTCCTCAAGAACTAACCGTAGAACACTGGTTTAGAAAAAATAATGTGCTAAAGCATCCCAATGCTGAGAACTGTTTTCAACCAAGGGCAGGTATCATAAAATTTGCTGCTATTGATGAAGGAGATGATTCTAAAAAGTCTTTCAAGCGTCTTCACAGATGGCGTTACTCTCCGACAGCTTGCTATGGAAATAATGAAGTACATTTGCATCCGTATAAAATCCGGCGAATATCTGTAGCGGAGGCTTTAGCTATACAATCTTTGCCTGCAAACTTTGTACTTCCAGAGAATATGTCACTTACGAATATGTTTAAAACTATTGGTAATGGCGTCCCATATTTGGCGTCGAAGGCGTTAGCTAAAACTATTTTTGATTTCTTAGGAACTGGCGTTACAAATGCTGCTGATATTTCTCAGCTTACTACTGCCTAATGTCAACTTAAACACTTACAGTAATTCCGCGACATTTACAAAGCTGACATACAAGAAAAGTCAGCAGCTTGTTTTCAGGATAAACTCGTAATAAATATGGTTTAATATATATATAAGAAATGTTTTAATTTTTTATAAAGTTTAATAATCAATCACTGGCAGAAGACACGATGGCAGCAGACTATCCGGATATTGATATTGCGCCATTTATCGATCACTCCCTCTTAATGCCAACGGCTACTCCAGAGCAGGTTGAGCAGTGGTGTGAAGAAGCATACAGATTCAATTTTGCGGCGGTTTGCTTGTACCCCGCCTATGTCAAACAAGCAGTCGAACTCCTGCACGGTAAGAACCCGAAAGTCTGTACGGTGATTGGCTTTCCTACTGGTGCAACGACTTCAGCAGTGAAACTGTATGAGGCTCAAGAAGCGGCAGATAATGGGGCCACTGAGTTGGATGTGGTAATGAACTTGGGCTGGTTGAAAGCGGGTAAAACTGAACAAGTCCACCGGGAGATTGCCGAAATTTGCGAAGAGACTGGGCAAACTGTCAAGGTAATTTTGGAAACCAACCTGTTGACAGATGCAGAAAAAAAAATAGCTGCTGAAATAGCTATGGAGGCGGGAGCGGCATTCTTAAAAACTAGTACAGGTTGGAATGGTGGTGCAACAGTGGCAGATGTACGCCTTTTGCAGGAATTGGCAAAAGAAAGAGTAGGAATTAAAGCCTCAGGTGGTATCCACACTATCAATCAAGCTCTAGACTTAATCGTAGCGGGTGCTACTAGATTAGGCACATCTCGCGGTATGGATTTGATCCGCCAGCGCGATAACCTGGGAAAGGGTGAATAGTCATTTGTTTCCCGTCCTACCCTGCGGGAAACTGCGGGCACGTCTATGTCATTTGTCCAAAGTCTAAAACCTAATGACTAATGACTAATGACCAATGACCAATGACTAATGACTAATGACTAATGAGTAGAACCTACAAAGCAACGGGAATTAATCTTAAAACCCAAGTGCTGGGAGAATCAGATAAAATAGTGACGATTTTGACACCAGAATTCGGTCTGATTCGAGCAGTGGCTCCAGGGGCACGCAAGCACAACTCCAGCCTGGGCGGCAGGAGTGGTATGTTTGTTGTGAATGAACTATTGATTGCCAAAGGGCGATCGCTTGATAAAATTACTCAAGCACAGACGTTAAAAACTTATCCTGGTTTAGCTAAAGATTTGGGAAAATTGGCTGCCAGCCAGTATTTAGCAGAAATAGTCCTGTGTCAAGCTTTAAGCGAACAACCTCAAGAAGAACTTTATGAGTTGTTCAATGAACATCTCCATCGGTTGGAGGCGTTGTCTAGTGCAAATGCATCCGGTGTTTTGGCTCATCTGGCTCATGGGGTGTTTCACCTTTTAGCCTTAGCAGGAGTAACGCCGCAAGTACAAATCTGCTGCCTATCTGGACGGCCCCTCAAGCCAGACTTTGCAGACCCCAACTGGCAGGTAGGATTTAGTATCCCTGCGGGTGGAACGGTTTGCTTAGAAGCTTGGAAAGATTTACGAAAAGAGGGAGAGAGGGAGAGGGGGATACAAAGAAATTCATCTTTTTCTCCATCACCCAATCGCCCGATTATCCCGTTACCTCCAAAACCTGGCTCCCAAACAGTTGTTGTGCATCGGCAAGAAATACCTGTGATTTCTAGTCGTCTGGGTGCTATGGAACTAGCTTTGCTTCAACATCTGTCACAACCAGAGATAATGCAAATTGATGGTGCTAGAGATCGTAACTGGTTATCTGTTGAGCAGATTTTGCGCCAGTATGCTCAGTATCAATTAGGTCGCCCTATTCGCTCTGCTACCTTGATCGACTCTTATTTTGCTGCCAACCATGATGCAACCGTCTGATTTGGATAAAAAAATCCTGCCTTTGTCACCAAGTCTCGCCAAAAAACATAATAGGGGATCAGATCCTACAGCTAGGAATCACTTGAGCGCCGTTTCTAAGTGTACACCTAGTGAAATGAATGGACAAGAAATCTCCCCAAAAGACGTTTCTAAAACCGATAAAAATTGGACAGATCAGATACCAAAAACTGATGTTCCAAGTCAATCAGAAACAAAATCTGAGGAAAAATTAACCACTGTCCAAGGAGATAGCAATGGGCAAATGCCCGTTGCTACTATCCCAGAAAAAGAACCACCAACATTAAATGGATCTGGTTCTGGTGGAGAATCTATTTCAGGAAATGTTAAACAACAGGGGTTTTTGCCTGTATTAAAAAACCCTAATTTCCTGGCTCTTTGGGGCGGTCAAGTTTTCTCCCAACTAGCAGATAAAGTTTATTTGGTGCTGATGATTGCTTTGATTAATACTCAGTTTCAGGCTAGTAATCAGAGTATTAGTGGTTGGGTGTCAGTTTTGATGATGGCTTTTACGATTCCCGCCGTATTGTTTGGTTCCGTTGCTGGGGTATTTGTCGATCGCTGGTCGAAAAAAGCTGTGCTGGTAGCAACGAATATTTGGCGCGGCATCCTGGTTTTGTCTATTCCCTTCCTGCTGTGGTTGACTCATGACTGGAAACCCATAGGAGTACTGCCAGTAGGTTTTTTGATCATTCTGGGCGTGACTTTTTTAGTTTCCACACTGACGCAGTTTTTTGCACCGGCAGAACAGGCGGCAATTCCCTTAATGGTAGAAGAACAGGATTTACTCTCGGCAAATTCGCTTTACACAACAACGATGATGGCATCGGTGATTGTTGGGTTTGCTGTGGGGGAACCATTGTTAGCGATCGCCGATGGACTTTGGCTGCAAATTGGTGGTAGTGGTAGTTTGGGCAAAGAATTTTTAGTAGGTGGTAGTTATGCGATCGCTGGACTAATTTTATTCCTCCTCGCAACTAATGAAAAACACCACGACCCCGATACAGAATTCCCTCACGTATTCTCTGACTTGCGGGATGGTTTTGCCTACCTCAAAGCAAATCATCGCGTCCGCAATGCTTTGCTTCAGCTGATTATCTTATTTTCTGTCTTTGCAGCTTTAACTGTTCTAGCCGTTCGCATGGCAGAAATAATTCCCAATATGAAAGCTTCCCAGTTCGGCTTTTTACTAGCAGCCGGTGGTGTAGGCATCGCGGCCGGAGCAACAATTCTCGGTCAATTTGGTCAACGCTTCTCCTACACCCAGCTAAGTCTGTACGGTTGTATGGGCATGGCAGCATCCCTGATTGGTCTATCAATATTTACAACTCAACTGTGGTTAGTTCTGTTACTGGTAGCGCTATTAGGTATCTTTGGGGCGCTAGTGGGAATTCCCATGCAAACAGCAATCCAAACAGAAACACCTCCAGAAATGCGTGGTAAAGTTTTTGGTTTACAAAACAATGTAATTAATATTGCTCTCTCCTTACCTTTGGCATTAGCAGGTGTCGCAGAAACCTTTCTGGGATTACAGGTAGTTTTTTTAGGATTAGCTGCGATCGTCTTTTCAGGAGGTATATTAACCTGGTATAACTCACATAAGTAGTTATCAGCTAATAGGGATTATTATTCATTACGTTGAAGTGATTACTAATTTCCTTAAAGCTTTTATGTTCGTGGTAAACTGTGGTCAGTGAAAATTTATCACATACTTGCGGGATATCAATCTGGCATTAGTCAGAATAAGTTGTTTAAATATCAGAAATTAACAACTTATAAGTAGAATAAATAAAGCCATAAATCCACTGGTTTAATCAGCTTAAAATAAGCTTTTTAAACTACATTGTGTTGGGAATCTGTAATAAGTAAAAAAACCAGCAAGTATAGCTAGATAAGATAAAAATCACGAAGGACACACAAGTAATAGCTCAAACCCGCTTTTCTTACAGCTAAATAAAGAATGCGTATAGCCTGGATTGGAAAAAAATCACCCTTTTGCGGCAATGTCACCTACAGTCGAGAAATTACAAATGCCTTGCTAGATAGGGGACATCAAGTTAGCTTTCTTCACTTTGCCCAAGAAGAATCTGAACCTGACAACTGGCCAAATCTTCGAGAGGTTTCCCTCCCTTTCATTTACAAGTCCCAGGTTTATACAATTCCCACTTTTAAAGCGACCAAACTTTTAACGGAGTCGCTGCGAGAAATCAAGCCAGATGTAGTCCATGCTTCCTTGACGCTATCTCCTCTAGACTTTTTTCTACCGGAAATCTGTGAGGAACTGAGGTTGCCTCTAATTGCCACTTTTCACACACCGTTTGCTGGCAAGGGGGCAAAGCTGATATCGGGAACACAACTTTTGGCTTATCAGCTCTACGCACCTTTTTTAGTTAACTACGATCGCGTGATTGTATTTTCCCAAATTCAGCGAGAATTATTGGCAGGGATGGGTGTGCGGGAAGAAAATATTGCTGTAATTCCCAACGGTGTTGATACTGTTAAATATTCTCCAGGATTTTCTCAAATCAAAGCGGAATTTAAAGCCGAACGCTTGTTTGTCTATCAGGGTAGAATAGCGCCAGAGAAAAATGTCGAAGCCCTGCTTCGAGCTTGGAAGCAGTCGGCAATGGGGCCTGGTACTAAGTTGCTAATTGTTGGCGACGGGCCTTTAAAGTCTTCCTTAGAGCCGTTTTATGGTTCAGAATACGGCATTATCTGGTTGGGATTTGTCGCTGATGAAAACCGACGCATCGAAATTTTGCGGGGCGCAGATGTATTTGTTTTGCCTTCATTAGTAGAGGGTTTATCCCTATCTCTGTTAGAAGGAATGGCATGTGGGTTGGCTTGTTTAGCAACAGATGTGGGTGCAGATGGAGAAGTTTTGGAAAAGGGCGCAGGTGTAGTTATTAGCACCAAAACAGCGCGATCGCAATTAAGAACCCTCTTGCCAGTGCTGCAAGACCATCCAGAGTTAACAACCTTACTGGGGCAAAAAGCCAGACAGCGTATATTAGACCGTTATACCCTAAGTAAAAATATTACTCTGCTGGAAGAACTTTATAAAGAAGTTTTAGCACAGCGACCTTTACCGCTAAGTCGCAGAGCGTAGGGAAAGAGAAGAAGGGCGATCGCACTGTAAATTATTAGATGACAATGAGTGCGATCGGGCAAAATACAGATACCTGACTAAGAAGTCTCTTACCCGTTTTACAAGATATCTAGAGTTAACGAAATGAAGTATGATGCAAGTCAGATAAAGGTGATAAATATCCCTGACTTAGAGCAGCTAGAAGGTGGAAAGTGCTGCCGAACATACGTCTATTGCTTCACAAATCCGTTGCCCGAACAAAACGTTATCGACCAAATTGCAAATAGTTTGGAGAAGAGATTCACCTTTTCCAAGGAAGTATATGAGATTCCTGAAGATGTTGAAATTTGTGCATCTATTTTCATGGAGCGTTTACAAGATAACGAAGCCAGAGTTCGTGTTTTGACAAATCAACCAGAAGAAGATTGCGTTTACATCTTTGGGACACACACTCTGCCACGCAAAATTGAGGAAAGGTTTGGAACTGTACAGTCGATTCAGGGGGAACAGCGAGAGACTTGGATTACTGACAGACAGTAGGGTATTATCTATCAGTCAATTAATCTTTGAATTATCCACTAAAGACCATCCTAAACTGGTTGGCTGTTCATAAACCCGCTTTAAAGTATTTACATCTCTGGCAGAAATAGGCGACGGTTTACGAACTTGAGAAAAATATAGCGCATCAGTTTGTAGCGGACTATGACCCCAAATTCCTAGTGCATGGCCAAATTCGTGGCGGCTAGCTGCAATGAGATACTCACCTGTTTGACTGGGGCTTAACAAGATGGTGAAGCGGTGGGATAAAACGTTGTTGCTGGTGTATAACTCGTAAGTAGTTTGTGCCGATCGCGCACGGGTTATATTACTACCAGGGGAAATTTGTAGAGGTGGCGCTTTTCGTACAATCGTAATATCACCAACTTCTGGCTGTTCGACTATTGTTAAAGGTAAATAAATACTCCACTCTCGGACACCCTGCAAGACAGCGTTAACCCATGCTTGAGCTTGTTTTTCGCTGACGGCTTTTGGTGGTTCTACGTAAACTCGAACAGGGAATTGCGACCAGACTAAATAACCAACTTGAGTTGTTGTGACTTGGGAAAAGTAGTCACCACTGTTAGTGCTATCTTGCCACTGTGCGAGTGTGGGCGGTAAGGGATGGGGTTTTGGGGGAAATAATGGAGGAAGAGAGATTATTGAGGCTGAATATACATATTTTGGTATTATTGTAAACCCATAACTCGACTGGAGATTAGTAAAAATGATTAACAGCCCTATGCCAAGAAAGAAGGCAAGAGCTGTAATTAACCGTCGTGAAATTAAATTTATTCGGGTGTTAAGTATCGGGTGTTGGGTTTTTCTCCCCATTGACCTATCCTTATTTAGGCAGCCAACCAGCACTTAAAACTACTGTTAAACCGAGAAAAATTACTGTCAATGCCCAAGTAATTCGGTTTAAGGTGTTTTCTGCACTCTTGGTGCTGCTAAATAGCTGGGCTTGTCCGCCAATGGCCCCAATACCATCACCTTTGGGACTATGCAGTAAAACCAAGATAATCAAACCAGTAGCGGAAAATGCCCAAATGCCTTGCACAATATTAGTAGCTATCATCGTAGGAATCTCATTTATAAAAAGTTTCAAAAAAGAGGAGTCAGGGTTGGAGTTAGGAGTTAGAAGTTAGGAGTTGGGAAAGTTTTAATTCATCACTCTTTACTATTAACTCCTAACTTTTTTACAGTCCTACTTGCACAGGGGTGCGAGTGCGTTGCAACTCATATTCTGCTATTTTCAGCAGCGATCGCCCGGTCATTTCTGGTGGCTGAGGCAGCTGTAAAATCTCTAGAATCGTGGGAGCGATGTCGGATAGCTTGCCATCGCTTCGCAGTTCGACATTTGTACCATATCCAGGGATTTTAACTCTCTCTCCTTCTACCAAGATGAAGGGGACTGGGTTAGTGGTATGAGCTGTCCAGGGATTACCCCCTTCATCTAGCATATACTCAGCGTTGCCGTGATCGGCAGTGATAATTGTTGTACCACCGGCTTTGATAACGCTCTCTAACAAGCGTCCCAAACAGCGATCGACTGTTTCAATTGCTGTAATGGTAGCTTCGATTTGACCAGTATGCCCTACCATGTCTGGGTTGGCATAGTTAATTACAACTAAAGAATACGTACCCTTTTGAATCGCAGCGATCGCTACATCTGTAACTGCTGCTGCTGACATCGCTGGGGCGCGATCGTAAGTCGCTACCATCGGGCTGCTTACTAGTTCCCGATCTTCTCCGACAAAAGGTTCCTCCAGACCCCCATTAAAGAAATAGGTGACGTGGGCGTATTTTTCTGTTTCGGCGGTGCGGAATTGATTCAGACCATGATTGGCTATGACTTCTCCCAGAATGTTACTGAGATTCTGCGGCTCAAAGGCTACAGCCACGGGTAAGTCTGAATCATACTGTGTAAACGTGACAAAAGACAGTGGTGTGATTTGCTGTCTTTCAAAACCGTTAAATGTGGGACTGACCAAAGCTTGAGTCAGTTGTCTGGAGCGATCGGGGCGGAAGTTGAAAAATATCACCCCATCCCCTGGTTGTATTGCGCCGGGCGCAATTCGGATTGGGTTGACAAATTCATCTTTTATCCCTTGGTCGTAAGATGCTTGCAAGACTTCCACAGCCTTGAGACCATTACCGACACTATCTTGTATCATCATGTCGTAGGCGCGTTTGACCCGATCCCAGCGGCGATCGCGATCCATCGCGTAGTAGCGACCGCTGAGGGTGACTATGCGCCCAATTCCTATGCGGTCTATATAATCTTGTAGCAGTGCGATTGTTCTTACACCGTCAGTTGGGGCGGTGTCACGACCATCGGTGATAGCGTGAATACAAACTTCTGGAATTCGCTGGTTTTTGGCTAAGTCAAGTAGTCCGAATAGATGGGTGATATGAGAATGTACCCCTCCCTCAGAACAAAGGCCTACTAGATGCAGCTTGCTATTCCGAGAACGAACTTCCTGGCAAATTTTGACGAGTGCTGGGTTTAAGGCAATAGAACCGTCTTCGACCGCATCAGAGATGCGTACCAGTTCTTGCGGTACAACTCGCCCAGCACCAATGTTCAAATGACCTACTTCCGAGTTGCCCATTTGACCTTCTGGCAACCCTACGGCTTTTCCTGATGTGCGGATGAGGGTATGCGGGTAAGCTGCCCATAAACTTTCCACAATGGGAGTTTTAGCAGCAACAATAGCGTTTCCTCGCTTCTCCTCGCAGTAGCCCCATCCGTCTAAAATGACTAGCACCACAGGAGCAACAGGTGCTTTGGTCATAGTAAAATTGCCCTTTACTTTTTGTAATACCCGAATGATACCACTGCTAATCGACGCCGCAAGTGAATTTTTGCTTATTAATTTCTTTTCTGAAAGACTTGCAGTTTTTTGAAGGATTTTTTAGGTTTTAGCAATTTTTCTGTAATGTTGTCGATTGCTAATAACAAGTAATTACTTAGTAGTAGGATTTTGTCACTACTACTAAGTCCGTATTCAATCGGTTATTTCCTTTTAGTGGAAGCTTTTGCAGCTTTTTTAGCAGCTTTCTCAGCCGCGATCGCAGCTAACTTTGCTTGTTCTTTTTCTTCGGCAATTTTCTGGAGATAGTAATGATAGTCTCCTAAGTAAACCCGGAATTCCCCATCACGGATTTCGACGATTTTGTTAGCTACTTGAGAAATAAAGTAGCGATCGTGGGAAACTACAATTGCCGTACCGTCATAATTTTTGAGCGCTTCTTCCAGCATTTCTTTCGCTGGAATATCTAGGTGGTTTGTCGGCTCATCTAAAATTAGTAAGTTCGCGGGACGTAAGAGCATTTTTGCCAACGCCAAACGAGCTTTTTCTCCTCCACTTAATGCCCCAACTGCCTTAAATACAGTATCACCTGTAAATAAGAAGCGTCCCAAAAGCGTGCGAACTTCTTGATTATCCCAGTCTGGAACTTCATCATGGATAGTTTCCATGACAGTTTTCTTCAAATCCAAGGCTTCAGCTTGATTTTGCTCAAAGTAACCAGGAATAACATTGTGATCCCCTAATTGGACACTACCTTCAGTGGGTGGTTCCATACCCATAATTACGCGCAGAAGGGTAGATTTTCCAGCACCGTTGGGGCCAAGAAAAGCAATGCGATCGCCCCTTTCAATTAATAGATTTGCTGCCAAAAACAAGATTTTATCACCATAAAGATGAGTTAAATCTTTAATGTCCACTACCTCGCGTCCACTGCGGGGTGCAGGGGGAAAACGGAAATGTAGAGTTCTCATACCACCAACGGGTGCTTCAATGCGCTCAATTTTGTCGAGTTGCTTTTCCCGGCTTTTTGCCTGGGTACTGCGGGTAGCACTGGCGCGAAATCTATCAACAAAGGTTTGCTGTTTCTCTAATTCTTTTTGCTGACGTTCGTAAGCACTCAGTTGTGCTGATTGACTTTCAGCTTTTTGTTCCAAATATGCCGAGTAGTTACCAAGGTAGGTACTGGAAACACCACGTTCAGTTTCCACAATTTGAGTGCAGAGGCGGTCAAGGAACTCCCGGTCATGGGAGACTATTACCATCGGCGTAATCAGCCCTCTAAGGTAATTTTCCAACCACTCAATGGTTTCTAAATCTAGGTGGTTAGTCGGTTCATCCAGCAGCAACAAGTCGGGTTTTTGCAAGAGAATTTTTCCTAAACTCATCCGCATTTGCCAACCACCACTGAAGGCACTGACGAGGCGATCGCCATCTTCTAGCCCAAACCCCATTTCTGGTAAAATTTTCCCGATGCGTGCATCTAAGTTGTAGCCATCCAAGGCTTCAAATTTGCGCTGCAAGCGATCCAACTTGTCGATCAGTCGATCCAGTTCCTCTGGGCTAGCCGTTTCCATTTCTTGTGGGATGTGCGCCAGAGATAACTGGACTTCGTTGGCTTCTTGGAAGACAGTCCAAAATTCTTCTCTAACGGTGCGGGTGGGGTCTACTTCAAATTCTTGGTTGAGGTAGGCTATGTGTAAGCTATTAGGACGGATAATTTCGCCTGCGGTTGGTTCCATTTCCCCAGAAATGATCTTTAACTGGGTAGATTTTCCAGCACCGTTGACACCGACTAAGCCAATGCGATCGCCTGGTTTAACTTCCCAGTTGATATCTTTGAGAACTTCGCCTGTGGGATAAATTTTACTTATATGTTCTAGTCGCAGCATTAAGTTTCTCTCAGGTAGGGAGTGGGTGGTTGAGGACGAAGTACTAACACCGCCTCTAATATTAACAAAAATTAACTATAAATTCGTCGTGAGAAAGTCTGGAAGCCGCAAACCAAATTTGGCTTGAGCCACGGATAAAATTTACCACATCCATCTCAAGGCTGGCTTTATACTACTTGTCTAACTTCTTCGACACTCAAATCTAACGCCTCTGCTACTTGTTTTACAGTCAACCCTGCTGCCAACATTGCTGGTACTGCTTTTAGTTTCCCTTTAATCTCACCTCTAACCTCACCTTGTTCAATGCCTTGTTCAACACCCTCCTGAAAGGCTTCCTGATAAAATCTGGTTTGCTTTAACTCGCTTAAGCCAAACATTTCCTCCATCTCCTCCCTACTCATTGTGGGAAATTTATAAGCCAAAATAGTCTCTATAAATTGTAATAATTGCTGCTGTTTTGGTGGTGAACTTATTTCTGACTTGGTTCTATCTATCAACTCCCTTGCTTGGACAATTGCTATATCGTCGGTTGCAATTACTAATTTAGCAGTTGCAATACCAATTGGAAGCGATGCACCTTCACCTAATTCATTCAAATAAATCCGCCTGACGCGCCCACTTGTGAAAAACTCACGGTAATGTTTGATATCTCCTGTATCTACATTCCTGTTGGGGTATAAAACCACAGCACCCCAGTCATTTGATGGTTGATTCTGACGGAGGTATAAAAATATTTCTGCAATTAGCCGTGAATAAATTTCCCCATCAGCTTGAAATTGCACTTCAACAAAGTAAATCTGCTTCTCACTTTCTTGTGTAGGCAGAAACACACCATCGATTCTAAAGGCTGTTTGTTTGATTTCAACTGATGAAAATTGATAAAGGCTAGCTGATTCTGGAGGATTACCAATAAGTTCAAAGAAGATATCAGGGAATTCTTGAAACAGCCGATAAAAGATGATGTCTGTTTTCACAATTTTATTTGAAAATTTTGATTTGCTGTTTATGTGTTGCTTGATTCTTCACAACCATCTCGCACTTTCAGCAATTGCTCTTTTGCCATCCCTAATATACGTGAAAGGGGCGCTAATAAACTATCATCAAATGCTTGTCCCGCATAAATATTATTCAGTTCGGTAGGGGATAATTTAAAGGTGTCACAGAATTTAGCAAACTCCTGGTTACTCAAGTCAAGCTCTTTTTGCCTATCACTAAGTAAAACAGCGATCGCTCTAGTTCCATGCTTCGGACGTTCACTAGTTTTTACATATTTTTCCATTAAATAATTGACTTTTCTGGTATCGCCACCAATTTTTTTAATTAAATCAGTACAAGCCATTTTTAGCGCTTTCTTTAAAACTTCTTCTTCATTTAAAATTTTAATAATTTCACTGGCATATTCTGGTTTAAAAAATCCCACCAAATTCCCTTGATGATAAACTGGTATATAAGGATTGTTGGTTTCAAGCTGCCAATCTAAAGGCTCATTGCGTAGCGACATAGCTGCACCCCTAAATATTTTAAGATTGCACCATTTTAAAACCATTTATTCCTTAACTGCCAGTAAAATACCCTAGCACTGGCGATTAGAAATCGCAGCTATACAGACAAAACCCACCTCCGTGGGTTTCAACTTGCTGGAGTCCACGCAGATGGACTTAGTTTGTGCAGCCGTTATGTATTTCTACCAGAACCTTTAACTCAGCGAAAATTAGCGCTCGCCAAGTGAATCAATGCGATTTTCCTACTCACACGCCTAGTTTTGTGATTCGTATTCTTCAAAAATTATTACGGCAGCTTCTAAGTATCGATCTAATAGACGACGATCGAATATATCAGGTAATACTAATTCAACAGCCGATATGGCTTCCATTATTCCACCATGCTCTTCTCCAACTTTAAAAGCTGCGATAGAACCCCATAGTCGAGCTATTGCAGTTTGAATTTCTTCCCTTTCAGGCAAATACCATATTTCTCGACTAATTTCATTACACTGTAAAGGAGTTAAAAAATTTGGCTCTGACAAAGCTTGCTGAATATATTTATTAAGCTGGGAGAGTTTGTCCGATTCAATCTCGGATGAATATATTTGTATACATTCTATTGCCCATTGGATTGCCGAACTATAGTGATGCTTTTGTAATTTCAGTGCAATTGGATAAGCCCAAAGTATTTTTTTTTGCGCTATAGTTTGTTTTACATTTTCTATTACTTCTTTCATAGATGTAACTATATCTAACTAACTTGGAGTAAAACTTATAAGTATATAATTTCTTTCACTTTATTGTACTTAAGGTGTCTCCAAATAACAAATGAGTGTCATAAAAATTGTAGTAATTATCCTTCCCAATCTTGACGAGTATCACACAGAAAATTATCTGCGATCGCATCATCAAATAAATAAGAGCATTGCTCTGCAAAAGTTCGTAATGGTAAGTTAGTTTCTCGTAGCGCCAAATCAACTAGCCTTCGCTTCATCCCCGGATGCTTCAGCCACAGCCGCCAATCTATCTGCCGCAGCTTGCACAATTTGAGCTACTTGAGCCAAAGGCATGTGCTGGATTTGTCTAAGAATCAGACTCAAATCTGAGGTTTCTGGAATTGGCTTGCCATCTATGCAGCTGATTAACTCTTCCATTGTGTAGCCTGCTTTCGATGCGATTTGAGCCAAATTTTCTGTATCTGGAACCTTCACACCTTTTTCCCACATCTGAACAGCAGTAGCAGATACCCCCAAAAGCTTACCAAATGCTCGCTGACTCATTGAACCGCGAGCTAGTTTAATGATTTCAATCAGTTTTTGTTTGCTTTCGATCTTCACTGCTTATATAGCTAGCCAACTGTATTTACAAGTCTACTTTCAATATTACAAGTTTACTTTTATATTGACAGCCTTGTATTTTAGTACTAAACTATATCTCTGGTTGTAAAACGGCAACTACAGGTATCAAGCTAGTAGAATAACCCATCTATCTTTAATCAACCCAAAAAACTTAGTTTGCTACAGCGTTTGTGCTAGTAGCTAAACTTTGCTGCGAGAAATAATATCGAAGGTGCATCATGTTTCGCAAGCCACGCAAAATTAACCAATATCGCCGCAAAGGTAAAAATCTTATAGCCACTAATAAAATTAAACCAGAACAGTGGAACATTTCTGACGCAGAAACCAAAGAAGCTTTAAAAGTTAAAGGCTACGATGTTAAGCAAATCAAAAAAATCCACCTTCTGAAGCATCAAGTGTGTATTTCTTACTGGGATGTAAAAGGCAATATATGCAGCAGCTTTTTTAGCTACCGGATTTTTGCGCGTTGGCAAGAAGAAGTAGAGAAATTAATTTATACCTGTCAAACCCTGAAGGAATGGGCGAAGCTAAACTACGTTATGAAGTACGAATTTGCCTATTACCATTATCCCAGTGAAATAGAAGATGTACTCGACACGATATTAGAAAACCACCTGTGTCTGTTAAAAACAACAGAACAACAAGTGATTTTACAGTATCTTTAAGAGCAAAAATTAGTTAGCGGCAGAAGTCGCTAACTCTGCGAGACGTTCTTGTTGGTCTAGAGATATACAAGATTGGATAAGCGTCTCTAAATCACCATCCAAAACAGGGGTAAGGGAATAATTCTGACCTAACCGATGATCGGTAGCGCGGTTATCTTTATAATTATAGGTGCGAATTTTTTCCGATCGCGATCCAGTACCAACCTGCGATCGCCGCATGGAAGTTACTTCTGCTTGTTGTTCGCCTAACTTGATGTCATACAACTTCGCCCGCAGAATTTGCATCGCCCGTTCTTTGTTTTGCAACTGGCTGCGTTCTTCTGTACAGAAAATGCGTATTCCCGTTGGTTTGTGCATCAAGTCAACGGCTGTTTCAACCTTGTTGACGTTTTGTCCACCAGCACCACCAGAACGGGCTGTGGTCATTTCAATATCTTTCGGGTCAATATGAATTTCCACATCATCCACCTCTGGCATAATCGCCACGGTAGCTGTGGAAGTATGAACCCGTCCCCCAGATTCAGTTGCCGGCACGCGCTGCACACGATGCACTCCAGCTTCAAACTTTAACTGGCTGTAAACATCATTACCTTTAATTTCGAGAATGACCTCTTTCCAGCCACCCATTTCTCCACGAGATTCGCTCACTAGAGAAACTTTCCAACCTTGAGTTTGAGCATAGCGGGTGTACATCTGCATCAAATCGCCAGCCCAAATACTTGCTTCATCGCCACCAGTACCAGCGCGAATTTCCAACATGATATTCTTTTCATCATTGGGGTCGCGTGGTAGCAGCAAGACTTTCAAGCGAGACTCTAAATGTTCTATTTTTTCTTCAAGTTCTTTTACTTCCAGTGATGCCATTTCTTGCAACTCTGGGTCACTTGCAGATTCTTTGTAAACCTGACGCGCTCCGATCAAGTCTTCTTGGGCTGTTTTCCAAATTTCATAAGTATCAACAACCTCTTCCAAAGAAGAACGAGACTTAGCAATTTCTTGATACTCATCAGGATTGCTAGCGGTATCGGGGTCGCCAAGACGACGTGTTAATTCATTAAAAGTTTGTTCAACGGATTTTAGTTTGTCCAGTAAGTATGATTCAGCCATGACGATTGCGATCGCTCCTTAAAAAAATAACAAATTGGCTCGAGCATATAAATGAAAATCGACCCAGCTGATGCAGGGCCGTCGTTAACAGCAGAGCCAACTCGCTACTTTTTGTCTTGTTCGTCGCCAGATGTTTGAGTGCTGCTCATACCGTACTTGCGGAGGAAGCGCTCTACTCGACCCTCAGTGTCAATAATCTTCTGAGTGCCGGTGTAAAATGGGTGATTTCCAGACCAAACATCTACATGCAATTCTGGCTTGGTAGAGCCAATGGTCATAACAACTTGACCGTTGCAGTAAACTTTAGCATCTGGATACCACTTGGGATGAATATCAGATTTAGCCATTGTTCTTTGTGGGATGAATCTATACTAATTATAACTTTCAGCGTTCAATTACGGCTACAAGAAGGGGACAGTGAAAAGGTTACAGGTAATAGAAAACTATTACCTGTCTCCCGTAACCTATCACCTTCTTCACCAATGCCCAATCGCTTAACGCTTAGAGTACTGAGGTGCTTTCCGGGCTTTATGTAAACCATATTTCTTCCGCTCTTTTGCTCTCGGATCGCGAGTCAAATAACCTTCGGTTTTCAAAGGTGGGCGGTTGTCTGGGTCTAGTTGGCACAAAGCACGAGCAACTCCCAAGCGAACAGAATCAGCCTGTCCGGTCAAGCCGCCGCCTTCTGCTTTTACCAAAATGTCATATTCGTTTTCTAATCCCAGAGTTTCCAGGGGTGCTTTAATCACTCCCAGGTAGTTGGGGTTGAATTGGAAATACAAGGTTCCATCTTTACCGTTCACAATCAATTGACCGGTGCCTGGAACCAAGCGTACCCGTGCTACTGCGTTCTTACGACGGCCAGTACCCCAGTATACGGCGCGACCGCTATTGGCATCTGCTACTACCATTAATTTTCTTCTCCAGGAATTGTACTAACTTTTAGTTCTTTAGGTTTTTGAGCATCATGCGGATGTGTAGGCCCAGCGTAGACTTTCAGCTTGGTGAACAACTGCTTACCGAGGCTATTTTTAGGTAGCATACCTTTAACAGCCTGTTCTAAAATTCGCTCAGGTATACGCTGTTGCAATTTAGCGAAAGTTTCCGTTTTCATCCCACCGGGACGACCAGAATGGCGACGGTAAAGCTTTTGAGTGCGCTTTTTGCCTGTGACTGCGATTTTTTCGGCATTAATGACGATTACGAAGTCACCTGTATCTAGGTGGGGTGTGTATTCGGGTTTCTTTTTGCCTCTTAAAACCTGGGCAATTTCGCTGGCGAGGCGACCGAGACGTTTATCGGTGGCATCTACTATGTACCACTCACGCTCAAGGGATGCTTGAGAAGGAAGGTATGTTTTAACTGTTGTCATTTGTTATTTGTCCTTTGTCATTTTTAATTTGTCATTAGTCATTTGTCTTTTGTCATTTGTAGTTACTAAGAACCAATGACTAATGACTCTTGACTAGTGACGAACTTTGGCAAGGTGTCGTACCAAATCTCTTTCGGAAAGGGAAAATCGGGATAGCCGACTCGCAACAAGCATAAGCCTTGGGGCGGTGCGGCGTGTTTCACTTCTTCCCGGCGTTGTTCTTTCCAGAGTTCGGTGAAGCTAGAAAGTGTTCGTTGTTCAGAACCTACTTGTACCAGCATCCCTACTAACAGCCGTACCATGCCATACAAAAATCCATCTGCCTGTATTTCAATATGGATAAATGGCCCACTGCGACGACACTCTGCTGCTTGCACCTCTACCCAGGAATGCGATCGCTTTGAGCCTGCACGATGAAAAGCAGCTAAGTGATGCTTTCCCAAGAGAGGTTTCAGGGCAGCTTGGATTAAGGATTCATCCAGGGGTGCATAATAATAATGCCAACTGAAGGGTCTTACAAACAAGTTAAGTCGATCTTCAGTGTATATTGTGTAGCGATATCGTCGATAGGCTGCACTAAAGCGAGCGTGCCAACGATTATCTACACTAGCTGAAGCCCTGATTAATATATCTGGCGGCAGATAGCTATTTAGGATTGTTGCCCACTTGTGAGGCGGAATTAAACCTGTTGCTTCAAAATGGGCTACTTGAGCAGCAGCATGAACTCCAGAATCGGTTCGCCCGGCACCATGTAATGTTACATGGTAGCCAAGAATAGTCGCGATCGCTCTTTCTATCTCTTCTTGAACTGTCCGGTGTTGTTTTTGCCGTTGCCAGCCATGAAAATGAGTGCCCAGGTATTGGATTACCAAGGCTACTCGATGAGTTTGTGTAGGCTGGTGGCTTTCTAACATACAGATTTTGTCCTTTGTCTTTTGTCATTTGTCCTTTGTCACTTGTCCTTTGTTATTCACTAATGACCAATGACTAATGACTAATGACCAATGACCAATGACTTAAACCAATTCAATTATTGCCATTTTTGCATTATCGCCCCGACGCGGTACAGTACGCAGGATGCGGGTATAACCGCCCTGGCGATCGCCATATCGAGTAGGAGCTTGCTCAAATAGAGCGTGAACCAGTTGTTTGTCGAAGATATAGCCAAGAGCTTCCCGACGTGCTGACAAGGAGCCATTTTTGGCTAGGGTAATCATTTTTTCCACTTCACTTCTTAGAACTTTCGCTCTAATTAAAGTGGTGGTGATCTTACCATGACGGATCAGCTCGGTGGCGAGCGATCGCAGTAAAGCACGACGTTGATCGGCTGGTTTACTGAGTTTTTTGACGCGGCAACGGTGACGCATAATTATGCACTATGAATTATGAACTGTTTTCTTAAGGATGTTTAGAGCCTCTTTCCATTGGCAGGGTGATGCCCAAGCGTCGCTGCAAAGCTTCCACAACCTCTTCTGCTGACTTCTGCCCAAAGTTCTTAATTTCTAAGAGGTCTTCTTGGGTATAATCCAACAAATCTGCCACAGAGTTAACTTGTGCCCGTTTGAGACAGTTATATGCCCGTACAGAAAGTTGCAACTCTTCGATGGGTATCTGGGCAGTTGGGTCGTCTGGAATATCGGAACCTGTGTCTGTTGGTTCTAGGGAGATGTCTTTCAACGGGTTGAATAAATCTACCAAGATCGCAGCAGCAGAAGATAGTGCTTCTTGAGGAGAAATACTGCCATTTGTCCAAACTTCCAACAGTAGTCGGTCTTTTGGAATCAAGCCTTCCCCACGAGATTCTTCAACACTGTAGTTGACTTTTCGCACCGGCATAAATATCGAGTCGATTTGGAGAAAATCCAACGATGTGGCTTCCTCACGTCCTCGCTCTACGGTGCGATAGCCTTTACCTTTCTCGATCCGAAATTCCATTTCCAGCTTTCCACCCTCAGCGATGGTGGCTACATACTGGGTCGGATCGATAACTTCTACTTCACTGGGCAAATCAAAATGCGCCGCAGTGATTGTTGCTGGGCCGCTAACAAGTAATCTACCAATCTGAGGCTGCGAAGAATAGTTTTTTAGGATTACTTCCTTCATTTTCATGAGGATTTCCAGCACATCTTCCCGCACGCCCGGAACTGTGGCGAACTCATGTGAAACGCCTGCAATCCGCACTGCTGTAACTGCTGTACCTTCTAGATTAGACAGTAAAACCCGCCGCAGTGCGTTGCCAACAGTTGTTCCTTGACCGCGATCTAGAGGTTCCAGAACAAATTTACTGTAATGGTTCCGACTTTCTTCGGTATTCGACTCTACACATTCAATTTGAAACTGCGCCACGGATGAGCCTCCCTTTTTCTAAGGTGCTGCTAGCAGACAAATCAATTGCCTCCCGAATTGACTTTATGTCCTGTAGGTTATAGGTCTATCAAACTACTAGTAGGAAATTACAATATAGTTTGACGCTCCTATTAAGCTTGCAGGCGCTGATAATATTTTGGGTAGCCCGAAGTTTAACAGCTTCCCCTGCGGGAAAATCTGAGCGCTTCTGGTTGACCAAGCTTTTACTCAATGACCGTTTGCACGTTAGACGCCCAAGCGATTGTTTTAAGTAACTTTACTTACTTTGGTTGTAACTTTTCGTCCTCACTGCCCAAGTCTTGGTGTTTAAACTCGACGGCGCTTGGGTGGACGACAACCATTGTGAGGAATCGGGGTAATATCCCGAATGAGCGTAATTTCCAGCCCTGCTCCTTGAAGTGCCCGGATAGCGGTTTCTCTACCTGCTCCTGGGCCACTGACCATTACCTCAATTTGGCGCATTCCTTGATCGATGGCTCGACGGGCTGCACTTTCAGCGGCGGTTTGTGCTGCAAAGGGAGTTCCCTTTTTTGCTCCCTTAAAACCGCTAGAACCAGCACTAGCCCAGGAGATGACATCTCCATTTTGATCGGTAATGGTGACAATGCTATTGTTGAAAGTAGACTGGATGTAGGCCATCCCATTGGGTACATTCCGTTTCTGCTTCTTGCTCCCGGATTTTTTAGTTGGTTGTCTCGCCATACTTGTTTAGTTGATTTAAGGTAAAACTTGCTCTGATTAGCAAGCGTTGCAAAATTATTTCCCTGGAGCCTTCTTCTTCCCAGCCACTGTCTGCCTTCTTCCTCGACGGGTTCTGGCATTGGTGCGAGTTCTTTGTCCTCTGACTGGTAAGCCCATACGATGACGACGGCCTCTGTAGGTACCAATGTCAACTAAGCGCTTGATGTTCAAAGACTCCAAGCGCCGCAAGTCGCCTTCAACTTGGTAGTTGCTTTCTATTTCCCCTCTCAGGGCTGTCACATCGGCATCACTTAAGTCCTTAACGCGGGTGTCTGGGTTCACACCAGTTGCCGCTATAATTTCTTGAGAGCGTGATAATCCAATTCCATAGATGTAAGTTAGACCGATCTCGACGCGCTTATCGCGTGGAAGGTCTACTCCGGCAATACGTGCCACAATGAACTCTCCCTATTGTTCTCGCAATTACTGTTGGTTGGAAAAACGCGATTAATCGCGTCTTTTCGTTTTAATGATGATATGCGTCCTGCAACTAGCTCTGTTGGTAAGAGCATTATCCTTGACGTTGTTTGTGCTTGGGGTTCACGCAAATCACCATGACGCGACCACGACGTTTGATCACGTTACACTTTTCACAAATTTTCTTGACTGAGGCTCTAACTTTCATGCCTTTTATTCTTTGACTCCAAATATAAAATTATAGCATTTCTAGGGAAATTAATCCAGTTAAGTGACTAGTAAACAGTCAAAAAAATTGTTTTATGGTAAGATTCTCTACATATACTTACTTCTTTCGTAATCGATAGGTGATTCTGCCTTTAGTCAAGTCGTAGGGAGTTAACTCCACCTTGACGCGATCGCCACGTAAAATCTTGGTATATTGACGGTTCACCGGAAGATATGCCAAGACGAAATCTCCATTGTCTAATTGAACTCGGAACTTCTGAGCATTTTTTAAGATTGAGCCATCATCCCTTTTAACTAGAAAGCTGTCACGAGGTAATAACTCTGTAACGCTGCCTTCCATTTGAATGGCTTCTGGCTTAGTCAATAATTTACTTACCTCCGATAAAGATTTTACTTGCATTTACTTCTTACGCAAGCGATAGGTAATTCTGCCTTTGGTCAAGTCGTAGGGAGTTAACTCCACCTTGACGCGATCGCCGGGCAAAATCTTGATATAATTTCGGCGAATCTTGCCGGAAATATGTGCCAGCACGTTAAAGCCATTGTCCAAGTCAACGCGAAACATCGCATTGGGCAAGGACTCTGTAACCGTGCCTTCCATTTCAATCAAATCTTGCTTAGACAATTTGTTTTTTCCTCAACTCAACAATTTCGTGTTCAGTTGCAGCACTTAATCTGCAAGAGAACACACTTTAAGAAATATATCAACAGTTTATTAATATATCTTAGCTAAAATTGCTCTGTTTCTTGATAGGGGGAAATGGGGGAGATGAGGGAGCAGGGAAGAAAATATTACTTTATCTCCCTCGTCCTTCTCATCTCTATAATCTCCATAATCATCAAGCGATTACCTTTTGCAGTTCACCAGTGACATCTTCTTGGGACTGATTGCCATTTACTGTTAAAAGTTTTTGGCGATCGCGATAATAATCAATTAAGGGTGCAGTTTCAGCGCGGTACACTTCTAACCGACGACGAATCACCTCTTCGGTATCATCTTTTCGTCCTCTAGATAGCAAACGTGCGATCACAACTTCATCTGGTGCATCTAGATTGACTACCCTTTCACCACTTTGATGTATTGTTTCCAGCAATTCTTCTAGAAAAGCGGCTTGCGTCACTTTGCGGGGAAAACCATCAAGAATCCAACCCTTTTCTGCATCTGGTTGGTTGAGGCGCTCCTGTACCAAGTCCTGCACTAGCTGATCGGGTACTAACTCACCGCTATTTACATAGTTTTGAGCCTTGATTCCCAAATGAGTCTGCTCTTTCATGGCTTGCCTCAATATTTCACCTGTAGAAACATGGGGAATATTCAAGTGTTCAGCCAAGGTTTGAGCTTGTGTTCCTTTACCAGCTCCAGGTGGTCCCAAGAAGATTAGTCGCGTCACTATTGTTTCACCATTCCTTCATAGCGCTGAGATATCACGTAAGTTTGTATTTGTCTTGCAGTATCAATTGCCACGCCGACTAAGATTAACAAAGATGTAGCACCCAACCCCTTGAACGTAGGTACTCCTAAAGCTCTTTCTACACCGGTTGGGATAATAGCAACCAGCCCCAAAAAGATCGCACCCAAAAAAGTGAGTCGGTTTGATACGCGTTCGATATACTCGCTAGTTGCCTTACCAGGACGAATGCCAGGAATACTAGAACCCATTTTCTTCAAGTTCTGCGCTACATCTACCGGGTTGAGAATCAACGAAGAATAGAAGTAGCTGAAGAAAATGATAGAAATCATGTACACCAAGGCATAGACCCAAGAGCCAGAACCGCTTGGACTGAGATAAGTGTTAATTATATTTGCCAATTCAGCATTCTTGGCGAAATTGGCAATCAGCAGTGGCAAACTTAGGATGGCTGCGGCAAAAATAATTGGCATTACGCCGCCTTGATTTAGTCGCAAGGGTAAAAAGCTACGTTGCTCCGCCAAAACTCGACGACCTACTTGGCGACGAGCCGAAATAATTGGGATGCGGCGCATTCCTTCCTGCACAACCACAATCCCAACAATGGTTGCCAGGAAAACTAAGATCAGTACTATGACGCGACCAACTGTTTCCCGACCGCCGACTTGCACCAAATCGATAGTATCGCCTAAAGCTTTCGGTAATGAAGCGACAATATTGACAAAAATCAATAATGATGCGCCATTTCCAATCCCACGTTCTGTAATTAGTTCTGATGCCCACATTACGAACATAGAACCAGCAGTCAGAGCGATCGCAGTTTCAGCTACGAAGATAGGCCCTGGCTTTAAGGCAAATTGCTGGAGGAATAACGCCGAAAAAGCTGTACTTTGAAGAATCGCCCAACCTACAGTTACATAGCGGGTAATTTGCGATATTTTTCGCCGGCCTGCTTCGCCTTCATTTTTCTGTAAATTTTCTAAAGTTGGAATTGCCGCCGTGAGCAATTGGATGATAATGGACGCATTAATGAAGGGTAAAATTCCTAAAGCAAAGACTCCTAAAGTCGAAAGTCCTCGCCCAGAAAATATATCCAATAAACCGAAGATGGAATTATTGCCTGATATGGCTTCGGCAAATTTCGGTCTATCAATCCCTGGGACGGGTAAGAAGATGCCCAGGCGAACCAAAATTAAAATACCGACGGTGACAAGCAGCCTACCTCTGAGGCCAGCTGCCTGTGCCATCTGCATAAAAGTTTCTTGAGCCGTTGGGGCTTTATCTCGACTGATCATAGAGTGCTACCTTTATAGTGAACCAAGCACTGGCAGCGAGTTGGCTTGCATTTAAGTGCGCTGTTCCGGCTCACTCATAAGACTTCACAACTACCACCAGCTGCCTCAATTTTGCTACGAGCTGAACCTGTGAAAGCTGCCGCTTGTACTTTCAGCGGAATGCTCAATTCCCCGTTACCTAAAATTTTCAATGGCCCTTTGACAGCAGTCAGGATACCTGCGGCTTTCAAGGAGGTCAAAGTTACTTCTGTATTAGCGGGAAGGGAGGCTAGCTTCTCTACATTAATCGTAGTGTAAATCTTCTGATTGACAATCGGAAAGCCCTTCAGTTTAGGTAACCGACGGTACAATGGCTGTTGACCACCTTCAAAACCTGGCCGGGTTCCACTACCAGAACGAGATTTTTGACCCCGCATACCTAAACCAGCACTAGCGCCTTGACCAGCAGAAATACCTCTGGCTACACGCTTCTTGCGTTTCTTTGAGCCTTTTTGCGGCTTAACATCATGGAGTCTCATAATTTATCAAGTTCTCATTTGTCGTTTGTCATTTGTCTTTTGTCATTTGTCATTTGTCCTTTGTTATTCACTAATGACTAATGACTAATGACTAATGACTAAATTAGATGTAGAGATTTTGAATAGGAATACCGCGATCTTCGGCGACTTCAGAAAGGGTACGCAGTGTAGATAAGGCATTGACTGCGGCTCTAGCATTATTGAGCGGATTGTTGGAGCCTAGTTGCTTGGCTAAGACGTTACGAACTCCTGCCAATTCCAACACAGTCCGCACAGCACCACCCGCAATTACCCCAGTACCAGGTGAGGCTGGGCGCATCATCACCTTCGCACCGCCACCGACACCATCAATAGGATGGGGGATGGAGTTGGATTTGGTGATTGGAATATCGATGAGGTGTTTTTTGCCGTCGGCTACGCCTTTTTTGACGGCACCTATTACATCTGAAGCTTTGCCTACTCCAACTCCAACCTGACCGCGTTCGTTACCAACGACAACGATCGCTCGGAAGCTGAGTTTTTTACCACCTTTGACCACTTTACTTACGCGTCGGATTTGGATAACCCGCTCTTGCCAAGTAGTTTCTTCTTTTTTGGCACGCTTTGTTCTACTTTTACGCTCTGTTGCCATAATTTATGCTCTGGTGAACGTCAGTTGTCAGTTGTCATTTGTCTTTTGTCATTTGTCCTTTGTCATTTGTCCAATAACTAATGACCAATGACTAATGACCAATGACTTTAGAAATCTAAACCAGCCTCGCGTGCTGCATCAGCTAGTGCTTTGACACGACCATGATATAAGTTACCACCGCGATCGAAGACTACTTTGGTGATACCTTTTTCTAGCGATCGCACTGCGATCAACTTCCCAACTTGCACTGATGCGTCGCGGTTTGCACATGACGCTAAACTAGATTTCAACTCTGGTTCTACAGTCGATGCTGCCACGATGGTTTGATGCTGAGTATCATCAATTATCTGGGCATAAATATGCTCATTAGAACGAAATACCGCTAAACGCGGACGTTCTGGGGAGCCAATAACTTTGCCACGAACGCGCCGATGACGACGGTTTTTTGATTCTCTACGAGTAAGTTTCATTTCTACTTCTTACCACCCTTACCAGTCTTACCAGCTTTCCGTCTGACCACTTCACCGGCATAGCGAATGCCTTTACCTTTGTAAGGTTCTGGTGGACGAACGGCGCGAATTTTTGCGGCTGTGTTACCTACGATTTCTTTGTCATAGCCACTGACAATAACGTTAGTGGTACCTTCTACTGCAAACTGAATTCCTTCTGGTGGTTCAATTTGCACCTGATGGCTGTAACCCATATTTAAAAGTAGGTTACGCCCTTGAAGTTGTGCGCGGTAACCAACACCTTGAATTTCCAAACGGCGCTGAAAACCTTGAGAAACTCCCTCGACCATGTTGGCAACTAAAGTGCGGCTCAAGCCGTGCAGTTGCTTTGAGGTACGAGTTTCATCCCGACGATTTACCTGTAATATGTCTCCCTCTTGAGAGAGTGAAACATTAGGTGTGAGAGTGCGAGAAAGTTCTCCTTTCGGGCCTTTCACCACAATATTCGTACCATCGATCGCCACTTGAACTTTGGCGGGAATAGTAATTGGACGTTTACCAATACGAGACATGACTTTTTGTCCTTTGTTATTTGTCCTTTGCCTTTTGTCCTTTGTCTTTCATTAATGACAAATCACAAATGACTAATGACCAATGACTACCAAACGTAACAAAGCACTTCGCCACCCAAGTTCTGACGCCGCGCTTCGCGGTCAGTCATAATGCCACTGGATGTAGAAATAATGGCAATGCCAATGCCGCCTAGTACCCTTGGTAATTCTTTTCGATTTGAATAAACACGCAAGCCAGGCTTACTTACCCGCTTTAAGGCGGTGATCAGAGGCTGACGGTTTTTACCCTTGTATTTCAGGGAAATCACCAGATTGCGTTTTACCCCTTCTTCTGCTTCTTCGATTTCAGCAATAAAGCCTTCCTCCCGTAGCACTTTGGCAATGCTCCGGGTCAATTTTGTCGCTGGCACTTGTGTAGTTTGATGCCGCGCCAGGTTGGCATTGCGGATGCGCGTCAGCATATCTGCAATTGTGTCGTTAGCCGCCATCGTTCCCTCTATAGATGAACTTATTGATCGCGAAAGGGCATTCCTAATTCTTTAAGTAAGGCGCGTCCCTCTTCGTCGTTTTTTGCTGTGGTGATAATGGAAATATCCATCCCACGCACTTGATCGATGCTGTCGTATTCGACTTCTGGAAAAATTAGCTGTTCTCTGACACCCAGAGTGTAGTTGCCGCGTCCGTCAAAGCTTTTAGGGCTAACGCCACGAAAATCTCGAATTCTGGGTAGTGACAGGCTAACTAGTCTGTCGAAAAAGGCATACATCCGTTCGGCTCTGAGAGTCACCATGATCCCCACAGGCATCCCTTGACGAATCTTAAAGCCAGCGATCGCCTTTTTCGCCCGTGTCACCACTGGTTTTTGACCTGTTACCAAGGCAATTTCGTTGATGGATGCCTCTAGAGACTTCGCATTTTGAGCTGCTTCACCCAAACCTCGGTTAATCGTAACCTTGACCAACTTCGGTACTTGATGAACGTTGGTATATTGAAACTGATTAATCAGTTTGGGGACGATTGTCTCTTGATATAAGCTTTTGAGTCTTGTTGTCGCCATAGTTTTTTTGTCCTGATATCCCTGGGCTTGGTCAGGGAACCTTTAATTTGGGATTTTAGATTTTGGATTAAATTTAAAATCTAAAATTTCAAGTTGGCTAATTCTTATTTATCCAGAATCTCGCCAGTTTTCTTGAGTTTTCTGACTTTCTTGCCTTCTGAGGTAAAGGTATAACAAACACGACTGGCAACGTTTTGCTTCGTGGAATAAAGCATCACGTTAGAGCTATGAATCGGGAATTCTTGGGTGACAATCCGCCCTGATTCCCCTTCTTGCTGGGGTTTGACGTGCTTAGTTTTAATGTTTACACCTTTGACAATAACTTTACTCAGTTGGGGAAGTGCCTGGATAATTTCACCAACTTTTCCTTTGTCTTTGCCAGCAATCACTTGTACGGTGTCGCCAGTTTTGACGTGCATTTTGTGGAATACTTTGGGCGTACCCTGTTTGGTTGCCATTAAAGCACCTCCGGAGCCAGAGAAACAATTTTGGTAAAGTTTTTATCGCGCAATTCCCGAGCAACTGGGCCAAAAACCCGTGTGCCTCTGGGATTACCGTCTTTGTTGATGATCACGGCGGCGTTATCATCAAAGCGAATGCTCATGCCGCTGTCACGACTTACAGCTTTCCGAGTCCGGACAATTACTGCTTCCACGACATCAGACTTTTTTACAGCCATGTTGGGTGTAGCATCTTTGACAACAGCGATAATCTTATCGCCGATGCCGCCATAACGGCGGTTGCCTCCGCCTAAGATGCGGATGCACATTAGTTTACGGGCGCCGCTGTTATCTGCGACATTCAGGTAAGTCTGGGGTTGAATCACAATTATTCTCCCTTGTAATGTTGTTAAAAACTAACAACGATGAGGTTTAAGCAGGTTTAACGTTCAGGACTTCTGTGATTTTCCAGCGCTTGGTTTTACTCAGGGGTCTAGTTTCCTGAATGCGAACGCGATCGCCTACTTTACACTTATTTTCTTCGTCGTGAACTTTATATCGTTGGGTGTTAACCACAATCTTGCCGTACTTGGGGTGAGGAGCGCGGTTTTCTATGGCGACTACCACAGTTTTTTGCATTTTATCGCTCACTACCAAGCCAACTCGTTCTTTAACTGCCATAATCTCCTACTTTTCTTCTTTAGCCGATTGACTTGCTGCCCGTTTGCGTTCTGTCTCTAGCGTCAGCAATTGGGCTAGGCGGTGTCGAGTCTGTCTGAACTGGTGGGGCTTTTCTAATTGTCTTGTAGCTTTTTGCAAGCGCAACTGAAATAGTTGTCTTTTGATCGCGACAATTTCTTCAGAAAGTTTTTCGTCGCTTAATTCTCTAGCTTCTGAAATTTTGGGAAGAGGCATAAGCTACTCCTGCTCCTGTGGTTGAGAGCGCACAATAAACTTAGTTTTGATGGGCAGTTTAAATGAAGCCAAACGCATCGCTTCACGAGCGATTTCTTCAGAAACCCCACCGATTTCAAACAAAATCCGCCCTGGCTTGACTACAGCTACCCAAAACTCTGGATTACCTTTACCGGAACCCATCCGGGTTTCAGCAGGACGCATGGTTACAGGTTTATCAGGAAAAATCCGAATCCAGATTTGTCCACCCCGACGAATATAACGGGTCATTGCCCGACGAGAAGCCTCGATTTGCCGGGAGGTAATCCAAGCTGGTTCTTGTGCTTGGAGTGCAAAATCACCGAAGTTGAGGGTGCTACCACGGGTGGCTAGTCCCTCCATCCGTCCGCGCTGTTGTTTGCGGAATTTAGTTCTTCTAGGGCTTAACATGGTTTGTCACTTGTCATTTGTCATTTATCATTTGTCATTTGTCATCTGCCATTTACTAATAACTAATGACTAATGACTAATGACGATTTATCCTTCATTTGAGCGGTCTTCAAATTGCTGGCGACGACGTTGTTGTTGACGGCGACGGGGTTCGCGATCGCGATCGCGGGGGTCACGTTCGCGATCGCGGTTTGCTGGTGGTAATGGATCTGGTTCCTGTCCAGGAATAATTTCTCCCTTAAACACCCATACTTTGATACCCAAAATGCCGTAAACAGTTTTTGCTGTGCAATAAGAGTAGTCAATGTCAGCCCGTAAGGTATGTAAAGGTACTCTACCTTCACGAGTCCACTCTGTCCGGGCAATTTCTGCACCGTTGAGGCGACCGCTAACTTGGATTTTAATACCTTGGACGCCAGCACGTTGGGCACGCTGAATTGATTGCCGCACTACCCGCCGAAAAGAAACCCGGCGTTCCAATTGTTGAGCAATGTATTCGGCAATGAGGTAGGCATCAGCATCAACTCGTTGAACTTCAACTACGTTAATGCGAATTTGGCGATTACTGCCCAACAGTCCTTGGAGTCCGGTGCGTAAGGATTCGATGCCTTGCCCACCACGACCCACAACTACGCCTGGTCTAGCTGTACGTACTTCTAAGTCGATTTGGTCAGCTTTGCGCTCAATTCGCACCTCGGAAATTCCGGCGTTATTTTGAGCGAGTCTACCCAGCTTTTGTTCTATATATTGACGAAGTTTGTGGTCTTCTTGTAGAAGTTCTGGATAGCGATCGGGAACAGCAAACCAACGGGATTGATGTTCATGTGTAATACCCAGGCGAAAACCAACTGGATGAATCTTTTGTCCCACAAATGCTTCCTCTAAAATTTCTTACTTTACGCAATTTATTCCTGTAAACGTGCTTATTTTTCTGGGGCGGCTGCAACAGCCACAGTAATATGACACGTCGGCTTGCGAATTTGGTAAGCTCGACCTTGCGCCCTTGGCTGGAACCGCTTTAATGGCGGCCCTTGATCGGCATATGCCTGAGTAATCACTAGTTGAGTCCGATCTAACCCAGCGTTGTGTTCGGCATTGGCAGCAGCGCTTCTGAGAACCTTCAATATGGGTTCAGTGGCGCGATAGGGCATGAATTCCAGAATAATTAGCGCTTCTCGGTACGATCGCCCGCGAATTTGATCGAGTACGCGACGCACTTTGTAGGCCGAGATGCGGATAAAACGAGCGATCGCTTTTACTTCAGTAGTATTAGTAGCCATAATTTTCTCCAATTTTGTCATTTGTCATTGGTCATTTGTCACTTGTCTTTAGCTAATGACTAATGACTTCACGACTAATAACTACCTACCTGCTTTTTTGTCGCTTTTTCCATGACCCCTGTAGGTGCGTGTCGGAGCAAATTCTCCCAACTTGTGTCCTACCATCTGTTCATTTACAAAAACTGGAACGTGTTGGCGTCCATTGTGAACAGCTATGGTATGACCTACCATTAGGGGCAAAATCGTCGAAGCTCGCGACCAAGTTTTAATAACTTCTTTTCTGTTGTTGTCGTTGAGCTTTTCAATTTTCTTTAGGAGATGGTCTGCAACGAAAGGACCTTTTTTTAGAGAACGACCCATAGTTCAATTTTGGATTTAGGATTTAGGATTTAGGATTTAGAATTTCGGATTTTGGATAATTAGGTATCTAATCAGGTTTCACAAATTTTCAATGTTCACAAGTAGACCCCAATCTAAAATCCAAAATCTAAAATCTAAAATTCTATGACTCACGACCACCGCGACCGCGTTTAGAAGACTTCCGGCGACGACGTATAATCAATTTGCTGCTAAGTTTCTTGCGATTGCGTGTCTTCGCACCCAATGTGGGTTTACCCCAAGGTGTAACAGGCCCAGATCTACCGATAGGTGCCCTACCTTCACCACCACCATGTGGGTGATCCACTGGGTTCATGACGCTTCCTCTAACCTTAGGACGGCGACCTTTCCAGCGATTTCGTCCGGCTTTACCTGCACTCAGGTTTCTCGCATCGGTGTTGCCTACTTGCCCAATGGTGGCGTAGGACTCGCGTCGAATCAAGCGAACTTCTCCTGAAGGCAACTTGAGAGTTACATAATTACCTTCTTTTGCCACAACTTGAGCGCTAGCACCAGCAGCACGCACAATTTGACCACCTTTACCAGGGGTCAGTTCTACGTTGTGAACACTAGTACCCAAGGGAATCTTCGAGAGCGGTAACGCATTACCATCTTCAAAGGGAGCTTCAGGCCCAGAAATAATTATTGTTCCAACTTTCAACCCGTTGGGGTGAAGGATGTATCGTTTTTCGCCATCTTGGTAATACAAAAGGGCGATTCGGGCATTGCGGTTAGGATCGTATTCAATCGCTGCGACTTTGGCAGGAATATTATGTTTATCCCTTTTAAAATCGATGATCCGGTAAAGTTGTTTGTGTCCGCCACCCCGGCGACGACTAGTAATTCGCCCGTGATTATTCCGACCTTTGGCGCGATGCTTCGAGGTTGTTAGGGATTTCTCTGGCTCGGTTCTGGTAATTTCCGCAAAGTCAGATATTGTAACTTGGCGAGTGCTGGGGGTATAAGGGCGATAAGAACGAGTACCCATAATCTATTTTGGATTTTGGATTTTGGATTTACTTAATTTTGGATTTTGAATTTTGGATTTTGGATTTAATGAGTGTTTAACTAATTGCGACCATTTTTAGGACTTATTGAGTAAACTACTCAATCTAAAATCTAAAATCTACAATCTAAAATTCCTAGACTTCTGGGAATAGAACTTGTCTAATCTTGTCTTCATCCCCAGGTGCGACGGTGACAATGGCTCGCTTATATTGGGGTTTATAACCAATAAATTTACCAACGCGCCGCTTTTTACGCGGTGGTAGGGTGGTGTTGACTTTTACAACCTTGACTTGAAACAAGTCTTCGATCGCAGCCTTGATTTCTGGCTTAGATGCCTTTGGAATTACTTCAAAGGTATACTTATTTTGCTCCATCAAGATAGTCGCCTTTTCGGTGACTATTGGGCGACGTACTAAGTCGGCAAGGTCGCGGGGGTCAAAGCTAGGCACTGTAGACCTCCTGAATTTTTTCTAGGGCTGATGCCGTAACTACAATTTTGTCAGCGTGCAGTAAATCAAAAACATTTAACTGGTCGGCTGCAATTAGTTTTAAATTTTCAATGTTGCGGGCTGACAAATAAACATTATCTGTATCCGCAATTTGAGACAAAATCAACAGTGCCTTGCTTTCTGGCACTACTCCCCAACGAGCAAGTGCTGCCACTAAGTCTTTTGTCTTCGGGCGAGATAGCTCGGTGCTAAATTCTTCTACTACGATTAAGTCGTCAATACGACCGACAAATGCTGTCCGCAGTGCTAAACGTCGCTCTTTGCGGTTCAACTTTAGGTCGAAGTCTCTGGGCTTTGGCCCAAAGATCACACCACCACCACGCCACAGTGGTGAACGAATAGACCCTGCACGAGCGCGACCAGTACCTTTTTGTCTCCAAGGTTTACGGCCACCGCCTCTAACTTCAGCACGAGTTTTTGTACTAGCATTTCCTTGACGAGCATTGGTTAATTGCCGTACTAAGGCGCGGTGCACAATATGAGACGCTGTTTCTTCCTTGGCAACGCGCAACTCGAAGGTCGTCTCGCCGACCTGTTCTCCTTGCCAATTTTTAACTACGCTTTCAACCATCTTTGTTATTTGTCCTTTGTCCTTTGTGAGCCACTGCGGTCTTGGGGTCTCCCCAAGTAAAGCACGTGGCGTCATATGTCATTTGTCTTTATGCCATTTGTCTTTAGCCAATGACTACTGACTAATGACTTTTGACTAATGACTTTTGACTATCCCACTATTTTTGCAGGCAAAATACTTACTAGAGCACCCGGTTTACCAGGAATGGCTCCCTTAATTAGCAATATGTTGCGTTCTGCATCAACTCGCACTATGGTCAGCTTACGGATTGTGATGCGTTTACCACCTAAACGCCCTGCCATCCGCTTACCTGGATAAACACGGCCTGGTGTTGTACCAGCACCAATAGAACCTGGCGCTCTGTGGTTTTTGGAACCGTGTGACATGGGACCACGACCAAAGTTGTTGCGCTTCTGGTTTCCTGCAAAACCGCGACCGATGCTTGTGCCGACTACATCGACAATTTGACCCGCACTAAAAATATCTGCTTTAATCTGTTGACCTAAAGCATAATCACTAGAACTTTCGGTGTGATATTCATTTAGGTGACGCAATGCTGGGGCAGATGATTTAGCCAAATGGCCCAGTAGTGGTCTATTCAGTGCCTTTGGTTTAACTTCGCGAAAACCAACTTGAATGGCAAAGTAACCGTCGGTTTGTTTCGTTTTAACTTGTGTAACGGTGCATGGCCCTGCTTGAATGACAGTAACAGGAATAGCTACTCCTGCTTCGTCAAATATTTGGGTCATGCCCAGCTTGGTGCCGAGAATACCTACAGACACAGTAACTGGTTCTCCTTTCTACTTGCTGGCCTTGGAATTGGACTCTAGAGGACACGTTTTGTACGCATCAGTTTAGGCTGGGTTAGCCTGCGAAATTTGGAATGGTTTAAATAAACCGCTCCAAATGCTTTCGGACACAACAAACCGTGTCCGTACTGCTTGGTGAATCTGTTTAGCTTCACTCACTAGATCGCTAGAACAGGCACAAGTCCCTTCCGATTGGGAAGGAGTAACTTCTGGAATCAATGCAAGGCGCTACAGCTTTAAGCTGTGTGCAGCAATGCTTTCGTCCAAGCAATTGCTCTGGCACTTTCTGGAGGCAGCGCTGTCAGCGGGTTTTCCGATTTTTAGACGCCCAGAAGACGGCTTCCCGGAGTTTGGCTACTGCCGTGTTGCAGTTGGACTTAAGCGGTTTTTACCACTCAGTATCCGTTAACTGAGACTGACGTAATGCCATGAAACCAACATTGCTGCTCAGTTTTACTTCCTTAAACACCTTAAACTATTGTTTAAGATTTTGCCTGCTTTTTCAGAGGCACAGGAGTAAATGTCCTCTGGAGCTTTGGATTGGCTTTGATTCTTCCTCCATAAGCTCCATATTGACCTGAAAGCTTTCTTAGTTTACCAGTCTACGAGCAATCTGAGTTAGATTATCCAATTTGGATTGAGTCATCAGTTTCTGATGCTAACACTACCTCAGAATGGCAGTAAGAAGGCAGCCTAATTTGCGTGTTTGGTCACAATCTAATAATATAAATTATTTATTTATGTTTGTCCAGTAGTTTATAGAGCTATTTTTGGGGTGTGGGGAAGAAGCAGGGGAGCAGGGGGCAGGGCGCAAGGGGGAGAATAAAAAATTACCTCTTTCCTCTCTGCCTCTTCTCAATGTCCCATGCCCAAAGAAAATGCTTTAACTTAATCTCTCGATTCAGGGTAAATAATAGAGATATCTAAGTGGGATAAGACGAAAATCTATGGCACTAATTACCACTGGCAACGGTTTAATCCGCGATCTGGAAAAATTTGGCGCTCTTGGAGTGTATGTACCTCTGGAAGGAGGTTATGAAGGTCGATATCAGCGCCGACTACGCGCAGCTGGCTATACCACCCTTCACATTACCGCTAAAGGACTGGGCGACGTAGCTACGTATCTTACCAGAATTCATGGAGTCAGACCTCCTCATCTTGGTAAAAAAAGTAGTGGTAGCGGTGCGGCAGTAGGTTATGTGTACTATCTGCCGCCAATTATCAATTCTCATCTCGAACAGCTTCCACCAAAGTCTAAGGGGCTGGTGTTGTGGATTATTGAAGGGCATATTCTTTCCAACCAGGAACTTGAGTATTTAACGAATTTGCCTCAGCTAGAACCACGAGTGAGAGTAGTCATTGAGAGGGGTGGCGATCGCGCTTTCCGTTGGACTTCTCTAGAAAAAACTCTGTTAGCTAGTTAGTCCTTTGTTATTAGTCATTAGTCATTTGCTCATGACTAATGACTCAATTCAATCAGCATTTCAGTAATGGTGGCTCGAAAACCACAAGATGCAAATAACCGCCGTGAAGTCTCGTTAGCAATTGCTGTATCTAGACGAATTTGCTTGATGCCCATTTGATGAAAGCGTTCAATACTTAGCATCACCATCTGCCGCGCAATACCGTTTTGGCGATATTCCGGCTCGACCCAGATATCATGAATAAAAGCAAATTCCTGTAACCGATAAATTGGTATTTCGCGCTCAACTGTTGCCACCAGAAAAGCTACAAGTTGCCCTTCATTTTCGGATACTAAAAATACACTGCGATCGCGGGAAGCGTCGGCAAAGCCATCGCTATTTGCCAAACGCATCAACCATTTTTCATAACGCTGTTCTGGATTCGGCAGAAAACCATACTTGGCAGAATCCCAAGACTCATGCAAAGCACAAATTTTGGCAACCATTGGTAAAACTGCGGGTACGTCAGATGTTGTAGCAGGGCGGATCGGCATAAATTCATTCTGGAATTTGTTCCAGAAACGATATGAGTGGGTATCTGGAATGGTTATAAGGTTTAGAGACTATGGCAAACGGCTTTCTGATTTTGAGGAGGAAATTTTAGTTCGTTGTCCACAGTGCGATTGCCCTGCCAAAATATTGACTGTAAAATCTGAGCAATCAAGTCTTAGTTCAATCAAAAGAATTACCTGTCAGCACTGTAGCTATACAAAACAACAGCCAAAGGATGGGAAGCGAAAAGCCGCATTGCTACTGTGGCAAAACAATTCTAGCTATGGAATATTAGACCATTTTTTTGGCTTGCCCCTGTGGCTACAAACCTCCTGTTGCGGTCAGGTGCTATGGGCGTATAATGAAGCACATTTGAATTTTTTAGAAAGCTATGTTCGATCGAGGTTGCGAGAACGCTTGCCAGATAATACATTAGGCTGGCACAATGGCAGTCTTGCCAGTCGCTTGCCCCGATGGATAAAGCTTACGCAGCATCGGGAAAAAGTTTTACACAAAATTCAACAGTTAAAGCACAGGTTGTAATGAAAGCTTTAATCTTGTTGGTGAGCGAATTTATAAGCACCCCATAAAGAAAGAGCGATCGCAACTACCAGCAAAATCGGTATGCTGTACCAAGGAAACTGAGACAAGGGTAAATGAGCTGCTGCACGCAGTCCGATGCTGGCGTAGGTTAACGGTAACAGGTAAACTACGACTTTGAGGGCAGCTGGTAATGTACCAGGGTCAAAGAAGGTTGCTCCTAAAAACGACATGGGGATAATTATAAAGTTGTTGTAGAGTCCAACTGATTCGAGCGATCGCACACTCAACCCCACAATCACCCCTAACCCAGCAAATACAGCACAATTTAGCACCACCAACAGTAAAAACAGTGGGTTGAGAAAATTCCAGTTTCCAGTCAACAGCACCGCTACCAAAATCACGGAACCGGATGTCATTAACCCCCGCACTACTCCCGCCAGCATTTTTCCGATATACAAAGCTAAGGGATGTATAGGAGTTAACAACAATTCCTCGAAGGTTTTGGTAAATAGTCTGTCTCCACAAATCGAAAATGTCGTTCCAGCAAAGCTAACTGTCATTGACGATAGCGCCACCATCCCCGGTAATATAAATTCTAAATAGTTGTTATAGTTACCACTAATCCCTGAGCCGGGTTTGATGGAACTACCCAAACCCAAGCCAAAAGCTAAAATATATATCAGTGGGGATATTAAGCCTGATGCAGCAATTGGTAGGATTCTGACACGTAAATCTAACCAATCTCCCCAAAAAATAGTCAGACTATCAGCTAGAAAGATTTGAAGTTGCGAAGTTTTGAACTTCTTGCTTGAGAATAATGCTCTTTGAGATGCCACTTGCTTCTAATCAGTTATTAAAACTTTCTTAAATTTTAAGTTAGATTGTTTGACATATCAATTACCAGGAGTAACAAAAATATCTCATACGAATACGAAAAATTCGCTTTGGAAATTTATAAGCACAGGTTTCCTCCGGTCAGACTTTCCGCAAAATTACAAACAAAAGCTAGATAATCCAAGCATTCTAACTGCATCCTTTTTGTAAATTGAATCAAGGCTATCTGATAGATATCAAAAATATGCTATAATAATTGGTTAATAAAATATATAAGGTAAAGACAGTTATTCTGTGATTTACATATGAAGCAGCACAAAGGTAATAACAATTCCTTAAGCGGCAAATAAATTAAAATAGTTACCAATTCTTCAAGATGGAAACAATAACCTACAAGGTTGAAATTCTGTCCAAATATCTAGATAAGTTCCTATTTCTATCATTTAAGAAGAATACTGTCCAAAAACTCGCAGACAATTACAGTCAACAATAGGCATACTGAAAGAGGGAGAAGACTTTAGACCACTCCCTGCCAAATCGGCGTGAAGGTGATTAAGCAAAAATGAGACGCAAACCCCCTGGTAGATCGGCTACTACTCCTAAACCCTCTATTTTCCAATCCCCTATGTTTAACCTCTTCACCATTGCAATTATGGGAGGGGTGTTGATTTTGGGTATTGGGATTGGCATTGCTTTTAGTTCTACAACCACGTTGGCCCCATCAAATGTGGCTTCCCGTGAATTCATTGACACCAAAGCACCAAACCCGGAAATTTGCGTGCAGTACGGAGCCAGCGCGATGGTGATGGACGCGAGACTGTTCGTCACTCTCAACCCCTTCAATGTCTATGTTGCCCAGCCGAGTATGCGTCCTGGATGCGTAATCCGACAAAATAACTGGGCGCTTTTAGAGCAACGTAAGCTAGTGACATCCGATCAGGTAAATGAGTGCAAAAATCGCCTGAACACCTTTGGGTTTACAGGTAATTTGGACAGTGATAAACCTGATATTAGGTGTATATATCAAAATGAAGCTGCTCAAAACTTCTTCACTGCTCAACCAGGAGCAGTTGGAACACCTCAGGAAACGGATAGATTTTAGATTTGGGCATTGGGTATAAGAGGCAGAGGGGCAGAGGGGCAGAGGGGCAGAGGGGCAGAGGGGAAAAACTTACTGCCACTGCTCCCCAGATCCCCATTTCTCCAGTTCCCCAGTTCCCCAGATCCTCTGCTCCCCAATCCCCGCGATCGCATCTGTCAAATCAGATCATTCGTACTCGTCACGTATAATTGTTAAACCTAAAGCTTTGTAGGCACTCAGCATATTATTAGATACTGTCGGTGCTGTTACTAGGTAAGTCAGGGCATGAATAGACTCCACTAGATAAGGAGCAGCCGTGTCTAATTTTTCTGCTGTGACTAATCCGACTACCTCAGCCGATCCAGCAATCATCGCTCGTTTGACGTGGGCTTCGTCTAGGTTAGGTACACTAATCCCAACTTCTGGATGCAAACTGCAAACCCCCAACATGCACAAATCTGCACGAATCATCCGTAATGTCTCAATGGTGACAGTACCCACGTTCACCAAGGCTTTTTTGTAGAGTTGTCCACCTAACATCACAACTTCTATATGGGGATGTTCTGCTAAAGCAACTGCTATTGGCGGACTATTTGTGATCACTGTTGCGTGCAAATCTAGGGGCAAATGACGGGTTACTTGGAGAGTTGTTGTACCTCCATCTAAAATCACCACCTGTCCTGTACAAACTAATTTTGCTGCTGTCCGAGCGATCGCTTCCTTTTCTTTTGGTGCTTGCTTTTGGCGATCGGTATAACTGGCGGTGGCTGGAGATTTGAGGAGTGCTCCCCCATGAACGCGTTGTAATAGTCCCGTTTCTGCCAGTTCTCGTAAATCCCGGCGAATCGTATCCTCAGAAACTTTCAGAACAGCACTAAGTTCTGTCGAAAGTACCTTTTTATCACGACGCAGAATTTCTAAGATGAATTGTCGTCGTTCAGCAGTTAGCATAATTAATTTTCCTGAAAATGCGTTTTTGGGCTTGAAATTGCACGTTTGTGAGTTTATACTTATTGATATGCAAGTCTTTGTACGGTAATCCGTAACTTCAATTGAATTCAAGCACATTCATGCACAATTGAATGTATTGATTTTGGCATTTGATGAAATCACACGGTTCCATAATGGTTTCGAGTGGTTGGCTTGAGCTTGGATAATTGTTGCCCAATGGGGGTTTTAACAATTTTTTTGTAGTGCGATCGCACGTCCCGTCTGTTCAAATTGTTTTTTATTCAATCAATAAACCATGACTACTATTAATACCCAATTTCCAATCGATCTCGGTGCTTACAAACCTTTAGCGCTCAATCCAGCAAATTCCAGCCTCACCGCCGAACAGCGAGAGACTCTCAAAGCGAATATTCAACTCTGCCGAGATGCGATCGTCTTTTTTACAGCGACTGGCGCGGCTAGTGGAGTCGGCGGCCATACTGGTGGGCCATACGATACAGTGCCAGAGGTAATGATTCTCGATGCCTTTTTCCGGGGAGCATCGGAGCAATTTGTACCGATTTTCTTTGATGAAGCAGGACATCGAGTCGCCACTCAATATCTAATGGCAACATTGCATGGTGATTTACCTGCCGAGCAACTTTTACGTTATCGGCAAGCACATTCCAATTTACCGGGACACCCCGAACTAAAACTAACTCCTGGTGTGAAATTTAGTTCTGGGCGCTTGGGTCATATTTGGCCTTACATTAATGGTGTGGCAATGGCGAATCCAGGCAAGGCTGTTTTTTGTCTCGGTTCTGATGGTTCGCAGCAGGAAGGAAACGATGCCGAAGCTGCTCGCTTGGCTGTTGCTCAACATCTTAACGTCAAGCTGCTCATTGATGACAATGATGTAACGATCGCTGGACATCCTTCTAAATATCTACCTGGTTTCAGTGTCGCCAAAACCTTAGAAGGCCACGGTTTGAAGGTTCTTCAGGGAAACGGAGAAGACTTAGACGATTTATACCATCGTATTTGCGAAGCTGTGAATACTCCCGGAGCGATCGCTCTGATTAATAAACGCCCGATGTGTCCTGGTATTGAAGGTTTAGAAGGTTCCATTCATGGTCATGATGTAATTCCTGTAGATTTAGCAGTTAAGTATCTAGAATCTCGCGGACAAACTGCGGCTGTCGAATACCTTAAGAATATTGAGAAACCCAAACAAACATATACGTTTCTGGGTTCCGGTGACAAATGGGGCGCTAACCGTACTGTATTTGGTGAAGCCGTGGTGGGTGTCCTCAGTCGCATGAGCGAGGCGGAGCGTAAAGAAAAAATTAAGGTCATTGATAGCGATCTAGAAGGCTCCTGCGGTTTGAAGAAAATTCATGAAACATACCCAGAAATATTTATTTCCTCCGGCATCATGGAACGGAGCAACTTCTCTGCTGCGGCTGGATTCGGGATGGACGAGGGCAAGCAAGGTATTTTTGCCACCTTCAGCGCCTTCTTAGAAATGTGTATCTCAGAAATCACGATGGCACGGCTGAACTATTCCAATGTTCTATGTCATTTTTCCCATGCGGGTATAGATGATATGGCAGATAACAGCTGCCACTTTGGTATAAATAATATGTTTGCCGACAATGGCTTGGATGATGGCTACCCAACACAGTTGTACTTCCCGGCAGATACTAATCAAATGACAGCTTGTGTAGAAGCTGTGTTTTCTGAGCCTGGACTGCGGTTTATTTTCTCCACCCGTTCCAAAGTGCCCAATATTCAGGACAGCAACGGCAATGACTTGTTTGGAAGTGGCTACAAATTTGTTCCTGGTAAAGATGAGGTTATACGAGAGGGGACACAAGGCTACATTATCAGTTTTGGCGATGCTCTCTACCGTGCCGTTGATGCTGTAGAGCGTCTTAAGCAAGAAGGGTTAGACGTTGGTTTAATTAACAAACCAACTTTAAACACCATTGATGAAGAAATGATTACCAAAGTTGGTAACGCTCCTTTTGTGCTTGTAGTAGAAGCCTTCAACCGTCGCACTGGCTTAGGCAGCCGTTTCGGTTCTTGGCTGCTAGAGCGGGGTTTGACTCCCAAATATGCCCATCTTGGAACTTATAAAGAAGGTTGCGGCGGTTTGTGGGAACAGTACCCATATCAAGGTATCGATCCAGTCGGCATCATCAACAAGGTAAAGGAGTTAGTTGGAGGAAGGTAAATTAGGTTGGCGTGTTGGGATAAGGCAGGGGGTAGGGGGACTTGCTGCAAGTCTTTTCTCCTTGTCCCCTTATTCTCTTCCCAATAGCCCTATTTGAATTATTAACTATTTAGTTTTGGGTAAAGGTTGACCAAACTCAATGATTTGCGGATCGGCAACATTGGGGACTGTTGGAACTGGAAAGTCAGACCGAACTAAAGGAGGAATGCTATTCAAATTACCTGATGGATTTGGGAAAGTAGCAGGGGGAAGAATTGAATCAACTTGTTGAGAGGGTGTATTCGGAGTTAAGGGAGGTACAGTTACAAAAGGCTGCCCTGAGTTAGTAGTAATTGTTGAGGGCAGTTCATTGGATGGAGGCGGAACTGTGAGTAAGGGCGGTTGTGGATTAGTACTTATGGGTACGTTACTAGGTGGTTGTGATTTATAGGGTGTTTGAGGTTGTTTTTTGGGTGAAGCTGGGGAATTTACTGGTTTCACGGCAGTAGTTTTACCAGAAATAACCGGACGTAATACCCAGCGAGTGGAGTTTTTTCGGGAAACGGGTTGCAGTTGTACCTGTTTGGGATTAAAAACAGTCCCTGGTGCTAAATCTAGGACAATGCGTGTGTCGCGAGCATTCAGTTGAGAAACGCGAATGCTTTTGATTGCTCCAGAATAATTTTGTTGTGTGGTAACTTTGCCCAACTTAGTATTCGGTAAATCTACAACCAGACGAGAGGGTTGGGCTAGGTAGAAATAACGGGGGGTTGTGCCTGCTGAGAGGGTGATTTCGAGTTGTTGTGTCTTGGGAGAAAAACGCCAATTATCTAGCTTCGCCACTGGTGTAGCAGCAGTAGTGCAAGTTTCGAGGGCGATCGCTGCATAAAAGCCTAATAGACTTATGCTATATAGCTGCTTGCGCCATTGGCAAAATTGCCTAGTCTTTAGTCCCCGATCCATTCTTTTTATCTGCTCCATAAAACCCCATACAATGCGATCGCATTGCTGTTGACTTCGCGCTTTAAATCCCTTGCCCACTCTCCAGTTCAATGGCTATTTAACTTCTGAGATTTTTCCTGAGCTTTTTGGGGCACAGCGGTAAATTTTAGAGTTTTGGGAATGCCATTTACGGTTAATTGACCCGTCATATTACCTTTATCAACAAGTTGCATTTGAATTGCGACTGAGTTCAGAGGATCGTTTTGAGGGCGAGGAATATTACAAAGGATTGATCTACCAACTTTCCCAGATAAATTTAACTGTTGATTTCTGAAGATGCCTGCCAGAGAGTGCTTTTCGTCGGTATCGGGGTTAGCGTTTGCCGGTAATACAGAGGCATTTAAGTAAATACCCGACTGCTCAATGTTTAACGTTAGGGTATCTGATTTTTCACAGTTAGGCAAATTCTCAGCCAGGGTTAGACGATAGCGGCCGTTAACTGGAGGAGGAGCCTTGAGTTTGTTTTCCCCATAAACACTGACAGTTTTAAACAACAGTAGCACTGCAATTATTGCTACTCCGTAAAAAGCTAAGGATTTGAAGTTGAAATGATTCATGAATTTCAATTGCTCAATGTTGGCTCTTGACTACTAACCTCAGGAAGCATAGAGGCAAGGTGAGCGGTAACTTGACTGTAGCGGCGGGTAATCAGCAAAGAAGAACGACATTGGATGGCTAGTTGGTCTGTATATCTTCCCAAGGTTTGGCGCTCGATACCCCAAGCGCGGCTGGTGCCAGCAATAGTTAGGTCAACACCTTCTGAGGCTTGAATTACGGCTTGGATTGGTTCTGGGGCTTCGAGAGTTTTGATTTCAATGCGATCGCGTACACTGGTGGGCAATTGTTCCATCATCGTGTGCAGTTCGTAACTCGATTCTTCCTTGGCATGATTTGCTACTATCTGTAATATCTGCAACATACAAGTCTCACGATTAATTAGCAGTCTCAGAGCTAGTATTAGTGCTAAATCATCATGGATATTGGCTGAATAAGGTACCAATAAAGTTTCTAATTGCTCTTTACCTTTATCCACAAATACTGCTACATCCACTGGTGCAGTGGTAAGCATTTGTCCGACTCGTCCACCTAAACGATTACTACTAAAAGCTGGGCGATGCCAGCCCACGAGAATTAAATCAGCTTGTTCTGATGTGGCAATCTGTGCTGTTTCGCGGGCAACATTGCTGGATATGCGAATGATAGGATGCACGCAAGAACGAGTTTCTGGCGGTTCGAGAGTATTAATTAATTCTTGTAGCTGGTGGCGGCGCTGGGCAATTAATCGGTCTGCTTCAACTGGGGTACTTTCAAAGGCATAATCTTCTTGAAATTCAATCAGGCTAAGAGGGTTAACAATGGCAGGATATCGGTAATTGAGAGCGATACCTACGGCGGGCTGCGCCAACGCTACTGCCAACTGTACCAAGCCTTTTTGAGTACTTGGATTAGCCACTGGCACCAAAATTCGGAAAGGATGAGGAGAAGTTTCACTTCCAGCAGAGGTGTCTATACCTGTTTCTGCTTCCAACTCCGGTTCCATGACATCTAACCGGATCAGCTTTTTCGGATATGTCCATTCCAGCAGTGGCGAGGTCATGAATGTAGTTACCAATGCCATGATTACCAGCATGGTAAATATTAAGGGGGAAATTACCCCTAACTCTAGACCAATATTTAGCACTATCAGTTCGGTCAAGCCGCGAGTATTCATTAACCAACCGAGTGCCGAAGCTTCCCGTTTACTAATGCCACTGACACGGGCCGCTACATAAGTGCCAACATATTTCCCTGCGATCGCCACTCCTAAAACCAACGCACACAAAAGCCACAATTCGGGACGGTTGAGCAAGCCAATCTGCGTTTTTAAGCCGCTGTAGGCAAAAAATATTGGCAGTAAGAATATCAAAACAAAATCTTCGGTTTTTACAGCCAATTCCCGCACTAAATCTTCATTTTTGGGCATCGCTGCTCCCAGTAAAAATGCCCCAAAAATTAAGTGAATCCCAATTAGTTCGGTGATTAATGCCGACGCAACCACTGCCATATAAATCCCAGCTAGCAGCAATTGGCTGAGGCGTCCCGCACGCAGGTAGTGTTTGGCAAGGCGTTGCAGGAACCAACGTCCCACCGTCAACATCAAGCCGATGTAAACTATGCTGGCGATAATTGTGGGTATCGCACCAGCAAAGTCACCAGTTCGAGCCACAGCGATCGCTACTGCCAACAGACACCAAGCTGTCACATCATCCACTGCTGCACAAGTTAACGCCAACGTTCCTAAACGCGTTCCTTGTAAATTGTTTTCAGTAATGATTCGCGCTAACACTGGAAAGGCAGTAATCGACATCGCCGCCCCCAAAAACAAGGCAAAGGCGGTGAAGGATACGCTAGCGTTGGAAACTAGCGGATAAAGCAGCACCGCTAGCAATGTTCCTAAAGAAAACGGCACCAAAATGCTGACATGAGAAGTTAAAATTGCTACTTCTAATTGTCCGCTGAGGTATTTGGGATTTAGTTCTAGCCCAATCAGAAACATGAAAAATATTAGTCCCACCTGAGACAAAACATTTAGAAAAGGAAAAGTTTCTGGTGGAAACAAGCTAACTGCTATATCGGGAGCAACTAAACCAAATAAAGATGGGCCGAGCATAATCCCGGCGACAATCTCACCAATTACCAGAGGTTGCTTAATGGAACGGAATCCTAGCCCTACTAGCCTTGAAAGTCCAATAACAATCAGCACCTCAACCAGAACGAGAATAACTATGTGCATGGTTTTTTCACAATTAACTATCTGGTTTCCCTAAGATAATTCTTTAAAAGACTAGAAAATGTCAAGCTTGTTAAATATACCCAAGATTGATTTGTGCTTCGTTGTTATGTAAATTGCTGTTACGATGCAGTTGCAGTCGGGAAACATGAATTTTGATGATTTTAGAAGCTAAATCTAGAAGAAATGACGAATTACCGATATTAAAAAAAATAGGTAATAGGTAGTCCGTTTATAGTGGCGTTTAAGTGCCACTATAAACAAATTAGCGGTTATAGCCAGAGTCAAAGCGGAGAATTTTACCCAATTACTAGGTAATTAATCTTAATATTTAATTTTGCTTAAGCGGAAGATTTATCATAGCTTGTCCCGTGCAACAAAAAGGCAATCAGTGGTGATGCCATAAGGGTAGTAATGACTGCCATAATAACCATGATAGTGAATAAAGTTGGGGTAATTATACCTTGCTCAAGACCAATATTGAGGATGATTAACTCCATCAAACCACGAGCATTCATCAGAGCGCCGATAGTTGCAGATTCGCGCCAATTTTCCCCCGCCAATTTTGCAGCCAACATACAAGCAACACCTTTGCCAAGAATTGCGATCGCAATAATTAACAGCGTCACTCCCCACAAAGTCGGTGTGTTTACCAATCCAATTTGAGTGTTTAATCCAGAGAAGACAAAAAATATCGGTAGCAAAAAAGAAGTAGTTAAAAACTCTGTATATTGGCGAATTTGTTGGGTAAATTCTCCGCGTGGAGTCACTGCTCCCAGCACAAAAGCACCAAATATTGCATAGATGCCTGTGACATCGGTAAACCATGCACAAAACATCAAAATTATCAACATTAAAGTCAGTGTTTGTCTGTTCACACCTGCATCGCGTTTAGTCATACGTGTGAACGCTCTCAGTAGAGGTTGACCGAGAAAAATTGCAAATAGCACGTAGCAAATGCCACCACCAATTGCTAATATGGCAATGCTCAGAGAATTTTTCACGCTAGCAAGCACGATCGCCAACAAACACCAAGCAACTGCATCATCTACCGATGCTGCACCCAAAGCCAAAGTACCGAAGCGGGTTTGTGCAAGACCGCGTTCGTAAAGAATGCGAGCTAACATCGGAAAAGCCGTAATTGTCATCGATGCACCTAGATACAAAGCGGCTGACCAAGGCACAACTTTTGGCTGAAAGAAATCGCCATTGTGATAAAACCAAAAAGATGCGATCGCTCCTAAAATAAAGGGAGTGATAATCCCGGCAGCAGATAGCAAACTTGCACTTTTAATATGATGTTTTAAGAGTTTGGTATTGAACTCTAAACCAATCAAAAACATATAAATTACCAACCCAATCTGGCTAATAGCATATAAAATCGACATTGATGGGTTGGGTATTTTTAGTCCTACAGCAGTAATAATGGGAAGCTTAGGAAACAGCCATTGCTGAAAATCTGGTGCAATCAATCCCAAAAGTGATGGGCCTAGCATTACACCTGCAATCATTTCGCAAACAACATCGGTTTGACCAAGATAGCGGCGTCCTAAAATCGTGACGATGCGACAAGTGGTTAAAATAATTGTGAGTTGCAGAAATAGCTTAATAACCAGATCAAAATTCGACATTGCACCTCTTTAATTTACGTCTCTGCATTGAAAAATCTCCCTACACTCCAAAGCTTGTCCTGTTTTTCTCATACATGACTATTACATCAGCACAAGCGCCAATTTTGGAAACACAATATAGGTGTTTTTTATTGGATGAGAGCAGCTAATAGACATTCAAGTTGCATCTATAAATAGAATTTCCTCCAAGGGGTCAGAAATCATATCATGTCCGCATAATTAGTTATGATTCCCACAGTCATTGCACCCCACCCCTTAATCCCCTCCCCGCAAGCGGGGAGGGGAGACAAAGCATAGCTTTGGCGGGGTGGGGTTCTTCGGGTTTAATAAGTAATCAAACGGACATGATATCAGGAACCAGGAGCCTTTTTTATTTTGACTCCTGACTCATGATTCCCAGAACTACGGGGAAAGTGCAAAGTAAATGCATATTATTACAGGTTGCTCATAGAGACGCACACAACTGTACGTGAATACAACATATTGCATTCCAAGTAAAATTGCCAAATGCGATTTTTTGAATTTGCGATTTAATTTTTAATTTTTGATAAATTCTTAATAAATTTAGTTTCGAGGATTTGAGGTTTTACAACCACTCACCACCCCGGAAACGCCAACGGGGAAAGATAATTCGCATCAGACTTTGTGAACTAATAAAAACTGCTAGCCACACGACGCTATAGTGCAATATAAAAACTGCTGGCGAAAGTTCTTCTTTCGGTAAAGGTATTGGTAAGAAGCCAAGCAGTTTGACTCCACAAAACACAAACACCAATTCCCAGATGCCAGCTAAGAGTTGATAAACCGCGGGCCAATCTCTATCCCAACGGGATTTTTGCAGATAGTCATAAAGCACATCCCAGCCTATGCCAAAGATCGCGACATAAGCAAGTATCCAAAAATAAACCGAGTTAGCACCAGGGCCAATCCAACCTATTGCAAAAGGCAAAGATACTAGTACACCTACAGTTGCAAGTAATAATAATCGAGTTTGCCAGCGACCTAATAGAGTTGGTGTCATAAGAGTGCTGAGTAATGAACAAGAGTTTTATATAGATGGATTGTAAAAGGATATTACACCTACTTTCATTTAAAATTCAGCAAGATTTTGGTGCTTTTTGTGAGGGTGGCAAATACGAGAATATCGGCTAGTCCCAAAGCACCAACACATCTATATTAGGATGATTCTTAGGATGGTTTAAGCTGATAATTAAATTGAGAATGGTAAGCTGCGTTGGCAAAGCCTACTGAAGTTATTGCATCCCAATTGATTACATCCTCTAACAAAGCTTGATAACCTAGTGTATTGGGATGAAGACCATCTTCACTCAAGCGTTTAAGCCGCCAATTTTCACCGCGTTCCATCCATTGCTCAAAAATATCTAAATAGGGAATCTGCCGTTTGGTGCAAGCAATTCGAGTTGCTTCTTTGTAGCGGTACTGATCGGCATGATTATAGTAAAAGCAATCTAGAAATGGCATCTTAGCTTCATCCACTGGCACCATGCCTACAAATAACACAGGACATAGTTGCTGTGCTAAATCTAGCAGAGAAGCAATTTCCTTCTCAAACAATGTAAAATCTGTGTAACTTCGGCCATCAGGACGCGCCAACCGCGCTGAATCATTCACGCCTACTGATAAAATAATCAAGTCGGGGACACGATTTCGCAGTTCACCCCGGTGGCGGAACTCAACTTCTAGCCTTTGGGCTACTTGTTGCGTGCGATCGCCTCTTACCCCTAAATTATAAAGAACATGACCGGCACTATCCGGCAACATCCACCATCGCCGTAGTTGCTCAATCCATCCCCCTTTTTCCGGGTCGCCGAATCCATAAATTAAGCTGTCCCCCAGTGCGACAATCTTCATGGGCTGAAAGTGATTTGGTGGTACAGACAGCTGCATTGAGGAAGAAGCTAGAAATGTGTGCATTTAACAACTATATTTTATATCTTTACAAGATTCTATACATTTCTATACCATAGATGGCTATCTTTAGTGCCCAAGCATATATGGGGTTTCTACTTGTTGATATGGTTGCAAAGTTAATATTGCCGCAGTTTAGCTTCTGAGGGTCAACTGTCGAGTTTGGAATTTGAAACGTCTAGGGGTAAAAGGGGATCTTAAATCTTGGCTGAGTAATCACCAGATTAATGAGCAAGAATTCTGCGTAGATGCGGAGCAGCTTGCCGTTGGGCATCGCCTTACCACTTTGAGCGAAAATAATTTTATGTATCTTAGTCAGGTAATAAGTGCGATACCTTCGGTAAGCTTCGCTAACGCAGAAAATTTCTACCCGGAATCTTTCCAGTCCAATCAACTCCCGCCTGGTTTAGAAGCATATTATCAGCAGCATTTACACAAAATGTTTCCACCCGAACAAAGCACAGATGTGTTAAATGTTTTGATACAGCAGTAAAAAGCAATACCAGTGGAAGCGTTGGCGCAGACCGCCGCAGCGATCGCACAAATCATTGATACTGATGAGTATGAAGTTGAGGAAGTGCTAGAAAATTGGCTAGAGTTCTTACAGCAACAAAAAATCGCCTCAGAAAACCATTACAGTCCCTATCATTCCAACTTTCGAGACTGGCTAGGTAGACAGCAAATAAAACCCTCTAAAAAATTTCCCTAAACCTCTCCATTGTGAGTGGAAGGATAACTTTGCCGTTAGCGAAGCTGTGATGCTTATTTTCTTGTTAGGCGATCGCACTTTTCACTCGTTTTGGCAGCGTTCATTTCTAAGTTTGCAGGATTGTACAACAATCTTAGACGATCGTTCTATTGCTTATCCTCCAAAATGCCTAAGATGAAGCTAAAGCAAGAAAAAATGATTTCGGCTTCTTGTCAGTATTCTAGATTTTTATTCAAGAAAAAATTCAGTTCTTGTAATGCAAACACAGGAGTTCAAAATGCCCTTAGCCACTGATTGGCAAGTCCGTGGCGGAACTCAATAGTTACTCAACAAAAAGAGGAATCAGATGATTAAAGACAAAGTTGTGATTATTACCGGCGCATCATCAGGGATTGGTGAAGCAACTGCGAAATCGCGTGCAAGCAAAGGCGCTAAAGTCGTATTGGGGGCGCGACGCGATCGCCGATAAGCTGCGACTGGCTTACCCGATGGTGCTTGTATTGGGGCACGAGGAAATACTCGGCCAACGGGTCGCAACGATCGCCGCAAAAATGAAAGGTTGAATACCAGATCGAGAGAATCATGAAGCAGTTGCGAATTCACAACGTATGGCTCGTGTTGGGCGCATTCCTCATGCTGACCCTATTTTCCTGCCAGAGTAGGCTTGCCGAGGAGAACGATCGAGTCGTGCGATTGGCAAGACTCGAAATTTATCCTGCTTACCTGGAAAGTTATAAAGCTTTGCTTAAGGAGGAAATCGAAACTTCTGTTCGCGTTGAGCCGGGAGTTCTAGGCTTAAATGCCGTATCTGAAAAAGACCATCCCACCCGCATCACGATATTGGAAATCTATGCGAATGAACAGGCGTATCAAGCGCATATAGAATCGCCCCATTTCCAAAAATACAAGACCTCCACACCGACCATGATTAAGTCTCTCGATCTCGCTGAAACCAACCCCATTCTCCTCGGCACGAAGGCAAGGTGAGCCAAGTGGCAAGCGATCGCTTCCAGAAGCGTTGGAAAAGAGAACGAGCTTGGAGACGAAATCCACAACTGTAACTCAAACAAAGAGGTACGTATGACCAATACACCACAGCAAGACAAAACTCAATCCTCTGTGAGAATCAGTGAAGCGGCACATAAACATCACGAGGAACTGTTTCCAAACCACAAATCGACCCTAAAGATAACTGACCCTGAACTGATCGAAATCTTTGACAACTTTGCCTTCGATGAAGTCATTGTGTTGAGCAAGTTCGATACAAAAACCAGGGTGATGCTGATTCTGGCATCGATCGTCGGTAGTCAGGCAGTTAGCGAATACAAAGTCATGGTGGGCGCAGCGCTCAATGTTGGAGTAACGCCGATTGAAGTCAAAGAGATTTTGTATCAAGCAGTACCCTATGTGGGGATGGCAAAAGCATTTGATTTCGTTCATGCCACCAATGAAGTGATGTCCAGCAGGGGCATTAAATTACCTTTAGAAGGGCAATCGACCACCAGCCCGGAAACCCGCTACGACAAAGGGCTGGCAGTACAAAAAGCCATATTCGGTGAAACAATCGATCAAATGTATGAGCGATCGCCCAAAGACCAGCTGCACATTCAAAAGTTTTTGTCTGCCAATTGCTTTGGCGATTATTACACCCGCAATGGCGTAGATATCAAAGTAAGAGAGCTCATCACACTGTCTATCCTCATTGCTCTGGGCGGGGTTGAATCACAGATAAAGGGGCACATTCAAGGCAACCTGAATGTCGGAAACGGCAAAGACATACTGCTGGATCTGATTACACAATTGTTGCCCTGGGTGGGATATCCCCGAACACTGAATGCGTTGAAATGCCTGAATGAAGTGGCGACAGAGTAATGGCGATGATAACGAGCAATGAACAATACAGGGCTTGATTAAGTTCGAGTAAAAGGAAAATAATTATGAGCAAAGTCTGGTTGATCACAGGCGCTGGTAGCGGTATCGGAGCCGGAACCGCCAAGGCGGCATTGCAGGCTGGCGATCGTGTAGTTGCGACTGGCCGAAACCTCGATAAAGTGCGTAATGCCTTGCCCGATGTTGCAAGCGAGAATCTTGCATTTGTCCAGTTGGATGTTTCCAACGAGGTAGAGGCGAAAACAGCCGTCGAGGAGGCGGTGAAGCGGTTCGGGCGGATCGACGTTTTGGTTAACAATGCGGGCTACAGCCTGCTTGGTAATTTTGAAGAGATGACCACGACTGAGATCGAACGCCAGTTCGCGACAAACTTCTATGGTGTGGTGTACGTCATGCGTGCCGTGCTGCCGGTTATGCGTCAGCAGCAGTCAGGTCACATCATCAACATTAGCTCCGTTGCTGGCGTTGTCGGGTTTAAGCACTGTGCTGCCTACGCCGCATCGAAGTTTGCGGTCGAGGGCATCTCGCTGTCGGTCGCGGCCGAGGTCGAGGGGTTCGGCATCAAGATGACGCTCGTCGAACCGGGCTTCTTCCGCACGGATCTTCTGGATGACCAGAATGTTAGATGGCCTAGCAACGCCATCGAAGACTATGCCGCCGAGGGCAACGTTCAGGACACTTGGTCGGTCTACAACGGCACGCAGCAGGGCGATCCAGCAAAGTTAGGCGATGCTCTGGTCAAAATCGCCGGGATGGAGAATCCGCCGAAGTTGTTCGTTGCCGGAAGTGACGCCCTTGCAACGATCGCGTCGGCTGTCGAGGAACGGTTGCAGGCGACGCGTGCCCATGAAGAGCTATCGAAATCAACAGATGGTTCATTCTAGCGATCGCACAAAAAGCATCATCATCAAATCCACGGACATGATGCACATCGCCATTCAGCAACAGATCGACGGCAAGACTGTGGACTAAATGCAACAGGTCAGCGACGAACAATACCAGACCCGATCCTGGAGTAGGACAGTTCCGACCTTTAATTCACCTTTAAATCAAAGACAGGAGTTCAAAAAATGCAAAAGCGCAAACTTGGAAACAGTAATTTGGAAGTCTCGGCTATCGGGCTGGGCTGTATGGGAATGAGCTTTTCTTATGGCCCGCCCAAAGACACACAAGAGATGACTGCTCTTCTGGGGGCTGCCGTAGAACGGGGCATTACATTCTTTGACACCGCCGAGGTCTACGGCCCGTTCCTAAACGAAGAGCTGGTGGGTGAAGCCCTCGCTCCCTTCCGCGACCAAGTGGTCATCGCCACCAAATTCGGGTTCGACATCAGTCCGAATTCCGATCCCCGTGGCATGAAGGGTTCACCCGGACTGAATAGCCGACCGGAGCATATTAAGGAAGCCGTGGAGGGTTCGCTCAAGCGACTCAAGGTAGAGGCGATCGACCTCCTCTATCAGCACCGGGTTGACCCGAACGTGCCGATCGAAGATGTGGCAGGAGCGGTGAAAGAACTGATTCAGTCAGGTAAGGTGAAGCACTTTGGACTCTCGGAAGCAGGAGTGCAAACGATTCGTCGCGCCCACGCCGTTCAGCCGATCGCTGCTCTCCAGAGCGAGTACTCACTGTGGTGGAGAAAGCCTGAAGCGGAAGTGATACCGACCCTGGAGGAACTTGGCATCGGCTTTGTCCCCTACAGCCCTTTGGGTAAGGGCTTTCTCACGGGCAAGATCGACGAAAACGCGACTTTTGACAGTTCCGACTTCCGCAGCACCCTACCTCGCTTCACGCCAGAGGCTCTCAAGGCGAATCAAGCCCTGATCGATCTGCTCAACAGCATTGCCCAACAGAAGCAGGTAACACCCGCTCAGATTGCACTTGCCTGGCTACTGGCTCAGAAACCGTGGATCGTTCCGATTCCAGGCACCACGAAGCTGCATCGCTTGGACGAAAACATCGGGGCAATCTCCGTCGAACTCACGCCTGCCGATCTTGGCGAAATCGATGATGCCGCCGCCAAGATCGCAGTGCAAGGAGCGCGGTATCCCGAAAAATTGGAGCAAATGACGGGTCGCTGAGTCCAATTGTAGTCTCTGGGTCTGGCATAACCGCCCCTTAAACCAGACCCAAATCTGCGATCGGATGACACAGATCAACCCCGAACCATAACAGAGTTACTGACTGCTCACTGAAGGTAAAAGCACAACTTGGAGGGAAACAATGCAAAAGCTAGTATTGAATAATGGTGTCGAGATGCCCATTTTAGGGTTCGGTGTCTACCAGGTAACTGACCTCGAAGAGTGTGAAAGAAGCGTATATGAAGCAATACGTGCTGGCTATCGTTTAATTGATACCGCCGCTGCTTATCAAAACGAAGGAGCAGTTGGCAAAGCCATTGAAAAAAGTGGTGTGCCAAGGGAAGATATCTTTGTCACCACAAAGCTTTGGATTCAGGATGCCGGCTACGAAAGCGCAAAGAAGGCTTTTGGAAAATCGCTAAAGAGATTGCAATTAGATTATCTGGATCTCTATCTGATTCATCAACCCTATGGCGATGTCTATGGCTCTTGGCGAGCAATGGAGGAATTATATCGAGAAGGCAAGATTAGAGCCATCGGTGTCAGCAACTTCCAACCCGATCGCTTAATGGATCTGATAGTTCATAACGAAGTGGTTCCTGCGGTCAATCAAATTGAGATCCATCCCTTCAATCAGCAAATTGAAACCCAGAAATTCTTACAGGAAAACAATGTTCAGATTGAATCTTGGGGACCGTTTGCTGAAGGCAAGAACAATATTTTCGAGAATGAACTGCTGCTTTCTATCGCTAGGAAATACAAGAAAACTGTTGCTCAAGTAATTCTGCGCTGGCTGACCCAAAGAGGAGTCGTTGTCATTCCGAAATCTGTGCGGAAGGAAAGAATTGTTGAGAACTTCAACATTTTCGATTTTGAGCTAAACTCTGAAGATATGGATGCGATTATCGCGTTGGACACCAAAGTCAGCAGCTTCTTCGACCATCGGAATCCGGAGATGGTGAAACGGTTGGGTACCGTAAAACTTGACATTTAGAATCATTGCGCTCCCGTTTGATTTGTGCAACAAATTGCCCTAAGTTTACATAATCAGGGAGCATATCCGTCTGAAGCCCGCGTTTCAAAACAAATGAGTATGCCAGCATACTTAAGATACAGAGAAGTGCGTACAGCATTGCAAGAGATACAATGCCAATTAGGCAAATGCTAACTTAAATTTTCTTCGAGCCATCGAGCAATCATTTCTTCTAGGCTTTTCCTTACTTTCCTCTCCCTCTCCGTTGTGCGACAATTGACAAGCATTAGTTGCCCTTTGAGAACAACAAGCATATAAGTGACCATTTTGGACAACTAGTGCTTCTTGTCGCACACTGTTAACAGAGAGCTTTAGAGTATTAAGAATGGAGCTAAGCGGATTCGAACCGCTGACCCCCTCAATGCCATTGAGGTGCGCTACCAACTGCGCTATAACCCCTTAAAATTCATTATACATAATGGCTGAATTATTGGTACTTTGTCAAGCTTTTTGTAGAAAATAAATTTTTAATATCTCCTCAACCACTCAGCACTCACAATGACACTTGCAACAAATAGGTCATACAGTGCCCCATCAAAAAGTAAACTACTAACATGGCAGCAGCAGCCAGAGCAACTAATGTACCAGCCAACATTAAAGAAAATTCTTTACTCTCGTAGGCTCTTTCCATTAAGTGCAGCGACCACGCTACCAGGGCTACATCAAAAAGTAAAATAGGAAGCAACATATTTTTTAATATTTGTTAATACTTGTAAAATAATATTAACACCCTTTTCAGGAAGTGTGCCTAACCACAGATAGATGTCATTAAATAGTAAATTGTGATTCAAGATAATGTTCTTACTGGCACGTTGCGATCGCGCAAGTAATTTTTAATTTCTGCTACGCTTAATTGACCGTAATGTAACAATGACGCAAGTAATGCTGCTTCAGCTTTGCCTTCAGTTAGGGCAGTGTATATATGTTCGCAATTACCTGCACCACCGGAAGCAATAACTGGAATTTCTACAGCATCGGCAATTGCCCGTGTGATCTCAATGTCATACCCAGCTTGGGTTCCATCAGCATCCATACTTGTTACTAGCAGTTCTCCGGCCCCCCGTTTTTCAACTTCTTGTGCCCACTCTAGGGCATCTAAGCCTGTATTTTCCCTGCCACCCCGCACATACACATCCCAACCTGGATTCTCCGGGTTATTTCTGCGTCTGGCATCAATAGCAACAACTATGCACTGATTACCAAAGCGATCGCTTGCCCGATTAATCAAGTCTGGTTCCCGCACTGCCGCAGAATTAATACTAACCTTATCTGCGCCCGCTCGTAACAAAGCTTTAACATTTTCTAAGGATTGAATGCCACCACCCACAGTCAATGGAATGAAGACCTGTTCGGCAGTCCGGTAGACCACATCTAAGATTGTAGCTCGGTCTTCATGAGTAGCTGTAATATCCAGAAATACTAACTCATCAGCACCGGCTTCGTTGTAAACCTTGGCCAGCTCTACCGGATCGCCTGCATCTTGGAGATTAACAAAGTTAACTCCTTTTACAACCCGTCCCGCCTTCACATCTAAGCACGGTAAGATTCTTTTAGATAACATAATAACTTTTGTACTTCTGGGTAATTGACCGGAATTTAAATTTTAAATTGGCGCGGGTATTCTCAAACTAAAATTTTCACGGGCATGGGGCAGAAGGCAGGAGGCATAAGTTCTTTAATTTGAATTTTGAATTTTGAATTTTGAATTGATTTCTCCCCTGCCTCCCCTGCTCCCTCCGCCTCCAGTCTCTAGTCCCTTTAAAAGTAGATAGCTGAAATTATGGCGATAATCTCCTCGAAAAAACAGCCTCCAGAACCCAACGGAGAACCAAAGCAGCGTCGAGAGTCGGCGAAAGCACCATCCACAGAAAATATTTTGCAGCCTGAAGCTGCTATTGATGAACAAGAACAGCAGGAAGAAGGTATTCGACCGCACCGATTTGCCGATTACATTGGGCAAAAAGATTTAAAGGATGTGCTAGATATTGCAATCAAAGCAGCCAAGTCTCGTGGTGAGGTACTGGATCACTTGCTGCTGTATGGGCCGCCGGGATTGGGTAAAACCACAATGGCAATGATTTTAGCATCAGAAATGGGGGTAAATTACAAAATTACTAGTGCGCCAGCCCTAGAACGTCCACGAGATATTGTCGGGCTACTGGTGAACCTCAAGCCTGGTGATATTTTATTTGTGGATGAAATTCATCGCCTCTCGCGGATGACGGAAGAAATTCTCTATCCGGCGATGGAAGATTATCGTTTAGATATTACTATTGGTAAGGGTTCCAGCGCTCGGATCAGAAGTTTGCCTCTGTCAAAGTTTACCCTCGTGGGAGCTACAACGCGTGTCGGTGCTTTAACTTCACCACTGCGCGATCGCTTCGGTTTAATTCAAAAACTCCGATTTTATGAAGTTGACGAACTGACTCAAATTGTACTGCGAACCGCTCAATTACTCAAAACCCCCGTTACAGAAGATGGTGCCACAGAAATTGCCCGTCGTTCGCGCGGAACGCCGCGGATTGCTAATAGGTTACTGAAACGGGTACGTGATTATGCGGAAGTAAAAGTATCTGGGGAGATTAATGAAATCATCGCATCTGAGGCATTGCAACTATTCCAAGTAGATCCTTGCGGTTTAGATTGGACAGACCGCCAGATGCTGAGTGTGATAATTGAACAATTTAACGGCGGGCCAGTGGGGTTAGAAACAATGGCAGCAGCGACGGGTGAAGATACTCAAACAATTGAAGAGGTTTACGAACCTTACCTGATGCAGATTGGGTATTTAACTAGAACTCATCGCGGTAGGATGGCGACTAAGGCAGCATATAAGCATTTGGGATTCACGCCGCCTAATGAACAGTTGTCATTATTGTAATTATGGGAAATTGGGCATTGGGCATTGATACTCGTAAATGAGCCTTTGAACTCCATTCCTCTGCTTCATGCTCAATGACAAATGACAAATTAGGTAAACCTAGATGATTAAGTTGATTGGTATTTTTCTAAGCCTGTTACTTGTGTTTGGCTGGGCTACTCCAGTCATGGCACAATCTCAGCCGCCCATTACTCAAGAACAGTTAAAACAAGGTGATGAGTGGGCAAATCAAGCGTTTATAGCGACGAATCAAGGTGACTTTGCGACGGCTGAAACTTACTGGACAAAGATTATTGAGCAATTTCCGACAAATGCGGGGGCGTGGAGTAACCGGGGAAATTCGCGGGTGAGTCAGAATAAATTGCCAGAGGCGCTGGCAGATTATAACAAAGCCATAGAATTAGCGCCGAATGTCACCGATCCATATTTAAATCGGGGGGCGGCATTGGAAGGGATGGGAAAATGGGAAGATGCGATCGCAGATTATAATCATGTCTTAGAACTCGATCCTAACGATGCGATGGCGTATAACAATCGGGGAAATGCCAAAACAGGTTTAGGAAAATGGGAAGATGCGATCGCAGACTACAAAAAATCTAATGAGATAGCCCCGAATTTTGCCTTCGCCCGTGCAAACTACGCCCTCGCTCTTTATGAAACTGGTCAAAAAGAGCAAGCAATCCGCGAAATGCGAAATATCGCCCGTAAATACTCCAAATTTGCTGATGTGCGTGCCGCCCTCACAGCTGCATATTGGGTAAATGGAGAACAAGGTGAAGCCGAAAGTAACTGGGTAGCAGCTTATGGGTTAGATAGCCGCTATAAGGATATCGATTGGGTAAAAAATATCCGCCGTTGGCCCCCCAGTCTAGTTACTGCTTTGGATAAGTTCTTGAAAATCCAGTAGTTAGCAAGTAAATCAAAAGGGAAGCGGAGCGATCGCTCCCACCAGATTGTGAAACTTTTACACTAAGTTAGTCTCAAGAACTCGCTGATTTTGCTGGCGCTTTCCAGTCACCACCATTGGTACACCACCGCCTGGTGCTAAGAGGATGCTTTTCCGAACTGGTAGTACTGGCTTTGTATCAGCTAGTTTCATTTGCCAATCAGATAATACAGTTGCCAATACCAGTTTCATCTCAAACAGGGCAAATGCCATGCCAATACAGCGACGATTACCACCACCAAAGGGCAAATATTCAGATGGAGTAAATTGACGTTCTAGAAAACGATCTGGCTGAAACTGCTTGGAATTGGGGTATAAATCTTCTCGATGATGGCTCAAATAAATACAAGGAACCAATATTGTACCAGGGTCAAATTTGTAGCCTGCAATTTCTAAAGGTGATTTAACCAATCGATTTACTCCCAACATCCCCACCGGATATAGGCGCATTGTTTCCGAACAAACTGCATTTAAATAAGGTAATCGGAAAATGGCGTTTGGGTCTTTGTTGTCACCCAGGCTATCCAGTTCTTGCACTAGCTTTTCACGGACTTCAGGCTGATGATGAATCCAATACAGCGCCCATGCCAAAGAACTAGCCGTAGTTTCATGACCTGCAATCAACAAAGTCATCAATTCATCACGTAATTCCAAATCTGTCATCGGCTCACCTGCTTCATCACGAGCCGCCATCATTAAAGACAGAATATCACTTCGAGACTCATCAGCAAGCGATCGCCTTTCTTGAATTTCAGCATAGATGAGATCGTCCATTTCCTGCCGCAAACGTAGATAACTTCCCCAAGGACTGCGAGGCCCTAAATCCTGCCGTAATAATGGGAACAGGAGGAATATTGCCCGCAAAAGAGGTCTTTTTGGATTCAGGATAGCAATCAGAATTTCTTTGAGTTTTTCATAACGAAGTCCGTCCTTTAGACCAAATACAGCCTTTAAAATCACCTGAAAGGAGATTTCTTGCATGGATGGCAAGACTGTAAAGCTTTCCCCGACTGGCCACTCGCTAGTTACTTGCTTGGCGATCTCACTGATTAAATCACCATAAGCTTGCATTCTTTCCCCATGTAGAGGAGGTGTCAGCAGTTTCCGCTGGCGCTGGTGAGATTTTCCTTCTAAGGAAAATAGAGAATTTGGCCCCAATAAAGGCGTTCCTGAACCTGCTGCTGCACCAGAATCTAACTGTTTTGGATCTGTGGTAAAAATCTGCTGAATTGCTTGAGGATTACTAATGAAGACTTGAGGAGTAAAAACTGGGCCAATTCGGAGAGTGAACATATCACCATAGCTTTTAGCACAGTCTTCCATATATTCCACTGGGTTAGTCAGCCATTGATAGGTCTGTACCCAAGGATGAGTTTGGGGGCCGTTAGGCAGTTTAAGTGCAGACATTTTTATTAATCTCCCAATAATTCGAGCAAGATTGTTATCAGCCAGTCATTCATGCACCCCTAGCTTGATTAATCTTAGACCACAGATTAAGTAGATGAACTGACCAATTCTTGAATCTGTCTTGGGGTCAATTCCTGCACATTACGCAAAACTACTGCTGCTCCTGCTGCTATTAGTGTCTCACCATAAGCCTCACTACGCGCTGCTGTTTCCTGCACATGGGGCGGTAAAACTCCTACACCAATCCAAGGGCGAGAAGAATCTAAACGCCGCGCTTTCTCAACGGTATACATATCTGCTACGGTATCTCCCACATACACGATCGCTAATTTTTGCTCAATTCCATTTTCTAACTCCCGAACTGTAGCGAAAAGTCCAGTGGGGTCAGGTTTCCCTGGCGCATCTTCCATCGCAATCAACACCGGAGATTCCAAGCCGAGGCGTTTTTCTAAGACATAGTTAGCGGAAGCACGAGTTGCACCGCTAAAAAATCCCCAAGCAATCCCGGCTTGAGTAAGTTGTTCTAAATAGCTAGGTTGTAATAATAAAGGTTCATTACAGATATACCCAGTAAAATTATTTGGGTCAGGGCCGCGGTAACGCGATTGAAAAAAAGCAACGATCGCACTGTAATCTAGTCGCAATTGTTCGCGAGTCTGTCCTTGGGTTTCAAAGTAGCGGTAAATTAATTCCTGCGATGCTTCCCAATCGTTATTCCACACGCCTTCAGACTTGAGTTGGTCAATATCGAGTGGGGTTGGTCGATATGCTTGGGTAGTAAAATCTTCTACGGTATCTGCGATCGCCCGGCGATAGGAACCGCTAACGTCGCGCACAACGCCATCAATATCGAAAATAGCGATCGCTTTTGGTGAAGTTTGTTGAGTCATGGGTAGGGAGGAAAAGAGTTTTATTTTTATCTTGCCTATGTATTCATCCTTTCATAAATAGCAGAAGATGTCGGAATAAAAAGTATCCCAAAACTGAGGCAACAATCCTCTCTGTGGTTAGTTTATTTAGATAATTTATTTCTTGGAAATCTCTAAATTATATTTAAGTAGAAGGAAGAAAAACGAACCGCAAAGGCGCAAAGTTTAGTAAAGGTTTCTTCAGTAGACTTCGGCTCTGTAGACACTGAAGGTACGACCGAAGCAGAGCCATTTGTAGCACCGTTCTTCAAATCATGAGTTGGCTCGGAAGATCCAGATGTAATTGGGCTATCAAAGGAAATTCTGGCAGTTGTAGAGTCGGTTTAACCAGGGGGCGATTGTGTTTATCTCGGTTTTCCGGTGCGATCGCTAGCGCGTCAATTACTGGATGGGTCGCATTCCCAGCCGTCCATACCACTGTAGCGGCGGCTAATCTCTCTAGTTGCCCGTTGCGCTCAAACTCTACGGCTCCTGAATGCACCGCTTTCACCTCAGCATCCAATAACACCTCGACGGAGGCAGTTCGCTGTTGCAGAGCCAACTGTGCAGTTTCACGGAGGCGATCGCTTGCAGATTCTTTAAGAATCTCAGAACCACGCTGCAAAATCACAATCCGAATATCCTGTGGGTTCCCCTCTAAAGGGATGTACCAAGTTGGCAGTAAATCCGCTAGCGTTGCCGCCATTTCCACCCCAGATGCACTACCCAATCGCCACCGTAAGCATTGCCCGTCGTTCCTCCATATCTTCGGTTTGAGTTGCAATCTGCAAGCGGTTTCGTAAGTGCTGTCCTAGCGCAAACACATCATAGCCTGTGCGGAATGATAGCGCGTGTTCTTTTGCCCCAGGTATGCCGAAGTAGCTTGTAGTGCTGCCCAATGCCAGTACCAAATAACGGTAGGAATAGGTTAAGCCATTGAGTTTAACCTGCTTTTGATCCAGGTCAATCGCTTCTACTGTACCAAGCACAAAGGTAATACCAGTGTTGTGCAGCAATCGATCGTAGCGGGGACAGATTAACTCTAGCTTGACTTCGCTACTAAGCAGTTCATACAGCAGTGGCTTAAAAACGAAGCACCATGTTTGGTCAATCAAAATAATCGGGCCGGAATGTAAATCTCGCAGATGCAGTGCTGCGAACAATCCGGCAAAACCACCCCCAACAATCACAATCGGCAGATTATCATCTGTTTCTGTTTCTGTTGGCGATCGCATTTGTACTTCTCTTCATTTTCGTTTCGGCTGAATTCGTCTTGGCATACGAAACTGTTTAGTATTGCTTTTAAGCAATACTAAACAAAACTGTTTCGTCTTGTTAAGGAGGTATGATAGAAATCAGTCAATAGTATTTGTAGATCCCCAGCAAGCCGGGAAATTGAATAATGAGTAACCTTAAGAGTGTTGAGCGGGAGTTATCCCCCGAAAAAACTGAAGCGATTCTGCGGGGAGCGATGCAGGAGTTTATGGAGCATGGCTATGCAGGAGCCAGGATCGATAAAATTGTGGCAGCCGCAGGGGTTTCTAAAGCTACAGTTTACCGACGCTTTGCCGATAAGGAGACATTGTTTACCGCTCTAATCCAACGAATGGCAGAGAAAGTAAACTTTTTTGAGCAACAAGACTTTCCCTCATGCCAAGAAGAACCCGTTGTATTCTTGAAACGTCATGCTACTAAAATGCTTAACTGTGCTGCTCAAAACCCGCAAGATATAGCACTTTTTAGAATCGTCATTGGTGAATCAGGTCGCTTTCCAGAACTAGGACGGGTTTTTCTCCAAAATGTTGAGAAACCAAATCTTGACTTTATCACCCAATACTTTGCTACTCATCCTAAACTTCAGCTTGCCGATCCAGAAGTTGCAGCCCGAACGTTTATCGGAACGCTGATCCATATTGTGACTACGCGAAATCTGCTGCATGGTGGAGATATTATGCCAATAGAGGACGATCGCCTCATCGATGGCTTGCTCGATCTGATTATTCATCCAAGCAAGAGCGTGAGATAATGACTTCAGTACTCCTGAATGTTTGGTCATTTGATAGGGTATTGCGTTAAAATAAGCGATCGCTATCCTAGTTCAGTAATGCCCGGAAATTCCCGGAGGTGTGATTGACAAAGTTTATTTTGAAAATTCTGTGGTTAGACGAGAACGTTGCTCTAGCAGTCGATCAAATTGTCGGCAAAGGCACAAGTCCCTTGACTAAGTACTTTTTTTGGCCCAGAAATGATGCCTGGGAAGAGTTAAAAAAGGAATTAGAGTCCAAACATTGGATTACTGACGTGGATCGTGTCGAGTTGCTTAATAAAGCGACAGAAGTGATTAACTACTGGCAAGAGGAAGGCAGAAACCGTCCAATGGCAGAAGCTCAGTTGAAATTTCCAGAAGTTGCCTTCACAGGTAGCGCCTGATATTACAATATTAGCGATGTCTACGACGGGCTACGCCTACGCGCTGTTCTACAAGCTGCCACAGTTTGATAGTCTTGTCCCGGCTGCCGCTTGCAATTAATTGTGTAACTTTGTTCACAGCAACAGCAGATACTGAGTCTACATGACCAGAGAGAGTAACAATCTCTTCTGCTGTGCTTACCCTCCAAAGTTTAACTGTTTTGTCGCAACTTGCACTTAGGAGTGTTTCACCATCGGCACTAAAAGCCACAGCCACCACAGACCAGGAATGGCCTACAAGTGTGCAAATTAGCTGACCAGTGTTTACCTCCCATAACTTAATAGTGTTATCATCACTACCCGTCGCCAAAATTTTCCCATCAGGACTAAAAGCGACTGTCAAAACCGCCCATGCATGACCCGAAAGGGTGCTTAACAAGCTATAGCATGAGCGGTTTTGAAATTTTCTCTGGGAACCTTCTAATACAGGTATCTGCCACAGGCGAATTGTTCTGTCATAACTAGCGCTAGCTAAAAGCTGTCCTTGGGGACTAAATGCTACTGAATTTACCTGTAGTTGGTGTCCAATGATGGTGCAAATCTCTGTGCCTGTATTTACATCCCAGAGTTTGACTGTCTTATCCCAGCTACCACTAGCAAGAATCTGCCCATTTGGACTGAAAGCAACTGATTTTACGGTATGTGAGTGTCCTAAGAGGGTGCAGATTTCTTTTAATGTATCAAACTGCCACAATTTGATAGTTTTATCATCGCTAGCAGTTGCCAGAATTTTCCCATCTGGACTGAAGACGACTGATTTTACAGCTTGGGAATGTCCTGATAAGCTAGCTAGGACTTTTTTGCTATTTAAATCCCACAACTTGATGTTTTTGTCATCACCACTACTGGCTAAAGTGTGACCATCAGGACTAATGGCAAGGGTATTCACCCTACTCAATGTCCCAGAATGCTCAGTTAAGGTATGCAAGCATCGCCAAGGAGGAGTTGGTAATTTAAAATTTTGAGTTTTACATTCCATACCCATTGCTTGCATAACTTCATCAGCTGATTGAAAGCGACGGTTAACAGCATTTTGCAGCAGCTTGTCGAGGATTTGGGTCAAGCGTAAACTTTTTGAGTCTTGTTGCCAGACATCGCTAACTTTGGTAGTAAGATATTGTTGCCAAACCCAACAATCATTAGCAATATCAAATAAATCAAAGGGTGGAATTTGGGTAAGTAAGTAAATACAAGTTACACCCAAGCTATATAAGTCACTAGCAAAAACTGCTTTTCCCTTAAGTTGCTCTGGTGCAGAGTATTCTGGACTACCGATACTGGTTTCAAATGTTAGCCGCTCGATTTCTGTGACGATTTTCGCAGTGGTAAAATCGACTATGACGAAATCCCCCTTTTTTGTAATTGGGGATCTACGGATGATATTTTGGGGTTTAATATCGCGGTGGATGATGTGGCGATCGCTAATAAACTGCAAAACTGGCAACACATCTTCTAAAAGTTGCCAAATCTGAGTTTCATTAAAAGCACCTTCTTCTTCAACCACCTCAGCTAAATTAGTGCCTGCAATAAACTCCTGCACTAAATAAAAATGCCCTTTCTGCTGAAAATAAGCCAACAAAGCCGGAATTTGGGGATGCTTTCCTAATTCTTCTAGCTGTTGCGCCTTTTGCTGAAAAGTTTTAAATGTTTCGTATTCGAGCGATAATTCTTGAACGACGCAAGGAATTGGCGGAAACTGACCTTCGTCTACAGCCAGGAAGGTTTTACAGAATCCCCCTTTACCAATCTGCTTGAGTAAACGATAACGTTCTTGTAAAAGCAAACTTTCTTTGCCTACTGGGTATCCATAATAAAATATAGCTGTTTTTAGTTACTCAGAACTCGGAACTTCGTTTGATATGAGATGCTAACAGGTATGGATGACAAGTATCGCACCAAGGTAAAACGATTGAATTTTAAGTTTGGGAGAAGAGGTTGAACGTAGCTCTTTATAGCTATTTCCTCCCCTGCCTCCCCTACTTATCCAAACCGTATGGGGGCGCAGATATGTGCGCCCCTACCAGATGTTGCTAATGTTACTTATCCCCTGGAAAATTCACAACTATAGGTGGATAACCGTTTTCTGTGGTTGGTTGTGTTTGGGTAACTACTGGTTGCGGATGCAAAGGTGTTGGTTTCAATTCACCTTTACCAGTTTGATTCCATAAAATCATGGATAATAGCCCGTCCACTAAGCCGTTATTGCTGCCGTTGCTGCCAACTAAGACATCTGGAATTAAGCGGACATGGCGATCGCCGATAATCTGCATCAGTTGCATTGCTGTATAACCTTGTGGCCCCAAGGCTTCCACACCCGCGCGATAGGTTTCAGCTTTGGCGTTACCTGTGGCACGGATACCTTCAGCTTCAGCAATTGCCCGGAGTTTTGTCCCCTCAGCTTCACCGTTCGCCTCCTTAATTTGGGCTTGGGCTTTCAGGTCAGCTATATGCACACTCTGCTCCGATTTCACCATTTCTTGCTGGATATTAGCAAGTGCCGTTTCCCGGACAAGCTGCTGCCGTTGGGTTTGCGCCATCTGCTGGACTTCATAAGTCTTGCGTTCTTCTTCAGCAATTTTTCGGTCTGTCTGTGTCTGCATTAACGACGCTGGTGGCTGAATATCACCGATCAGGGTGTCGATCGCTTGCACGTCATAAGCCCGCAATGCTGTTTTAATATACTCAGCAGCCTCAGTTTGTCGTTCGCTCCGAGCAGTCAGAAAATCTAATACAGTACAGTTTTGGGCTGAGTTGCGGAAATAATTACCGATAGTTGGTTCTAATACATGGTCTACCAGATTTTGCATTGCACCAACGCGGGAAATTACCTTCGGAGCATCTAAAGCACCCACATGGATAATTTGTGCTACTTCCAAATCAAAGGCAAACCCATCACGCGATCGCACTGTCAAGGAAGCTAGTTGAGCATCATAGCTGTGACGTTCGGTGCGATCTGACCAGTTTAATACAATGTTGGTCGTTGGCACCAGTTCCATCTTCATAATCCGGGAATTAATCGGATGTTTGCCAGGATACAGCGGTTCTACCCACACGCCCTTATGTCCAGGATTCACCAAGTTACCGTGGGTGAAAGCTGCACCGCTGACATCTTGATGTGCCTTGCCGACGAAAGAAATCACCACACCCACATACCCAATGGGAATTTCCGTCATCGGCACTTGCTCAACCTGGACAAACCAAGGATTCAAGTTCCAAGAACCAGAAAGCAAGGTTTGCTCTTGTAAGCCTCGCCGCCCCCCGCCATTAATAAATTTCTGACCATTTTGGAAGTTGTCGTGTCCGTCAATTATGGGGCCTGCGAGTTCACCAGCGGAGATTGGTACACCATCTAAGGTAGTAACGATGCCAACTTTATCAGATGCCAGACTGTACACCCGCAACTGTTCTGGAGTCATACCATGAGCGCTGGCATTTGATGCCATGATGACTTTAAATAGGGCAGTATTAATCCGGTACGTACCAGCGGTAAGAAAACCCATTTGCCGCCCTTTCTCCCCGCCTTGGGTGAGAAATTTCCGAGCATCTTGGAAGTTGTCACAACTGACAATTTTACCCAAAATCCGCTCTGGTGGGTTGGATGCGCCATCTGCTGCCACAATCAAAGCGATTTCCCCTTGGGGAACGACAATTACTGATTCTTTCTTTACAGAATACTGCCAAGGCCAATAGCCCCAGTGCCAACCAGGAGCTAAAGTATCTGCTTGCAAGCCAGCTTCCCCGTTGAGGGCAATCAAACTTCCGGCGGGGAGTCCATGCCCGGAAAGGGTAAATTTTCTAACTACAATACCAACTTCACGTTCGCCAATTACTACAAGCCCGCCAAAGAATAAGGGGACAAATATAACTAAACCACCAACGAGTAGAATGGGAACCACTACAACAGGATTAATTCCAGCAGCTTGATATTCAGTCCTGCTAATTTGTAACTGGGAAATATTTGGTTTGGTCTGATTTAGCTGGACAGTCGCCGAAGTAATTTCTTTTGCAGTATTTGTTACAGGAGTCGCATTGGCAGAGTGAATACTACTAGCGATCGCTAACGTTGCTACGATAGATGCTGCAAAGCGAGCTAACTTATTTTGTTTACGAGTACCAAGCAAAGATGAAAAGCTTTTCATAATCTGTGCCCATCTGGGCAACTAATTAGCTAAGTTAACACTTCACTAACGCTTGCCTCGATTTCTTAAACTTGGCGTAATTTTTTTAAAATTTAATAAATAATTTGTAGGTTGGGTAATGTCCAACCTACAAAGTTGAAATAGAAAGTTAAATTAGACCGAACCGCCAGCAGCTTGAAACCGAGCGCGGGCGCGTTTGAAGGCTTGATTTGCCTGGATTTGGGCTTGGCGATCGTCTGCTGAGACTTGACTTAGACGCGCTTCTGCTTGGTTGTAAGCAGTACGGGCTTCATCAAGGTTAATTTTGTCGCCACGTTCAGCGCCGTTAACCAGAATTGTCACTTCATTTTCTTCGACTTCGGCAAAGCCACCCAAAAGAGCGATCGCTTCCCAATTCTGATTTTTAGCGCCACGAACTCGCATTACACCAGTATCCAGGGCAGTCAAAAGCGGTGCGTGTCCAGTTAAGATACCTAGTTGACCAGTGGTGCTAGGCAAAACTACTTCTTCAGCTGGGGCATCCCATACTGTTTTGTCTGGGGAAATTACACGAACGGTTAATGTCATTTGTCTTTTGTCCTTTGTCTTTTGTCTTTTGTCCTTTGTCCTTTGTCTTTTGTCATTTGTCATTTGTAATTGCCATTAGTCATTAGCCTTGAACTAATGACTAATGACTAATGACCAATGACCAGTGACCAATGACCAGTGACCAATGACTAATGACTAACCTTTGATTTTTTCAGCTTTAGCGATCGCTTCGTTAATATCGCCAACCAAGTAGAAAGCCTGTTCTGGCAGAGCATCCAACTCACCAGACAGAATTTTTTGGAACCCTTTGATGGTATCTTCCAACTTCACATATTTACCAGGAGAACCGGTGAATACTTCTGCTACAAAGAATGGCTGAGACAAGAAGCGCTCAACTTTCCGCGCCCGCGCGACGATGAGACGGTCTTCTTCAGACAATTCATCTAGACCGAGAATGGCGATAATGTCTTGGAGTTCTTTATAACGTTGCAGAGTTGATTGCACCGCCCGGGCAGTATTGTAGTGTTCTTCACCGACAATATTTGGTTGAAGCATGGTGGAAGTTGAGCCAAGGGGGTCAACTGCGGGATAAATTCCCTTAGCTGCCAAACCGCGAGACAGTACTGTGGTTCCGTCCAAGTGGGCGAAGGTGGTAGCAGGTGCGGGGTCGGTGAGGTCATCCGCAGGTACGTACACTGCCTGAATCGAGGTAATGGAACCCTCGGTAGTCGAGGTAATCCGCTCTTGCAGTTCACCTACGTCGGTTCCCAATGTGGGCTGATATCCTACCGCAGAAGGCATCCGGCCTAGTAGCGCGGACACTTCCGAACCTGCTTGTACAAACCGGAAGATATTATCAATAAACAGCAGCACATCCTGCTTGTTCACATCCCGGAAGTACTCTGCTACTGTCAATCCCGAAAGACCAACCCGCATTCTTGCTCCGGGTGGCTCGTTCATTTGACCGTAAACTAGAGCAATTTTTGATTCGTTGAGGTTGTCTTTGTTGATAACCCCAGATTCCATCATTTCATTGTAGAGGTCATTACCTTCACGGGTGCGTTCACCCACGCCAGCAAATACGGATACTCCACCATGCTGGGTAGCGATGTTGTTAATCAACTCCATCATGATTACGGTCTTACCAACACCAGCACCGCCGAATAGACCAATCTTACCGCCGCGTCGATAGGGAGTCAGAAGGTCAACAACTTTAATCCCAGTCTCAAACACCGAAGGTTTGGTTTCCAGGTCGGTGAATTTAGGAGCAGAGCGGTGGATAGGTAAACTTGCCTCAGCGTTTACTGGGCCCCTGTTATCCACAGGTTCGCCAAGGACGTTGAAAATTCGGCCCAAGGTGGCTTTACCAACTGGCACGGTAATGGGAGCGCCTGTATCGCTGACTTCAAAACCGCGCACTAAGCCTTCGGTGGAACTCATCGCAACAGTCCGCACCTGGTTGTCGCCCAGCAGTTGCTGTACTTCAACGGTGATGTTGATTTCCTGTCCAGCTTCGTTGGTGCCTTTGATTTTCAAAGCGTTGTAGATTTGTGGCAATTTCCCGCCGGGAAATTTAACGTCTACGACTGGGCCAATGATTTGGGTAATGTAGCCAATGTTTGTTTTTTCTGCGGTTGTGACCATGCTGCGCCTAATGAGTGAAGCTAGTTTTCAGATACGGTCGGAGAAGACATAAAATTAAGCAATGTCACCTTTCAGATTAGCACTGAACGACCCTACCTTCGCCTTAAATTGATCCTTAAGACTGGTGTCTGAGTAGCCAAGGTAGGCTTGCTTGTAAAACTTTTCAAGTCAGTCAAGCAATTTTGGATTGCCGATCGCGACGCAAAAAGCAAGCCCGCGTACCCTTGCAGGGAAGCAAGCTACGCACAGCGTCTTGTAGAGAGCGTCTTTTGGATTGAAAGAGACCATGAGGATACAGGTCATGAACCAAAAAAATCTAAAATTCTTAGTCAAAAAAAAATGCTGTGCCTGTTAATGTCAGGCACAGCAGGTATCAAAATGAAGGTGAGAAGAAATTTAGGCTTTCACGGCAGCTTTTTGTAGCTGTTTGCGCTTGCAAAGGGAAGCAGTGCTGAAAGCACTGAAGGCTAGGAAACCGATTATGGAGGTAAGTTCAGGAACAGAGGTGGTCTTAGTAAATTTCACGTCATCCAGCAGTAGTCCAATATTATCTCCACCAAGCCCATCGAAAGCCAATTTGGCGGTTGTCGCTGAGGTGACTGTGATGTTGCGAGTAAAGGTTGTAAAGTTCTGGGACGATGGCAGCGTAATTGTTTCGTTCAACAGGCTACCCAACGATACGGACACAGAGTTTAAACCGTTATTTCTTCGATCGCCAGCCAGCTTGAAAGTTAAATTGAGGATGTCACCGACATTAAACGCGAATGTTGTTTTAGATTCAAGTTTACCAGCCAGAGTTGATGAGCCATCTGTATCTACGTATAGCCCGTTGTTTGGCAAGAAGTTAAAAAACCCATTTCCAATCAGGTCAACTGTTCCGTTTGTAACACTCCAATTGGCAAAATTGTTCTAGTTTAACGCCCGATTGCCGCTATTTTCAGTATTAAAATTGTCTTCTAGAAGAACCACGGTTGCGGCTTTAGCAGAAGCTGATGTTGCAATTCCAATTACAGTAGAAGCTGCGATCGCTATGCTGATTTTGCTTATATGTTTCAAAATCGCTGCTTTTGTCATAAAAATTACTTTATTCTCTTGCTCAATATTTATTAAATAGTTTAGTAGTTAATTTAGTTGTTGAGGACAATATATACGTATAAATACGCAAACATTGACCTATAGATTCAATTTAACAGTAGTAAAAACTGACTTAACGCCAGCCTTATATAAGTATTTATGAGCAAATACATAGTTAAAGTTGGGGTGTTTTTTTACAGCAGCTTTATACTACTCCTGTACCCATAAGATTTGATTAAAGTCAGAAATCCAAAGCTGCGTAAGTTTGGAAACTCCTGCCGTCAATCGGTGTTAATACAGCGCTAAAATAAATGTAGTTACAACAAACTGGTGTAAGTTCACCCGCTTCATCTTCACACCTCCACCGGGCAACAGCTTATGAATTTCTCCTCAGCACGACAATATTTTTACCAGGAGATTCAGCAGTCTGACGAGCACATTGACCTAGCAAAGGCAGCTTTGTATATTGCACAAGAAGAATATCCCAAGCTAGACCCAGAGGAATACCTCAACGCCCTTGATACAATGGCATGGGAGCTTCAAGAACGCCTGCCTGACTCGCGATATCCTCTGCGGATAGTTCAAAGTATTAATCAGTATCTCTACGATGATTTAAAGTTTTCTGGTAATAAGATTGACTATTACGACCCACGCAACAGCTTTTTCAATGATGTAATTGACCGCCGCCTGGGGATTCCTATTAGCTTGGCGCTGGTTTACCTGGAGGTTGCTCGACGGATTGATTTTCCGATGGTGGGTGTGGGAATGCCAGGACATTTTCTAATCCGCCCGGATATTCCTGATATAGAGATTTTTGTCGATGCTTTCAATGGTGGCGAAATAATATTTGCCCAAGATTGCGAAGAACGCCTGTCTCAAATTTATCAGCAACCTGTGACGCTACAACCAGAATTTTTAGCTGTAGTCGGTAATCGGCAATTTTTGGCACGGATGCTGACAAATTTAAAATTTATTTACCTCAAACAGCAAGAGTTAGAAAAAACGCTGGCAGCAGTTGAACGAATTTTGTTGCTGTTTCCTGGTTTAACTTTAGAATTGCGCGATCGCGGTCTGATCTATTATCAACTCGGTTACTACCCCCAAGCCGCAGACGACTTACAAAATTATTTAACAAAAATTCCCGATGCCGAGGATGCATCTATGATTCGGCGGCTACTTACCGAATTGGGTAAGGATAGTTAGGGAGTAGGGAAGAGGGAGATGAGAGAGAATGACCAATGACCAATGACCAATGACCAATGACCAATGACCAATGACCAATGACCAATGACCAATGACCAATGACCAATGACCAATGACCAATGACCAATG
>NZ_JBALFH010000042.1:0-136242 GCF_036917095.1 Nostoc sp.
AGAGAATATTAGGAGAACGAGCCGAGAATATTGAATTAGCGATCGCTGCTTATAATCAAGCACTGGCTATATATACCCGCAGCGCCTTTCCTGAAAATTGGGCAGGTACGCAAAATAATCTGGGGATTGCTTACGATCAGAGAATATTAGGAGAACGAGCCGAGAATATTGAATTAGCGATCGCTGCTTATAATCAAGCACTGGCTATATATACCCGCAGCGCCTTTCCTGAAGATTGGGCAATGACGCAAAATAATCTGGGGATTGCTTACGATAAGAGAATATTCGGGGAACGAGCCGAGAATATTGAATTAGCGATCGCTGCTTATAATCAAGCACTGTCTGTTAGAACCCGCAGCACCTTTCCTGTTGATTGGGCAACGACGCAAAATAATCTGGGGGCTGCTTACAAAAACAGAATTTTAGGAGAACGAGCCGAGAATATTGAATTGGCGATCGCTGCTTATTCTGCTGCACTCGGAGTTAGAACCCACAGCGCCTTTCCCCAATATCATGCAGAAGTTTTGTTCAATCTCGGCAGCTTATACCAAGACGAAAAACTATTTTACTCAGCTTATAATATCTTTGTTTCTGCCATTGTGACAGTCGAAGCTTTGCGGACAGATATTGTTTCTGGTGAAGAAGCCAAGCGTAAACAAGCAGAAGAATGGAATCAACTTTATAGAAGCATAGTGGAAGTTTGCCTGGAATTAAAAAGAGATACCGAGGCAATAGAATATATTGAGCGTAGCAAAACCCGCAATTTGGTAGAACTGTTAACCAAAGCAAAATTAACAACTCCAGAAAATTTGCCTTTAGTTGGTAGCAGCATCCACTTTGGAGAAATTCAAAAGCTCTTAGACAACAAAACTGCAATTATCCAGTGGTACATTTTTAATGATTGTTTTCGAGCTTTCATCATCACCAGTCACAACGATAAACCAGCAATCTGGCATTCTAGTAAAGAAAATTTAGATGCCTTGAGCGATTGGAAAAATAAATATCTAGATGACTACTACAACCTGGAAGACCAAGATAAAATTCAATGGCAGAATCAGCTAGAAGAACGTCTGAAAAAGTTAGCAGAAATTCTGCATCTTGAGGAAGTCTTAGACCAAGTACCCAAACAATGCGACAGATTAATCTTTATTCCTCATCGCTACTTACACCTGTTTCCTCTCCATGCTTTATCTGTCAAAGAATCATACCTAATTGACTTATTCCCCAACGGCGTAGGCTATGCACCCAGTTGTCAACTTCTGCAACAAGTTCAACTGCGTCAACGTCCTGATTTTCAATCTTTCTTTGCCATCCAAAACCCTACAGAAGATTTATATCAAGGCTACGAAAAAGATTTAGGAGCCGTTGGAGCCATCAAGAAACAGTTTGCTGATGCTCATATTTTGAAGCAAGACCAAGCCAACAAGTCAGCAATTCTGCTCGGCATTAATGAAAATATTCACAATGTTACACTAAATGAAAAATTGCTGAAAGCTAACTGTGCTTTTTTCTTCTGTCATGGATACTTTAACTTTGCTTCTCCCCAAGATTCTGGATTACAGTTAGCTGATGGAAACCTGACTTTAGCAGATATTATTACTCACTTCAAACTAGAAAACTGTCGCCTAGTCACTCTCTCTGCTTGCGAAACTGGTGTTACAGATTCCACAAGCACGAGTGATGAATACATTGGTTTACCCAGTGGATTTTTGTTAGCTGGTAGCACCAATGTAGTCAGTAGCCTTTGGACTGTCAGTGCTACAGCTACAGCTTTATTGATGATTAAATTTCACGAAGAACTACAGCAGCAAAGTAATATTGTATTAGCTTTAAATACAGCACAACGTTGGTTAAGGGATACGACAGTCAAAGGCTTTCAAGATTGGCTGATTAACTCCTCACTAACTTGGGGTTACAAGATATATTTAAAGAAATACTTTGCTGCTAATCATGAAAATGACTTAACCAAACCGTTTGAATCACCTTTTTATTGGGCTGCTTTTTGTAATATAGGTAAAGGAGTTTAGAAAATGTCAATTTCTAGAAATAGCATCGAAGCTTTTATTCAAGTGCTTGACTCTCAATCAAATTTGATTCCGACTCAAGACTGGAATGAATTGCAGCAACTATCGAGTCAGTTACCAGAAGACAATGAGGAAATTGTAGAAATCCTAGAAAATTGGTTGCAATCAGAATCCCGTAATCAAGTTCTAGAAGCTTACAAGCAAAACCTGGAATCAATCACTGACAAATTACCTATTAATGTAAGTGCAAACATAGGAATAGCTAATAGTAAATCACAGACTCCAGCCAATCAACCTAGTGAATCATCAAAGGAACTTGTAGATAACGCCATAAAAAACAATTCTCCTTTGTCTGACGATAAAAAACCACAACCAAAACCATGAAAAATTTTAGTAGCTTTGCTTAGAGGTTGTTTGAAAAGTAGTATGTTGTGATTTTAATCGAATTATTACCCCCCTTAATCCCCCCTTATAAAGGGGGGAAACAATAAAATCTAGTTCCCTCCCCTTTATAAGGGGAGGGTTAGGGTGGGGTAAAAAAATTTTATACATCAATCATGACTTTTCAAACATCCTCTTAACCCAAGCTACAATTTACAATAAAAATCTTAGCCAAAATAGTGAAGAATTTCAGCCTCAGCCTCTATGCTTTTCATCTCCGCCACACCCTAACTGAACTTCCCGGTGAAGTTGTGACAGATGCTAATCTCTTGTGGGAAAATCTGGTGAAAGTGGGTGAAGGTTCGCTAACTTTTGTTGGGTTGAAAGATTTACGCTCAAAGTTAATTTGTTATCAAAATGGTAAATACGACCCCAAGCGGGAAATAGGAAGAATACCAGAACGGTTAATTGATGCTCAAGATTTAGATTTGGGTAGTCTCCCCACACCAGAAGGCTTTAAAATTAATGCTAATCTTCAGCCTTTCTTGCTTAATGATACCTACGCAGTTGATTTAACTCTGGTTCCAGAACCATCAGACACCCCCATAGACATACCACAACTGCAACATTTTAAACCAAGTTCCCTACTACCATCTAATATTCAAGCATCTTTAGGACAAACATTATGGATTTATGGAGAAGTAGAGCCAACTGAAGATTGTGATACACTAGCTGAAAAATTAGCCATAGCCTTAGTAGCTGGCACAAATCTAAATCCTGTAAGAACACAACAAGGAAAACTGTTTGGTAGTCTTTTATTTGAATACCAAGCACTTGACCCAGATGAACCAGATAATCCTGCCAAACAATGCAATATTTTAATAGTCATTAATAATAGTCAAGCTGCAACAGCAACACTTGCAACAAAAGCTTATGAGTGGTTGCTAAATTTATTATGTAGCTACCATAAAATCCTTTATATTTATCAACAAGCTCGTCAACGCTATCGAGAAGCGAGAACAATTTATAGTAATTTAGAAAATAAAATTCAGGAATTTAACAGCCTGATATCTGAAAATCAAACACAATTATCTGGCTTAAAAAGCTTAATGGGAGAAATCCCCAAAAAAAGCTTTGATTACACCAGATGTTTGCAAGATTTACAAACGCACCACACAGCAATTACTACTAATATTACTAATTACAAAATTTGTTTAGACAAGATTCAAACTATTGATGGCGGAAATAGCCCGCAATCATGGCAAGATTTTATTAACAAAGACTGTAAAAAATGGCAAGAACAAATACAAACATATATTAACTATCTGACTCCAGGTAAAGAATTGTTTGGACAATTCGTTGATACAATTCGCGGTATAGTAGAAACAGAACAAACCGAGAGCGATCGCTCCCTAGAAAACACCATCCAAATACTAGGTATCGGCTTTGGCGGTGGTGCGATCGCCTCTGGTATAGTCACAACACATATTGATAAAATTAATCTCCCGTTAATACCAAAACATCCCCTTTACGCATCGTTAACTTTAAGCATCATTGCTACCTTGATATTTATCGCTTTAGGTTGGCTGATTACCAAACGAAAATAAAGTAAATTCTTCAAATAAACGATGCAAATAAAAGACATGGCCACAGAACAGTTACAAAACTCGATCCGTAATCTCCCGATAAATTGGGGGATTTTAAGAGCTTTTTGCCTTCCTTTTTAAAGGGGGTTGGGGGGATCAAAAGCCTGTAGGGCAACTCTAGAAGACTTGTGTATACACCGTAGCTCCGACTAGGAAAGGGACGGTTTTGCGTAGTAAAACCAGGGAGAGGTTTCTAGGCAATTAGGAGAATAACCAGGAATTTTGTGGATATTAAGAGTTAATCAACAGAAAGTAGTATACTCTTATGGGTTTGCGTAAAGCTATCCAAAAGTTTCGTCTAAAAACCAAGAATTTTGGGGTTGCTCTAAATGTTAAGTCCTGTAATCACAGTCAGTATATTTCAAAAACAACCCGACCCTAAAGTATTTTCAGCAGGCCAAGTCATCTTTGAAGAAGGACAGTCTGGTGATGAGATGTATGGAATTCTCGAAGGAGAGGTAGATATATTAGTCAATGGCAAGGTTGTAGAAACCATTGAAACAGGCGAAGTTTTTGGTGCTGGGGTACTTGTAGGAGTAAAAAGTAGAACTTACGCAGCTATTGCCAAGGTGGATACCAAACTGGGTTTCCTTGATGAGAAAGGGTTTCTTTTTGCCGTTCAGGAAACACCTGTGTTTGCTCTACAGGTGATGAAAAGTTACTCAGAGCGTCTGAGTCGCTTGCAACGTATGGTGTAAGGCAAGGGGCAGGAGGATGCAGTAAATAGCAAGGTCTTTTTCCAAGTAGCTTCTCTAACTTCTGCCTTTTTAGTGTCAAGATGCAAGATTTACCGGAGTTAGCAATGGCGCGTAAACGGTTGATTATCGAAATGGGGATGGGAATAGATCAGCATGGACAAGAACCGACAGTAGCAGCATCTAGGGCAGTACGAAATGCGATCGCTCACAATGCTTTACCTGGTGTTTGGGAAGTTGCAGGTTTAAGTCACCCCAATGAAATGATTATAGAGGTTCAGGTAGCAGTTCCATACCCAGAGCAAGTTAGGGAAGAAGAGGTACTCGCTGTATTACCATTTGGTCGAAAAACTTTGACCGTAGAATCTGGGGGGATGATAGTTCAAGGGCGGGCGATTCCCGAACTCAATGATAAAAATGACGAAATGTTGATTGCGATCGCTGCTGTTACAGTTCTAATCGAAAATGAGTAATTAAGGTCAATACCTAAAATCGGGACTTTAACAAAAAAAGAGTTCCCTGTTCCCTTTAATTTAATAAAATGACGCATCTCCAAGAGCAACACTGGGAAAAATTATTTGCATTCCTGACCATAGAAGGCCAGTCTATGTATGGTATATGGACTGTTTACTCCCCAGAAATGGAAGTCATTAAGTCTTCTCAAGGTATCAGGAATTTGCGTCCCAATGCCGATAAAACGATAATTACTCACACAAATCACTTCCCTTCCCCAGACGGGGGTACGTTAGAAAAACAATGGCAAATTGAGAAGGAAACTTGTAATCAGCCTGATGGATTATTGCATCCAGCAGACCCATCTAAAAGGGGATTAGCTCTGGTTGATTATGGTTCTAGTTCTTGGCTTCCTAGAAAACTCGAATCGGGGCGTAGTTTCTCAGTTGAGTTATTTTTTAAGCATAAAGATTGGAATACTAGCATAGCTAGTATCTATACAGAGAATGGTGATTTAGAGAAAATTCTACATCTGCGCGAACATTTAAATAGTTTTCCTAGCAGCAAGACAAGCGAGGAAATAACCAATCTGTCAGGAAATTGGATTGGCACAAAAGAATCTATTACCTCTGATTTAAAAAATTCTGATGCCGAAGAAATTCGCGAGATTATTTTAGACCCGACCAATGGCAAAAATGACACTTTCTACTTACCCGATGGTGTCGTTGTGAATATTCCTAGAAAATTGCGTGTAGGAGAGGCATTTGAGATAGTAGCCGGGAAGCTGGTTGCAGAAAATGAGTATAAACGCCTCACCGCAAAATACGATGATTCAGGTGCATTTAGATTGTTGATTTCTGAAGTGTTTCGCTTGCAAGATTAGCAGCTAAAATAGTTGGCTAGATAATTACCAGGCTTTACATTTTTTTGACATATTAGGATTAGTTTGAAAATCATAAAACTTAGAACCCCGAATTCTGTAATAATTTGGAAATATCGAAAATATAGTTATTTATAAATGATTTATAGCTGCTACCTTTACATCAGTTAGATTTAAAAAGTTGCTATTAAAAAATAATTTTTCTGTGGAGTAAATTAGGGTATATATCCTAATTTTTTACAATGCGGTATTCACTAATATAATGTATCTGACTTGACCAGTTTTACTTGAGAAATATTCTATCTTTAGGATTAAAGATTTGCTAATACAAAGGGATAAAATTATAGAACTATAGGGTTAGCGATCGCTCTAGCTGCTGTAGCGATACTTGCAGATGATTATAGAATTAGAATCGCAGCAATATCGCTTTCTGTAGCAGCAGTTGCAATCTCCGTTATGGCTCAAATACTCAAAACTCATTTTGAGCGTTCTTATACTCGTCACTAAAATAGGTACTGGGGACTGGGGACTGGAATCTTAATTATTTCCAACACTTAATCCCTAATCTATAATTTTAGTCACGATCGAGTTAGCGGCTCTGCGCTAAAGTAAAAATATTGGGATCAAAATCTCTGGCAGTAAGTTCAATACACCACTAATCCTTACCACTGCGGCGATAATGTCTCAAGAGCATAACGAATCACTCCAAATTCAGGAGATCACCAAACTAAAACCGAAACACTTTGCTGATTTAGTCAGATCGGCACAATTGGTTTTTGACCCCACAGCAGGAGTTTCGGGGAGAAATATCACAGTTGACTGGGAACAATTTGGAATTCCCCGTAATGTGGCGGACAATCTCAGATCGCTTGGTCAGCAGTACCAATATGCATCTCCTCACATCCCTGTTGAAGACATTTGGAGTAAATTAACTCCAGAAACTCGTATTTGGTTCGTTGAAAATAAAGATAGGTTGTGGCAGCTTGAAGAAGCTTTCCCAGCCCTTGACGAAGATTAAACGGCTGAACCATTGAAAGGAATACAAATTATTTTTAGGGGTACAACAATCGTTGTGCCCCTATCCTCTCTCTATAGGCATTTTTGTTTGAAGACAACACGCGGTAAATTTAACCTAGTACACTGTGGCGTCAGTTTGCCTACCTTTAACAAGGCGATTTTGCCCCTTGTACTAGTCTGGTTAATTGAGATGGTAGCTAGATTTACGCCCGCTGTAATAGTTATCTTGTGCGATCGCATTAGCTTGGGTACATAAGTTAAATTAATAAAAAAGCCTATATAGATGAATCAAAGCCTAAGTGTTGCTCCCAGCCTGGAAGAACACACTCATGAAGATCCTGTTGTTACCAAACAACAGCGATTTACGAAGCAACTAATTGTTCTTGTCTTGGAAATGCTTCTGGCATTACCTCTGGGTTTACTTCTGGCAAAGTTCCAAATTGGCAGGATTGCCTGGATATTTGGCGGGATTGCTGCTGGTACAGTGGTTCTTCAAGGGTGTCGAATTTTTTATCAATATTCCCCCCAACCTAACCGCACTGCGAGAAAAGTAGGAATGGCACTTGTAGGCTTAACTGTCGGCGCTTCTAACGCCCACGGTAATCTAGCTAGTGTTGCTTCTGGTATTCCCATATTTATTTTTCTTACCTTGTTTCTGCTGCTGACTGGAAGTTGTATTGGTTATATTTACTCGCGCCTTAGCAAAACCAACCTAATGACAGCAATGCTGGCTACAGTTCCCGGTGGTGTAGGAATTATGGCAGCGATCGCCGCCGATTACAACAAAAATGTTAGTTTGGTTGCCTTAGTTCAGGCAATTCGCGTCACCTCAGTAGTTATTCTAATTCCCTTCATCGCTAAGACATCAACTGGTAATTACTATCCACAAACACTTCCAATTAACACTGCTTGGCTCAATTTCGATCCATCTCAACTAGAATTACTTTTGTTAGTACTGGTAATTACTGGATTAGTAGTTTATCCAGCTATATTATTTAAAATTCCGGCTGGCGATTTCTTTGGTGCATTGTTGATTGGTATCGGGTTTAATCCTTTGCTACATTCGCTGCCTTTTGTGGGTGATATTAGCTTTAGTCCGCCGCCAATCATAAACTTATTGGGACAAATGCTCCTGGGAATTACTATTGGTGAGTATTGGGGAGACAAACCCAACTTTAGGAAGCGGACTGTCGGCTATGCCTTAATGTCTGTGGCGATGACCCTCATAGCCGGAGCGATCGCTGCTATACTGGCGATGCAATTAACCTCTTGGGACTGGTTAACCTGTCTTTTAGTCACAGCACCAGGAGGATCGGCAGAAATGATTCTGGTTTCCCTAACATTAAATCATAATGTTGAAATTGTCACAACTGGTCATTTAGTGCGGCTAATTGCGATTAATAGTTCTCTACCTCTTTGGGTGTTTTTGTTTCGCCGTCTGGATGAGCAACTTTCTGAACCAGTTTAATTATTTAAAGGGATTGGGGATTGGGGATTGGGGATTGGGGAGCAGGGGGAGCAGGGGGAGCAGGGGGAGCAGAGGAGGCAGGGGAAGCAGAGGAGGCAAGGGAGGCAGGGGAAGAAGAACTATTTATTGATTATTGACTAATGACCAATGACTAATGACTAATGACTAATGACTAATGACTAATGACTAATGACTAATGACTAATGACAAAGATGCAACTTGGATGCTGATTAGCTTATTCTTTTGTTATCCAAATACTAAGGATGCTTTAGATGGTTGCCCAAATCCAAGAACTTGAAGCGCAGCACTGGGTTAAAACTCGTTCTTCCCTCGACCCTAGCGAATCTACTTTCCTGATTTGGAAAGGTAAAATTTACGCCTTTATCCCCGGTGAGAAAAGACAACTTCTGTTTAAGATTTTGGGATTGAGTGTTAGCCGATGTATTCCCACAGCAGAAGGTAGCTGGGATTTTACTTCCAGGGAACTGACTTACTACCTGAATCCACAAACAGATGAGGTTTTGCCCAAATGGGAGAATCCTTGGACAGGCGAGACAGTTCCGGTGATTCATGTTGCGAATAATCCAGTGCAGGGGAATTTTAAGGGAAATTTTCCCGCACAAGTAGATGGTGACAGCACCACCTTCGTTTTTGATATATTTCCCTATTACCCCAATCCCTTAGCAGACGATCCAAAATTTGCCGAATACAGCCCAAATCCAATTTATCAGGCAGCGGAATTGTTTAAATTAACTGTGCCAACCGCAGATTTATTTAACACAGCCCTCTCCTCAGTTTCTCAACTCAAACTAAGTTGGGATCGGATTGGTCAATGGCTTCCCTGGATGAAAATGGGCGATCGCCCCGGACAACTTATTTACAGTGCTGTTGGCAGCAAAGTCAATGGTTTAACAGAACTGCCTCCAGTGCTGCAAGACGAAATTAATAACCGGATTCCTCTATATAAAAAAGCACCAAAAGCATTAATAGATGGGGAAGATATGACTTCCTGGCTGTATTTCCAAAAGCACTTTCCAGCTTACTTAGCTGGTGAAATCTTCCCGCTTCCCCAAGCAGAAGAATTTTGACCGAAGGCCCCCTTCCCCTTTTCCTCTTTTTGACAGCTAAGTAGATCGAACCAGGCTGGAGATTGCTTGTACTAACATCCTTGGCTCTACTGGCTTAGAGATGTGCTTGTGGAAACCTGCTTTTAGTGCCTGTTGCTGATTCATCTCCCCAGCGTAGGCAGTCAAGGCGATCGCTTTTATCTGTTCGCCTTGTTCAAACAAGCTTCTGACATACTGTATCAACATATAACCGTCTACATCGGGCATCCCAATATCACTAAGCAGCACATCGGGTTTGGACTGGGTGAGAACCAAGAATGCCTCGGTAGCTGAAGACACGGCTGTGACAATTGCCCCATACTGCTCTAGCACAAAAGCTGTCAATTCTCGCGTGTCGGTATCATCATCCACCACTAAAACGTTGACACCAGTCAAATCTAGAAACGGAACAACCAGCGTACTATCCTGATTCGTTCCTGGCTCGGTGGACATTAGCGGTAGCCGGATTGTAAAGGTTGCTCCTTGCCCAACACCTGGACTTTCTGCCCCAACTGTGCCACCATGCAGTTCGATTAGGTGACGCGCGATCGCTAACCCTAATCCCAATCCACCAAACTTTCTTGTGGTACTGCCATCTGCTTGGCGGAAATAATCAAACACGTAGGGAAGAAAATCAGGATGAATACCTTTCCCTGTATCGCTGACAGTAATTTGGGCAACAGAGCCAAGTTGTTCTAAACGAATATTTACCTGTCCGCCTTCAGGCGTGAATTTAATCGCGTTCGAGAGCAGATTCCAAATCACTTGTTGTAAACGAGTTGAATCACCCAAAACTTTACCAATGTTGGGTTCAAAGACTGTCTGTACTGAAATTGACTTGGCTTGGGCTGCTAGCCGCACGGTTTCTATTCCCGCTTGAATCGTAACAGCGAGATCGACTTGAGCAACATTAAGGCTGAGTTTGCCCCGCAGAATGCGGGAAACATCCAAAAGATCCTCAATCAGTTCTGATTGCAATTTGGCATTGCGTTGAATAGCTGCTAGAGCTTGCGCTGTCTTCGTTTCATCAAGCTTGTGGGTCTGAAGTAAATTAGACCAACCGAGAATTGGATTGAGAGGCGATCGCAACTCGTGTGACAGCACCGCTAAAAACTCATCTTTAACCCGGTTTGCAGCTTCGGCTTCTTCCCGCGATGCTTCTGCTGCCAACCGTGCTTGCTGTTCTGCTTCGTATAACCGGGCATTTTCCACTGCGATCGATGCCATTTGCGCTAACTGCACCAGTATGGCTTCGTCCGCTTCGGTGAACTCACCTTCATATTTGTCTGAAAGCTGAATCAACCCGATGTTATGTCCGTCTCGTCCCACCAGAGGTGCTGCAAGCCAGCCCCGCATCGGAGGGTGGTTTTTTGCCTCGTTGCCAAAGCCTCGCCAACTGGGATGGCTTTCAAGTTCGGCTTGTGTCATCCGCATTGGGTGATTTAGGTGACATACACAGGCGTAAATTCCAGACCCATCTGGCTGTTGCTCGTAGTTTCGCCACTGGGCATACTTATCTGATAGGTGAACGGCGTTAATTGCCTGTGCCCAGTTTTGGTTAACGATCATGCTGGCGACGGACTGGTGGGCACCAATAATCGATGCTGCCTGCTCGGTAATTACTTGCAGGACTTCTGGAACCGACAGCGCAGAACTGATTGCCAGCGCTGCTGTTGTCAATCCCTGCAATTGGTTAGCATAGTGTCGTTTGCGGGTAAGGAGTTGTTCGCGCTCGGTTTGGGCTTGTTTGCGATTCGTGATGTCAATTATAAATTCCACGCCCTCTTCTTCATTGAGACGTTTGGCAGAGAATAATCCCCACCAGCGCGAGCCGTCCTTGCGGATGTATTCCTTTTCGTAGGGTGTAGTGCTGCCAGTTGCTTTAAACTCTTCGATTGCTGTGAGGGAAAGTGGCATCCACTCCGGCGGTGTCATTTCGTCCCACCGCACCAATCCTTGCTCAATATCTTCACGGCTGTAGCCGCTCATTTGCAGGAAAGCATTGTTGGTTTCGGCGATCCTGCCGTTGGTGTTGAAGAAAATGACACCGACTGTTTCGATGGCGATCGCCCGACGCAGACGCTCTTCAGATTCGCGCAAGGCTGCTTCGGCTTGCCTGCCAGGGGTGATATCACGAGAGATGCATAACAACCGTTCGACTTGCCCATCGACTCCTCTAATCGGACTAACTTTGTTATCCCACCACTTCGGCTCGCCTGTTTGAGTTGGACGATAGCCTTGAAAAGTGCTGATTATGCCTGCTTTTGCACCATCAATTGCCTTCAGTGCGGCTTGTTTGTCGGCTCCTTCCCAGAACTCGACCCATGAAGAGTTGAGGAACGGTGTAATCTCATCAATGTTCAGCGCTGCCAGCCCCCCTGGACTCATATACACAATTAGCCCTGACAAATCCAATACTTTGATGCAGTCGTCGCTACTGTCAAGGATCTGCCGATTCAACTCTTCACTTTGGTGCAACGCCGCTTCTGCTAGTTTGTGATTTGTCAGGTCAATCAGTAACCCATCCCACGCATATCCTTCTGCCGTCTGCACAGCGCAGGAACTGCCCTGAACCCATTTGAGCTTACCCGATGGTGTGACGATCCGCCCTTCCCAACGCCAGGGTAAGAGGTTCTCAACAGCGCGAGCAATGGAGGTTCCAAATGACGGCAAATCCTCTGAATAAATTAATTCCACCAAGGAATTAGCATCTTGAAGAATTGTTTCTGGCTCTAATTCCAAAAGTTCGCGAGAGCCAGAATTCACCAAGGTAAACCGATGCGGGCTATTTGTGGGGGGCAAGTAGCGATAGACCATACCTGGCACGTTCGCAACTATTTCCTCGAACTGCGTTTGACTGTGGAGTTCTGCACGAGTCCCTTGCTCGTGGCGTACAGCTTCAAGAGCCGGCTGATGCGCCCGATGGATACTTTGTAAGGCAGAGGCAGTAAAATCTGCCAAACTGCTCATCAGCCGACGATCCTCAACATCAAACTGTCGCGCCTCATGATGCGACACAATCCAAAGAGTGCCTAATGGTTGATTGTTTACACTCAGCGGAATTAGCAATTTCTCAACAATCGGAAACTGGGGATAGTGCAGATAGGTGAAATAGCGTTCGGGATAGGCATACAGTTGCGGCTGCCTAGATTGAAGTGTGGTGCCACAGGGACTAAAATTACCTGGGGTGGTGGTTTGTTCTAAAAACTCTAATGCGCCTGCGATCGCTACCCAGCAAAATCTGGATTCCCCATTCGGATCTGTTTCCAGTAAACTGACTCCGGCTGTATCGGCTCGACATAAATCTATGGCAATTTTAACCAGAGTTTTGAGCGTGGATTGCGGCCGATCCATAAGTTGTTGACCGAGGATGTGGAGCGCTCGGTTTTCAGCCGCTAAATCTGGCTGTCTCGCTGGACGACCAGTCAGTGCCTCTGTAATCAAGACATCCGCTTCCGTGGCTGCCGGAGTATTGTTTTGGGATAAACGCATTATATATATACAACTCGGCCGTGTTTAACTAAAATCAAAAGGCTCAAGTAGTTATTAGACTTATAACAAGCTCAATAATACATCTCACTCAAAGCAAATAAATTTAATATTTAATTAATATCTCATTTAAGCTGGCGGCTGTATCTCGTTAAATTCTTTAATTGCTTTGATATGGGCTTCATTTACCTTTATATGCTCCTTTACTGCTTCTGAAAACACATCTGTTGAAGGATCTTCTGTTAGTCTGTGCGCCAAATCTTGAAATTCCTGCGCGTGCTCGTGCATGGTTTCTCCATAGGCTTCGATACGTTCTTTTTGTTCCGGCTCGATTTGGTCATCTGTTTTTAAACTCTTACCCAACTCTTGTACCTCTTTGCTGTGCTCAATTGATTTTTGAGCATGTTTTTGTGCCGTCTCTATAGTCTGCTTTGAAACTTCGTGCATAATGTTAATCCTGACTTATCGCCTTAAAAGAACTATAAAATAGAAGCTATCTCGCCTATCTATAACAGTTAGTTAAAAACTCACTAATATAAAAATTTTATATGCTAATGAAAACCTGGCTAACTAGCTAGAGATGGATGGGATTGGCGTTTAAACTAATCCTTCCGACTGCCGCGTAGGCGTACCCAGCCGTAGGCATCGCTATTGAAATTTCAAAAATTGGAGATAGTATGGCTGTTCCCAAACCACAACGAGAGCTTCTAGAACAGATTCTCGCAAAGTTGAAGACGGATAACCGTTTACTGGGTGTAGCAATCGGTGGTTCTTATTTGAGTAGAGAAATGGATCGGTATTCCGACCTGGATCTGATTATTGTTGTAGATGATGTTCATTATCAGCAAGTTTTAAAAGAGCGTCAGCTTTTAGCCAGCAAACTAGGGAAACTGCTAGCAGCTTTTACCGGCGAACACGTTGGCGAACCCCGATTATTAATCTGTCTCTATGACAGTCCTCTTGTACACGTCGATTTGAAGTTTTTGCTTTTACAAGATTTTCAAACAGACCGCATAGAAAATCCGATGATTCTATGGGAGCGGGGAAATCTACTAACCTTAGCTGTTTCAGATAATCCACAGAATTATCCACCTTTTGACCCGCAGTGGATTGAAGACCGCTTTTGGGTGTGGGTACACTATGGTGCAACTAAATTAGGAAGAGGTGAACTCTTTGAAGTGATTGATTTTCTTTCTTTTCTGCGCGGGCAAGTTCTGGCACCATTAGCCAAGGTGCAAGCTGGACTGCTTCCACGCGGTGTGAGAAATCTGGAAAGAGAAATTCCGGCTTATTTGAATGATTTTCGTCAAACTATTCCTGCTAAACACGAACAAGAAGAAATTGCGCGATCGCTCCAACACACCATTCGTTTTTACTGCCAACTTCGCTCTACATTAACAATCCCAGAGTTCATTATCCACTCTCAAGCCGAAGCTGCCTCTACAAAATATCTACAAACAATAATAGATGAGTTTAAAGTGCGCTAATAAAACTCAGGATTAATCCCCAACAAAGATAGAACCTCCTCCTGTGCTCTTCTGCTTCCTTCAATCAAATTTCGCCTCTTCACCTGAACAATCAAATAGATGTAAACCTAAGCGTTGGGAAAGTTCTTCACACACCTTGACTCCCCGCACACTATTACCACGTACATCCAGCAGCGGCGAAAAAACTCCAATGCCCATCTTATTGGGTACAACAGCAATAATCCCACCACAAATACCGCTTTTCGCCGGAATCCCAATTTTGTAAGCCCACTCACCAGCAAAGTTGTACATCCCACAGGTATACATAACACTCAGAATATCTTTGATGTAACGCTTATCTACCGCCCGTTCTTTGGTAATCGGGTTAATACCTCTGTTAGCAAGGGTAGCTGCCATCACCGCTAAGTCTTGACAATTCACCATCACAGCACACTGTTGGAAATAAAGATCCAGTGCCTCTTCAATGTTTCGGTCAATCATGCCAAAGTTGAGCATCAGATGCGCCATTGCCCGGTTGCGATGCCCTGTACTGCGTTCTGAGGTAAAAACTGAAATGTCAACGAACACGTCGCGGCCAATATATCGCCGAAACATATCCAGCATTCGGTTGAGGCGTTCGGTGGGGCCGGAACCTTTAATTAAGCTGGTGGTGGCGATCGCACCTGCATTTACCATTGGGTTATAAGGTCGCTTCGATTGCTCATCCAAAACAATCGCGTTGAATGCATCCCCCGTCGGTTCTACGCCAACTCTAGTCAAAACGTAATCCAGCCCATGATCTTCTAAGGCAAGTCCATACGCAAACACCTTGGAAATTGACTGAATAGTAAAGAGTTGCTCGTAGTCCCCAACCTTGTAAACCTGGCCATCTACTGTCACAATGCAAATGCTGAATAAGTCCGGATTTGCCTTGGCCAATTCCGGAATGTATTTTGCCACTGCACCCTCCCGCAGTGACTTGTACCGGGAATGCAACTCGTTGAGAAAAGCTTTTAATGGGGATGGATCTATTTCTAAATCTCCTTGATTTGCTTGGTTTGTCATCAGGCTGATTGCATTTCTCAAAATACCTACTATATATAGTAGGGGTGCAGCTGTACATCCCTACAACCGCAAAGATTTTTGAAAATACGATTTGCTGTAAAACATCATACTGGAGTAACTACTTAGCCATCTGGATACTAGTTGTCGTTTTTGATACAAATTACATTTAATCTCCAAGCGATCGCGAAGTTTTATTAATTTTTTTATCATTAATCCGGAAAAATATTAAGTTGAGTATCGACCTTTTTTTTATACTCAGTAATACTGTTATTTAAAGTTACATATATCACCATATTACGCCTAGTTACGGAGAGCAAAAGTCCTGATTAATCTAAGTAGAAAAAACTTTGAAAAAAAATATAAAGATATTAAGTTCAAATTAATCTGCATACTTCTTTCAGATGTAACTCCTTTGACCGCTTATTCATAGGGAAATCTGAATATTTCATTAAATAAGTATTTTTAAGTATTTATGCCGATGCCATTCCAGAAAATTTATATTAACTTCTTAGAGGAAATAGCCAAAATAGATGTTATATAGAATACACGGGTAGTTGCGAGCCTTTAGAACAGATGTGAATAGGGTATCGTCACTTTGGCGTGCAATAAGCATAAAGTTTTTTAATAAATTTTTGACTTGCCGAAAAAAGCGTTACATAGCCAAAGTCCTCACTTGAGAAAGGTTTCGCCCTTGAAATTGGAATTGGAATTTGAGCAAGCTGCCGAGAATTACGCTAAAACCCTGATCCCCAAGCCAAAAGGTTCGTGTTAATCTGTTGCAGTTATAAACAACAAAGTGAAAACGGAACGAGTTCGAGTTTTTCAGAAGGGAGTCATTTTCACTAGTGAAAAATCCCGCAAGTTATAAAACTTAAGTTCTACAGTCGCTTTAAAAACGGACGCATGAATCAAAGACATTTGTGGATTATTGTTGCCCTGTCTATGGCTGCTTTGGGCATACCCTCAGTCGGTTGCACTCAAACCACCAGGGGAAATGCGCTAGCTTCCCAAAAATCACCTGCCCCTGATGTGGTGAAGGTAGGAGAGTACCAATCCAGAGCAGGGAAACAAACCTTGGATGCTGTGATTACACAAATTCATCCTCACAACATTGGAGGACGTAAAGCGGCAACCCTTTTTATCCGAAATATACCTGTTCTCACCTTTTTGAGTTCTGTATCAAATACGAATTTTGAAACTAAAAAAGTTGGTGCAATTGGAAATACTGGGGGCGTACAAGGGTACGCCCTTATTGCTAGCAATTCACTACAGACAGTGAGTACTGGTAACGTAACAGATGTGAGTAACCAGAGTCGCTCTGTTGACAATGACCCGGTGCAGATAGCTGGTGTAATAGCAGCTAAAATCAACGAGTTGAATCGGGAAAATGTGGATGGTAGTAAGATTACCGTCAGCTGGAAAGCAGGGGAAAAATCGACTGCCAATCAAGCGCAAACCAAAAGCGCCCCTCTCCAGCAAAATGGCGATCGCTATGTAATCAAAATTAATGGCGAAGAATTGGTCGAAATCAACGAAGGTACGCGGTTAGCAGGTAGCACCAACGATCTGGCGCAAGATGCATTGCAAGCAACTAATCGTCTGCGGAGACTTCTAGGCAATGCATCTCCCTTAAAAGAGATTGCCAATTTACCAGTGCGTCTACCAGTATCAATACCAAAACTGCCTCAGCAGATTGCCGTCGGCAGAGTGCGAATCAGTTTTAGAGGCATGGCTTCTTATTACGGCTATGACGGTTCTGGTAATCGTACTGCTAGCGGTCAGAGATTCAATCCAGAAGGTATGACTGCCGCCCATCGCAGCTTACCTTTTGGTACGCAAGTCCGTGTAACCAACACCCGCAATGGTCGTTCTGTAGTGCTGCGAATTAATGACCGAGGCCCATTCATTCGGGGTCGAGTCATTGATGTGTCTGCTGGCGCAGCTCGAATTTTGGGAATGATGGGCAGTGGCGTAGCACCAGTACATATTGAAGTCTTGGGGAAATAATTGAGTAGGTTACAGGTTACAGGGAAAAGATTATTCCCTCTCACCTATAACCTTTCCCCTAACCCCAATCCCAGTTCCGTATCACTTAATTCCCCTAGTTCAATCATCTCTTCCCTCTATTTCAGATATAAACTAACGGGGGAGGGATCGATAAGAACTAGGGGTATTTTTGTGCGCCTGCTGACAACAGTCGCAGCTTTACGCTGCTATTTAACTAAACGCTGCTCAGAAAACAAGCTCATTGCGGTTACTGAGGATCTAAGACTAGATGAGATGACTAGCTGGTATCAGACGCCAGTCGGTCTGGTGCCAACGATGGGAAATTTGCATCAAGGTCATTTAAGCTTGATTCAACGGGCGCGGCAAGAAAATTCGACAGTGATTGTTAGTATTTTCGTCAATCCCCTGCAATTTGCTCCTAATGAGGATTATCAACGCTACCCCCGCACTTTGGAGCAAGACCAACAACTTTGCGAACAAGCTGGGGTAGATGCAATTTTTGCGCCAACTCCGGAAGAAATGGCAGTTCCCCAGAAGAGTATACAAGAATCAAAGGTTACACAAGTTATCCCCCCATCTGCTATGATAACAGGCTTGTGTGGTCGTTCTCGGCAAGGTCACTTTCAGGGTGTCGCTACGATTGTGACCAAACTTTTCAACTTGGTACAGCCTGACCGTGCCTACTTTGGTCAAAAGGATGGTCAGCAACTGGCAATTATTAAACGCTTAGTAGCTGACTTAAATTTGTCAGTAGAAATTGTTGGTTGTCCAATCGTGCGGGAAGCTTGCGGTCTTGCCTTCAGTTCTCGTAATCAATATTTGACTGCAATGGCAAAAGAGCAAGCAGCGGCATTATATCGCGGCTTGCGACGAGCTGAAGCTGCTTTCATTGCAGGCGATCGCAATAGTAACAAGTTGATAGCACTAGTACGGCAAGAAGTGGCTATAGTCAACACGATTTTAGTGGAATATATTGAATTGGTTGAACCGACTACGTTAATGTCTTTAGAAAAAGTTGAGGAGGAAGGAATGTTGGCGATCGCAGCTCGTCTTGGGTCTACACGTTTGATTGACAATATCATATTGCGCGATCGTCAACCCATCATCGCCATTGATGGCCCAGCCGGGGCTGGAAAATCCACAGTGGCGCGTCAAGTGGCAGCAAATCTAAATTTAGTGTATTTAGATACAGGAGCGATGTACCGGGCTGTAACTTGGTTAGTACTGCAAAAGGGGATTGCCATTGATGATGAGTGTGCGATCGCTGAATTAACTAACCAGTGTAAAATTGAACTTACTCCTACCCAGGATTTACAATCAAGCGTCCGGGTTTGGATTGACGATACTGATGTTACCCAGGTAATTCGCACGATTGAGGTCACATCTCAAGTATCTGCGATCGCGGCACAAAGCGCTGTCCGTCAAGCACTGGTTAAACAACAGCAAAACTGGGGTAAAAAGGGTGGTTTAGTAGCTGAAGGTCGGGACATCGGCACTCATGTATTCCCCGATGCCGAAGTGAAAATCTTTTTAACCGCTTCTGTAAGCGAACGCGCCCGTCGCCGCCAAGAAGACTTTAACAAACAAGGCCAACCCGAAGTGAGTTTAGAGCAGCTGGAACGGGATATTGCCGAACGTGACTGGAAAGATAGTACGCGCAAAGTTTCACCTTTGCAAAAAGCAGCCGATGCGATCGAAGTTCAAACCGATGGTCTGAATATTTCTGAAGTCACAGCACAAATTGTTAATTACTACCAGCAACGTTTATCTCAGTAGCGATCGCCGCTATTTGCTGTTAGTTTTATAGTTCAAAAGGGTGGTAGATGAGTCATGATTCACTTACCATCCTTAAAACTGCACCCAGAAACTGCCCAAAAGCAAAATATTAAATAATTTTACTATCGGCTATCTTCATTCAAAATTTATTCTCGTATTATAAATTTTAGATTATTTTAATTACTAAATCATCACGCTTTCGACTGATCCCTCACATCAAAATTAATCCTGCTACAGATAGAAGCGCGAAAGCTTTAATTGCTAAATGCTAAGTAAAAGGCAGTTTTGCTGAAGGCAGAAGGACGGCAGTCGATCCACTTGGGATAAACCCCTTCTCGGCGAGAGGCTTCTCTTTCAGAGACGCTAATGCGAACGTCAACGCGTAGTGTCTCGGAGAAAATACCGCACAGGCTGCAAAAGTTCAAAGCTGCTCAGGAAGCTGATTTCACTCGTTGGCATTTTACATTTAATTACGCCTATTTACTTAATTACTTATTGGTCTTATTGGTTTTTAACTAAGAAATATTAGCCATTTTTATTTATAATGATTATTTACTAGTAATTTGACTTATTTTACTTATTAGACAAGTACTTTGTTTTTATCTTCACTTTGGTAGTAAAATAACGATGTTAAGTTTTATGTTTCATCATTAAAGACATAGAACCGCAAAAATAAAAGCTGTTAATTTCCTAAGCTTCTGTAATAGCTTAAAACTGGAAACCGGTAAAGAGAGGATTTGACACAATGGCATTTGTACAAGACCCGCTACCCTTCGACAAGAATGCTCTAGAGCCACATGGCATGAAAGCTGAAACTTTCGACTATCACTATGGCAAGCATCACAAAGCTTATGTAGACAACCTCAACAAGCTTACTGAAGGTACAGAACTTGCTGATAAGTCTCTGGAAGAAGTAATCAAAATTTCCTTCAACGACTCCTCTAAAGCGGGAATCTTCAACAACGCTGCCCAAGTTTGGAACCACACCTTCTTTTGGAACTCCTTAAAACCAGCAGGTGGCGGCGCACCCAGTGGCGATCTCGCAGCGAAAATCGATAAAGATTTTGGTAGCTTCGACAAATTCAAAGAAGAGTTTTCTAACGCCGCCGCAACTCAATTCGGCAGTGGCTGGTCTTGGCTGATCGATGATGGTGGTACGCTGAAGGTGATCAAAACACCAAATGCAGAAAACCCTCTAGCTCATGGTAAGAAAGCACTCCTAACCTTGGATGTTTGGGAACACGCCTACTACATTGACTATAGAAACGCTCGTCCGGCGTTCATCAAGAATTTCCTAGATAACTTGGTCAACTGGGACTTTGCTGCTGAAAACTTGGCCAAAGCTTAATTAACTGTCAGTTAATTTACAAAAGTTTAAGCAGAAAGCCCACTAAGAAAAGGGAGAAGTTCTTTTTAATTTCTCCCTTTTCCGTTCTTCAGTGGCGGGATAAGCAGTCGCTTGAATAAAAGTAATTACATTAAAATCAAAATATAAAACATTATGGATAGCAAAGAACTAGCGCAATATATCGAAGCAACTAATAGCATTACTAAACCTTGGGTATTGGTACAATTACGTCTTAAGAAATTGCAAGAGCGTCGAGCTACCCTTACAAACGATGTCTACACCAAAGAATTAGAAGACATTTACCAAGACTTGATGAATTTGGGGGAATGGTGGCGTGGTATTGAAGATGAGGTATTTTAAAGTTAGGAGTTATGAGTTTTCCTAACTTTTAACTCTTGCACAGACGCGATTAATTGCGTCTCTACTCCTAACTTTTAACGCAACCTGATGGCTCAAGCTCTCGATCAAGTCGATTATGATACTCTCGATGCTGCAAAACGACGCTTCATCGATGCTGCAAAACGCACGCTTGGCTTTGCAAGCGCCTATGGCATCGTACCAGCATCGGGTTTAGGAGCAAGCGCTAACGCTTTCAGCTTCAATCTCGCTCCCTTTCTGGAGGCTGGGGCTAGAGAACTTTCTATGACACTTGTCCCGGAAGGACTGGGTACAGCAGACGATACCCGGCCTGACGACCTTTCGGAAGAAGAACTTCGACGATTCTGGTGGAACATTGGTATCAAAATCATCTCGTGTCTTACGAACGATGCCGCAACTTCAGGTATGCAGACTATACTTCTCGGTCTCTATCTGCCATCGAGTACTCCTGAAACGATTTTCACCCCCGCTTTTCTTGATGGGTTTCTTGATGGAGTAGTTGAGGGGTGCAAACGAGTTGGGTGTGTGTATCTCTCAGGAGAAACTCCTCAACTAAAAACGAAGATGATTCCAGGTCGCCTTGACATTGCAGGTTCGGTTTTTGGGGTTATGCCGGCTGGTGTCGCTCCCATTGATAGCTCGCGTTTGGATGCCGGAAATACCATTGTACTGGTCGAAAGTTCGGGGCCCCATGAAAACGGCTTTACCCCACTGCGAAAGCTCGCTGAGTCCCTCCCTGATGGCTACAGAACAAAACTTCCAAGTGGGCAGGAGTTCTGGGAAGCGATGAATGCCGCTTCGTATTTGTATACACCACTCGTGCAAGCAGTGCTTGGCGAGGGAATTCGTCCCACTGCGATGGAGAACATCACTGGACATGGCTGGCAAAAGCTGATGCGGTCGGTGAAGCCGCTCCGGTACGTCATTGAAACGATGCTCCCAGTGCCGGAGATATTTACGTTTGTTGAGGGTCATCTTGAGGGCGGGGCTGCGACAATGCTTTCGGTGTTCAATTACGGAGCAGGATTTGCATTCTATACAGAGTCGGAGCAGGATGCAGAGAGGATTGTTATGCTTGCAAGAGAACATAAGCTTACGGCCGTAATTGCCGGAAGGGTTGAAGCCTCTCTTACCCGCGAGGTAGTGGTAGAACCGCTGGGAGTCACCTTGAAGGGAGATTCTTTTGGAATTGCGCGAGGGGTATAGTGATTCAGGAGCGTAGGCATAGCCCGTCGTAGACATCGCTAGTTTTTTTGGAGCTATTGTAGACTCACTTATGCAATCGCACAAGTCATTACTAGTTAGACAAAAGATGTAATTACTGAGCTAAATGACATTTTTTACACACTAATTTTAGTTGCATTTTAGGCTTACTAGAGATAATAGCTTTACTAAGCCTTTAGTATCTAAGTCTTTCACCACAGATGCTCTAGACGCATTGATGAGATTTACGATGCAATATTTATTACCACTTAAAAATAAAGTAGTCCATAACACCCATGACTACTGAGGTTAAGATTTGCTAACGTAGTCTTAACATATTGAAAAATTTGCTGAGAAAGCTGAGAAAGTAGCAGCCAACACTAATTTTTAGTGCTGTATCTTTCTCATCTGTAGATGTGCCGTTTTAGTGTGTTAAAAAGATATATTTTTGTTCCGAGGGGGTTATGGCTGTAAATTTGGCCCGTACTACTGCTTCCACAGAACTTTTGAAGCAAGTATTCCAGAACATTGATGCACAAAGTTGTCCGAGGTTATTCAACTTTCATATGCACACCGTCTACTCGGATGGAAGGTTGCAGCCGAGTGGTTTGATGGAGCAGGCGATCGCAATTGGACTAAAAGGATTAGCCATTACCGATCATCATGGTATTATCGGCTATCAAGCAGCACTTGCTTGGTTAGAAGACTGGAAGTGGAATAATCCTGGTGCAAGCACTCCTTACCTGTGGAGTGGTGTGGAAATTAATGCCAACCTTTTGAATATAGAAGTTCACATTTTGGCTTACGCTTTTACACCAGAACACCCTAGTATGAAGCCCTATCTCCAAAGAAGGCCGACTACAGGACAAGAATATCAGGCAAGTAACGTGATTGCTGCTATTCATGAAGCTGGAGGATTGGCAGTTCTGGCTCATCCTGCTCGTTACAAGCGATCGCATTTTGACTTAATTCCAGCTGCTGCCCAAAACGGTATCGATGGCGTGGAAACTTTCTACGCCTACAATAACCCTAACCCTTGGAAACCCAGCGTATTGGAATCAGAACAAGTGCAAAAGTTGGCTGATGAATACTTTCTTTTCAATACCTGTGGTACTGATAGCCACGGTTTGAGTCTGCTACAACGCTTGTAAAGATGAATCAATTTTTTTAAATCTCCTGGTTCAATCTGCCAGGAGGTTATCTTTTTTTGGATACTCAATAGTCAATTTGTTTTATTAAAGTTAATTTCAAGAGATTGAGAAGCTATCTTGATTGTCTCTTTGGCAGCTTTTTCCTTACGTTCGCTGTAGCGGTCTGTGAGATAATCAACTTTGTCACGCAATAGCAAGGTAAATTTGTAAAGTTCTTCCATGACATCGACAAGGCGATCGCGGTAGGGCGAATCCTTCATAGTGCCGTCTTCATTAAACTCCTCGTATGCTTTAGCCACTGAAGATTGATTCGGGATAGTAAACATCCGCATCCAGCGCCCAAGAATTCTTAATGTGTTGACAGCGTTGAAAGACTGAGATCCGCCACTCACTTGCATGACAGCCAGAGTTCTCCCTTGAGTCGGACGAACGGCCCCGATACTGAGCGGAATCCAATCAATTTGGTTTTTCATAATGCCAGAAATCTGACCGTGCAGTTCTGGGCTAGACCAAACCTGCCCTTCTGACCACAGGCTTAATTGGCGCAACTCCTGCACCTTTGAGTGGGTGTCAGGTACGCTGCCGTAAATCGGCAGTTCGCGGGGATCGAAAAACTTTACCTCTGCGCCAAATTCTTCAATGATGCGTGCTGCTTCCTCTGCCAAGAGGCGGCTATAGGAACGCTCGCGCAGGGAACCATACAAAAACAAAATTCTGGGGGAACGATCAAATGTCGTCATGGTAATTGCTTATTTTCCTCCAAATCTCGCAATTTAACATCAGGATTTGCGTGTTGGATTTTCTGTATACTCAATTAGTTGAGTCACCCGTTCTTTAATCTCATCGCGGACTCTAGGAAAAATTTCTAGTTGCTCTGCTGGATCGTCTAATTGCCAGTCTTCAAATACTTCTCGCATAACCCACTCTGGCGGCAAATTCACGCCACAGCCACACAAAGAAATCACTACATCAAAGTCTTGCGCTTGAAAATCACTGAGGGGTTTGGAGTGTTGAGCGGTAATGTCGATACCAATTTCTTTCATGGTGGCGATCGCTTCTGGTCTGACCTGACTTGCTTCTAACCCAGAGCTAATCACTTCAATTTTTCCCTTCCCAAAGGTTTTAGCAAAGCCTTCCGCCATTTGAGAACGAGCAGAATTCTTTTTGCAGACAAACATCACACGTTTCATCGTTCAACTCCTCCGAATAATTTGACTAAATTTAAAAGGTTCTCGATTCAGATGGCGAAAAATAACGTTTTTCAAACCAAAAAGCAACATTAACAAGACCAATCAATACAGGCACTTCCACGAGAGGCCCGACGACGGCAGCAAAAGCAACACCCGAATTAATGCCAAATACAGCGATCGCAACTGCGATCGCAAGTTCAAAATTATTTCCTGCCGATGTAAACGCTACACTTGCGGCTCTAGAATAGTCTGTTTTAACGCGCCAAGCCATGTAAAAGCTGACCAGAAACATGATCGCGAAGTAGACAATCAGCGGAATTGCAATCTTCACCACATCTAAGGGGATCTGAACAATCAAATTCCCTTTCAAGCTGAACATAACGACGATTGTAAATAACAGAGCAATCAGTGTGATGGGGCTGATTTTAGGTACAAATTCCTCGTGATACCACTGCTTACTTTTCACTTTTACTAAGAAGTAACGAGTGAAAAATCCAGCTAAAAAAGGAATACCAAGATAGATAAACACACTTTCAGCAATCTCAGCAATGCTGACATTAACAACACTGCCTTGTAACCCGAATAGTGGCGGTAATACAGTGATGAAGAACCATGCATAAGGACTATAAAAAATGACTTGAAAGATACTATTGAAGGCAACCAATCCAGCCGTATATTCTGTATTGCCTCGTGCCAAGTCACTCCACACAACTACCATTGCAATACAACGAGCTAATCCAATCAGAATCAATCCCGTCATGTATTCTGGATAACCGTGCAAAAAAGTAGCCGCCAGCGCAAACATCAGAATTGGCCCAATTATCCAATTCTGAATTAGTGACACACCAAGAATTTTTCCGTTCCGAAATACATCCCCTAATTCTTCATACCGCACCTTGGCTAGGGGCGGATACATCATCAAAATTAACCCAATCGCAATTGGAATATTGGTTGTTCCTATTTGGAACTGGTTGATAAAGGCTTCTACGCCAGGAAAGAAATAGCCTAGACCAACACCGATAGCCATTGCTAAAAAAATCCACAAGGTTAGGAAACGGTCAATAAAAGAGAGGCGTTTTGAAGTTTTTTTGTTCATTACAATTAACCCCGTACATGAATGCAGGAGCTTTGAGCAGGAATTTCAGATTATTCAATCCAACATCCAAAATTGAAAATCTAAAATTCGTGAGTTATATCAAGAGTATATCTCCATCATTTCAAAAAAAATTGATTTGTCAATGCCTATAAAACTAAAATTAAACAAAATATTACAAAAAAAAATTGATGAGTATTTAAGGATCGCAGGGGGGACGAATAGGTAATATGGGGCTAAAGCGGCGGAATTCTGCTAAATACTGCTCTAAGACAGCAAACTGCGGTAGATTGAGGCTGTAGTAAATCCAGCGCCCTTCTTGACGAGCGCGAACTAAACCCGCTTCTTTCAAGGTTTTGAGGTGAAAAGACAGTTTAGATTGAGTGGTTCCCAGGTGGTCACACAGGTCACAGACGCATAGTTCTTGAGAGCGCAGCAGTTCTAATACCTGAATCCGTAGGGGGTCAGACAGGGCATGAAAGCCAGCAGCGATCGTATCAGGAGTGAAGGTGCTATTAGAAGCCATCAACTTTTTTTGAAGTATTTCTTTATGGTAAAGTCTAAATCATAGGTTAAACAATACCTTTACCAAAAAGAAAAGTAGGTCTATAGTCGATTTTTAGTTGGAATCACAATCATCGAGAAATAGGGTACTTCATCTGGATCGACTTCATCCAGGGGTATGATGCGTTGCTGTGATGTTGATGCCCGCTCAATATATCTTGCCCGTGATGCTAGCCCTAATTTATGCAGAATATCTCGTACTTTGGTAAAGTGACGACCTAGCTTCATAATTGCGGCAGCATCGGTCATCAGTAGATGTGTAGTCAGTTCTTCTGCTGGCAATGGCGCGGGTAAGACTGTGAGAATATCGGTGTAGTAAGTGAAAGGTACACCCAAGGCTACCGGACAAGCCATCAGCGAAGAAACTCCGGGGACAACTTCTGTTTCGTACTGGTCACATAACCGCGTGAAGAGGTACATGAATGAGCCATAGAAAAATGGATCGCCCTCGCATAGCACTACAACATCTCGACCCGCTGCTAAATGGTCGGCGATTGGTTCAATTTCCTTGTCATAAATAGACTTGGCCTTTTCCGGCTCCAAAGCGCGGGGGAGGTGAAATAGTACCTCGATTTGATTGCCAGGAAGATACTGCGCCACGATCGCTCTAGCAATACTTTCTTTATCTGTGGCTGATTGATAGGCTACCACAGGAGCGGCACGCAATAACCGCAATGCTTTCAAAGTCAATAGTTCGGGATCGCCTGGGCCGACACCAATTCCATACAGCCGACCTTTGGTTTTCATATTCATTCTTCCTCCGTTGCCAGGGCGTTTACTGCTGCGGCTGCGATCGCACTCCCACCGCGCCGACCATGTAAGGTTAAAAATGGTACATTCCTGCTGTCTGCTGCTAATGCCGCTTTCGATTCGGCTGCACCGACAAACCCCACTGGAAAGCCCAAGATAATAGCAGGCTTGGGCGCTCCTTCATCGAGCATTTCTAATAGCCGGAATAGTGCTGTGGGCGCATTGCCAATTGCAATAACTGCTCCTTCGAGGTGCGATCGCCATAATTCTAAAGCTGCCGCCGACCTTGTAGTACCCAGACGCTGGGCAAGTTCTGGCACTTCCGGCTCGTTGAGGGTACAGATAACTTGATTATTTGCAGACAAACGTCGCCTGGTAACGCCATCGGCAACCATCCGGCAATCGCACAGAATTGGCGCTCCTGCTGCTAGTGCTGCCCTTGCGGATTGTACTGCTGTTAATGAATATCCCAAGTCAGTGACAATATCCGTCATTCCACAGGCATGAATGAGACGCACAGCAACTTTTGCTACATCTGGTGGCAGCACATCTAGATTCGCTTCTGACCGGATGATTGCAAAAGAATTGCGGTAAATTTCGTTGGCATCTCGGATGTAGTCGGGCATTCGATTTGGGATTTTAGATTTTGGATTTTGGATTAACAAATAAAAATCGAAAGGTTCAGATTGCCGACTTCTCTAAAAAGTTGGAAATCTTGTTATTTACAAATGATTTAGGAATAATATTAAATAACTGGTGTAATTGGGCGATCGCATATCGATTAGCAAATTCCCCAAAGGACTCATTAGAATTTAGACGTTGAATTTTATATACATATAGCATCCGCTCTATTAATGCAGGTAGTTCGGCAAAAGTTAGATTTTGATATAGTTCGCGTCCGAATTTCTCCTTGCTGTCACCAACATAAACGTGATAGCCTTCGACAGTTCCATTGTCAGCCTCAATGCTGACACCAAGCAGAGTAATATCACTCTTGCTATGCTGGGCGCAGGATTTTTCGCAGCCGCTAAAGTGGATATTAACAGGGCAATCCAGAGTAAGGCGAGTTTCAAGATACTCTGCCAATGCCAACGCATGATCTTTGGTATCTGTGGCAGAAGAGGCGCAACCCTTTTTTCCAGAACAGGCAACTAATGCACTCTTGATGTTAGTTGTTGAGGAATTTAATCCTAAGAAAGCAATTTCACTTTGGACATCAGCAACCCATTGCTGGGGAATATCAGTTAGCAGCAGATTTTGCCAAGGAGTTAGCCTGAGAGTTCCACTGCCATATTTTCCTGCTAAATCTGCTAAACCCCGCATCTGGCTACTCTCCAATCGCCCAAGGGGTAAGACGACACCAATGTAAAATAAGCCTTTCTGACGTTGGGGATGGATGCCTATATGCCGATATTTCGCATCTGACCTCTCCCCCAACCCCTCTCCTGCAAGGAGAGGGGAGAATTTCTCCCCCTTCCCTATTAGGGAAGGGGGTTGGGGGGTTAGGTCACTGCATAAAAGAGAGAAAGGTAGACGCTGCTGAACTTCCGGGAGATAATTTTCACAACCCAAAGTATTCAATAACTCTAAGAGACGTAGCCGACGCTTACTTGTAGTATTACTATGAGCTAGATAGACATCCGCCAAAGCTGCCAAGACGGGCAAACATTTCTCTGGTGGTAACAAAATTCCCATATCGCTGGGCGGTTGTCCTTTTGCGCCGACACTGAGATGGAGGCGGAAGTAAACATTACTGTCAACTAAGACAGCAGCAAATAGGATATCATTCAAGCGATCGCACACCCGAATTATCCCACCACCATCAAAACAAACGCTAAATTTTGCCGACAGCCCCGAAAGCCCCGGATGTGCAGCAATATAATTATCCCAATCTTGGACAAAAGGGCGAGTGTCGATTAATTCTAGCGGGTCGATACCAGCAGTTGGGCTGGTCATAATATTACGGATGTGGTCTACAACCGAATTACGAGAACCCAGTCCCATATCCTGTAGGTGTTTCAGAACCTCAGCATTTATCCCCGTGCGGATTTCGCGGACTTGTAGATTAGCTCGATTAGTCACATCTACATAGCCGCCACCGTGCTGTTCTGCTATATCTGCGATCGCACGGCACTGCTGACTACTAATAATTCCACCTGGTATCCTAATGCGAGATAATATACCATCGGCGGCGGGTGTAGCATAAAACAAGCCAGGACAAGTGGCAAATCCTGAAAGCAAACTTGTAACTCCTTCCCCGTGCAACGCAGGGAGTAGACGGTGAGTGTGTCTTTTCTGACATCTTGAGAGTTGGCATTCTGACTTGGGCGATCCCATCACAGCTGCGGCACAGTCCCGGAATTTCACCGGAGTTTCCCAACTCCAAGCTTTAGTAATTTAGCACGAGAACGTAGCCAGAAACTTTAATGCTTCATATTTTGAATCAACCTATCCACGCCCAAAAGCGTGAATTCGATGGCTCATGTAGTAACTGCCTAATTAGTTTAATAAAAAGACTTCTCCCTGGTTTTACTACACAAAACCGTCTCTTTCTGAGTCAGAGAGGGACAAATTTGAACGAAAAACATAATTTTGAGCCACTTTCCAATAGCGCGAGAACCGCTTGAGGTCAATATAGCCATCATAGTCAAAAAATGGTTCTACTTCTAGCACTTCTACTGCTATAGAACCCTCCATTTGATTGCAGATATCATTAAACCGGGGGCTGGGACTGTTGGCTGTGACAACTAAATTAGCATCATGTTCTTGAGCAAAAGCTAAAATTTCTTTTGCCACATCACCACGACGGATAACAACGGGTAACTCCAGCAAACATTCGTAGATGAAAGCGATGCGTTTGAGACTCAGTTGCCATTCCTCTATCAAAGCCTCGTCCCAAACCCAAATAGCTGGGGCATCGGGATATTTTTGTAGTACAGGGTTGTATGGGCTGAGGCAATCTCCATGTATCCAAACAATTGGTTTAGTCATTAGTCATTTGTCATTAGTCATTTGTCATTTGTCATTTGTCATTATTCTCTTCCTTGTCCCCTCCTACTCTCCCTGCTTCCCTGCTTCTTCTTTCCACGCTGCCAACTTTGGCTATTGGCTTGTTTGCTAAATTCCCCTTTAGGAAAAAGTCGCTGTTCTAATTCTTCATAACTGCCTTCAAAATCACAATGACCGTAAAGCGGACATTTTTGGCAATAAATGCCTTTGGTATAGCGTTCTAAGTTCTCACGATTGAAAAAATACGGTTTCTGGCTAAAGGTGCTGGCAACCCATTGCCATGACATATTATTACTAGCAGGATCTCCATCTAAAAGGTGTTCGAGAAACCATTTAGCTCCCGCTTGCCAACGAATACGCAGCCAATGGACAATGTAAGCTGCTAGCCACATTCGGGCGTGGTTATGTAGATAGCCAGTTTCTCTCAAATCACGGCTAAAACTGTCGATGCAAACCCTACCTGTGGTTCCTTGTCTGATATCTTGCGGCAATTCGGGTGCATATTCAGCCACAGTGTAACCAGTTTTGTACTCTTCCTGGTCTTTCCAGATTCCATCTCCTAATTTGACATATAACCTTTGCCAGTAGTCGCGCCAGCCTAACTCGTTAATTAGTTTTGTAGCATCATTTTGGTGCTGTACCCGTTCAAGGACATAATCTCGAATTTCTCGCAAACTCAAAACGCCATAGCGGATGTAAGGCGAAAGTCGCGTGACTGCACCTGCGAAAAAATTACGTGTTTGGGCGTAGCTTACTGGATCAATTTTTTGCAGCGCTTCTTGTGCAGCTTTGCGTCCTCCCACAGTTTCGCTGATGTGGTCATCGCGTTCTGCTGCACCTGGGAATTGTTCGCGGAGATAGGCTACCAACTCATCGCGGTTGGTAAATTCGCGTTGCATATCTTTAGACATGGGGACTTTGAAGGGTAAGAATAGATAAACAAAAATACTTGGAGGTTAAGTCATTATTATCGCGGATGAATATAAGCGATCGCTCTCAACCTTATGAGAGAACTTTTTTATAAGCAAATATAAATGGGTGCGTAGGCATAGCTTGCCGCAAGCATCGCTTTGATACTGATTTTCTTCAGGTTATCAGTAAGTAAAGCTAAAATATCAGATAAATCTGTCACTTTTCAAGACGATGAGCCTGTGCATCAATCCTAACTGCCAAAATACTGACAACCCTGATAATCTACTGCGCTGTCAAAGCTGTGGTTCTGAATTACTACTAGAAGGATGTTATCGAATAACACGACCTATAGGCAAAGGTGGCTTTGCTAGAACATTTGAGGTAAGCGACAGTGGGAAGCTAAAAATTTTGAAGGTTCTTATACTAAATCAAGCTAAAGCGGTATCACTTTTTCAGCAAGAAGCTGAAGTTTTAAAGCGACTAAATCATCCAGGAATTCCTAATGCTGAGGAATATTTTCAGTTTTTTCCTCAAAATAGCCAAGAGCCAGTCCACTGTTTAGTAATGGATAAAATTGATGGAGAAAATTTATACGAATGGTTAGAAAAACGTGGTAATCGTCCCATCAGCGAAAAGCAAGCAGTCCTTTGGTTAATACAGTTGGTGAATATTTTGCATGAAGTACATCAGCAGCAGTTTTTCCATCGGGATATAAAGCCTTCAAACATTATGCTAACTGCCGATGGACAATTGGTATTAATAGATTTTGGTATTGCGCGGGAAATTACAGGAACCTACGAGAAAAAACAAGCAGCAGGCCAAATCACAAAATTTGTTTCTGATGGCTATGCTCCATTAGAGCAAATCAATGGTCATGCTGTTCCGCAATCGGATTTCTTTGCCTTGGGTCGTACTTTTGTGCATTTGCTGACAGGAAAGTATCCTCTTGAACTAATGGATGATCCTTATGGCGATCCATATACTGCTGATCTAAACTGGCGTGTTGAGGCTAATCAGATATCTCCTTTGTTAGCAGATTTTATTGATCATCTGATGATGCGCTCGGTAAAGGATCGCCCAGCGAATACCCAGGTAATATTGGAAAGATTGGCAGAAATTAATAAGACTTTATATCCAGCAAAATTAACGAAATCAGAGTCAGGAAAACCATTACCAACACTCAATGGGCAAATATTGTATTTAGAACGCACTCTTGGTAGTTGGTACTCTGGACACTCTGATGTTGTTCGGACTTTAGCAATTAGTCCAGATGGGCAGACTTTGGTTAGTGGAAGTGATGACAATACAATTAAAATATGGAACCTGTATAATGCTGAGGAAATTAAAACAATTACACCGGATTCAACACAAGTATTTGCTCTAGCAATTAGCCCAGACGGGCAAACTCTAGTTAGTGATAGCGACGACCCAGAAATTAAGTTATTTAGCATGACAACGGGTGAAGAAATTCGCACAATAATTGGGCATTCAGAATTTATCACTTCTTTAGCAATTAGTCCAGACGGACAAATGTTGGTTAGTGGCAGCCATGATAAAACAGTAAAAGTTTGGAATTTGCATAATGGAAAAGAAATTAATACTTTAGCTACATATTCAGAACATGTGACTTGTGTAGCAATCAGTCCTGATGGTCGTACTGTGGTTAGTGGTAGTGCAGACAAAACAATACAGATATGGCCAAAACGCATTCTAACTGGGCATTCAGAGTGCGTTAATTGTATTGCCATTAGTCCAGATTCTCAAATACTAGTTAGTGGTAGCGATGACAAAACAATAAACCTATGGAACCTCAACACTGGGGAGAAAATTTGTGCTCTACTAGGACATACAGGACTAGTTTTGAGTGTAGCATTCAGTCCTAACGGTAAGAATTTAGTGAGTGGCGGTGATGACGGAAAAATTAAACTTTGGGATCTTAATACCAAAGAAGATATTTGCACTCGTAATGGACATTCAGGTGGTGTACATGCACTTGTGTTTAGCCTTGATGGACAAATTCTTATCAGTGGTGGTGGGGACAATATGATCAAGATGTGGCGAATATATTAGTTTGAGACTAGAGTAATAGAGCTTTTTATGTAAATTGAGAAGCCGCTAATTAATTTTAGACCCCGCTCAATGAGATGTGATCGCTCAATAGCTCAATATATGTACAATTCTAAAGCGATCGCAATCTCTCACACTTCCATCATGAGCAACATTCCCCAAATCGGACAACCAGCGCCAGATTTCTCCACACCTGACCAAAATGGCAATGCAGTCACTCTTGATGACCTCAGCAGTCAGTGGGTTGTCCTCTACTTCTACCCCAAAGATGACACACCCGGTTGTACCACCGAAGCCAAAGATTTCACCGAGTTGTATCAAGACTTCAGCGCACTAGGAGCGAAAATCTTAGGCGTGAGTCCCGATTTGGGTAAGTCCCATTGTAAATTTATCAGCAAACATAACTTGTCAATCACCCTCTTGAGTGACTCAGAACATATTTTGATCGAAGCCTACGGCGCTTGGCGCTTAAAAAAATTTATGGGCAAAGAATATATGGGTGTTGTTCGCTCAACTTTCTTAATTTCACCTGATAAAATTATTGTCTATGCTTGGCCGAATGTGAAAACCAAAGGTCATGCTCTGGCAGTTTTAACTAAATTACGGGAATTAGCAGCCACATAACGCGACTGAATGCAGGTATAGTTATAGCAATGCTATGTGAAATTGCTCTAGAAACTGCCAGCGTGATGATTAAAGCAAGGAACTAGACTTTTTTCGCCATTTGAAATAAATATGATTCAAGTCATCCAAGCCCAAAATGTCACTCTTGCCTACTTAAAGGAAAAATTTGCTTTATATAAATCTGAAGATGAGCAATTTTTTACAGAGTGGTTTGACTACATACCTAAAATTTCCGAATTAGAAAAGCAATCCTTAGACAGAGTTAAAAATAACTATCTCAATGTGCTTGAAAATGCTCCTCTTTTAGAAGAAGCAGTAAAATTGGTAGTATTATCTCCGTTGCTAGATTTAGCTGGTTTTTATCGTCATCCTTTTTATATTGCTACAGAAGAAAGTGTAGAAATTAGCGAAGAAGTTATCATTGACAATGAAGTAAATACAGAAGAGACTAAAGAAATTATCAAAGGCAAAATTGATGTCTTAGTTCTTCAAAATCAGCTATGGTTACTAATAATTGAATCTAAGAGGTCTAGTTTTTCCTTGGCAAAGGCGATTCCTCAAGCACTGACTTATATGCTGGCAAATCCTCACCCTGAAAATCCCGCATATTCCTTAGTTATGAATGGAGAAGATTTCCAATTTATAAAGTTGGTAAAACAAGATAAACCAATTTATGCCTTATCTGAGAGATTCACTTTATATAGACGCGAAAATGAATTATATAAAGTTTTAAATGTATTAAAAAAAATAGGTCAAGTTGTAAGTTAATTATCTTTGCTATTCCTATCTAGGTTAAAACTGGAACAGTGTCATAATAGTTATATTGCATCTTTTAAAGTAGTTATGGTTCAATTTATCCAAGCACAAAATGTCGGGCTTGCCTATTTGGAGGAAAAATTTAGTCTACAGCTAGCCGAAGATGAGGCATTTTTTACAGAATGGTTTAAAAATTTACCGGAAATTACAGATTTAGAAAAGCAAGATTTAGATAGAATAAAACTTCATTTTATCCGCTTAGTCAAGCGTCCTCCTTTGTCAGAAGAAACGGTGAAATTAGTAATTTTATCTCCTTTACTAAATTTAGCTGGATTTTATGATGAGCCTTTTTATATGAGAGGCGAGGAATCAATAGAAATTTCTGCAAAAGATGAAGGAGAAATCATTAGAGGTAGAATTGATGTTTTAGTTATTCAAGAGCAATTCTGGTTGTTAGTAATTGAATCTAAAAGGTTTAGCTTTTCTCTTTTAGAAGCTGTACCTCAAGCACTTGTTTATATGTTGGCTAATCCTAATCAAGACAAACCTACTTTTGGATTAGTAACAAATGGTAGTGATTTTATTTTCCTGAAACTTACCAAAGAGAATCAGCCAAAGTATGCTATGTCTGACCAATTTACACTTTTGAAACGAGAAAGTGAATTGTATCAGGTTCTAAGTGTATTAAAAAATTTGAGTCAAAGTTTGAGTTAATAATTATGTCTATTCGTCCTATATACCTTGATTGCCACGCTACTACAGCCGTAGATGAACGGGTATTAGCAGCAATGCTCCCCTACTTCACAGAACACTTTGGCAACCCATCTAGTATCGGTCATGTTTATGGTTGGGAAGCAGAAGCTGCTGTCAAACAAACGCGAGAGATTTTAGCAGCAGCAATTAACGCCACTCCTGAAGAAATTGTTTTTACCAGTGGTGCAACAGAAGCGAATAATTTAGCTATTAAAGGTGTTGCCGAAGCTTATTTTAAAAAAGGTCAGCATATTATTACTGTTGCTACTGAACATAGTGCAGTTATTGACCCTTGTAATTATTTAAAAACTCTCGGTTTTGAAATTACTATTCTCCCTGTCCAAAAAGATGGATTAATTGATTTAACTGAATTAAAAAAAGCTTTCCGTCCGGAGACGATTTTGGTGTCGGTAATGGCTGCAAATAACGAAATTGGCGTGTTGCAGCCTTTGGCAGAAATTGGAGAAATGTGTCACGATCGCAACATCATTTTCCACACCGATGCAGCCCAAGCTATTGGTAAAATTCCCTTGGATGTGCAAGCGATGAAAATTGACTTGATGTCGCTAACCGCACACAAAGTATATGGGCCAAAGGGCATTGGGGCGCTGTATGTCCGCAGGCGTAACCCCAGAGTGCAACTAGCTCCCCAGCAGCACGGCGGCGGACACGAACGCGGGATGCGGTCTGGGACATTGTATACACCGCAAATTGTCGGCTTTGGGAAAGGTATAGAAATCGCTTTGGCAGAACAAGCAATAGAAAACCAACGCCTCACCCAGTTAAGGCAAAGCTTGTGGTCACAGCTTTCCCAAATTGAAGGAATTCATCTCAACGGACATCCTCAAGAGCGATTGGCGGGAAACTTGAATATCAGTGTTGAGGGGGTGGATGGAGCCGCACTTTTGCTAGGATTGCAGCCAGTAATGGCGATTTCTTCTGGTTCTGCTTGCTCGTCGGCAAGTACTGCACCCTCCCATGTTCTGACAGCGCTGGGACATTCAGAACAGCTAGCTTATGCCTCAGTGCGGTTTGGTATTGGACGGTTTAATACCCAAGAGGAAATCGATCGAGTGGCGAAACATGCGATCGCTACCATTCAAAGTTTACGTAATACCAATTTAAAAAATATTTGTAACAGATAGGTATCCCCTCGATCGTTTGGGATAGCAGAAAAGGACAGTAAAACAAGCTTCCTGATACATAGATAGTTTAAATTACACTAAAAATGATGAAGTTAATCTTAATCATAACTTCAGCATTTTTTCATTTTTTTTACAATAACAGAGGAATTGTTGCAGATATAAGAATAGATAAAGGATTAAGATCGATAGCAGGTAGGCATAAAGAAGATTATATCCATCTATTAACAAATCCTATTTTCAGACTATTACCTTAATAATTTAGGCAGAGCAGGCAGGCAAAAGTGTTTTCTAAAAAGGTGCAGAGCTACATTAATCAAATCATAGTCGCCCCCTCAGAAATACAAGAGGATGAAAAAGTATTTTTCCAGCAGGCGGATACTATTCCTCTGATGATTTGGATGACTGGATGCAATGCACTTTACTGTTACTTCAATTCCAATTGGCTGGAATTTACTGGAACATCATATCTAACAACAGACACGTCTGTACCTGCGCGAGGAGATGAGATCGGCAATATCTGGACTTGTAGCGTCCATCCAGAAGATAGACAGCAATGTGAAGATATATACTTAGGAGCATTTGCTGCCTATGATTCGTTTCAGAGACAATATCGCCTGCGTCGGGCTGATGGCGAATATCGCTGGATTTTAGATACAGCCGCGCCACGGTTTGCGGCAGATGGCAGCTTTGTCGGTTATATCGGTTATTGTGTAGATATAACAGAAGTGACAATAGTGGAAAGCCGACCTATCCTGGCAGAAAGCTGCTCGGCGTCTATAAATTTTTCTAGTTGTCCACGTAGATTCACAGAAGAAAAACAGGCAACAGAATTAACAAAATTACTGGAGCAACTGCAAGCTGAAACTGCAAAACGCCAAGCAGTTGAAGTACAGTTACGCCAAAAAACATCAGAATTTGCAGCAATTTTGCAAGTACTTCCTGATTTATACTTTCGTCTCGATGCTGATGGAACTATCCTGGATTACAAGCAAGGATTGATGCAGAATCTGGATATTACAACAGAAGATTGTCAGGGCAAGAGTTTGCGAGAATGCCTACCGACTGCTATAGGCGATCGCTTCCAGCAAGCAATAACTCAAGTACTTGCAACTCAATATGAAGTCAGTTTTGAATATACCTTACCGCTACCAGAAGGGAACGATAATTTTGAAGCTAGGTTCTTACCATTACCAGACCAGCAAATCATAGTTCTTGTCCGCGACACCACCGACACAATACAAGCAGCATTAATAGAAAGCAATGTCAAGTTTCGCAGCATTATCGAAAACGCTAATAACGTTATTTTTTCGCTGACACTTGAAGGGATATTTTCCTACGTTTCTCCTAACTGGACTGAAATTTTTGGGCATGATATTGCAGAGGTTGAAGGCAAATCCTTTGTTCCCTTTATACATCCTGATGATGTCTCTATCTGTACCGATTATTTTCAAAGAATTTTGACAACAGGCAAGAAACAAGATGCAATTGAATATCGGATAAAACACAAAAATGGTAGTTGGCAATGGCATACAAGCAACTCATCTGCTATCAGAGATGCCAATGGTAATGTTTTGTACTTCGTTGGTATTTGCCATGACATTACCGATCGCAAACAAGCAGAGGAAGCTTTAGCAGAACGAGCGCGTTTAGCAAATTTTCGTGCCGATGTAGACGCCGCCCTTACCCAGAGTGACAGCTTACAGAACATGATGCGCCGTTGCACTGATGCTTTAGTTGAACATCTCGATGCAGCCTTTGCTCGCATCTGGACGCTGAACAAAAAAGACAACGTATTGGAGTTGCAAGTCAGTTCTGGGATGTATACCCACATTAATGGGCCCGATAAATGTGTGCCAGTTGGTCAATTCAAAATTGGTTTGATTGCCGAAGAGGGCAAACCCCACCTAAGTAACTCTGTAGAGACAGATCCCCGTGTAGGTAACCAAGAGTGGGCACAGCGAGAAGGTATGGTCGCCTTTGCTGGCTATCCTCTGATTGTTGAAGATGAAACTGTAGGGGTAATAGCCATGTTTGCCCGCCAAACAGTTACAGAATCAACTTTCACAGCACTGGAATTTGCCGCCCAAGAGATTGCCATTGGCATCAAGCGCAAACAAACAGAAGTTGCACTCAGAGAAAGCGCCCAGCGAGAAGCACTACTCAATCGTCTTTCTAACCAAATTCGAGCTTCTTTGGATCTTAATTACATTGTGGAAACCGCAGCACAGGAGATTCGCAACTTATTCCAGATCGATCGCTGCGCCTTCTTTTCCTATCGGCAAGACGCTGAGGTTCCCTACTGGGAGAAAGTATATGAGGCAAAAAGTTCCTTTTTACCCTGTCTGCTTAACCCGCAAGAAGCAACTAATGCAGAAATCGAACTAATCGCAGCCAAAACCTTGAATAGAGAAATTATCCGCATTGATAATGCTGAGACTGTGGGCGATTCTATAGCACGGCAGTTTTTGCAGGATTTTGGTTTTACTGCCTTTATGTCGCTGCCCGTACACACCCAATCTAGTGAAATTGGCACATTTAGCTGTGGTTATTGTAGTGGCTTCCGCCCTTGGCTAGACAACGAAGTAGAATTATTACAAGCAGTTACAGTTCAACTAGCGATCGCCATTGACCAAGCTAAACTTTACAGCCAAAGTCGCATTGCTGCCCAAACTGCCCAAGACAAAGCCCAACAACTAGAAGCGGCACTGCTAGAACTTCAACAAACCCAAGCGCAACTGATTCAAACTGAAAAAATGTCCAGTTTAGGACAATTGGTCGCAGGTATTGCCCACGAAATCAATAATCCTGTCAATTTTATCTACGGCAATATTACCTACGCCCGTGAATATACTAAGGATTTACTGCACTTGGTAGAGCTTTATCAACAGAACTATTCCCCACCAACACCAGAGATTCACCAACAAATCTACGCCATTGATTTAGACTTTCTCAAGCAAGATTTGCCCAAAATTCTGGATTCTATGAATATGGGAGCCGAACGCATTCGGCAGATTGTCCTATCTTTACGCAATTTTTCTCGCCTTGATGAAGACGGCACCAAGCCAGTGGATATTCATGAAGGTATTGATAGCACCTTGCTGCTGTTGCAAAATCGCTTGAAAGCAAAATCAGGACATGCTGAAATCCAAGTAATTCGAGACTACGGCAACCTACCACCGATAGTGTGTCACGCCGGACAGATGAATCAGGTGTTTATGAATCTGTTGACAAATGCGATTGATGCTTTAGAAGAGTCATACCCTGCGGGAAGGCGAAGCGCCTATGTCATTAGTCACTTGTCATTAGTAAACAACACCGAACAAATGACTTTTCCCCAAATTCGCATTCGCACCCTCATCCAAGAAGACCGTGTAATTATTAAGATTACCGACAATGGCCCTGGCATGACTGAGGAAGTACGCAAACGGCTATTTGACCCCTTCTTTACTACAAAACCCGTCGGTAAAGGCACGGGGATGGGGTTATCAATTAGTTACCAGATTGTTGTAAAAAAACATGGCGGGCAAATCCAGTGTATTTCAACACCGGGAAAAGGTGCCGAGTTTGCGATCGCGATACCACTCAACCTGCAACCCAATTGATAGATATTACGCAATCTTAACCAAAAATTAATCAAAACTTAACCTATTGGTTGTTAACTAAGATTAATTAACTTTTTGCTGCAACATTTGAACCCCCCCCAACAACCTGAAATTTACAGGAATTGGGGGATTATTTCTTCTAATACAAAAAGTAGGACTAGAAATGTTGCAGTTGAATCGTTTAAAAACGTTGTAATAGTAGTAGTATCTTTGCGTAGGCGTAGCCCAACCCAAGCGATGTCTACAATGGGCGTAGCTGCGGCATCTTTGAAAAAAATCCCTGAGTACAGATAAAATAGAAGGCTGGGATGATACAACCTCAAAGTCAAAATAGTATCACCTACACACGCGTTATCCATCTAAGTCATGTAATTGACATAGATATCCCCCAATGGTCTGGCGACCCTCCAGTAGAATTTGAAACTGTGGCTGAACTGAATAATGATGGCTATTACTTGCGCCGTTTCTCCTTGGGAGAACATAGCGCTACCCATATCAATGCCCCTAACAGTTTTCATAGTTCTGCTGTAGGAATTGACCAATACCCAGCCCAGTCTTTGGTTGTACCTGCGGTGGTTATAGATATTCGCCAAGCCACAGCGGTTAATCCGGATTATGCCCTGACTATTGCTGATGTTCTGGCTTGGGAAGAACAATACGGTGAAATTTCTCCGGGCTGCGTAGTTATATTGAATACTGGTTGGCAAAAAAAGTGGTTAGATAAAAGTGCATTTTTAAATCATGATGCTCAAGGAATTGCCCATTTTCCAGGGTTTGGCAGCGATGCAACTAAATTATTACTGGATGAACGGCAAATTGCTGGTGTGGGAATTGATACTCATGGTGTAGATCCTGGGCAGGATAATACTTTTGCGATTAACCGCTTAGTTTTAGAACAACCGCGGATTGTGTTGGAGAATCTCACCAATTTGGATCAACTGCCACCTAAAGGTACTACTCTAGCGATCGCGGTTCTTAGATTGCGTGGTGGCTCTGGTTCTCCTGTTGGTGTCTTGGCATTAGTCCCTTAATTTTTATATCGATATTTCTATCTCACACCAATTTCCTAAACTTGAGGATAACCTAGAAAGCAAGCAAACTTAGTACAGCTTTGTGTAAAATCGTAGCGTTTTTTAACGCAGAGGAACGCAAAGTAAACGCAAAGGTACGCAGAGTCTTGCGAAATTTTCTTGGCTTATTGTTTCTTTCTTTGTGTCCTTTGCGTCCTTTGCGGTTCGTTTCTCATATAGTTTGACGCATCTTCATACAGAAGTAGTATTAGTACACAAGTTTCACTCGATCATCAGCCGGGGATTTTTAAGATGACAACTCCGCTATCTTGCCGCAATTATATAGACGGTCAATGGTTAAGTGCTGTAGGAGAAGCAACTCTAGAAAGTCGCAACCCTGCCGACAAAACCGAAGTGGTTGCCACATTTCCCCGTTCCCAAACCAAGGATGTAGATACAGCAGTAGCCGCCGCGCGTAAAGCTTACCACAGTTGGCGCAAAGTTCCAGCCCCAGCTAGGGCAGAATACATCTTTCGCGTTGGAGAAATATTACTCCAGCATAAAGAAGAACTTGCCCAGCTAATCAGTCGGGAAATGGGTAAACCCCTGACAGAAGCCAGGGGAGATGTGCAAGAAGGTATTGACTGCGCCTTTTACACTGCTGGCGAAGGACGGCGACTATTCGGGCAAACTACACCATCGGAAATGTCTAATAAATTCGCCATGACTGTGCGGATGCCTATCGGAGTTTGTGCCTTAATTACTCCCTGGAATTTCCCTGTGGCAATTCCTTGCTGGAAAGCTATGCCAGCTTTGGTATGTGGAAATACAGTCATCCTCAAACCAGCCGAAGATACCTCCGCCTGTGCAACTAAATTGATTGAAATTTTCCAACAAGCAGGTTTACCACCAGGAGTGATTAACTTGGTGCATGGTGTAGGAGAAGAGGCGGGGAAAGCTTTAGTTGAGCATTCTAATGTTGATTTGGTGTCGTTTACCGGTTCTTCAGAAACGGGTGCCTATGTTGGCGCTACTTGCGGACGCACCCACAAGCGCGTCTGTTTAGAAATGGGTGGTAAAAATGCCCAAGTGGTAATGGAAGATGCGGATTTAGAACTTGCTCTCGATGGTGCAGTGTGGGGTGCATTTGGAACAACTGGGCAACGTTGTACGGCTACTAGTCGCCTGATTTTGCATCGTGATATTAAAGAAAAATTTACTACCATGCTCTATGAGCGTACCAGTAAGTTACGCTTGGGTGCTGGCAATGATACCGACACAGATATTGGCCCGATTATCAATGAAAAGCAACTCCAACAGGTGAGCAAGTATTTGGATATCGCTCGTGAGGAAGGAGCAAAGGTTTTAATTGGTGGAGAAATTGCCAGTGAAGGTTCATTGAAAAACGGTTACTTCTTTCAACCAACTATTTTGGATGATGTAACTCCTGATATGCGAGTCGCGCGTGAAGAGATATTTGGGCCAGTGGTGGCATTGATTGAGGTTAGTTCCTTTGAGGAAGCGATCGCAATTCTCAACGATAGCAATTACGGTCTTTCTTCTTCAGTTTACACCCGCGACATCAACCGGGCTTTTACTGCTATGCGCGACATCGAAGCAGGTATCACCTATATTAATGGCCCCACTATTGGGGCAGAGGTACACTTGCCCTTTGGTGGTGTGAAACAAACCGGTAACGGACACCGCGAAGCTGGAACTACTGCCTTGGATGTTTTCACAGAGTGGAAAAGCGTCTATGTTGACTTCTCTGGAAGTTTGCAACGCGCTCAGATAGATAACCGCAGTTAATTTCGCAATACAGCGATTTTCAGTTAAGTAGACTATTAAAAAAGACCTAACCCCCAGCCCCTTCCCTACAAGGGAAGGGGAGTAAGCCTTTTAGAAGAGAGAATCTAAATAACACGCATTGGATTGCAAAATTTGTAGTATCCCCTTGACATTATGTAGCGCTTGTATTACATTTGTAGTATGAGAAGAAAAGACTTCCAAAGGCAAAACTAAAACCTTTCACAAGCTAGACAATTGCATAGATGCCACTGTTTGGGGCCGCGATTGGTGTTCGACTGCTCCGAAGCCAACAAACGGACGGTTGCAGGATTCGGGTACCCTACCCTTCGGGAACGCTCCGCGAACGGGAAGGCAAAGCCTACAATTCCCGACGGCTCCATTTGCTTTGACTTTGATTGAAGTTGCAATAACCTCAATTAGAGCATCGCAATCGTGCTTGGGTCTGTAGCTCTAACGGTAGAGATCCCAGATGTCACTTGTGCCCTAACAGAAAAAGCTTACATACTAGCTCAATAGTAGAGCTATCGTCTCTAAAACGATAAGTTGCAGGTGCGATTCCTGCGTGTGTCACCACAGCTTTTTCAACTTGCACGAGGTGTGAGTGTAACTCTCACAGGGAGGGTATCGGTTCAATCCCGATCAGATCCACTAATATCAATTCGTAATTAAAAGAAGAGGTGATTTTAATGGTTCATATTCGATTTGAAGGACGTTCTGTTGATGTCCCAAAAACCCAATTGGGAATTGCAGCAGGGATGAATGATGTGGCAGTAAAGGAGCGGGTTGCTCGGCATTTAGATGTGAATAGCGATCGCCTTTCTGCTTACGTAATCGATCGCCGTCCTAGTGGCGATTTGATCGTCCGCCCTGAAGCTGTCTATGGTTAAATTTCAGAGTCATCCGTGCCCTAACACAAGAAGCATACATACACATTGATAACGGCCCTAAGGTAGTAAAGTTCGAGCGATCGGATTAAGCGAAGCATGATTTCTAAGTCTCTCGCAGATTTAGCGTGCGTGCCCACTGCCAATATTTGGTAAGAGCGGCCGTAGCTGTAAAAAGCTTCTTGAACTTGCACGGAATGATTTAAGACTTAATTCCGCGCCCTAACTTGTAAAGCCTACACACTCCGGCAACGGAATGCAGGTTCAAATCCTGTCGCTCCCTTTGATGGGAGCGTAGCCAAATTGGTATAGGCAATTGTGAAAACTGCTTTGCTAACTTGTGCGGAATTTCAATTATTTGAATTGTATTTATCTATAACCTTTACTCAATACAGAGGTGAGTTCAATGATGTTAGCTAACTCATGTTTAATAACAACTCAATTAGAAAAACTGCATTTAAACAACGTGAGATATGAGCGAACATCGTTTGAGCGAGATTGTAATTGAGCGTCCTCGCGGTGGGAGGAGAATTAGCCTCAAAAAGATGACTGGCTTTAAGAAGCAATTATACAAAATCACCGAGGATGCAAGTCAGGATGGATTGTTGAATCCCTACCTGATTAAACCAATAAAAAAATCCAAATATCTTTCAGATCATCTCGGCCCTCTGCGTCGGTTTTTGCGCTCAAAAGTCGGACAGCCTTGGAATGACGTTTACAGTCAACTGTGTCAACGACTAGATCCCAGCACAATGGCAGGACAGCATGTTATCGATCATGTGTGGGACTACGTTGAACGGCATGTGGAAATAATTGATGGTGGTTTTTATAGCAAGCCTTATCAAGGGTATCGAAATCAGCTAAATACAAGCCATCGCGATCGCTTCTATATCCATCCTGAAACTAGAATTCTTTGTGCAGTCGAGACAGTGCCTCGAAAGCAGAAGCAAAAGCAGGAACAAACTGATATTGTCATCATTGATAATTATCATCAATACCAGAAGCTAAACGAGATTTGGTATTTCATTACCTTTGAAGATTTGCCATCGCCACCTATTCATTATGTGACGGATGCTGTCAAAGGTATAATTCATCGTTCTGTGGCATATACAGGTCGAATGATTTACGCTGTTAGGAAACAGCAGTGTAACAAGAAAGAAATTCGATTTATTTTAAATCAACTTTCTAAAACCTAAAAATTTCACTTCGTGCCCTAACTGAAAAAGCTTACATACTAGCCGAATGGTAAGGCACTTGACTGAAGAGCAAGCAACTACGGGTTCAAATCCCGTGTGTGAATCAACAGCTTTTTCGACTTGCACGAAGCGATATTATAGCGCTTCTCGGTTGAGCCCAATACAGACCTAACCCCCAACCCCTTCCCTACAAGGGAAGGGGAGCAAGATTCAAAGCCTCTCTCCTTTTAGGAGAGAGGTTTGGAGAGAGGTCAGAATGTATTGCATCCACGCGAGAACCGCTATATTTCATTAATGATTGATGAAAACTTCTCTTTCGGTATTTTCTTCGTGTCTTTGTTGAGTTGCAAAAATTACTTTTTTAAACGAACCGCAAAGGACGCGAAGTTGAAGAAAAAGACAGAGAATTTCACATACTAATTAGGATTGCTACATAGTTATTGGCAGTTGTTGCCGCGCCCCGATCGCAGAAGCTTACATAACTCTGCACAAGTTATACACAATGCTTCTACAACTTGCGCGGTGATATCACCTCGCGTGCAACATCTGCCTCCTCATCCATCACAACTAGAGGAGGTTCATAATGAATACCGCAGAACGTGACCTGCGTTTGGAAATGCTCAACAGTTTGCTCACAACTCCTCATCGCAAGCTTGAGCAAGTCGCAGAAATTCATCAGTTAATTGTTGAACTCGATCCCATCTTCTACGGACACCTGGCAGTTTGGTATCAGCTTCATGGTGATGTCCGCGACCACAAGGAGGTGTTTGTTGCTCATTTGCTAACTAGCAATTTAACTGAACACCGAGATGCTGGATTTATGATGCTGCAAGAGTTTCCACCCTATCAAGTGGCTCGTGTGGTGGACTTCATGAAGCAGCAGCAGAATAAACTGCCTCGTTCCGCTCGCACTGCGGTACGGCGTTATCTAAAAGTGCGGGAGAGCAATCCGGCTCTGTTCGATCGCGCTGCGCTCAGAGGTCGTAAGGCAATGAAGCACTTATATGCTTCGCTGCACATCAAGCCAAATGAGCGGGCAAATGCGATTCTCTTCCGCGATACTCCTCCAGAGGGTTCCTTAGCAAATGTGCTGAAGCAGCTTGCTAAGGCAGAAAGTGCCGCAGAACAGGCACGGCTAATTGTGGAGTTCAACATTCCCTACACGATCGCAGTTGGTGCAATCAAGCAACTTACACCAGTTGTATTGGTGGCGTTAATCAACAGCATGTCTCCACAAGAAGCGATCAACAATCTCAAGTCTCTCCAGACTAGGGGTGCAATGGATCACCCAGAAGTTAAAAAGCTGATTGACTCAAAGTTGGAAGCAGCTTCTAAGAGTGGGCGTGTCTCAGCATTCAAAGCACAGATTGCCACAGACGCGGGAGATTTTGACGCAGACACCGTTGCCCAACTGGAAAAGGTGACAAACGAACAGGTGAAACGGCGTGGTGCGATCGCACGTCCAACTGCTTTATTGGTGGACAAGTCTGGTTCAATGGAAAATGCGATCGCGATCGGTAAGCAACTCGCTGCCCTAATCTCTGGTATCACTAAGGCAGAACTGTTTGTCTACGCTTTCGATACCATTCCTTACGCTGTTACAGCAAAAGGCAAGGAGTTGAGCGACTGGGAGCGTGCCTTCCAGCACATCAATGCAGGCGGTGGTACTAGCATCGGTTGTGCATTGGAAGCAATGCGGAAGAAGAAACAGGTGGTTGACCAAATCATCTTGGTAACGGATGAGGGCGAAAATGCGGCTCCTTACTTCGGTGAAGTCTACAAGAACTACTGCCGGGAATTGGCGATAATGCCTAATGTGGTGATTGTCCGTGTGGGTACTCATTACAACTGGGTGGAGAGTCAACTGAAGCAGCAGCAAGCACCTGTAGATACGTTCACTTTCGCCGGCGACTACTACAGTTTGCCGAACATCGTCCCACTCCTGACGCGCCCCTCTCGCCTGGATTTGCTGATGGAGATTCTGGATATGCCGTTGCCTGTAAGAGAGGATAAGTAGGGTTAAAATAAAAACACTGCTCGTTCATATGAATGGGCAGTGTTTGCTGAAAATTCTACAAATTTAGACATTCATAATGTAGATGTAACCTTCTCGATATATCTTCTTCTTGTTAGGGTTTTTAACAAAATTGAGTAGATAGTTTCGCAAATCAATAATTTCCCTAAGCCCTGAAAAGACAGGATTAATTTCCATTGAGAGAAGACTTTCGGCAGAAATTTTTGTAACGTTGTTTGTCAGGTATATAGCAATTCCACTACATAATTCTTCAAGAGAAGTTTTGTCTAAATCCTTAACTTTACGTACATAGGCTTCAGCAGCCACCTCTCTCAATAATGTATTAGTTTTACTTTTATATGGCTCAGAATCTAAATTGCTCTCAGATATTTTAGTTTCATCACTATTAGACTTTTTTCCTTTTGAAGTTTTTTTAGCTGCTTCCTTCTCAACAACAGCAACTAGCTCTAGGTTTGGGATGAAACAATCAATTAGCTTTTTAACTTCTGGAACTGAGATTACAACTGGATTACCTACAAACGCTTCCGGGTTATAGAATATTTGAGAGTCTTGCTGTTCTAGATTTAATGCAAAAAGTAGGTGGTAGCTCATGATTCGTATGGAGTAGAGTCTCTAGCAACTATAGTGATCCTGATTTTTTTGCCTTTATATTTCTCAACAGCCTCGTATACGGTTTTTGTAGCACTAAGGCAGCGAACAATTAGTTCATCTCCACCTTCACGCACATGAGTCCCTACAAGCGCGTCAAGAATTGGCCGAGTTAGACGACGATGTTTGAATTCCAAATTAATATCGTAAGTAGCCATCAGTAGTCTCCATTGATAAGGATATTTCTGATGCGTCCAGCGACATTCCTTGCCCCTGCCTCTGTAGGAGCATCAATGCGAATAACACAATCAATTCCGCCATCTCGACCGAAGCGTTGGTCAATTGTATCAGTACTAAGCAAAGAACCAGAGAGATCCCTAAATTCAACCGTTTCAAAATTACGCAATCTTTTTATTAGTCGTTTTAGTTCTTCATGCTCAAACTTATAACCTTCCTCACTGGGTGTTATCTTTTCTACTTGTTTGAAAAAATTTTGCTTAACCCATCCGACAATAAACTGAATTACCATTACTGTTAGTAAGTTGTTAAAGACGAATTTCCCTATAACTTTAGGGTTCCCATCACTTATCTCAAAATCTCAATACTACCCCAGATATTTTTAACTTCAACCCAAGGAGGCAATTAATGATAAGCGGCATGAATGAAATATGTAAAGTCGTAGCGATCGCTCTACTCCAAAATCTCTCTTTTCATCTCTTCCAATTTTATGTAGTATGTTGTATTATATTAATATCCTGCGTGCCCCAACTCTTGGAGCCTACATACTAGTACGAGAGGAAAAGTAACACTGTCAAATACAGTGGGCGTGTGTGAACGGGGAGTACGAAGAACCTGGGAGGTAGGCTTAAAAGTAGCCATCCTTGAAAGAGTGTGTAACAACTCACCAGCGGAGTCCCTCTAGTAACTGAGAACACGCAATGCTCCACCAACTTGCACGCAGGAATTTTACTACTTCCTAAGTAGGAGGCTATTGATTAACAAAATAAAAATTAACTTCAAGTTTTTGACTTTAATACTTCTATAGCTTTAAATCCTTCTATAGTCTGACCTAAAAATATCATGGGAATAGCCAAGCCAAACGGTTTACCTGTTTGAATCAAATTGTAAATGGCAGTTAAAGCATTTAGCGACATCAATCCTACTGCAATACCTAGTGCAATTTTTGATTTACGTTGGACAAAGAAACCTAGAACTAGATAGAGTAAACCAAAAAATAAAAAACCAATTCCTAATATTAGATAATCAGGCAATCGACTACCAGCAACAAAGAATATTATGCTTAGGAAAATACACAAAACTCCAATTGCGTAAACTGCACGGTAAGCAGATGCTAACTTTTTTCGGGATTCTGATATTTGTTGTATTTGGGTAGTCATTATTTTTCTATTTTTTGGGGTTGATTGAGCACAAAATATGTTTTTTTATATACTCGATTACTAGCAATAATCTTGAGTAATTATGCGTAAAGAGAGATAATGATGACTGACATCCGTAAGCTAATCAACCAAATTGCGATCGCAGAAGCGCAATTACATACCACCCAATTCCTTGCGCCTTGTGTAAAAGGTGGACGAGTTCGCACACGGGTAGCTGGGATGATCTACACCTTCAATCCAAAGCCTAGTAAATTTGAAGGTTGGGGCATCTTTCAGGCTGTGGATGAAAAAACAGCAACGGTTGTAGAAGAAGCAGACTTACCCCAAATTGCAGAATACCTGCAACACTTTCCCCAAATACGACTGCGGTTAGCACACCAACTGCAAAAACAAACTTGGTTAGCATACCCGGTTAATGAAGTAGATATGCGTCAACGGTTAAAGGTAGTTAAGCCGATCGCAGTCCACTTAGTAACCGAAGGTGTCGCCTTTGAGCAAATCATTGCCCGATGGAATGGACAGTCATGCTGGTTTGAGGAAGTCGATCGCCGTACCGATCCGATAATTGTTGAAACTCTGCAATCTGCTGTTAAGCAACTCATTGCTGCTGAAGAATTACAGTTTAAGGGTATTACTCCAGAAATCCGCACAGTGTATGAATTAGCAACGCGGCGCATTGAGGGCTTTACTCAACCCCAACAGGATGAAAAGCGATTGAGAAAGGCATTGCAAATGGGTGGCGGTACCTTAAATCAATTCCACGATCGCAGCGATTACTGGACAGTCGATTGGACAACTGCTGATGGTGTTCGCCATAATAGTGCGATCGCAAAAACTGACTTGACAGTTGTCAGTTCTGGCATTTGCCTGAGTGGACGCGATCGCGATTTTGATTTGCAATCCTTAGTAGGTGTGATGGAACAACAAGAGTAGTGAGAACAATGAGCATCTTTTTTCACGAACAGCTTTACCGCAGCAATGCTGTGATGGCCAAACTAAAAAATTATCCTGTAACTATTTGTGGGGCTGGAGCATTAGGAGCTAACATTGCAGAAAACTTAGCTCGGTCTGGTTTTGATAAACTTACAGTAATAGATCGCGATCGCATTGAGGAGCGTAACCTTTCAACTCAGCCTTACTACCGTTCTGATGTTGGAGCGTTCAAAGCGAAAATCTTGGCAAACAATTTATATCGAGCAATAGGTACTAAAGTTGATGCCAAAACAAAGGAGTTAACACCAGCAAATACAACTCAACTACTCCAAGACAGCCAGCTAATTGTCGATGTTTTTGACAATAGCGTGGCACGTCAAGCAGTGAAAGATTATGCTGAAAAATTAAGCATACCTTGTCTTCATGCTGGGCTAGCAGCAGATTATGCAGAAGTGATTTGGAATGACGTTTATCGCGTTCCTTCGGAGGTTAATGATGATGTCTGTGATTATCCCCTGGCACGAAACCTGGTGATGTTAACCGTTGCTGTGGCGTGTGAAGCGATCGTTTCATTCGTTGCCACAGCAGAACAGCGTAACTTCACCATCACCCTGAAGGATCTAACTGTTCAATCTCTGTCTTTGTAGATTGCGTAGACGCTCTTAGCGGCTTGTTGCAGACATCGCCCATCTAAATTTACAACATTAACCAGCTAGATAGCTGTGTATCTTATCCTTCTGTCTTCGTAGAGTACCCAAAGCTTGTTGCTCTATCTGTCGCACTCGTTCTCGACTAATATCCATACGTTGACCAATCTCCACTAGAGAAAGTTCATTTCCATCTGTTAAACCAAAACGTAAAGATAATACTTCTCGTTGCTGAAGAGATAATTTGGACAATAAAATTTGAATGTTTTGTTGGAGAAACTTTTGGTCAGCGTATAATTCTGGGGAGAGTCCGTCATCCTCCAACATATCTTGTAATTCTGTATCTTTTTCTGAGCCAACTCGCAATTCTAGAGAGACAGGTTGACGTGCTAAGAGGAAATAATCTCGAATTTGTTTGGGTTCTAAAGATAGTTCTTCGGCGATATCAACTGCGGTAGGAGTACGACCTAATTTCTGAGTTAGTTCGCGTTGAATACGCTTAATTTTGTTCAGTTTTTCTGTAATATGAATAGGCAACCGGATAGTCCGTCCTTGTTCGGCGATCGCTCGTGTAATTGCCTGACGAATCCACCAATAGCCATAAGTTGAAAACTTGTACCCTTTAGTAGGGTCAAATTTCTCAACTCCTCGCTCTAAACCTAAACTTCCTTCTTGAATTAAGTCAAGAAAATCTAGGTTATGTCTTTGATATTTTTTAGCAATAGACACTACAAGTCGCAGGTTAGCCCGAATCATTTTTTGCTTGGCTTGATGTCCTTGATGTAGCTGTTGCAGCAGTAATTGTTCGCCAATATTTATATTTTCAATCCACTCTTGCTGTGTCGGTTGACGTTTTAATCGAATAGCTAATTCTTCTTTTTTAGCAAGTAAAGCCATCATTTGTTGAACTTGTTTGGCAAAATTAATCTCTTGCTCCTGAGTTAATAAAGGTATACGCCCAATCTCGCGAAGATAAGTACGCACTGCATCAGCAGTATATAAAGGTTTCTCATTTTCATTACCTCTTTCTAGAGACTGGCTAGATAGATTATTCATAGTTATTTGAACCTTCAAAAATACTGGTTGCTTTAGAGGGAAATGAATCTCACTTTCAGATAATTAGTGTGAAATTCAAAAATGAAATTAGAATGCAATTCTTAATTTTGATGATTAAGCTGCTGAGGTTAATTTGACTGGAATCAGTTTATACCTGGACTTTAAAAGGTAAAAGTCAAGAATTTGTCTAGATTTTTCTGGTTGTTGTCACCTATAATATTATTTCGCCAAAGCTAATATTGTTTAAGTTAAGAGCTTGATGTGACAGGAGCTTGTCAAAGAATTGAAAAAGTTATGTCTGTCCAAATTCCAGCGGATTTCAATTTGGTGAAATACACAACCTAAGTCTCAAAACCAAGGAGAAAGCCTATTTTACTTCATAATTCTGCTGTAAGTAGCCAGACATGATGTAGATTATGACGTGTGAAAGTACTTTTTGCTTCCTTCTGTCTCTTTACAGTCCTACCCTAAGTCAAGTCACGTTCTGGGAATCTAAGTAAAGAAAATCATTCCCTGTAGTGTTGACATGGAGATATTGATTTTTCCCTTCCTCCGTTTGGAAGCAGTAGGAATACCTCTGGAAACTGCTTCTGCAATGGGTTTTGCAGCACTGGAGACAATGGATTCTGCCTTCATTACACCTTCGCGATCGCACCGAAACCTACTTATCTTTATATCTTAAAAGACTGCGATCGCTCTTAAGTGAAATGATGACTTTTCTAATCCTTCTCGGATTTTGGCCTTTTCCGACCAAACAAACTAGTCATACTTAATCCAGTAACCAATAATCCCAATAATCCTAGTCCGTTCAAAATCGGGTAGATTCCCTGTAAACCAAAGATTTCACCACGATGAATCGAAAGCAGTAGACTACGCCCAACTCCAAAGTTAGCTGACCACTCACCTACCAGGGTAGCTGCAATACCAGTTAACAATGTTACAGCAAGCGGTAAAGCCAAAATAATCGCCAGAGTCCGGTGGTACTTGCGAAATGAACGCATTATCCAAAATCTCCAGTGGAAACTATAGCAGTTTGCAACTTGATGAGGTACAGAACTATTTGTTTTAAAGCCAGATATAAAGACTGTTTTCCTACTGTTATCATATCCGGCTGATTAGTGATGATTCCTGCACCTGTGCAAAAATCTGAAAACTCTTTCTCCCCCAGCAAGAACTGCGATCTTAATGATAAGTCTTTAACCAGACAAGATATATCTCCTGTCTTTTGACTCCTGCTCTATGTTAGTTTTCTCTCACTTTTTAGAAACAGTGGCGATATTTGTGTCAAGTGTTTGTAAGCCTTTAAGAGCTTTCGCTTTATCTTTTGCTTTCAGCGCCCCCTTCACCTGGGTCGCAGTATCTTCAATTACATTATAGGTTTTTGAAGATTTAGTTTTGACACCATCCTCAACCTTAGACCAAGAGTTTTCAAACTTATTAAATTCCTGTTGAGCTTTGTCAAAGTTTCCGGCTGACACCGCAGTTTTTGTATTTGAAACTACACCGACCAAAGTATTAAAACCTCCCTGTGTAGTAACAGGTGTTTTGGATACTGCTGTCGCCGCAGTGGTTTCAGTGGTGGTAGGAGTCTGGGTAGCAGATTTTTGCTCGCTGTTGCATCCTACTAATGTCAGTAAGGCAATTGCAGTAACGGGGATGATGTAGACTAAGCGTTTCATAAAGACCTCTTGAATAATGATAAATCGCCAAGTGCTGACGGTATCAGCTACTATATCAGCTAAAGTTGCTGGAGACGTAGGAAGATTTTATCCAGGTTGTCGTTCTGTAAAAATTTGTAATATTATATACATGATTTTACTGCAACGGGTACATCAAGGCTGTTTTTGAAGTTTATGCCCGATCGTTCTTGATTGGTAGCAAGGTGCGATTTGTTACCTGGTTTCTGATTAAAAAAACTTGAATGCAGTTAACAAATTCTTGTAACTCTAAAATTAAATTAGTAGCATCTCCAAGGTCTTGATGGTCAGCCAATCCTTCTAGTTTGTCAGCTGCTAGGTACATAGTTGTGGCTCCAATGTTGACACTAGCACCTTTAAGGTGATGAGCTTCTCGCGTAATTTGCTCAAAGTCATGAGATGCGATCGCTGCTTTAATTATCTCTAAACGGGGTTCAATATCTTCAACGCATATTTGTAATAAATTTAATTCAAATTCTGCGTCATTTCCCGATATCCGATGCAATTGTTCCCAATCAATTGTTAGGTCAGTGGAAAATGTCTGTTCATACACACCTGCCTCTTGTTGGGAGAGGATCGTGCCTGCCCAACGCTCCAGGGTCGCAGCCAATTTTTCTTTAAACACTGGCTTACTTAGATAGTCGTCCATTCCTGCATTGAGGCACATTTGTTCGTCTTCTTTCATCGCATTAGCCGTCATCGCAATCACCACAGGACGACGACGCAAGGCAAAAGCCTCCTCTTGCCAACGATGAATTTCTTTTGTGGTTTCTAAACCGTCGAGAATTGGCATTTGGCAATCCATTAGAATCAAATCGTAAGGAATTTTTTGTAATAACTGCAAAACTTCCCTTCCATTAGCAACGACATCGGCTTTGTAACCCAAACTCTGGAGTTGCTTCAGGGCTACTTTCTGATTCACCAAATTATCTTCAGCTAAGAGAATTCTTAACTTGGATTTAGTAGAAGCCTTAAGGGAAGAGGAAATAAGAATGCCTGAATCTGTACTTTGGATTTCTTCAGCAGCCTCTAGCCTCCAGACTCTAGCCCCTTGTTCTGATTCAGACCGAGTTTCTAAAATAGTCATGATGGTATCGAGGAGTCGCGATGGCTTAATGGGTTTGACCAAATAAGCAGCAAATCCCATTTTGAGCGCCTGCTGCATTTCATCCCGTTGATTAGTAGAGGCGAGCAGAATCAAAGGTATCTCAGCAATTTCAGAATTAGCTTGAATTTGTTCCTCTATTGTCATGCCATTAGTTTGAGACATTTGCATATCAACCAAGGCGACATCATAGGTTTTTCCCTGCTTACAAGCTTTTTGAATAACTTTGAGAGCAGCAGCAACACTGTCAGCTCGATCTACCTGCATTCCCCAATGAGTAGCTTGATGGGAGATAATTTTGTAATTAGTACTGTTGTTATCCACCATTAACAAGCGGCGATTGTGCAAAAGTCCGCGATCGCATTTTGGTAAAACAGGCTTAACTTGCTTGGTAAAAAGCACCTCAAACCAAAACTTAGATCCTTTCTCCATCTGACTTTCTACCCCAATCACTCCTCCCATCAAGGTCACCAGTTGTTTGCAGATGGCTAATCCCAAACCAGTACCACCATACTTGCGAGTGGTCGAAGCATCCACTTGGGTAAATGGCATAAAGAGTTTGCGTTGGTCTTCAGGGCTAATGCCAAGACCCGTATCTGCGATCGCAAAATGGATGGTGGCTGTAGTAGAAGAAAGCGAACGCAATTCGGCTTGCACTAATATTTCGCCAGCGCTGGTGAACTTGATAGCGTTGCTAATTAAGTTCATGAGAATTTGCCGCAGCCTACCAGCATCTCCTTTGAGGAGGGTGGGGACGTTGTGCTCAATCATGGCGGCAATTTCTAATCCTTTGTTATGGGCTGAGGGAGCCAATAATTCCACCACTTCTTCCACACAAGTGGATAGGTCAAAATCTAGAGTTTCGAGAGCCATCTCTCCAGCCTCAAGTTTGGAAAGATCCAAAATCTCGTTGATTAAACTTAAAAGGGCGTCTCCACTACTACGAATTATTTCAATAAAATCTCGCTGTTCTGCATCTAAGGGAGTATCTAACACCAAACTGGTCATTCCCAATACAGCGTTCATCGGCGTGCGAATTTCATGACTTATATTTGCCAAAAAGGCACTTTTAGTGTGAGAAGCTAATTCGGCTTGACGACGGGCAATTTCAAGTTCTTGTCGCTGATGAGTTTCTGCTGCCAACAGTTGGGCTTGGGCTAAGGCAATACCTACTTGGTCGGCTATTTGCCGCAAAAGATCGGTTTCAAAGTTAGACCAGTGATGGGAATCGTCACACTGATGAACTATCAGCAAACCGCGAAGTTCTTCTTTGACCAAAATGGGCACAACCAAATTGACTTTGACCCCAAACTGTTGCATTAATTCCAGATAGCTTTGTTCAACTTCCAGCAGATCCAAGTTAGCCAGCCCCAAAACCCGTCCTTGACGGTATTGCTGTAGATAATACTGTTGTAGATATTCCGCTTGGAAGTAAGGGGGGGTGATGTTTTGCTCTTTGATTGCTGGTAAGCCAGAAACGACTGCTTCAATAACCGTGGGTGCAGACTCATCTGGCAAAAGCTGATAAATCAAAACTCGGTCAGTCTGGAGAATCTTTTGTACCTCCTCGACAGTGATTTGGAGAATTTCTTCGATTTGCAAAGACTGACGAATCTTCAGGGCGATTTCGGTAAATAGTTGCGTTCGCAAGTTTTGGCGTTGTATTTCTTCTTCAGCCTGTTTACGCTGAATAAACTGCCCCACTTGTTCGCCAATGGAATTCATTGTTTTTGCCAAATCTTGGTCGTGTGGCTGAATTTCACAGTTGAAACAAGTAATAACACCGAGGATTTTGTTACCGCTGCGGATCGGAAAACCAAAAGCTGCATGTAGCCCTACTTGAGCAGCAATTTTGAAGCTAGGGAAATTAATATCTTTAACGAGATCGGCGATCCAAACAGGTTCAGAACTAGCCCAAACTCGACCAGGTAGCCCAATTCCTGGTGCAAAGGTGGTTTGCCGATTTAGTGCTTCAAAATCTTGCACCTCAAGGGATGTTTTATGCCACATATCAAGAAAACACAGCACATTTGTTTGCGGATCAACCATCCAAATTTCACCCAAATCCCATCCTAAACTTTCGCAGATCCCTTGGAGAATTTGGGGAGTGGCAACGCCCGTCGTAGTGGAATCTGCTAAAACGCGGGTTGCAGCATATTGTGCAGTTAGATGCTGCTGTACTCGTTTGCGATCGGTAATGTCAATGCCAGTGCCAACAATGTATTCTACTGCTCCTCCATAGTCTTTTAAGAACGTATTCGACCAGGCAATCAGTCGCCGACTGCCATCTTTCATTACCCAACAGTTTTCGTACTCTAGGAAACCTCTACCAGTTAGCAATTGCTCAAAAATTGCTTTGACTGACTCCACCTCTTCAGGAAGTAGGAACAAGTTCCAGAAATGCCTCCCCCTCACCTCATCGAAGGAGTAACCGGTTATTTGCTCGCAAGCTTGATTGAAACGAACGATTTGCCCTTGAGAATCCAGAACTATTACCAACGCGCCGACTGTATCAAGAACTGCTGAGATAAAGTTGCGTTCTTGGTTTAAGGTTTCTTCTGTCCTCTTGCGCTCGCTGACCTCACGATAGATGAAGTAGTAGACTACAGCAAGAACGATAAAACTTAGGCAGATGGCGATCGCAAGTGTCATAATTGTGTTACGACTCCTAACTTTTTTTGCTTGTGACTGCTGCTGAAGTTGTCCCTTTTCATCGTTTTCAATCTCATGGATCGTCTTGCGGATATCACCCATGAGATTTTGTTCGTCATTTTTCAGTAGTACTTGCAATGCCGCCTCTAATCCTTTGTTCTGGCGCAAGTCGATAGTCTGTTTTAGTTCAGTAACTTTAGCCGTTATTAAAAATTCAAGCGTTGCGATCTGCTTTCGTTGGTTCGGTCGATCTGCTGTTAAATTTTTCAGCTTGGCAATTTCTCGATCGACGTTAGCAAGTGCTGTTTGATAAGGTTTTAGATAAATTTGTTTTCCAGTCAAGATGTAACCATTTTGTCTAATTTCAGCATCCTTGATCTGGGACAGTAGTTCTTCTAAGTTGTTAATTATTTTATAAGTATTTTTTACTATACTGCGATTATTGGTAGATACTTTTGTATTTTGATAAGAAACCACACCAATCAGAACTAAAAATGCCGACGCCAAACCAAATCCTGCCACAATCTTTTTGAAAAATTGCTTGCGTACCCACTGCGCCTGTTTGCTTTTGTTGGTAACAAGTACCAAACTTGCTAAATTTCGACGCAATTCCAGTTGCTTGATGACTTGACGACTTAAGGTTCGTAATGCCTCTATCTGATCTGGAGTAAGTTCTCGTGGCACGTAGTCAATTACACATAGCGTTCCTAGCGGATATCCTTCAGGATTAGTCAGAGGTACACCAGCATAAAACCGAATATTTGGGTCAGAAGTGACTAGTGGGTTTGTGGCGAACCTTTGGTCGGATGTTGCATCAGGCACAACCAAAACATCAGGCTGTAGAATAGCATGGGCGCAGAATGCCAAATCTCGATGCGTTTCTATGGCTTCCATTCCGACTTTTGACTTAAACCACTGACGGTTTGTATCAATTAAGCTAATTAAAGCAATAGGAGTCTGACAAATATATGAGGCTAAACGGGTGAGGTCGTCAAAAGCGGCTTCAGATGGCGTGTCGAGAATTTTATACTGCAAAAGCGTCTCGATTCTCTGTGCTTCATTGTCAGGTAATGGTGCTTTCATCCTTGAGCCTTATCTACATTCTGGGGATTGGGGATTGGGGACTGGGGACTGGGGATTAAGGAGAATTCTTAAAAAAGAAGTCCTTATCTTGTTTCTTCCATTCTTTTAGTACCCAGTACCCAATTTCCAATTTAGTCAACAAACTTACTTTAATTAATGACAACAGTTGAGTTAAAAGCGTTAGCGTAATTTCACTGAGTTCGACCTTATTGACCTGATTAAGGAATCGCTAAAATGATTAAGTCCCTGCTGTATTTTTTGTGGGCTGGTTTATTTGAAATTGGGGGCGGCTACGCGATCTGGTTGTGGTTGCGCGAAGGTAAGCCGTTCTGGTGGGGCATATTAGGTGGAATTGCTTTAGCTTTCTATGGGGTTATTGCAACTCTCCAATCGGCAAATTTTGGCAGAGTGTATGCGGCTTACGGTGGCGTGTTTATCGCAATGGCAATGCTTTGGGGTTGGAAGGTAGACAGGATAACTCCAGACCGCTACGACCTAATAGGAGCAAGTTTCGCTTTAGTGAGTGTTCTAATTATCATGTTTGCGCCCAGAAATTAAATAAAATTTCTATATTCTTTCGGACAAATAAGTTTTATAATAGTGCCCCTTCTAAACAGATAATAACCTCACGCAAAATCGTAAAGGTTTTTTAGCAACTAATCGGTGAGAAGCAGCCATACTGATATCTGTTATTTGTGCAAATTCCCTGAAAATACTGGCGAGTAACTAGATACTTGTCAATTCTGACAACGTATCTTGGTTTGTAACAGTAGGTAACTAAAAATTTCTAATTTTGTAGCGGTTCAATAAAATGCTATTCTTCAAAAAAAAGATGCAATGATTGCACACATACACCCTTATTTAAATCTTGGCAACTACAATCAGGATTATATTTTTGTTAACATTTCAAGAAGATTAAGGTTAAGTATCTTTTAAGACAAAAATGTCTAACTAAAAGTAATCAAATGTAGTTAAGAATACAAATAATTGGTGCTTAGGAAGAAAAACAAGTGTTGAAGAAAGTTGTAAAAATTGGGGCTATCACCCTACTGTTTTTGGGAGTACCGCTGATGGGCAATGCTTTTGCCCAAACACCAGCCGCGGCTCCACCTGCTGCTGATACTGGAGATACAGCATTTATGCTGATTTCAGCAGCACTCGTGCTATTAATGACGCCAGGATTAGCGTTCTTTTATGGTGGATTTGTGCGATCGCGCAACGTCCTAAACACATTGATGATGAGCTTTGTGTTGATGGCGATCGTGGGAGTTACCTGGATTCTCTGGGGCTACAGTCTTTCCTTTGCGCCAGGTTTACCGTTTATCGGTGGATTGCAATGGTTCGGATTGAATGGTGTGGGGTTAGAAACAACAGATTATCTCAAAGGGTCAAACCCAGCGGAAGTTGTTTCTTATGCCGGAACAATACCCCACCAGGCATTCACGATCTACCAAGCCATGTTTGCGATTATCACCCCAGCCTTAATTTCTGGGGCGATCGCAGAACGGATGAGTTTCCGCGCCTATTCGCTGTTTGTTTTACTGTGGTCAACCTTTGTTTACGCACCTCTGGCCCACATGGTATGGGCGAAAGGTGGATTTTTAGGTTTGTATGGTGGTTTGGGTGCCCTCGACTTTGCAGGTGGCACAGTAGTTCATATTAGTTCTGGTGTTTCTGCTCTGGTAGCAGCAATCGTCCTTGGGCCTCGGAAAACCCATCCCGATCGCCTTAGTCCGCCGCACAACGTCCCCTTCATTTTGCTGGGTGCTGGTTTGCTGTGGTTTGGTTGGTTCGGTTTCAACGCTGGCAGTGCCCTATCTGTTGCTAGTGGAACTTCTGGTAACTTAGTCACCAATGTGGCAACAACAGCCTTTGTCGCCACCAATACGGCGGCGGCAGCAGCAGCTTTAATGTGGCTAATTTTGGAAGCTGTTTTACGGGGTAAACCGACAGCCGTGGGAGCAGCTACAGGAGCCGTTGCTGGTTTGGTGGGCATCACTCCCGCCGCCGGATTTGTCACACCGCTATCAGCGATTTTAATTGGTTTCATTACCGCCTTTGTTTGCTTCTATGCCATCAGCTTCAAGCACAAGCTAGAAATTGACGATGCTTTAGATACCTTTCCCGTGCATGGGGTTGGTGGTACAGTGGGGGCAATTTTAACGGCCATCTTTGCCACAACTCAAGTCAATGGAGCAGGTAAAGACGGAGTGCTGCGGGGTAATTTTGGTGAATTGGGAGTTGAACTAGTAGCAATTGCCGTTGCCTATGCGATCGCAGGTGTTGGTACGTGGATTATTCTCAAGGTTATCGATGCTACAGTAGGGCTGCGAGTCAAAGAGGAAGCAGAATTGCAAGGTTTGGATATCAACGAACACGGTGAAGAAGGTTACAACTCCGAGTTTGGCGATCGTCCCACTCAGTAAAGAGTGCTGAGTTATTCAATTTTGGATTTTAGATTCAAAGAAAAATCTAAAATCCAAAATTCAAAATCCAAAATTGGGCTGATTTGCGATCGCTAGCGTTAAAATTTGATTCAAATAATTGGTAAATTTCGCTAGTCGTGTCTACATCTGCAAAAACCTTTCCTATCTGGGCATTTTTATCGCTGTTAACCAACGGCATCCTAATGTTGGCGGTCATTCTGCTAATTTGGCAACAGCAGAAATTGGCCGCTTTTTTTGGGGTAATAACATCCCCAGAGTCAATCAGCCTGAACAACTCACGCCAAATTGCTACACTTGATTTAGGTCGCCGTCATCAACTCACTTATCAAGAGTGGGTAGAAATCCTCAAGCAAGAAGCCAAGGTCGCCGCTGACCAACGTCCTCCGCATTTAACTATCCTGGCGGGAGATTCTCTGAGTTTGTGGTTTCCTGCTGAGTTATTACCCGAAGGTAAAAATTGGCTCAATCAAGGGATTTCTGGCGAAACCAGCAATGGACTATTGAAAAGATTAAAAATATTTGACCGCACCCAGCCAGAGGTGATTTTTGTGATGATTGGCATTAATGACCTAATTCGCGGGACGAGCGACGAGGTAATTTTAGATAATCAGCGGCAAATTATCAATTACCTACGAAAGACGCATCCCACAGCGCAAATTGTTGTCCAATCGATTTTGCCACATGCGGCAGAGGAAGCAACCTGGAAAGGACGAGATAAACTTCTGGCTGTTGCCAATAATCGCATTCACGAGTTAAATGAGCAACTGCAAAGCATATCTACCAAAAAAGGTGTTAAATATCTCGATTTATATCCCCTGTTTACCAACAAACAAGGAAATCTCCGCCGTGAATTTACTACTGACGGCTTACACTTAAGTCCTGAAGGCTATATGGTTTGGCGTTCTGCATTGCAGATTTATAGCGAGATCGAATTAAAACCCCAGCTTCACGGAAGAGGACAAGGGGACAAGGCGATGGGGGGATAAGGGACTTCCAAATAAAAAAATAATCAATCGCTGAGGGAGCAGGGGAAGAAGATATCTACTAGTCCTGTTGGATGCAGGAATTGAGTAATTTAAGAGTAATTTAATTTTTGGAGTTCTCTAAGGATGAAAACCTATAGATAAATCTTCATGATTGAAATAAGGACATAAAGCGCCTCGTTGCAAGCAATCAAGAGAATAATTTTTATTTTTCTCCATAAATGAATTCACTCTTCTTGCCCTAAAAGCAATGGGATGTTTTTTTATTTGGAAGTCCCTTGTCCCCTTGTCTCCCCCTTTCCTTGCCCTATAAAGGTCAACGTCCTTCGGGGGAAAAAGGCTAAAGGACAAAAAGAAGTAATATCTTTGAATACAACTCTGTATAAATCGCGTATTGGCGCGAGAAAATAAAAAATAGTGGTTTAAGTAGACAAATCTAATGGATACAAAAGCTTTTAAGCGCAGCCTGCAACATTCAGAAAATTACAATCGTAAGGGCTTTGGTCATCAAGCAGAAGTTGCCACCCAGTTGCAATCTGAGTATCAGAGTAACTTAATTCAAGAAATTCGCGATCGCAATTACACCCTACAACAAGGTGATGTGACAATCCGACTAGCACAAGCCTTTGGCTTTTGCTGGGGTGTAGAACGAGCTGTTGCGATGGCCTACGAAACTCGTCAGCACTTCCCCACAGAACACATCTGGATTACTAACGAGATTATCCATAACCCTTCTGTAAATCAGCGGATGCAGGAGATGGAAGTAGAATTCATCCCTATTGAAGGAAAGAATAAAGACTTTTCTGTTGTTGGAACTGGTGATGTAGTCATATTACCCGCTTTTGGGGCAAGCGTTCAAGAAATGCAGATACTTCACGATAAAGGCTGCAAAATTGTTGATACAACTTGTCCTTGGGTCTCTAAAGTTTGGAATACAGTAGAAAAGCACAAAAAAATCGATTACACATCAATAATTCACGGTAAATATAAGCACGAGGAAACAGTTGCAACTAGTTCCTTTGCTGGCAAGTATTTAATTGTGTTGAATTTGCAAGAAGCACAATATGTTGCTGACTATATTATCAATGGTGGCAACCGTGAAGAATTTCTGACAAAATTTCCTAAAGCTTGTTCAGCAGGATTTGACCCCGATAGAGATTTAGAAAGAGTTGGTATTGCCAACCAAACTACGATGCTGAAAGGCGAAACTGAGCAAATTGGCAAGCTTTTCGAGCGGACTATGTTGCAAAAATATGGCCCCACCGAGTTAAATCAGCATTTCCAAAGCTTTAACACCATTTGTGACGCCACCCAAGAACGGCAAGATGCAATGTTGGAGTTAGTAGAACATAATTTAGATTTAATGATAGTAATTGGTGGGTTTAATTCATCGAATACTACTCAGTTGCAACAAATTGCTTTTGAGCGGGGAATTCCTTCTTATCATATTGATACTGTTGAACGGATTAAATCAGGAGATTCTATAGAACATCGGCAATTAAATGGGCAGTTAATAACTACAGAAAACTGGTTACCAAACGGAGAAATTGCTGTGGGAATAACTTCTGGTGCTTCTACGCCAGATAAGGTGGTAGAAGATGTGATTGAGAAAATTTTTGCATTGAAAGCAACAGTAGCGATGGTTTAAGAGCGATCGACGATCGAGTTGGTAGTAAGGATTAAAGTCCTTACTACGAACCCTCAAAACTATAGCAGTCCTAAATCATTGGTGAAAAATATATCTCTCTTTCTTCTTTTTTTCCTTTGCGTCCTTCGCGTCCTTCTCTAACGAGACGCTGCGCGTTCGCATAGCGTCTCGCAGAGGAGGCGGTTCGTTTCCTAATCTATATTATTCACAACTCAAATAGGATTGCTATAGCTTGAAAAAGTACTAGTGGTAACTGATAACTGTTCGCTATTTTAAAAATTTGTGAGAAATTCAAGAAATGGCTGTCTATGAGCAAATTGGCAAAGGCTATGATTTGACTCGTCGCGCTGACCCTAACATTGTTGCCCAATTAGCTAAACACCTTAAGGTTAAATTAGATTCTTCATATCTCGATGTGGGATGTGGCACCGGAAATTATACGCTAGCTTTAGCTAAACACGGTGGGATTTGGCATGGAGTAGACCAGTCAAAACAGATGATTGACGCTGCTACGAATAAAAGTAATGCTATCGCTTGGCAACTTGCAGAAGCTGAGGCTTTACCTTATGCTGACGGAAGTTTCTCTGGTGTGTTATGCACGCTAGCAATACATCATTTTGCCGCACTAAATCAGGCTTTTCGAGAGATTTACCGTGTTTTGGCGGCTGGTCGTTTTGTATTATTTACTGCCACACCGGAGCAAATGAGCAAATATTGGTTAGTCGAATATTTTCCAGAGGCTATACATAAATCTGCTGAACAGATGCCAAGTTTAGAAAAGGTCAAATATGCTCTCAATGAGGTAGGTTTTAGCTCAGTAGATATTGAACCTTATTCTATTTCCGAAAACTTGCAAGACTTGTTTTTATATAGTGGAAAACATCGTCCGGAAATATATTTAAACGAAAATATCCGCTCTGGAATTTCTACGTTTGCTTTGCTAGCTTCTGCGGATGAAATCGCTACTGGGTGTCAAAAGCTAGCAGCAGATATTAACACAGGACGCATCGCAGAGATTGTCAAGAAATATGAAAACAATCATGGAGATTACTTGTTTGTAATCGCCGATAAAGTATTAATCATGAATTAGCATGACACAGAAATGGCTTTCAATCGTCGGTATTGGGGAAGATGGATTAGAGGGGTTAAGCGCGATCGCTCGTTCTCTAGTCGATCGAGCTAAAGTAATTGTGGGAGGCGATCGCCATTTAGCAATGCTCCCTACAAATGACCAACGTGAGAAACTAGTCTGGACATCCCCCATTAGCACTTCTGTAGACGAAATCATCCAGCGTCGCGGTCAGTCAATTTGCGTACTCGCAAGCGGCGATCCTATGTGTTACGGCATTGGTGTCACCTTGATGCGGCGAATTCCCGTCTCTGAAATGACGATTATCCCCGCACCTTCAGCCTTCAGCCTCGCCTGTGCCAGGGTTGGATGGTCTTTAACTGAGGTGGAAACCTTGAGTTTGAATGGTCGTCCATCCTCTCTACTCCAGTCTTATATTTATCCAAAAGCGCGGCTGTTGATTTTGAGCGAAGGGAAGGACACACCCGGCATTGTCGCTCAAATTTTGACAAATCGCGGTTATGGTGGCAGCAAAATCACCGTATTGGAGCGGATGGGTGGCGCTCATGAAAGAATTGTAGAAGGGACGGCTGCATCTTGGAGTGAACCTGAAGTTGCGGCTTTGAATGCGATCGCAGTTTATTGTATTGCTGATGCTGGGGTTATCCCATTACCAAGATTACCAGGATTACCAGATAACGCCTACCACCACGATGGACAGTTAACTAAACGTGAAGTTAGGGCAATCACCCTAGCAGCTTTAGCTCCCACACCGGGAGCGCTGTTGTGGGATGTTGGCGCGGGTTGCGGCTCAATTTCTATCGAATGGATGCGGAGTAATCCTCGGTGTCGAGCGATCGCGATCGAACAAAATTCTTCTAGACTACTTTACATTGCCGATAATGCCGCCACTCTGGGTACTCCAAATCTGCAAATCATTGAAGGGAAAGCGCCCCATGCCCTGAAAGATTTACCTGCACCAGATGCCATTTTTATTGGTGGTGGGGTGACAGCAACGGGACTTTTTGATGTTTGCTGGGAAGCACTAAAGCCGGGTGGGCGTTTGGTGGCAAATGTAGTGACGGTAGAGGGCGAGCAAACTTTATTTCAATGGCACGAACGAGTCGGTGGTGATTTAACTCGTATTGCAATTCAGCGGGCGGAACCTATTGGGAAATTTTTGGGCTGGCGAGCAATGGCACCGGTGACGCAATGGGTAGTTTTGAAGTCTGAAAAACTAGTATAAGCTATAACCCACATTCCGCACTTCAATTAGTAGTGTATGTCTTCTACCCCTGTTCCTAAAAGCTATTCTCCTCAAGTTAAGGAACTTGCAACATCTGGGGATGAACTAGATTCTCCCAATACTGCTCGGTTAAGGAAAAATCGGGGTCATTATATAAACCTAAAGCATAGTGAGCGCGATATACTTAACCTAAATTATCGAGGAAAATAGACATGATGAACTGTCCTGATAAGAATAATCTGTCAGACAATCAACCATATCAAATTTACGAATTTAAAAAAACCAACCAGGAAAAAATTCCTGGTTATCTAGTAGTTAGTACTGCCAAACTTAATGTTGAAACTGAAGAGAATCGTTCTATTAACTATTTATCAGAAGTTGTTAATAAAAACTTTTTTAACATCAATGATGGACAAGCTGAATCTTCAACCAAGGAGATGATTAAGAAAATTGCTAAAACTTTACAATCAAGTCCAGAACCAGAAATTATTATAAATATTCATGGTTATAGTTCTACACCATCTGATACAGAGACAGGCTGTAAAAAGATTTATGAATATGTTAATACACATATTCAGCAACCAAATAAGTATATTTTTATAGGATATAGATGGCCCGCAGAAAGTCCCATAAAAACAGATGAATCTGGTTCCTTTGGGCAAAAGCTAATTAATGCACTGTATTCTTTACCAATTTTACTAGCTATCAATTTAGTTGTAGGACTAACAATTAGTATATTTTCTGCCATAGTTTTGTTGTTTCTAGATATTTTAAGTAATAGCGCTGTCCACTTTTTCACAGTGTTGCTAATTTTTTCTGGTATTGTATCTTCAATTATTTTTACATTAATTATTCTCCGAATATCTACTTATTTCCGTGATAATTATAGAGCGAGTAATTATGGTGTAACAGACTTAGTTGAATTGATCAGACAGCTTGATTTTACAGTAAACTTACCCCCGAATAAACGGATTAAATTGTCATTTATTAGTCATAGTATGGGGTGTTTTGTAGTTACAGATGTAATTCGTATCCTCTCTGATGTTTTTGACGCTAAATCTATTAATAAAAAACCTGATTCAGATATTGGCAAGGTATTTTGCTTAGGCAGACTTGTGCTAGTTGCACCTGATATTCCTGTAGAAACTATTTTGCCAGGACGAGCTAATTTCCTTCGTTCTTCTTTACGTCGGTGCGAAGAAGCTTATATCTTTTGTAATGAGGGAGATTTAGCGTTACGATTTACCTCCACTGCCGCAAATTACTTTAGTTTCCCCGCACGAACTCGTATTAGTGGCTATAGGCTTGGTAATATAACAGTTAAGCATTTCAACGATAAAAAAGATAAAGTTGGCCATACACCCAGATATGGAGTTGTTAATTTCCAGGAAGAAGAATATGAAAAAGATTACATACTCGATAACCCTTATAACTATTTAGAAATTCGTTCTTCTAGTAGCGAACACAGAAAACTCGAAGGAAGATTTGAAGAAATAACTGAAATTTCTCCCAATGAGGTTAAACCCGCAGATTTATTTACATATTTTGACTGTACAGATTATAAAGACGATCGGAGTGCTCAGATCGGAATTGTTAGTTCTGCTCTACAAAAGCCAGCGATAAATTTTGTCAACTATATTTTCCTAACTTTGGCATTTATTCGCAAGTCTATTAATAATAGAGATCCTCAAGGTGTTGATACCCACACTGGCTATTTTCAAGGTACTTTTAGTCAGAAAGCTATCTACGAATTAGCTTTTTTAGGATTTCAGGGATTTTTAAAATCTTTGTCCATTGAAGGAGACGAGAAAGCTCAAATCCGCAGTTTTTCTCAAAAATGCCAAGAAAAGCAAATTCAAGTCATTCTTGCACCGCAAATTTATCAACAAAAGACTCAAGATTAGATTTAAACATTTTTAAGTATGAATCCTGTAACTTATCTATGAGTTATCTAGTTTTTTTTGAGCATTAGTATTAGCTATTTCAATAGAATTAATCAACAATTTTTACAGAGGAGCAGACAATTAAGCTATAAATCATCAGGAATGCTCCTCCAGTATTAATGTAGACTCAGCAGTACGCCCAAATTCTGCTGGTGCATATTGCAGGTGAACTTGGGCACCAGATCGAGAAAATGTCAGTAAATCGAAAAGTATGCGATCGCACGGTAGGCAAGCTTTGTTTGTCTAGCAATGCCCTGAAAGGGTATTGATTAAAAAAGAGGGATGTTCCCAGTTAAATATACTGTTAACCTGACTCAAGATAAACATCAACAATTAGTGAGTTTAACTAAGAAATGATATAAACCACTAGAATTATCAATGTTTAGATGAAGTTACTGTTAAGATCTGATGTTTAATTTAAAGTTCAGTTAATTTAAATTTATTAAATATCATACCAAAATATATTGCTATCTTAATAATTATTTTTTAAGGCAGTGTTAACATCTGATAATTAGAATAACGAAAAATTACGTAAAGTATGAATTTTGCGAATTTAGTAGTTATAAAATCAAATTTGACTGATTACTTACTAAATTATTTCTCATACTATCTACAACTAAAATTATGATTTCCAAAAAAATCTCTACAAAAATTGCTTATATTTCTGCTATCTGTGCATCTATAAATATTGTAGCTATCACTAAAACTCCTACTGCAAATGCAGCAAGTTTAAGTATAGCTAATGCAGGTTTTGAAGAACCAATAATAGGAGAAGGAGACTTTACTATTAATGTGTTACCTGGCTGGACATTATACGATCCATCTAACCTGACATCTGCCAGTATAGGTGGTGGTGAGCCAATTTATGGTGCATACAATCCTACAGCAGACGTTTATTTTAACGAAGCTCCAGAAGGTAATAATGTTGGATATGTTTACCTCACTTATCCGCCTGGAAGTGGTGCTGTGGGAATATCACAAACACTTCCCAGTCTATTGACAGCTAATACGAAATATACCTTACAGGTTGAAATAGCCAATATTCCACCTGTGAATGGTTTCACCACTTTAGATGGTTTCCCTGGCTATGCTATTCAATTATTAGCTGGAGGAACTTTACTTAGTCAAGATTATAATAACCTGAGCATAACAGAAGGAGCTTTTGTTACCTCTAGTATTTCGTATATTAGTTTAGCTAATAACCCAAACTTAGGGAAACCATTAGAAATCCGATTGCTGAACCTTTTACAGAGTGATGGGATAGAAATTAATTTCGATAATGTGAAATTAAACGCAACTCAAATTCCAGAACCTGCATCGATTTTGGGTATAACATTAGGATTTTTAGGTGCAGGCTTAACCTTAAAAAAGAAAAATGATTAGGTAATAAGGAATACGATAAATTCAAATAGTATCCATCACTGAGCGATGGCTACGCCCGCCGTTGGCAAAGCCTCTCTAAGAGTTGGCATTGCAAAACTTTTCGGTCTACTGGAACGTACCAGGGGCGACAGAACGGACTAAGTAATGCAGACAACTCCTGGTTCGAGGTGGTCAGCGTAGGCGATAATGCGTAGGCGTAGCCCGCTGTAGGCATCGCTCCTTTCAAATCTTCGCACTTCAATTACAATATAATTCATAAGGTAAGGCAACTTAATTTCAAATTGAAATTTCTATTACTTATGATTGCAACGCTATTATCAGAAGCTGGTGTAAATCGCACTTAATGCTCAGGATTGAAAAGCCTTACTGTTATTGCAGCTAACAAACAGCTATTTGCTGTATAATTAGTTTTGTGTTCCCTTTTAGACTCGCTCATGGTTTGCAACTGCAACAATCGTGGCAATTTCTTTATTGAAGCGATTTCTGTTGTGATTATCGTTGGCAAAAAGTCACTTATTGGGAGTTAAATAATGGACGAGCATAATCTTGACAACAAAAACAAATTTCTTTACCTTCGTAGTCGCTATTACGGTCAAGTTAAGCCAGAGAATTTGGTATTTAATGCCAACCTTCAAGAATTTGCTCAAAAAGTTGGCTACATTACCAATTTAGAAACCAATGGTAAGCTTGACCCAGAAGATGCTTATAAACAGATTAAAGCACTTTGGAAAAAGTTGAAGCGTAGTAAAAAAGCATTGTTCATTGGTGAGGAACCACAAGAAAAATCTTGAAGTTGCTTAGGAAACGCGATAATGCGATCGCTTTTTTGTTTATCTTGTAGTATTGCGTAGGCGTAGGCGTAGCCATCGCCTGTCTTTCAGCTACCCTGGTTATCTACTATTAGATTTCTCAAATTTTCTTCATCAAAAGTAAGCCCATGACGTTCTAAATATGGGCGCAAATTTATTTTAATAAATAAATCTTTCAGTTCTTGGGCAATTTCTTGGGGTGGATTTCCTGATAATGCGTAGGCGTACCCCAAGCCCAAGCCAGGCATCGCTCATACTTACGACTTCCCATCCTCCAGTATTAATGTAGACTCAGCAGTACGCCCAAATTCTTCTGGTGCATATTGCAGATGAACTTCTGCACCAGGCCAAGAAAATGTCCCAGGAGTAACAGAACGGACTAAGTAATGCAGACTATAAACTCCTGGTTCCAGATGGTCGGCGTAGGCGATAATGCGATCGCGGTACACATTCTTAAACCCAAGTTCCCAGCTATCGGCTTTTGCTTGTAATGCAGCGGTAGCAGTTTGAAAACTCGCATCCACCGCCTCAAATCCTGCTGGTAACGGATCTTTAATTACCACACGATCCACGGGGCGATCGGCAATGATTTCTAAACCAATATCAAACACCTGTCCAGAGGCTAAAGTCAAGGGTTTATCGAAAGCGTAAAGACCTGTTTTTTGCAGAACTTTCTCTTCATTTAACTTGCTAATTTCTCGTGTTATCCGTAAACCGTTAAATCTGCCTGGTTGATTTCCCTGCAAGCGATAATTATAAGCAACCAGATAGTGTAAAGTGCCATTACCTGCTTTTTGCAGCGTTAAATCTTGACGCCCACGAGGTAATAGATTCATCGGCACAATTAGTTGTAAGCTAGGATTTTTGTAACCTTCAAAGCGATTTTCTCCTAACTTATTACCAGCTAATTGTACTGTGGCAACAAAATTAGGTGGCGTGGGTTGCAGTTGGCTATATTCTACTAAAGCTGTTAAGGCTTGGGCATTATCATAGTTAGTTTGCCATGTGCCATTGCGTCGCAATGCGAGAAGACTTTGGAATAACTTATCTATAACTTCGGGTTTACTTTGTTTGGCAATAAACAAACGTAAAGCTTGCGCTTGCGTCGTGGTAGATGAACTCATCCATCCCCAACTGTTGGGTAAACTCACAACTGCTGTGCGACCAGTTTCATATATACTCTGTTGCAGTTTGTTTACTAATTGTTGAGATTCGTCTTGCCATTCTGGGAATTGAGATAAGTATCGCGCCAATTTAATTTGAGTTACTAAATCAAAGTTATTGCGCTGTTCATAAATATCTGCGAGGAAAGTATTGCGTTTATCGCCAAGTTCTGCTAGAGCGATTAAAGCATTAAGTTGTAGTTGTCTTTTGCACAGTTGCTGTTTGCAAAAATCGTATTCTCCAGGATTTGCGAGAACTTTTTGCAGATAAGCTTTCAGGCGAGACACCATTGCAGAATCGACTAAATTAGGGAATGCCTGACTGGCTTTAGCCAAAGATTCACTCGAATATGAAGAAATCCAAGGGTCGGATTTTTCTTGTCCGGGGAAAGCAGCAAAACCACCATCTGCTATTTGGAGTTTTTGTAATTTTTCAATAGCTTGTTTTGCCTGTTGGCTAGGATTAAATTCTGCAAAGGTCTGGCCATATTTTTGGGCAATAGTTTGCAGATTAGCAGCAATCATTAACTGACTTGCAGCAGGTTCTGTAAACGGTAAATCATCATCTTCTAAAACCTGCTTTGCTGGTGCTTGAATCTCTGGAATTAAGGTACTCGCCAACTGAATATTTAAACCTCCTGCATCCGGGAAGGTATTTTTATCAACATTCAGAGGAATTTTTACCTGTTTTGCAGTGACACCAGTTTCAACGACTTGTTCTGTAATTTCAATTGGCTTAATTTCCAAAGGAACTTCAAAAGCATCTGCGGCTGTACCATTTAGTTGAGTGGTAAAGCGAACTTTACCAGTTCCCACACTATCCGCCACCATTGGAAAGCGATAAGCGTGAGTTGCAGATTCAGCTTTAGTTTGCAAAGCACTAGTTGTGGGGTTTTTGTCAGCAAACTTTACATTACCGCTAAGTTCGCCATTAATTGAGAGATTTCCAGTATTCCCAGTGTTGTTAGTTACAGATAAACCAGCGAGGATGCGATCGCCTGGACGGGCAAACTGTGGCAAGATGGCATTAGTTAGCAGTGGCTTTGTGGCAATAAACGTCGCTTCCCCATTCCCGAAACGCAGATTTCCATCGGTGGCGACAGCCATCACCCGCCATGTAGTTAAATCATCCGGCAATTTAAAGGTTATCTGTGCATTACCATTTGCATCGGTGAGAACAGAACCATTGTAGTAAGCTAAGGCTTGAAAGTCTGTGCGGGCGCGAGTATTTGCTGCACCAGTTGAGAAACCACCGCCATAACCCCAACCTTTAGGTTTAGTTATATTTTGTGGTTGTAATATGACATCTGGTCGATTATCGCTAAAGCGGGTAGATATTGGCTGTTCTGCATAAATTGTATCTACTAAATCTGGCGGACGATAGCCAGAAAGTTGTAACACCGCTTCATTTACCACCATGACTGTAAACTGTCCTTTGGTGGGGTTTCCTTGATTGTCTTTCAATTCTAGCTGTACCGTTGACTCTGCACCAGGTTCTAATGATGCTTGCACTGGCTTAACTTGCAGTTTTAAATACTTATCTTCTAAGTTAACTTTAAAAGGTGTAAAGCCAATCTTCACCAAGTTATCTAAACTTCCTGCTTCCACTTGGTTTATGGGTTTACCTTGCCTGACTAATACAGCTTCGATGGCTGCATTTGGCAGCATTTCTGGCGTAACTTGAAACTGGATTTTTGGTGTGCCACCCTGAACTTTGGTAATTTGCTGATAAAGAGTTTTATCTTTAATTACAGCAAAGTATAATTCTGCATCTGGATAGGGAGATTGAATTAGTACAGTCGCAGTATCACCAGGTTTAAACTCTTTTTTATCTAATTTAACTTCTAAGACATCATCTTCCTTAGAACCCCAAAATACAGGATTTTCTCCAGTTGCCCAAATTTGTAAATCTGTGGCGCTTAATTCGCTTTTTGCATCGCTAAAATTAACTCTAATCCGATATGAAGCAGATTCAGGCGCTGTTAAACTTACTGATTGCGGATTGCTAGCAGATGTAATTTCTGCTTGTCCCACTGTTTTATATTCAACTTGATTTTTTGGTGTTTGACTACCTTCCACCAACTGCGTGACACTGCTGTATTTAATCTGTTGTAATTCCAGGCGCACCCGTTGACCTGTTATCGATTTTCCTGTAGGGTCAGTAACAATCACTTCAATAGGGAAAGCCTTACCAGCATCAGCGATGAAATTACTTTTTAACCCAATGAGGCGATTACTCGGTAAGGCTGTAAAAGTTTTGGAATTCGCTACAGACAGATTAGAAACATCTGCAACTTGCACATCAACCTGGTAAGTCATCGGATATGGTAAATCATTTGCCACATTCACAGTTTGACTAGTTTTACCATTAGCATCTAGCTGGGCATTAGTTTGCAATACATCACTAGATATAGTAGGGGTTTCCTCCGGCCATAACCATTGCCTACCAAAAGTAAATTCCTCCCAACCTTTAGGAACAAAATCAGCCTGCTGGCGAGTGATAAAATATTTTGCTTCTCCACCTTCTACAGGCGCACCAAATAAATAATTACTTGTAGCATTAATATTAACTTTCTCGTCAATGAGAGCAAATTCTTTATCTAAGTTGAGTTCGACTTTAAAATTAGGTGGCTTAAACTCAGCCACCCGAAATTCTCCAGAAATTTCTTGCCCATTCTTCGCCTTAGCCTGGATTGTATAATAGCCTAAGCGCTGAGTAGTTTTGATTGGCAGTTCTAGAGAAAATGTACCAAATTCATTTGTAGTTTGCGTACCTAAATTAGTCTTCTGCCCATCAGGATTTACCAAAGTTAATTGGTAAACAGCATTTTTATCTTGCTGGATTGCACCATTTTGTAAAAAGTCCGCGAAACCAGTCAACCAAGCTTTTTCGCCTGGTTGATATAACTGTCTATCCGAGAAAATTACCCCGCGTGATTCTGGCTTACCATCTTGCCAACCCGCATCAATACCATATCCATAAGCGCCGCTATATTCTTCAACTCTGGTAAATGCCCAATCTTGATTTTCACGGGCAATTACTAATAATTGTGGTGATTTACTAGAACTTTGATTCCCAGAATAACATTGCTGTAATCCTTCACGAATAATTGTAAAAGTTCCATTTTCATCAGTTTTACCCGTTGCACAAGGTAAAGGTTCCGGGCGAGACGTTGCCTGTAATTTTGATTGATAAATTTCCACAGTAGCCGCTTTCACTGGCGAACCATCTGTAAGATGATTGACGCGAATTAACCCTGACTCAGGAAACCATTGAGTAAATACGCCCAAATTCGTCAATTCAACCAAGCCATAAGTCGTAGGTTCTCGCCACAGTTCCTTACCGTTCTCCTGATATTTATTAGTGCGGGCTTGCACTCCATAAGCTAACATTCCCGTAGCTGCACTGATTTTTTCCCGCAGAGGAACAGCAATGTCAACTGATTGATTTTTATTACCCGATACCTTAAAGCTTTGCCAATCAGAAGGTTGTGGTAATAAATCACTACCATTATTAAAATAAACTAAATCTGTTGGGTTAACTACTCGATAAGCTGCTTTGTACTTAGATTCTGGTAGATTCCCCGTACTAATATTTAGCTGTAAATCTTTACTTGTGGGGAAAATATTCAAATCTGATGGTACCCAAATATCCCCAGCTAAATCTCCAGTATCATATTTAAATGTGACGGGTTTACCCAACGTTTGCCCAAACTTATCTTTGAGATTTTCGCCAATAGTAATTGTATAAGTCTTGGCGGGTTCTAGCGCATAAGGATTGATGCCGACAATTTTATCTTCATCATTTACTTCCAAAATTCTAGAAATTTCTTTGGGTGCTGGATTAATGGTAATATTTTCTTTAGCTGAATCTGCTAATAAAACGTTATTAAATTCTAGCTGCGGACTGCCTTTAAGAAACCTTCCATAGGTTCCGCCTGAATCCGGCTGTCCGTAATAGTTAATTTTCTGAAATGCCAAAGGCGAATAAGTTGCTAACTTACTGGCAAATTCTTTCTCTGTAGCTAGATTGCCATAAGCAGGACGTATTCCTGGAGAAAATACCAGGCGATAACGAGTTGCTTTTTCGAGATTTTGCTGGGGAATGAGGTTATAAATCCAATTGCGGGCTGAAGGGTCAAATTTTTCTAAAGGGTCTTCTTCATTTTTTACTGGTTTTTCTTCTTTGTTTAATTCAACTTTAAAACCTGTACTTTCACTTTTACCTTCGGGAATTAACTGTAAATGTTTTTGTACAGAAGCTAAATCCAATTCAACATTTGAAGTAAACTGTAACTTTTGTTGTAAATCAATTGGCTCAATTTCAGCCTTTTCAATGGGATTGACACCGGGTAAATTAGTTAGTTTTATAGATTCAGTATTGAAAGTCCAAGGTAAATCTTTGTCTAGGCGATGATTTTTTAAATCGGCTAAACCTGCTTTGAGAGTGACTTGAAATCTTGTCGCTATGGGCAAAGCTTTCTCAGCTTGAAAACCCACCATTCGCGGTGTTAAAAAGCGAAATTGACCGGGTAAAGGCGGCCAAAGGGCAAATTTTTGTAATAACTTTTGCTGTTCTGGACTGTCAAGACTTTCAACTGGGATTAAAGCCTCTTTAAAACGGATGCGGATTTGGTTAAGAGATTTCGTATCCCCAATGGGACTAATTTGTTCAATCCAATCTGGTAATTTCGGTGGCGTGAGTGCGGAAACTGTTGGTAGTTGTTCTTTACTTGAGTTGATACCAAAAAAGTTACATCCTGCCATCCCCAATGTAAATGTAAACAGCAGAATAAACTGTATTGTTCTCTTCCGGCTTGAAGAATGACGAATTTTTTTTAAGGAACCGCCAAGGAGGTTAAAGAAGATATGGAGAATTGTATGGTGTAAACGGAGTAAAACTCTGATAATCATATTTTGAATAATTAAAAATTCACAAACTATAGCGAATAAAAGTTGGCGTTACCTTATCTATTAGGCAATGTCAAGGCTAAAAAATATGCAGTATGACTAGTTATTTGTACTCAATTTTTGGATCTAACTATGTTTATTTACATTGATAACTAACTCAGTGTGATTGTTCCCAAAAATAACTACAATTCTTAACTATAAAGAAGTATTTAAATTTTGCAAACATTAATTTACATCTGCTAAGTTAGTAAAAATTAATTATTAAGTATTTGACATATTTCCTGATGTAGATGTAATCGTTGCGTCAAAATTAAGGTAAATTTTCTTAGACAGGGAATTCCCTGATGAAACTAATTTCACGATCGCTACTCAAACTTAAGCGCACTAGTAAAGTTATCCTGGCTGTGCTGGTAATCTGTCTCGTGGTACGCCTACTACCTTATTTTGCGCCAATTCGTGCCGCAGACATTGCCCAAAATCAGTTGGCAATGCAATTTAGCGATCGCAATGGTTTACCATTAGGAACATTGCTCACCCGCGACCAAGAGCATACATCAGTAGTACCACTAAATCAGGTTTCGCCCCAGTTTATCCATGCGATTTTAGCCGCCGAAGATGGCAGCTTTTACCATCATGGGGCGTTGGATATGAAAGCTATTATCCGCGCCAGCCAAGAAGCCATCCACGCCAAAAGAATTGTTTCCGGCGCTTCCACAATTACCATGCAATTGTCGCGGATGTTAGATCCTGTGCCCCGCAGCTTCTCTGGTAAACTGAGTGAGATTTGGCTATCTTGGCGGTTAGCAGCAGGGATGAATAAAGATGAAATTCTGGCTGCATATATCAATCGGCTGCCAATGGGAGGGAATATATATGGTGTGGAAGCAGCCGCGCAGACTTATTTTTCCATCCCAGCTAGTGAATTGAATCTTGCTCAAGCTACTTTGTTAGCTGCTATTCCTAATAATCCCACATACTTTAACCCTTACCAGCATTGGGAACGGCTGAAGCAGCGACAAAAATACGTCCTTAATCGGATGGTACAGGAAAAGTATATTAGTGGTGCGATCGCCACCCGAACACACACCGAAAAAGTTGTGTTTCAATCTCGCCAACGGGGAATTATCGCCGCACCACATTTTTTATTTTGGTTAGCCAATCAAATCTCCCCAACACCCCTTGAGAAAGGAGGCTTAATCCCCCCCTTTTTAAGGGGGGTTAGGGGGGATCAATCCGTTATTCGCACCACCATAAATCGTCCTTTGCAGCAGTTTGTCGAAGCACAGGTACAGCAGGTAATTTCTTCCCTCGCGCCTAATAATGTCCATGATGCAGCCGCGTTGGTGATTGATAACCATACTGGTGAAGTATTGGCTTATGTCGGTTCGCCTGATTACTTTAATGAAGCAAAACTGGGACGCAACGATGGAGTGCAAGCACTACGTCAACCAGGATCTACCCTCAAGCCTTTTGTGTATGAATTAGCTTTAGAAAAAGGTTTAATTCGTCCAAATACCATTTTGGCAGATGTACCCGCCCGTTATGCAATTCCCGGCGCGAAACTTTACAGCCCCACAGATTACACCGAACGCTTTCTTGGCCCTGTACGCGTGCGAATCGCTTTAGCAAATTCTTTGAATGTACCAGCAGTGCGGGTGTTAGAAAAAGTAGGTGTGGAAACTTTCCTTGAACGACTGCATCAGCTAGGATTTGAACACCTGAATCAAACACCAGAACATTATGGTTTGGGTTTGACTTTGGGTAGTGGCGAAGTCAGTCTCTGGGAACTAGCTAGAGCTTACCTTACTATGGCACGACTGGGAGAAGCTGCCCCCTTAGTAAGCACATTTTCCAATTCCCCAATCCAAAAGACCCTCTCTACGAGACGCTACGCGAACGCAGACTCGCTAACGCTACGCTATCCCGAATCTAAAATCCAAAATTCGACGACAATATGGCAATTAATCACCAACATCCTCAGTGACAGCCATGCTCGTGCAACAGCGTTTGGTGTAGACTCAGTGTTAAATTTACCCTTTCCCAGTGCGGTTAAAACTGGCACTTCTTCCAATTTTCGCGATACTTGGACTGTTGGCTTCACTACCGATTACACCGTTGCTACTTGGGTAGGCAATTTCACTGGCGAACCAATGCGACAAGTTTCAGGTGTTACAGGGGCTGCACCCTTGTGGAATCGGATTATGCTACACCTACACGAACATCAAGAACCAGCAGATTTTCCATCTCCAGAAGGTTTAGTGCAATTACCTGTTTGTGCAATTTCTGGGTTACGACCAACACCAGATTGTACCTCAGTGGTACAGGAATATTTCTATCCTGAAGATAAAAGTAAGTACGAAGGTGAAAATCAATTCAATTTGCCACCAGAGTATGATGAGTGGTTAGCAAAACAACAGCAATCGAATTTTACTTCTACCAATTTGAGAATTTTATCTCCGCATCATGGCGATTTATTCTTACTGTATCCAGGTGAAGAATCGAAGCAAAAACTCGAATTTAAGCTAGTGGGAAATAAATCTGTACCAGTTGAGTGGTGGTTAAATGGTGAAAAGTTAGATACAAACTCAGCTAATTCTTTATTTTGGAATTTGCGTCCTGGTAATTGGATTTTAGAAGCGAAAAGCGGGGAAATGAGCGATAAAGTAAGTTTTCAAGTGGAATTAGCTAGTCTCAAACCCACTCGTCGGGGATTTTCTATTAGTAATTCTCAGGTAAAGAGGAATCGTCCATAATTAAATAATATCGTGTCCGGTTAAAGACTTATCATTAAGAGCGCAAGGGGGAGAAAGAGTTTTCAGGTTGTTGCACAGATGCAGGAATCATAACTAATTTGACGGACATGATATCACACTCATATTTGATTATTGAAATATACATAAGGTGTGTTAGCAACAGTGTAACGCACCCTTATTAAGGGTTTGCTACTATTTTTCCAGCAATAACTACCTTTTTCACCGAGAATAGAATCCTGATACTTATAGCTACAATAAATATGTGCGACTTGATAAGCGTGGTGTACCCATCATTGCAGGTATAACTATGAAAGTTGTTGAATTGGTAACTTCTCAATTTGTGGCGTTGCAGAGAAAGCGGGATGATTTGGCAATTTCTAAAATTCCTCCTTTGCTTTCCCTGTGGGACTTAAACAAAATTCAGCCTAAATTTAGCCCAAACTGGCGATATTCACAGCAAATTAGTCACGATTAACAGTCAACTCATCGAAAAATCTGCCCCGGACAACTTATACTCCGGGCGATCGACAAAAAGTCTTACGCTGAACGGAAAACTCGTACCTCAGCCCTCAAAGCCAGCTTGACAAAGTACTAGTATAAGTAGTAAAAAATACTTGTTTTCCTTACCGATAGTTGCAATTAGCGCTCTTTTTTACTCTCATTAGAGAATATTTAAATCCTTGTTTCTCCGTGCTTAGTTTCAAACAAAGGTTTTTTGGCTTTGCTGATAAAGCGAGGCTTTGAAAAAGATTCAAGGTCAGCATCTGATTTTTCTCTCGTCAGAGATATAAAACAACGTTAGTCCTAGATAGAAACCATCCTGTTTGCAGGTCAAAGCCTTTCTGGCATTACTGGCTGATACAACTAAAGCTCTAAACACAGTGGTACTTTATTACCCATCTCAAAAGGGAGTTGAAAATGTCAATTCTGTTTAATCTACAGCCGAGACAATGGCTCGGACGGATAGTATCTGCGCGGCTAGTTAGTTTGCTTACCTTGCTTACTGCTGCGATGCACTTCGAGGTTCTTTCAACGCCAGCGTTAGCCATCCCAGCACCTGCGTCTGTTGAAACCAAGATTAACGTGCCTATTACCATGAACTACCCGCCTTTCAATATTAGCCGTTACTTGAAAGTGCCGCCCTATTTCTTCGTCTCCGTTTATGCTCGCATTCCGAAAGCCCGCTTTATTGCAGTTGCTCCTAATGGCGATCTTCTAGTGTCACAGCCCAGTACGGGCAAAGTGTTAATTCTAAGGCCAAATGGCAACAATGACCCAATTATTTCAGACTTCGTGACAGGTCTACGCAACCCGCACGACATTGTGTTTCACACAATTGACAACACCACATATATTTATATCTCTGAGACTAATCAGATTAACCGCTTCATCTACAAATCTGGAGACATAATGGCGCAAAATCGCCAAATTGTCGTAGCTGGCTTACCAGACAGCAGCACCTCAGAACTCAAAGGTGCTTACGGTCACGAACTGAAAAATATCGCACTTGATGCCAACCACAAACTATACGTGGCGATCGCCTCGACGTGCAACGCCTGCAAGGAAGATACTGTCAGTAACCCACTGCGCGGTGCAATTTACCAGTACAACGCTGATGGAACCAATCAGCGGCTTTTTGCCCAAGGTTTACGCAATGCAGAAGGACTGGCATTCGTCCCTGGCACAAATGACCTCTGGGTAGCCGTTAATAATCGAGATAACATCGCCTATCCCTTCAATGATGTGACTGGCAACTACGGTAAGATTATCCCTTCCTACGTAGACAACCACCCGCCAGAGGCATTCACGCGAGTCAGAGATGGCGGCAACTACGGTTGGCCATTCTGCAACCCTAATCCTGACACGCCAAATGGCTTAAACGATATGCCCTTAGACCTCGACTATGAGTTCAATGCTGATGGACGTGTTAATTGCAATACGATGGACAAGACTATCAAAGGTATCCAAGCGCATTCGGCTCCCTTGGGACTAACCTTTTTACAAAATACTAACTTTTCCAGCCTGTACTCAAATGGGGCTGTTGTGGGGCTGCACGGCTCGTGGAATCGGCAGCAGAGAACGGGCTATAAAGTAGCTTACTTTCCCTGGGACAGTGCGACAAACCTCCCAGGCAACGAGATAGATTTAGTCAGCGGGTGGGTAATTCCAGCAACGCAAGAAATCTGGGGACGACCCGTGGATATGGCAGTAGATCCGCAGGGTAATTTGTTAATCTCGGATGACTACAGCGGCACCATCTACAAGCTCTCCTACACGCCACCACTTGCTACACAGGTTCAGGTCTACAGGGACGCTAACTTTACTGGAATTTCCCAGTCTTTTCCCATAACTCCAGGTGTATACAAAGCCAACCAAGGTAACTTAAATGTCATTGGTAATGACACTATTAGCTCATTACGCGTGCCACCAAATACAGTGGTACGTGTATGTCAACATGAAACTGGTGGTCTATGCCGTGAGTTCAGTGCCGGTGATTATGCATATGTTGGAGATGACTTTAATGATTTAATATCGTTTATAGAGGTAAAGTAATACCAAGTTTTTAACGATTGTAAGTAAATCTATTTAGGCAGATGACAATCCTCCCTCGACAATTAAAAAAGTTTCTAGCTGTTGCAGAGGGGGAGTACGGATTAGACAGTCCATAATCCCAGTCAAGGAATTTTATAGCAAGTTTTTCTGCTTACGGAGCAAGAGCTATGGCGATTTAAAGAGCCATTTTTTTTGCAAGCTTTTTGCGATCGCAGATCCTAACTTTAGAATAGCAAGATTGTTGAATCTCCCATACTGGCTGGTCATGGAACGGATTAAAGGTAGGCAAATTGCCACAGTGTACTAATCCGATTACAGACTCTCGTAGGTGAGTTCCGCATTTGCCCAGTTGGTTTCTGCCAGAAATTCCTTAAATGTGGTCAGAAGTCCAGGAAACTCCTCTTCTCGTAAACGCCAGACATCAGCTTGATAACCTTGTTTGCGATACCACTGAATCAAATCGAACAGTTCCTTTTGCAGCAAGAGTAAGAAAATCCAGGCGGGTGTCTCTTTGTAGACAACTTTCATCCCCTGCGCTTGAGAGAATGCCTCTACCATCTGAAGAGGAGTCAGCACATCGCCAGCTAGCTCAATTTCTTGACCAATATACTTGGTTGGATGTTTGATTACGTAGGCAGCAACCCGGCCCATATCCTTCGTTGTAATTAAATGAAGGGGCTTGTCCGGCTGAATAGAAAATGGGAAACTACCTTTGAGGATGGAAGGTCGGGTGTACTTCTTCCAAAACTCCTCCATAAACAAACAGGCTCGCAACATAGTAGTCGGTAAGCCAGCTTGTTTGAGAATTTTCTCCACTTGGTACTTTTGTTCAATGCGGGGGATTCCTGAATTTCTGTCCGCCCCACCTGCGGAATTATAGACAAAGTGCTTAATGTCAGCCTGTTTAGCTACTTGTGCAACTCGCCTTGCTCTCTCCACCTCTAGCGGGTCAATTTTAGCGGAGTCCGCAGAAGTAGCGTGGCAGTAAACAGCCGAAATCCCTGCAAAGGCTGCTATGAGGGAGGCTTCATCGTCGAGGTTGGCTTTTACCAGTTCAACTCCGGCATCGTTGAGCTTCGCAAGAATTGGACGATTAAGGTCAATTTCTCTAGTGATGACTCGCAGGTTGGTAACTCCCTGTTCGAGAAATCCCTTAACGACATTTCCACCTGTGCCGCCAGTAACTCCGATGAGTAAGACTTTATCGGTGTTTGACTCTGTGCGATCGGGGAAATTTGACATTCTCTCTTCTACCTGGAGTTCTTGATTTAAATTAAGTTTATCCAAAGACAGGAAAAGCAAACAATAATTCCACACCATTTACAGTTGTTCTGGCTCAGTGGAAGATTTAAGAATAATTCTGACAGAAGCTAGATGCTAGTTTTTTGCTTTTATATTATGTTTGTTTGCATTCTTATCTAAAAGGGTACATACAAACAGTGCTTGAGCAGCAACCTAATGTAGACAGTACAGCCTTATTTAAGCAGTTGTGGGGCTTGACAAATGAACTCCGTGAGAAAATAGACGCTCGTTTTGAATTACATTCAGATCCGTCTACTAAGAACTTTCAAAACTACTCCGCTTTGGTTGGAGAAGCGCACGGTTCGCTCAATACCTTTTCTGGCCCAGAAATTGATTGGCTGGTGCATTCATGGTTGCGCGAACCTAAGTCTGGCTTTTGCAATATGCACCTAACTGTTTGGCTCAAGTCTCAGATTCGTGTTCCTCATTTGGCTGTTGTCTTTGCCACGGTTCCAGAACTGTTCTTTTTTATAGATTACGTCCCTCGCACCGATCTATTCACTGACCTGGACTATTTGGATCGTTACTACGAACCTGTAAACCAGACATATTTGGCGTTCCTGGAAGATTCACGTTTTCAGCAGTATATTAGCAAAACGCTGTATATCCGTCAGGTACAATCCCATACTAGTTTGTGTTACACCAGTCCAGTTACAGAGGAGACACTAGCTCGCGTCCACACGGTAGCGCATGAGATGATAGATCGTTGGCTAGGTTGGGTAGATGAAGCTGAACCAGTACCAGAATCCGAGCGGGCTGCTTTATCTGAGCGTGATTTATTTGTGCGCCGTACTGTTGCTGAACGCGATCCAGACAACAAAATCGCTGTGCGGCTATTTGGGGCAGAAATGACAGATAAACTTGTGCGATCGCTTTGGGGTGGCGATCGAATTAGTCATTAGTCATTTGTCATTAGTCATTTGTCATTAGTCATTTGTCATTAGTCATTTGTCATTAGTCATTTGTCATTAGTCATTTGTCATTAGTCATTTGTCCCATGCCCTATGCCCATTAATCCAGAATCCTATCGCGCTTTGGCACTGCAAGTTACCTGTCATGCAGTTAACCAAGCAAGCGATCGCCACGAAGCGCGATCGCTCATGCAAAACTCCATCAACCGCCTAGCTCAACAAATTGCTGCTAGTATCGCTTTCATTGGCTTTGACTGTCGTTTAATTGTACTGCCAGAATATTTCCTGACTGGTTTCCCGATGGGAGATTCTCTCTTAGGATGGGCAGAAAAAGCCTGTATAGAAATGGCTGGTGCTGAATATGAGGCACTGGGTAAAATCGCCCAAAAGCATAAAATATTTTTAGCTGGTAACGCCTACGAAGTTGACCCCAACTTTCCCGGATTGTATTTCCAAACCTGCTTTATTCTCGATCCCTCTGGCTCAATTGTTTTGCGCTATCGGCGGCTGAATTCCTTATTTGCCCCCACTCCCCATGATGTTTGGGATAAATATCTCGATTGTTATGGTTTAGAGGGAGTTTTCCCAGTTGCCAAAACGGAGATCGGTAATTTGGCAGCTTTGGCATCAGAAGAAATTTTATATCCAGAAGTGGCGCGGTGTTTGGCGATGCGAGGAGCGGAGATTTTTGTGCATTCCACCTCGGAAGTATACAACAAAAACCTCACGCCCAAAGACGCGGCAAAAATCAGTCGCGCCGTCGAAAATCTGGTATACGTAGTTTCAGCAAATACCGCAGGCATCGCTAATATTGCCATCCCCATTGCTTCGGCTGATGGTGGCTCTAAAATCATTGACCATCGCGGCATCGTTTTAGCAGAAACAGGCGCAGGCGAAAGCATGGCAGCATTTGCAGAGATTGATTTAGGAGCCTTACGCCGCGATCGCCGCCGACCGGGGTTAAATAATTTACTTGCACGCCAGCGGTTTGAGCTATACGCCGAAAGTTATCATCAGTCACACTTTTACCCAGCTAATACTATGCTGGAAGGAGAAGTAGACCGCAAACACTTCCTGCAAACGCAGCAAGCCACCATTGAACGGTTAGCCAAACTGGGGATAATTTGAATCGGGGAATGGGGCATTGGGCAAACAAAAAATAAATAACTCTTGACTAATGACTAATGACCAATGACAAAACCAATAGAAGTCCGCAATCCCCGAACTGGCAAATTTGACTACGTAATTATCCCGCCGCCTCCCAGGCTGCTGGCACAGCAATGTAACCGCAGCCGCAGAGCGCAAGTTCGCTGGCAGCAGTTGGGTTTAGAGGGGAGAATAGAAGCCTTACAGCAGTGGAAACAAGCGATATTATCTGGGCGCGATCGCTTAACGGAAGCTTTGGTAAATGATACGGGAAGATTATCGACCTCAGTATTAGAAATAGACTCCTTCCTCTCTAGCATCGATCGCTGGTGTAAGTTAGCGCCGGAATTGTTACAAGACTCTGCCAAAAACACAGCAATTCCATTTATCGCTTTGCAACAAACATCCGTTCCTTATCCCCTAGTTGGGGTAATTAGCCCGTGGAATTTTCCGCTGTTGCTGTCTACCATTGATACCATTCCGGCATTGTTGGCGGGTTGTGCTGTCATTGTCAAACCCAGTGAAATTGCTCCCCGCTTCGTAGCACCACTGATTACAGCACTCAACGCTGTTCCCCAATTGCGCGATATCTTAACTTTTGTTGAAGGAGCAGGCGCAACCGGATCTACTTTGATTGAAAATGTAGATTTGGTATGTTTTACTGGCAGTGTAGCCACAGGCAGAAAAGTAGCACAGGCGGCTGCTAAACAGTTTATTCCAGCTTTTTTGGAATTAGGGGGAAAAGATCCTGCGATCGTTTTGGAATCAGCCAACTTAGAATTAGCAACCTCAGCAATCTTGTGGGGTTCCGTCGTCAACACCGGACAGTCGTGCTTATCAATTGAGCGAATTTATGTTGCTGAACCCATATTTGAAAAGTTTTACCATCAATTAGTAGCGAAAGCCCATCGTCTTGAGCTAGCCTATCCCACCGTTGAAAGTGGAGAAATTGGCCCCATCATCGCCGAAAAACAAGCAGCCATTATTAGCGATCATCTTTTAGATGCAGTGGAAAAGGGAGCAGTAATTCACAGTGGCGGTGTAATTGAAGACTTAGGAGGGGGTTGGTGGTGTCGTCCCACAGTTCTCACCGAGGTTAATCATTCCATGAAAGTGATGACCGAAGAGACTTTTGGCCCGATTATGCCAGTGATGCCTTTTTCCACAGTAGAGGAAGCAGTTTCTTTAGCGAATGACTCAATTTATGGATTGAGTGCTGCTGTATTTGCCTCGCAAACAAAAGCCTTAGAAGTTGCCCAACAGATTGATGCAGGTGCTATAAGTATCAACGATGCTGGACTCACCGCCCTCATGCATGAGGGAGAGAAAAACGCCTTCAAATTCTCCGGCATGGGAGGCTCGCGCATGGGTGCGGCGGCGCTGAAACGGTTCATGCGAAAAAAAGCTATTTTGATCAAAACTAACGATACTAATGACCCTTGGTGGTTTGGGAATGGGGAGTGATAAATGCCATCATCACTATGCAACTCATTACCGTAAGCAATGGCGTAGCTTGCCGCCGTACTCAAAGCGTCTCCAAGAGTTGGCATCGCATTCTCATCCTGTTCAAAATATCTGTTTTACCAGAGGCGATCGCCTCTGCCACAGTTTTGTCTACGATAACCAAAGCACTAGAAGAATTTATTTTAGTTCAGAACACAAGTCTGTTCGTTAACAAAACAAGTCTGTTCGTTCACAAAACAAGTCCATTTGTTCACACCACAAGTCTGTTGGTTCAGAACACAAGTCTTTGAGACACCCTAGAAAGATAAGTTTAGTCAAAGGTGTGCATTGATGTCACGCAAAAAAATTCCAAGTATTAAGAAAACCTATAGGTCAGTTTCTACAATAGCGTTACACTCTATAACGGACTAAGCCTTTATGTAGATCCTGTAGCGCCTGATGAACCTACTTGATTGCCAATGACAAGTTGATCAAGGAGAATAAATCTCTCAAAACCCTGATCGAAGAAATGGAAGATGAGGTGCTGGCAAATGCTGGGGTTGATGTATTTGAAGAACTATTTAAGCTGATTTTTACGAAGCTCTATGATGAGTGGTATTCTGGGCAGGGCAACCGCCGTAAAACCCGTTCTCTAGAGTTTCGCAATACGGGACAGACAGAAGCGGCACTCAAAACGAAGATTCAGGATTTGTTTGATGGGGCAAAGAAAAAGTGGGAAGGGGTGTTTAGTGAAGATGCTAAAATTAGCCTCACGCCTTCGCACCTGTCGGTTTGTGTGTCGTCGTTGGAAAATGTGAAGCTGTTTAACTCCAATCTGGATGTAATCGATGAAGCCTTTGAGTATTTGATTAACCAGAGCAGTAAGGGAGATAAAGGGCAATATTTCACGCCGCGCTATGTGATTGATATGTGCGTGAAAATGCTCAATCCCCAAGAGGATGAGTACATGATCGATACGGCGGCGGGGTCATCTGGGTTTCCGGTGCATACAATTTTTCATGTGTGGCGGCAGATTTTGGCAGATGAGGGGTTGCAGGCGAGTCATTTGTTTTCGTTGGAAGATAAGCCACCCCGTTGTAGTGAATATGTAGAAGAGAAAGTGTTTGCCATCGACTTTGATGAGAAAGCGGTGCGGGTGGCGCGGACACTGAACCTAATTGCGGGGGATGGGCAGACAAATGTATTGCACCTGAACACCCTAGACTATGAACTGTGGAATGAAGTAACGGAACAAGAAGAATGGGATAACATTTATAATGCTGGGTTCAAACGGCTGAAACGGTTGCGACCGAAAGGGAATAAAGATTTTCGAGAGTTTCAGTTTGATGTGTTGATGGCGAATCCGCCCTTTGCCGGAGATATCAAGGAACCGCGCATGATTGCCCGTTATGATTTGGCAAAGAAGCCGGATGGTAAGTGGCAAACCAAGGTGGGGCGCGATATTTTGTTTATTGAGCGCAATTTGGACTTTTTGAAACCGGGGGGTAGAATGGCGATCGTGTTGCCCCAAGGACGGTTTAACAATTCATCGGATAAGAATATTCGAGATTTCATTGCCGAACGCTGCCGGATTTTGGCGGTGGTGGGGCTGCATGGCAATACATTTAAGCCGCACACGGGTACAAAAACTTCGGTGCTGTTTGTGCAGAAGTGGAATGACGACCCGAAGGTGGGCGCACTCTGTCCTCGACAGGATAACTACAACATCTTTTTTGCGACGATGCGGAAATCGGGGAAGGATAGTTCTGGGGAGAAGATATGGCGCAAAATTTCATCGTCTACTTCACCGCCTGATGACGAACTCAGCGAATTGATGCCGCCTTCTCCGATGCAGCGAGTGGTGGGGGTGGAGGGCGATTTTTTGCAAGATGTTCACGGTCATTTAGTGGTGGATCATGATTTGTATAACCACGAAGGACTAACGGAAGACGGCATTGCGGAAGCGTTTATTGAGTTTGCCAAAAAGGAGAAGCTCAGTTTTTTTGATGTTTGCTCACACTGAACCAAAAAAGACGACAGCCTGATTATATTGAAGAAGATCAAAATCCTTCGGGTTATTTTCCTGTTATTAACTCTAAGTATGTTCGAGCAGGCGAAGTGATCCTATCAGATAATCGCTATGCACCTTTGCCCGAAGGCGACAATCCTTTAGTGATCCAACAAGATGATGTTTTGTTTAATGGAACTGGTGTAGGTACGATTGGGCGATGTGCGCCATATTTTTATGAACAAGAAGCCTTACCCGATACAGAAGTAACAGTTTTGAGAAGTGACAAACTTGATCCAGTATATTTATCAATTTACATCAACAGTATTGCAGGACAGCTACAAGTACAAAAGCATTTACAAGGTTCATCAGGAATTATTCGAGTTTATCCCGGAGACATTGCCCAATTTCAAGTTTGGGATGCGCCGGATTCTGTTCAGCAGAAAATCAGAAGCAAAGTTGAAGTCTCTCACCAAAAGCGGGAGCAATCCAAGCAACTGTTAGAAATTGCTAAAACAGGAGTAGAAAGAGCGATCGCAACCGATGAAGCAACAGCAACGGCTTGGATCAATCAGCAACTTGAAGCGTTAGGAATCAATCTATCAAACTCAAACTAATCTAATGGAGGCACAATGTCTGAGATTACTATAAACCCAGATCAACTTAAGGAAATCTTGAAAAGCGCGATTATTGAATTAATTCGTGACAATCGAAAAGAAGTCTCTGAATTTCTGGCATAAATTATTGAAGACGTGGCAATGGAGCAAGCGATCGCCGAAGGTGAAACAACTGAACTGGTTAGCCGTGAGTCCATCTTTCAACTTTGGGAAGGGCTTGAAAATGACTATCCCCCACAAACCCTTAAAGTAAAGTTTAAATGCTGTAGGATGAGGGGCAGATAAAATTTAGAAAGTGCTGTGAGTGAAACCGTCTATATTGAAACCAGTGTTATTGGTTATCTGACAGCCAGATCGACCAAAAACCTGATTATTGCTGCCAATATCGAAACAACACGGGACTGGTGGGACTTTCGTCGAAACAACTTCACTCTTTACACTTCGGAGGCTGTTTTAGACGAAGTAGCTAAGGGAGATAGAGCGATCGCCACTCAACGACTGGAAATTTTGCAAGACTTTCCTTTGTTGGCATTAAATCAAGCCGTACAAAGTTTAGCTATTCAATTCCTGACCCAGAGTAATCTGCCTCCGAAAGCAAAGGTAGACGCAATTCATATTGCCGCCGCAACCGTCCACGGCATGGATTATCTGTTAACGTGGAATTGTAAACATATTGCTAATGCTCAAATCCAGGGGAAGTTAGCCGAGATTAGCCTTGATTTTGGCTATGTATTGCCTATCCTTTGCACACCCAACGAACTAATGGGATATTAGGTCATGTGGACAGATGAAATTGTCGAAGAGATCCACCAAATCCGTGAAGAGTATGCGAAGTCTTTCAACTATGATTTAGATGCAATATTTGCAGACCTACGTAAGAAGGAAGCAGAAAGCGGCAGAGAAGTCGTGAACTTGTCGCGGAAGCCCGGTATAACAACACGTTGGAGTGGACGAGTGAAGGATATTTGTGGTGATACAACGGATACTAGCCACCGCTTAACTTAGCCATTAAAAGCCGACAAGAAATGCGATCGCTTGGAAGAAAAACGGAATTCGTTATGCTTGGCGTTAAGTTATGCCAGCAATGATTAAAGCCGTCTTTGATAACCTTCCCCACTCCCCACTCATAATATGCGAACATAATTAAGTTGTAGCTGATTACCTGCACAGAGATTTAAAATGGATACCATTACAATCCCTGTTCTGAATCGCCCAGTAGATGCCACGGTAGAGATTCCTGTTTCTAAAAGTATTACCAATCGGGAATTAGTCGTCGCGGCCTTAGCGTCAGTTGACTCGATTTTAGAAAATGCGTTATTTAGTGAAGACTGGCATTTGCTGTCACTGGCTTAAAGGTTCCAGGCATTGTAATAAAAGACCCTGGTAGTACAGCGAAAACTTTTCCCGATTACTTTACTCGATTTCTCCAAATATTAGAACAATAAAAGATGAATTGCAATGTCAAATATTCGAGAAGGAATGCCCGTACTTGTCCGTCATGAAGGAGATTGGGTAGGAACTTATACAGTAGTTGATACCGCAGGAAAAATCCTCGACAAGTATGAATCTCACTTAACTTGTCAATTTCCAGAAAATGGGCCTCATCCCTACTACCAAATAAATCGCTACAAGTGGTCTGATGGTAAACAAGAACAGCATGAATTTCCAGGAAGCTATAAAGATAATAAACTTTGGTTTGACACCGATCGCATAGATGGAAAAGCCTGGGAAGTCGATGATTCAGTTGTTATTTTGTGGTTTGCTTATAAAACAAACCCAGAAATGAACTTATATGAAATGATCTACATTAGTCCTGACAATAACAGTCGTGCCCGCACTTGGCATTGGTTTAAGAACAACAAAATTTTTCAACGCACTCTAATTCAAGAAGAACGGCTAAAATAGTAATTTATTCGCTCAGAGATAATTACTCATTGTTCTCCAGTCCGCGCAGGCGGACTTTCTTTGTGTAGCTAAAGCTTCCAGTAGTTTGGCTTTTATCTCAAATTTCAACTTAGTAAGGTACATACATGGCCAAAGGTGACAAAATAAACTTTTCAACTCCTAGTGGTTTCCCAGAATTTCTGCCTAGTGAAAAGCGGCTAGAATTACATTTGCTAGATATCATCCGTAGAGTTTTTGAAAGCTATGGATTTACGCCCATCGAAACTCCTGCTGTAGAACGTTTAGAAGTACTGCAAGCTAAAGGGAATCAAGGCGATAATATCATCTATGGCATTGATCCCATCCTGCCACCAAATCGACAAGCCGAGAGAGATAAATCAGGCGAAACTGGTTCGGAAGCAAGAGCTTTAAAGTTCGATCAAACAGTTCCTTTAGCAGCTTATATTGCCCGTCACCTGAATGAGTTAACCTTTCCCTTTGCCCGCTACCAAATGGATGTGGTTTTTCGGGGAGAACGGGCGAAAGATGGGCGTTTTCGTCAGTTTCGTCAGTGTGATATTGATGTAGTTGCTCGTCGCGAACTCAGCTTGCTCTATGATGCTCAGATGCCTGCAATTATCACTGAGATATTTGAAGCAATTAATATTGGTGATTTTCTGATTCGCATTAATAATCGCAAAGTTCTTACTGGTTTCTTTAAGTCACTGGGAATTGCTGAAAACCAAATTAAATCCTGTATTGGCATTGTTGATACTCTAGAAAAGATTGGTGAAAATAAAGTAAAACAAGATTTAGAGAAAGAGGGAATTTTAGCAGAACAGGCTGAAAAAATTATTGATTTTATTAAAATTAATGGTTCAGTTGATGAAGTATTAGATAAGCTCAAGCACCTCGCAGAAAATCTTTCAGAAACTGAGCAATTGAACCTGGGAGTTACCGAATTAGAAACAGTAATTGCAGGCGTGCGTAATCTCGGAGTTGCCGAAAATCGTTTCTGTATTGATTTATCCATTGCCCGTGGTCTTGATTACTATACCGGCACAGTTTATGAAACAACTTTATTAGGACATGAAGCCTTGGGTAGTATTTGTTCTGGCGGTAGATATGAAGAATTAGTAGGAGTGTTTTTGGGCGAAAAAATGCCTGGTGTAGGCATTTCTATCGGCTTAACTCGCTTAATTAGCCGTTTATTAAAAGCTGGTATTCTTAGTACTTTAGCTGCTACACCAGCCCAGGTGATGGTAGTGAATATGCAAGAGGATTTAATGCCAACTTATTTAAAAGTTTCTCAACATCTGCGTCAGGCTGGAATTAATGTTATCACTAACTTTGATAAGCGCCCATTGGGTAAACAATTTCAGCTAGCTGACAAACAAGGAATTCAATTTTGCGTAATCATTGGTTCTGAGGAAGCAGCAACGCAAAAGTCCTCGCTCAAAGATTTGAAAACAGGCGAGCAAGTAGAAGTCCTATTGGTAGATTTGGCTGAGGAAGTTAAAAGAAGGCTTGCCTAATTAAAGGAAATGCAAATATCAACTGACTTTTCACATCATATAGAAAAGCTAACGCTAAACTAATCCCTGAGCAAGCTACCCTACTAGGGAATGGAAGCGACGTTTTTCAGATAAGAGTGAAAAGTCAGGTCTTAAAATGAGTCGAAAAAGAGATTGTGTCTGTCCTACCGCCAAGTAGAATCAATGCTCAGTTCACCTGGAACTAAGCTTAATAAATGACAGGCGGAGGGATTAATCACGACCCCAGTCGCGCTGGCGTTCATAGCGATGGTTATTGTCACGAATGTTGCGAAGGTTATTCTCGCGTTCATAGCGACGGTTATTCTCGCGCTCATGGCGGCGATTATTATCGCGGTCATGGCGACGGTTATTCTCGCGCTCATAGCGGCGATTATTATCGCGGTCATAGCGACGGTTATTCTCGCGCTCATAGCCGGCGTTATTCTCGCGGTTATAGCGATAGTTATTGCCACGAATGTTGCGAACGTTATCCTCGCGCTCATAGCGATAGTTATTGTCACGAATGTTGCGAAGGTTATTCTCGCGCTCATAATCACCATCTCTATGGTGACGACTCAGAAGTTCGTGATTACCATCATCGTTGCGATGATAGCTGTAGTTATCTAACTCAGTAAGATAAGACACTGATGCCTTAGCATCAGCTTTTGGAGAAATAGCCAAAGCTGATGCAGATGCTATCAAGCCGGCGAGTAAAATAGAGGTAAAACGGTTCATGGTGTGAGTCGAAAGTTGTTGATAGTAATTTATGCAAGTCTAGTCTGTTTAGGAAGAGCAGATTCCACAAGTCTTTGAATCAATCCTATCAGCGTTGAATAACTCGAAAAGTTTTCTTGGGTGCGGTGATTGAGAAAAGTTTTGTCCTCTGTGATACTTTCTGACTTTCTATATCCCGTCAAAAGTCAGGTGCTACCAGATGCTAAGAGCAACGACCCAAGCCACCGCTCATCCTGCCTTTGCTAAGAAAGTTGGAAATTTCAAATCCACGTTCCTAAATGCGATCGCAATACACTCCACCAAAACTACGATCGGCATGAATATTAATCATTATATCAACTGCTGTTGCATCTTTACCAACGGCTTAATGAATCAATATAGATGAAGCGATCGCCTTGATAAAAAGCTGCGACTATAGTTTTGCTGTAGCTTTATATTTGCTTAAATTATCAGTTTGTCTATCTTGAACAAGGAAATCCCCCTATTTATTACCTGTTACCAGAATTAAACTTAATGGAAAGAGAACGTTCAAGCCAGTTGCTACAAGTTTTAAAAGCAATTTGTCAGCTTTAGAGGATGTTTGAAAAGTCCCTAGTGATATATCAAATACTTTTAGATCCTCCCAAATCCACGCCACTTGCTCATACAAGGCTGTTTCATACCCCAGCCCGATCGCAATACACTTCACCAAAGCTACGATCGCTATGAATCTCAATCACTAGATCGACAGCTGTTGCATCTTTTACCAACGGCTTGATGAATAATTCCGGATGAAGCGATCGCCAAAAATAATTGACAAATTGCTCTATCTCTGCATTGCTCATCCCAGATTTACCCGCAGCAATCATCTGCTGTTCCGCCTGTTTGCGCCACTCCAAAGAACAGCGGTAATCACTCGGATAAAGCAAAATTAAGCTGTCTAATCGCTCCCACAGTGGTAAATAATCGTGGAGGCGAAAATTCAGATCGCGGGCAAATGCTCTATCCTCATCTGTAACAATTGGCGGCGGTGCAGTATCAAATACATTTGGATCGATTGGCCGCACACCCACAAACCAACCTTCAAATAGTACAATATCTACATTTGTGACCATTTCTGGATTAGTGCGATCGCCAGCGCCTCCAAAAGCAGATTTATCAAAGCGGGGAACCATAACTGGACTTTGCAACTGGCGGATTCGATCTAGTACATTTAAGCCTAAATCTATATCGTGGGTTCCTGGTGGGCCGCGCCAAATCAAGCGGGGATCTTGCTGTGTTAAGAGTAAGCGATCGCTGTAAGTTTTATATAAGTCATCCAAAGATAAGCTCACAGTCTGGTATCCCAACCGATCGAGGATCAAACTGAGAATTTTGCACATTGTGGTTTTACCGGTGCCTTGTCCTCCCAAAATTCCCTGAATCAGAGGGCGTCCTAACTGTTGGCGCTGCGATGCTAGTTTGATTCCCAAAGGCAGCCACAAGTCCCACAACACCTGTAACATTTCCTTGGGTTCGATTTGGAGGGTAGTTTGGCAGAATTGACTAAAACCTGGGAGAACAGATTTTAGTAAATGCGATCGCCTTTCGATTGCTTCATCGACATTTTCCGGCGCGATCCCAAAAGCTTTTGCTCTTAACCTATCTGCCAGTGCTGCTTCTGTTGCTTGCTGCTGCCAATTTTCTCCCAGCGCCTCTGTTGCCAAAATCTCACTCAGCCATAAATTCATAAATTCCCCATCTCCCTACGATCCCAGCTTAAAGGCTTCGAGAAACAGGCTGTAGATGAAACCAACTTTGAGCAGATTTAGTGAGTCTATCAAGAGCGATCGCCTTGACAAAAAGCTGCGACTATAAAATATTCTGCTGGTAATTTCCGTCAACAGTACCAAAAAAGCAGCTACCACAATATCTAATACACCCTCTTGTCCGGCTGTAGTGGAAACTGCGTTTCCCAGAAAAAAACCGAACAAAAAACTAATTATCAGCAGCGATAGCCGCCGCCAAGGATTTAAAAACCATTGCCCAAAGCGTGTAGCAATAGCATCGAACAAGTTATTGAGACGAGTATTTTGCATCAAAGGGACTTCTGTGGGAAAGTCAAGATATCTTGAAATACATATATCTTAAGGAGGATATTGGTTTTAGCATCAGCTTGTTTGTTAAGATTATAAGTATGTACTGGGCTTCCAGCGTTTATTCAAATTTGGCTATTTTATCATCTTCAGAGAAATACAGTTTCTTAGAAGGTGTTTAAAAAGTATAAATATTTAGTTTGATCCCCACAAGAAAGTCTTATATAAAGGGGAAAATAACTCAAATTCCGCTTTTTAAAGGGAGCTAGTCCGTTACGTGGGTTTCCTGACTTGTATCCTTATGGGAAAGCAAGCTATGCGTAGCGTCTCACGGCAGGATAAGGAACTGGCGTGGATTTAGGAGAATCTACAAGCACTTGCTATATCACTAGTCACTTTTTAAAAGGTGGCTTTTCATAGCAGAAAGATATATAACACTTAAACTTATGTGAGGTTTGGCAAAGGACGCCTTGTTGAGGCCGCTAGCGGTTTCAGGAAACTTTTATTTTTTTATACAAATGAATTGGCTGGATCGGTATAAAATTTTTTATTTTTATCCAAGCCTACGGTCACAATCCGAAGCAATGGGTGTCTGTACCCCTTGTTTGTCAAACATCAAAGAAATAATTTGCTCTAAATGTTTCTAATCAAAATGATATTTATAATACATTCGTATCCCTAATTTTGGAAAAGTCTATATTAGGCTACTTTCTATGATTAGCTTTTGTGATAATAGGCTACTATTTGCTCAAGCCTAAACAAAATATTTATTTCTAAAAACTATCAATATGAAATCTTCAGTGTATCGTAACGTCGGTGTTACAGCTTGTTGCTTGGGACTGCTTGTTGCTTTGGTGGGATGCTTTGGAATTAGTGTATCCTTTGAGCCTACAAATCCAGATACATCTTCACAACTGCCAACAGAAAGTCAAGAGTGGGAGACAACTTCTGTTTTACCTGAAAAAGGTATTTCCGCTAGTGTATCTACTCCAGTAACTACCCCAACGAATCAAGCAGAACATAGCAGTAAAAAGAATACTCATTCTGTTTTGGCAGATCGCGATCAATCAGCAAGCAAAGCCAAGGATCGAGGGACTTTGCGAATAAGCAATCAAACAAATCAGCCTGTGCGAGTGGCTCTACTGGCGCGACAGTCGGTAGCAAAAGGCTCTGGTACTAAACAGAATAATTATGATGTACCGGCACATTGGGATTTTGATCCTCAAGAAGGTAGTGAGAAGGGACTGATTGTATCCCTACCTCAGAATAATTTAAAGCTGGAAAAGGGAGATATTTTAGTTGCTTTTGCACAAGATGGTTCCCGTCGTTACTGGGGCCCCTATGTTGTCGGCGAAACAGAATTACCTAAGTGGAATTCCCAAAACAGAGAATGGCAACTAGTGCTGAGTCCATAGTCCATAAGCTATTCCACATTTAACTTGCATAATTAGGGCGGGCAAGATGCCCACCCCACAAGAGTTATATTAATTTTGAATATGCAAACTAGATGTGGTTTAGTTTATTGAGTAGTAGCGAATAACTAGTAAGGATTAACGTAAATTAGGCTACCATCAGCTAGACAACTTGCTTGAGCAACTTGTGAAAGCTAGGCAAACTTTCGCCACACTAGTACAGCACGGCAGAAGTAAACCACTCATTTCTAATCAATGAAACGCTTACGCTGTATTCATTTTTAAATTTTAAATTTTAATTTTTAATTCCGCCTTGCGGTACTAGTGTGTTATAAAAGTTTCTCTGGCGACTTGGAGCAACTGGCGTTACTGAACAGGAAAAAGTGTAGAGTACTGAGTAGAGTAAAATTGTTGAATTTAAAACTCCGAAGAACAAAAGATAGATAACCAACGACTATTGATTAGTGATTGTTGACTATTGACTAATGAGAATGAAATTGAGTGTTAAGCACACTGTCGATCGGTGGTTCAACAAAATAGGAAAGAATCCAGCCCTTGGCGTAACTGTGTCAATTTTGTGGTTGATAGTGATTGGCTGGGTAGCTTTTGGGTGGAATTTGGGTAACACCGGCTTGATTGATGAGACAGAGCCGCTATTTGCCGAAGCTTCCCGCCAGATGTTCGTCACAGGTGATTGGATAACCCCATTTTTCAATGGTGACACTCGTTTCGATAAACCTGCCTTAATTTACTGGTGTCAGGCGATCGCTTATGCAATTATTGGGGTAAATGAGTGGGCAGTACGCCTTCCTTCAGCGATCGCAGCATTCGGCTTAATTTGTTTAGCTTTTTACACCATACAGTGGTATTTCGCTAAAGAAGACGAATTAGAGCAAGTTTCACGTCCTACTCGCCGCTACTTAACATCTTTTATAGCAGCAGCGCTCATGGCGCTCAATCCCGAAACTATTATTTGGGCGAGAACCGGTGTCTCTGATATGCTGCTCACCGGATGTATAGCATCAGCTTTGTTATGTTTCTTTCTAGGCTACGCAAGGAAGGAAGGGAGCAGGGAGCAGGGAGCAGGGGGAGTAGGGGGAGTAGGGGGAGTAGGGGGAGAAAGAACAATCAATGCCCCATCCCCAATGCCTGATTCTCTATTCCCTAATAAGTGGTATTTAGCTTTTTATGTACTGATTGCAGGCGCAATTTTGACTAAAGGCCCTGTGGGAATTGTCTTGCCTGCGCTAATTGTTGTCGCCTTTTTGCTTTACGTGGGAAAATTTCGAGAGGTGTTGCGGGAAATGCGCCTTCTCGTAGGTATGCTGATAATTTTAGGTTTATCAGTGCCCTGGTATGCTTTAGTAATTTGGCGCAATGGCTGGAATTACATTAACTCCTTTTTTGGTTATCACAACCTGGAACGCTTTACAGAAGTGGTTAATGGTCATTCAGCGCCTTGGTATTTTTACTTTTTAATAGTGCTGCTGGGTTTTGCACCATACTCAGTGTATTTACCAGTCTCTATAGTAAGACTAAAGTTTTGGCAGCGATCGCACTGGCGATCGCTTGAACGTTTTCAGCAGTTTGGTTTATTCGCCTGGTTCTGGTTTGCTAGCATTTTTGGCTTTTTTACCATTGCTGTTACCAAACTCCCTAGTTATGTCTTGCCTCTAATGCCAGCAGCGGCAATCCTGGTAGCCCTGTTGTGGAGCGACCTTTTACCAAACACAGAGACAGGAGAAGGCAAGGACATCGAAAATCAAGAGGATATGGAGACAGGGGGACACGGCAACACTAGTTCACCGCGTCTGGCCCTCACCGCATCTTCTTCCATCCCTACCATACTCGTCTGGAGTGGTTGGGTGAATGTAGTGTTTTTATCATTTTTGGCAACAGCACTGTTTAACATAACCCAGATATTAGGTACCGATCCTGCTATAAGTAACTTCCACGAACTAATTCAACAATCGGGTTTACCAGTAATAGCGGGTGGAATTTGGCTGGTTTGTGCTGTTTTGGTTGCCGCTTTCTTACTGAGTCGCCGCTGGAACTACATTACCAGTGTTAATTTACTAGGATTTGTGGCGTTTTTAATTTTTGTCTTATCACCTGCTTCGTTTTTCATCGATCAAGAACGTCAATTACCCTTAAGGGAGTTGTCTGCGGTGATTCTAGAAACAAAACAACCAGAGGAAGAATTGATCATGCTTGGCTTCAAAAAGCCTAGTGTGGTCTTTTACAGCCACATTCATGTAAATTATTTAAGATTTCCCAAAGAGGCTATAGAACATATTAAAAACCAGGCTGCTAAAGGACTAAAACCTGCCTCAGTGCTGCTGTTGGCCGAACAAAAAAAGTTTTTACAAATGGACTTACAGCCAGATGATTACAAAAATTTATCGACCAAGGGTGCTTATAACTTGGTTCGAGTTCCTTTTAAGAAAAAGAAAAATGAAAAAATAGATATTTCATAAAACTATTAAATAGTCATTAATCATTTGTCCTTTTTGGATAACCAATGACTAATGACCAATGACTAATGACTAATGACCAATGACCAATGACCCCAGAATTAACATTTGCCATTGTACCCGTTGACAGCTAAAGCTTGATTGATCTGGTTTAAGAGGTCTTCCATTGATATCGATCGCGGTAATATTTGGGTAGCGATCGCACCAACAATAGTTTCTACCGATTCCAAACCATTCTTCTTCTGCTTGTCAATTTCCTTGTAAGCTACCTCTGGCTGGAAACTGGTTTCTGGGCTATTTAATCGCTGATTCAGTACCAGAATTGGTGGTAATTTGTCAGGTGAATCTCCCAATGTTTTCAGTGCTTTAAGCACGTCTTTGTGGATGGCGGATTCTCCTAAACAAATTAGCAGTAAGTCAACGCTTTGGTGGCGAATTTGTTGTAACACTTCTGCCCAACAGGGACTCATCGCCGCTTTGAAGCCTGCTGTTTGTAGGTACTGAATTAAAGCTTGGAACCACTCAGATCCCCGTTCAGCAGTTTCACTACTAATTGAGCAATTTTTTGCTGTCCGATAACCCTTAACTTGCTTGCGTCTTACCTGTGGCAGATCGCGCAACATTGTCAAATCCACTACCAAGATGTTAGCAGGACAGCAAAAACCAGAAGCAATTTCCAGTACTGATAGTAAGGCATCTGTTTTCTCGGTGCGACTGCTGTTGTCTTTAGCAAATGGTGTTAAGTAAGGAAATACAGATAGCCCTGGGATTTTAGAAGCTATTAGGGTGGTTGCAACATCGCAAGTAACTAGTGGTATAGCCGCCAAACGTGGATGCCCAATTAGTTGTTGCAGATAAATTTGGGCGGTGGTACTTTCGACATCTAGCAAAATGACATCAAACTGCCATACCCGCGCCAAAAGTTCTGCCTGATCTAGGTCATCTACCTCAATCACCCGATGTTCTCGAAGTGAGGGGTGGGGATTGACTGATTCCAATTGGGGATTCACCAACCTGAGAATTCGCAGTGGGGTTTTAGTTGGGATAATTGCACTATTATTTAACCCTATCTGCGGTATTACTTGTGCAGTACATAATTTTTCTAGAACTGGTGCTAAAACCTGATGCTCTACTGGCAAACTTAAGAAACCATCGGCTCGGTTAGCAAATGCTTGCTCCTTTTCGGCTCCCGTCGCTGTCACAATTACAGATATATGACGGGTTGCGGTGTCAGATTTCAGTAAAGTCAGCACATCCCAACCTGATAGCAGGGGTAGCAACGGATTTAAAAATATCGCTATTGGTTGCAAGCGTCGCGCTTTTTCGACTGCTTCTGTGCCCGATCGCGCAATCACTACCCGATATCCTAAACCTTTGAGTTGTTCGGTCAAGTCTTCAATATATCGGGCTACTGCCTCGACTACCAAGACCAATCGTTGCGAACTCGCGGGATGATGCTGTGTTAGCGTACTAACTTGCTGACGAGCGGCGGAGTTTTCTCGTGTCTGTTGGTATCGTGTCTCCTCCTCTTCTCTGATTCCCATATCTGGTTCAGAAAAGCCTGTTTTTGGAGGACTGGGCGGCAGAAGTAGGGTAAACTGGCTACCCTTCCCTTCACGCGATAAGAAGCTGACATCTCCGCCGTGCAGACGAGCCAAGGCGCGAGTTAATACCAGCCCCAAACCAGTGCCTTCAAATTGGCGGGTGAGGGGATTTTCTAGTTGTTGAAATTTTTGAAAAATTAAGTGTTGCTGGTGTTCGGGAATGCCAATGCCTGTATCCCAAACTGTAAAGGCAATCCATCCTTCCCAACGACTCACCCGCAGCCCAATTTCGCCAGATATTTCGGTGAATTTAAAGGCGTTGGAAAGTAGGTGCACTAGCATCTGGCGCAAGCGCAATTCATCTGCCACTATCTGGTCTAAGCCTAGTTCAATGGAAAGGCAGAATTGGGGAGCAGATGAACGGGCATTTTGTTGAGTTTGGGATGTTGTTTTGGTAGTTTGAGTGTGGATGGCTTTGGCCTCTGATAAGGCGCGATCGCACACAGCACTAATTTTTACTGGCGTCAGCGTCAACTCCATTTGTCCCGTTTCCATCCGGGTCAAATCCAAAATGTCATTAACCACACTCATCAGGTGGCGTCCACTTTGATGAATCAGTCCCGCATAACGGGCTTGACGCTCGTTGAGTTCTCCCAACTGCTGATCCACGAGCAACCGCGATAATCCCAAAACGGCAGTTAGGGGAGTTTTGAGTTCATGACTAATACAAGCTAAAAACTCGTCCTTCAACCGATTTAGTTGAATTAAATCGGCATTTTTCGCTGCCAATTCTTTGCAAAGCTGCTGCTGTTCGGTGACATCAGTAGCTAAAATCAACCACAAATCGTTACTGAGTGCAACCTCCTCTTCACCACTCATGACTTTAAATTCAGGACTATCTAAGGGAATTTTGGCAAACTGCCAGATTCGTTCCTGACCATTTTGCACTTCGACAACGCAGGTACAAGTACCCACCTGACTATCCAAATAGCAGCGACTGTATGCAGGTTGTGGTGATGCTTCTTGCTGAGTCAGTTCTTCACCATTCTGCTCGTTCTCCCTACCATTGGGATGAACCTTAATTGTTCGTTGGCTGGCATATTCTGGTTTTTCAGAGCGATTAGGGACAAGTATTGCCTCCACCTGTTGCCTAACTCCTTCTGGATCTTTCAAGGCTCCTAATTGCTGCCACCAGGCGGGATTTCGCGCGACCACCTCGCCAGTACCGGTTTGCAACATCAAAGGCCAAGGCAATCTTTCCAACAAGTGTACGAGTGGCTGGTGTCCCAATGATTTGGGTTCATTTGGCGTCGGCGCACCAGATGACTTCTGGATGCCTGAACTTTGTAACCCAGCCATGCGTTCCTTAGCCAACAATCGCAACAGGCGCGAACTATCCAACAGCCCCAAATATTGACCGTCAGAGTCAATCAGCGCCCAATCTAAGCTCTGGTGTTTTTCGGCTTGGGGATAACCCAAGTGCAAGCTTAATTGCTCTACACGCTCAGAAGCTGATATTGTTTGTATTGGCTCAATTAGACCTTGACCCCAGGTAGAAAGTGATTGATGTAAATTTAGATTTTTATCGTCACTATGTGCTAATAATTTTTGGATTAAACGGGCAGAATACAGCAATCCGATGGGGCATTGCTGTTGATTCACTACTACCAAGCGATCGCACTGCTCTTGCTCAAAAATCTCCAACACCACTGCCAGAGAACTTGCTTGGGGGCAGCTAGGTACGGTTGCCTGAAAGTCATAAAGCGGGTAATCTAACATTAACATAGGGCTTTGGGGGTCATTCTTCCTGTGGAACCCTCCGGCATTGCCATCTGCCAACTGTTGATGGTCTTTTCGCCTGAAGTCATATCCTCTAAGAAGACTCATATAAGCAACTCTGGTTATTTCAACGCCATTAAAACAACGGGATTTTCCCTCACGGACACTTGCTTGCGGACGAGTGCATTTTTCCAAGAGGCAACATTTCTCATTTCTAACAACTAGCCTCCCCAGTGTCTTACTGGTGTTTAAACTCCTCATCGATAGCGACAGCTAAAACAATTATGGCCCCAAAGAATCGCTTTAGAACCTTGAGGAATTATAATGATTTAGAATGCGACAATCCTTTAAGTTCGTTTAAGTATCTTATCAAGGAGCAAAATAAAACAATCTATCTTATATACATAGATATGCAAATAATAAATTAGCTACTGTGTCTTGCTATGCGACAGATACCTCATTATCAAAGACCTACTAAGTTTTTCGACTTATTTATGGCACTAGATTGTTGAGTGGCTAGCACTATCTGCTAACACAGAGCCTTATTTTGGGGTTATATCACTAGTTTACTGCACACCCAGTATTCCCCTAGAAGCGTTAGCCAAACTTATCAGCCCACGTTTCTTGGTCGGGGCGATCGAGGAGATAGATTCAAGAATAGATGTTATTACCGATACTGATTCTGCAACCTGATGTTAAGAAATCTTTAAATAATTTAGTTGACTTAGCCAACCAAAAACATTGGATCGCATGGGCGTGGAAATTTATTAACGCGATTACCGCCCAATTATGCTATCTACCTGTTGCTGCAACTACCTCTGAAAAAATCAACTACTTCCCAAATTGGCCGCAACAAAATCCAAGTAAGGTAGACACTGACAAGTACGTCTATGTATTTGCCAGTCAGATGCCAAAAAGCCAACAGCATTTTCAGGAGATGACTCCAGCAGAAAGGCAAGGCTTATTAAGACAGCTTAAATCAGATTACAGCCTGATTCTTATACAATATTTTACCACAGAAAAAACACTCAAAGATAAAATTGATAAATTTATCAATACTATATTTTATGCTAATATTCCTGTGCCCCAAATCATCGAAATTCACATGGAGGTAATTGAAGAATTTTCTAACCAGCTAAAATTAGAAGGAAGGAGTAATGAAACGTTACTTGATTACCGCCTAACATTGATCGATATCCTGGCTCACCTGTGTGAAGTCTATAGGAGTTCAATTTCTAAATAAATTAAATTAAATTTATCGATGTTCAACTTGGAACAAGCTACCGCTGTTAGTTATTCACAATGCGCGATCGCATGTATTTCTACGATCGTGATTAGCCATTAAGTATATGAACAAAGCCAGAAAAACCTACGTTCTCAAGCTTTACGTAGCAGGAAACACGCCTAATTCCGTCCGCGCATTAAAAACACTCAAAGATATTTTAGAACAAGAGTTTGAAGGAGTTTATGCATTAAAAGTGATCGATGTCCTGAAAAGCCCGCAGTTGGCGGAAGAAGATAAAATATTGGCGACGCCGACATTATCAAAAATTTTGCCTCCACCCGTTCGCAAAATTATCGGGGATCTTTCAGATAGAGAAAGAGTATTAATTGGATTAGATTTGCTCTATGAAGAACTGACTGAAGAAGATTTTGAAGAGTAAAATTTTAATCATAAAAAATTGAGTACAAACTTTAATAATAAAAATATCTAGTTTAATACCCTTTTGTTATCAAGCAATGAGTGAAAACGAGCAAGTAGTACCAAAGCAAGCACCGATAATTAGGGGTGTAGAAAAAATTCGGACGATGATCGAAGGGTTTGACGATATTAGTCATGGTGGTTTACCAATTGGTAGAACTACCTTGATCAGTGGCACCTCCGGCACAGGCAAAACTTTATTTTCTCTTCAGTTTCTTTATAACGGTATCACCTACTTTGATGAAGCAGGAGTATTTGTTACCTTTGAAGAATCACCCAGTGATATTATTAAAAACGCTCATGTTTTTGGTTGGAACTTACCACGCTTAATCGAAGAAGGCAAGTTATTTATTCTTGATGCATCGCCCGATCCAGAAGGTCAAGATATCGTGGGAAATTTTGACCTTTCTGCACTCATTGAACGCTTGCAATATGCCATTCGCAAATACAAAGCTAAACGAGTTTCAATCGACTCAATAACAGCAGTATTTCAGCAGTATGAAGCGATGGGAGTAGTGCGACGCGAGATTTTTCGCCTGGTAGCACGTCTCAAACTACTGAGTGTCACTACTGTAATTACCACTGAACGTAGTGAAGAATATGGGCCCGTTGCTTCTTTCGGAGTAGAAGAATTTGTTTCCGATAATGTAGTAATTGTTCGTAACGTTTTAGAAGGAGAACGCCGTCGTCGCACAATTGAAATTCTCAAGTTGCGCGGCACAACTCATATGAAAGGCGAGTATCCCTTCACGATTACTAATGAAGGAGTTAACATCTTCCCACTAGGAGCAATGCGCTTGACTCAACGGTCTTCTAATGTCAGGGTATCTTCTGGTGTCAAAACCTTAGATGAAATGTGTGGTGGTGGTTTCTTTAAAGATTCAATTATTTTGGCAACAGGAGCCACAGGTACTGGTAAAACGCTGTTAGTAAGTAAGTTTATTCAAAATGGCTGCCTCAATGGAGAACAGGCAATATTATTTGCTTATGAAGAATCACGCGCCCAACTATCTCGTAATGCTTCCTCTTGGGGAATTGATTTTGAAGAATTAGAGGATCGAGGTTTACTCAAAATAATTTGTACCTATCCCGAATCAACTGGTTTAGAAGACCACTTACAAATTATCAAATCAGAAATTGCTGTCTTCAAACCAGCTCGGATCGCCATTGACTCTCTATCAGCATTAGCTAGAGGAGTGAGCAATAATGCATTTCGGCAGTTTGTAATTGGTGTGACGGGTTATGCTAAACAAGAAGAAATTACTGGTTTCTTTACTAACACAACTGACCAATTTTTGGGAGCGCATTCGATTACTGATTCTCATATTTCTACGATCACCGATACAATTCTGATGTTACAGTACGTAGAAATTCGTGGAGAAATGTCCCGGGCAATTAACGTATTTAAAATGAGAGGTTCTTGGCATGATAAGGGCATTCGTGAGTATAATATCACTGCGGATGGTCCCGATATTAAAGATTCTTTCCGAAACTACGAACGGATTATCAGCGGTGCTCCTACTCGCGTTAGTATCGATGAAAAGGCGGAACTTTCTCGCATTGTTAGGCGTTTTGAAGACAAACAGAGTTCCGAACCCTAAATTTAGTATCGTAGTATATTCTTTCCTAAATTTAGTATCGTGCTATATTCTGTGGTGAAGAAAGGTTTTCTGCCGCTAGATTGATTTTCGTGTGAGGGATGCGGTGAAAGGACAGCAATTATTTTATAGCTTCTTACCTGGTGTAACGGCAGCGGTCTTAACAACTCAGCCTGCTTGGGCTGGTACTGTGAAACTAACTGGCGTACATTTGGCGTCTTCTCCTAGTGTTTTGACTTCTACTTATGGTCAAGGCTTACTTGTAGACACCAAGAATACGCAACTGCCTAAAACAGGAGATGTTAGCGTTCCAACCTTAGTACCTGCTTTTGGTTTTACTAAACTTAGTGTCAAGCCTTTAAGTAATAACAGTATTCCAGTGTTTACTGCTGAAAATACTGTTGTGCCAATAAAACAAGTACTTAAGAAAGATGAAGGTAGATTTTTTAGTTTGACACCTACCTCTAATCCTTCCCAACAGCTTGATGTCAGTCACTCTGCTCCAAATAACCAAAAACAGAGTAATTCAAGGGCATATTGGCAGAAATTAAAGCGGATAGTAGTTCCCAACTACACTTCAAAACCCGCTTCTGTCCAAAAAGAAATTTTGTCCCTGTCTTCTGCACAGCAGCCAGCGGTTCAAAAGATAAATACTGTTACTCAGTTGCAAACATTTTTAGAAACTTCAGCCACAGGTGGAGGAGCAGCAAAACTCTTGTCAGCGCAGAGGTGTCCACAGGAGTTGGGAAAAAGCAAAACAGGCTCTTTGTCCGATTTGCTACTAACCTCAAGCACCTGCTTACAACAAAATGCTATTGGCCGCGTAGCTCAGAGTAATACCCCGATTCCGGCAGATTCGACGCCAACTCCCAGTGCGCCGGAAACCGTAACTCCTGTACCAGGGGATTCAGTGCAACCTTCAACTGTGCCAGGAACCGTAACTCCTACACCAGAGGGTTCAGTGCAACCTTCCACTGTGCCGAGAACCATAGCTCCTGTACCGTCAGGGCCGGTGCAAATTCCAGAGAACCTGATTCCTAACTCAAATCCCCTGCAATTTCCCACCAAACCGGAGGAAGTGAGACTTCAGGCAAATCAGCCGATTACTTTGGCACAGGCTCTAGAGCTAGCACGCCGTAATAATCGGGATCTACAGGTGTCTCTATTGGAGCTAGAACGCAATCGAGCGGCTCTACGCGAGGCGCAAGCTGCTTTATTGCCCACTCTGGGTATTAGCACGGATCTGACTCGTAGTCAGTCTTCTAGTAGTCAGCTTCAGGACGAATTAAGCGGGCGAAATGGCTTACTCTCTAACCAAGATCAACCCAGTACATCTTTTTCTGGTCAAGCACAACTTTCATATAACGTTTATAGTTCTGGGAGAGTCCAAGCTAGCATCAGAGCGGCTGAAGAACAGGTACGTTTCTATGAGTTGGCTGCGGAAACTCAATTTGAGACAATCCGTCTAAATGTTGCCACTGACTACTACAATCTGCAACAAGCGGACGAACAAGTACGTATTGCCCAATCGGCTGTGCAGAACTCTGAGGCTAGTTTGCGTGATGCAGTAGCTTTAGAACGAGCTGGGGTTGGCACTCGCTTCGATGTGCTACGCTCTCAGGTGAATTTAGCAAATGCTCAACAAAGTTTGACTAATGCTATATCTCAGCAGCAAATTTCCCGTCGTCAATTAGCAACTCGGATAAGTTTGCCGCAGGCGATAAATATCAGTGCAGCCGATCCTGTACAGTTAGCTGGTCTTTGGAACCCAACGCTAGAGCAAAGTATTGTGCTGGCTTATCAAAATCGTCCGGAACTGCAACAGCAGTTGGCACAACGCAATATCAGCGAACAACAGCGTCGGCAAGCTCTTGCGGAGTTAGGCCCTCAAATTAGTTTGGTAGGCAGCTACGACCTGCTAGACCAGTTCGATGATAATGTCAGCGTTACTGATGGTTATTCATTTGGAGTTAGGGCAACTCTAAATTTATTTGATGGGGGAGCAGCAAGAGCAAGGGCACAACAGTCCAGAGTTAATATTGCGATCGCAGAAACTCAATTTGCTGAACAGCGCAACCAGATTCGTTTTCAAGTAGAACAAGCCTATTCTACCCAGCAATCTAGATTAGAGAATGTTCAAACCGCTAATACCGCTTTAGAACAAGCTAGGGAAGCTCTACGTTTAGCGCGTTTGCGATTCCAAGCTGGTGTAGGTACTCAAACAGATGTCATTAACTCTGAAAACGACCTCACACAAGCTGAAGGTAATCGAGTCACAGCAATTTTGGATTACAACCGCGCTTTAGCTCAGTTACAACGCTCTGTTACCCTCAGAGCACTACGCTAGTACTGCTGACTTACTTACAGCAGTTTTCTTTTGCATGAAGTACAAAGCTACGGGTTTTGAGGCAGGAGTAGGAGGCAGGGGGCACGGGGCAGGGGGCAGAAACTCTTTATATCTCATGCCTGAGTCCTGCATTTTGTACTTCACTTAAAAAGCAAATTGCTGTATCTCCAAATTAAAAATTCAAAAAGCCTCATTGAAAAATGAGGCTTTTTGGTAAAAAAGCTATATTTTAGCAGGTCTTGACGCAAATTGTATCAGTTCTGGAGAGTTCGCGAGCGTCTGTCTTTGCTTTCCCAAAGGGTACAGAACTTTCCAAGACGGATTTTAGATTCTGAAAGCGCCCCGAAAAACGTATTTGTAACAGGAATTTTGTGAAATGATATAACATAACTGAGTGTTCGTAGTTTACCGCCGTAGGCATCGCTCGCCTTGTCAAAGACTCATGACTAAAGTAACATCTCAAGAAATTGCACAGTTTCGCTCTCAATTGGCAGATGATCCCAGCGATATGGAAGCGTTGGATTTGATTGAAGACTGTGATGGAGATTTAGAAGATGCGGCGATGACGCTAGCTATTCGGGCAGGACAACAACCAGAAAGAGCAAATTCCGAGTGGTTAGATGCCTTGGCTAGAAAATGGCGTGCGGTGATTTGCGAACAAGAATATCGGGAAGATTTGCTTAATACTTCACCTCAAAAGATGATGGAACGTCTAAAAGCAATGCCGACGTTTCCTAAAAGTTTGGCAACGCCAGTTTTGATATATGTCCTCAAGCAAGGCGCGAACAATTTTTGTGAGCCACTAGATTCGCTAAAGTGATCGGATGTACATTTTACTTGTGCTAACTTGTGCGATGCCTGCGGCGGGCTATTCGGCGTCGCGGTTTGCAGTTGATTTTAATACAAACCTAGCCCCCAACCCCAACCGTTGTAGCGTTGGGGAGTAAGATTCCTGAATCCTAATTCCTACCCAATGCAAGATTGATTCGACCAGGACTGATACGCTGTTAATTAAGGCAAAACTTCTATTAGACAAATTGTAAAATCAATGAATTACCTTGTTGCCGTATTACCAGACCGCATTCAAGCCGAAGCTGCTTACTTAGCTTTAGAAGAACAAGGCATAAACAGCACTATCCTGGGAAGGGGGTATAAAACAGCTGACGAGTTTGGCTTAATTGACCCTAAAGACCAAGCCAAAAAGCAAGCAAAACTGATGGCAACCTGGCTGATACCATTCGGCTTTTTTGCAGGTTTTACCTTCAGCCTGATCACTGGTTTAGATACTTTTGCCTGGGCGGGTGAAGTTGGCAATCACATCGTTGGCGGACTACTGGGTGCTGCTAGTGGTGCTATGGGTGGTGTGGTGGTTGGTGGCGGAGTCGGTTTACTCGTAGGTGGTGGTGATGCTTTACCTTATCGCAACCGCTTAGATGCGGGTAAATATTTAGTTGCCGTTCAAGGTTCTGAAACTCTTACTCGGCAAGCAACCCGAATATTACGTCAGTTCGATCCAGAAAATATCCAAGGTTATGCTGACACAAATACTGTGTATTGAATGAATCAGAGTTTACACATCACTACACAGCGACTTGAGTTGCTTCCCTGTTCTTTGGAAGTAGCACAAGCCGTGATTACAAGAAATAAATCCCAAGTAGAGAAACTTTTGGGGGTAAGGGTTCCTAATGATTGGTATGAATCTGAGGTGTTAGATATTTTCCCAATGTATGCTCAGATGCTAATAGACGACCCTTCCCAGTTGGGTTGGGGTGTGTGGCTAATGATTCACATTGCCGATTCTACTTTAATTGGCGATTTGGGTTTTATTGGTAAACCCGATGGAACAGGAACTGTAGAAATGGGTTATGAAGTGCTATCAGCTTATCGCCAGCAGGGATTTGCTTTTGAAGCAGTAAAAGCACTGGTCGATTTTGCCTTTACTCACCAAGAACTCAAGAGAATTATCGCTCATTCTCCAGACGATCGTGTTGCCTCGATTCGCATTTTGGAAAAACTCGGAATGCAACAAATTGCTAAGGATGAAAACCTTCTAGAATGGGAATTAAAGTTAGAATCAAGATAGTTTTAAAGAGGAGGATGGGGCATGGGGCATTAGTAAAAGATAAATAACTAATGACTAATGACTAATGACTAATGACTAATGACTAATGACTAATGACTAATTCATAATTTTTAAGAATGTTGCCACGAGAAGAACTTTTAAAAGGTGTTGAAAATCGAGATAGTGTAGCTCGTGTAATCGATCAAGCAGAGCAAGCCATCAAAACTTGGGAAGTGGTTTTGACTGATTTTCTGTCTCCCCCAGAATTGGCAGAAATTCAACGGGTGTTTAACCGATTAACAGAAGTGCAATTAGTTGCGTGGGGCGGATATCCACAAGCTGAACGCCAAAGAATAGCGATCGCTCGTTCGGAACTTCCCTTAGATCGATCTCAAGTCAGTCTTGTCGCTGTGGAAATTGCTGGTAACTTCCTATTTGATACCGCCTCTCACCGCGACTTTTTAGGCGCAATGTTGGGGACGGGAATTGTTCGTGAAAAGACGGGAGATATCATAGTCTTGGGAGAGCGGGGGGCGCAGGCGATTGTCGCACCAGAGTTGGTGGAATTTTTGGAAATGAGTCTTAAACAGGTGCGATCGGTTCCTGTGAAAACTCAGCGAATTGAGGTAACTGAATTAAGGGTTCGGGAACCAAAGAAAAAAGAATTAACTACTGTAGAGGCTTCTTTGCGATTAGATGCGATCGCATCTGCTGGTTTTGGCATGTCCCGCAGTAAAATGGTTGATTTCATTGATGCTGGTGATGTCCGTGTCAATTGGAAGGAAATTACTCAAGCTAGTTCTCAAGTGAAATCAGGCGACTTAATCGCCATTCGTTCTAAAGGACGTTTAGAAGTTGGGGAAATCGCCGTTACAAAAAAAGACCGTTACCGAGTTCAATTAACAAGATATATGTAATATAGCGCTTCTCGTTTGGATGCATTCCATTCCTCTCTTCTATTGAGCCTTACTCCCCTTCCCTACTAGGGAAGGGGCTGGGGGTTAGGTCTGTTTTCGATGCAATTGAGAACCGCTATAAGTAAGGAGTTAAGAGTGAAAAGTTAGGAGTTTTAAAATCAGCACCGTCTTTAACTCCAAACTCTACCAATTTTAGATTTTGGATTTAAATGAAAATCTAAAATCTAAAATCCAACAAAATTGAAAGGCTTCTAACTATATACTTAGGCTTTAAAGTGTTTTGCTAACATATTCAACAGAAGTTTGCGCGGTACAAGTCGAGATAATTTGCTTCTAATTTGAGTGTTAGTATCAGAACTAATAACAGTTGGATAGCCTTTTTCTAAAGCATCTAAACACTCCCAAACAACTTTTTGGGAAGAATACACTTTATCTGTACTACTTGCCAGTGCTGGAGGAAAATTAGCTTCTGCAAAAAAGTTTGTTTCTATTGGCCCTGGACAAGTGACTAGAACACGGACACCATATTGATTATTTTCTGCCCATAGCGCTTCACTAAAGCTGAGAATAAAAGCTTTACTGGCAGCATAAACGGAAAGGTATGGTATCGGTTGAAATGCGGTAATAGAAGATACGTTAATAATACTTCCAGAACGACGTTGCCGCATCAAGGGTAAAAATTTATGGGTTAAATCTACCAATGCTAAAATGTTTAATTGTACGATTTTGACTTGTCTTTCTCCATCCCCTTCGGCAAAGTCGCCATAGTAACCAAAACCAGCATTGTTGATTAATAAGTCAATGCTTAATCCCTTTTCTTTTGTGACATTAAATACAGCAGCAGCTGCATTAGGTTCTGTGAGGTCTTTGACTATAACCTCTACTTGAATTTTGTGTTGTTCTCGTAGTTGTTTAGCTAATTGGCTTAGTTTCTCTTCGGAACGAGCAACGAGTACAAGATTTGTCTTGCGTGCAGCTAGTTCCTCGGCAAAAGCTTTACCAATACCACTAGAAGCACCAGTAATCAAAGCAGTTGGCATTCTACATATTAAGATAGTTTTGAAGCACCATTCAAATCTTATCTATGCTGGCTATCAGTTTTAACTACCCAAAGTGATATATCCAAAAGGGTAAAAGCACTACTTAGTACTGAATCTGAATGAAGGTTTCCTCCACTTAGAACTTCTCCTTACCTAAGAGACCATTTATAAAGTAAATATTAAGTAGGGTGCGTTACGGCTTGGGTCTAACGCACCATGTTATCTGGCAGTGCCTTAGGCGCTTTGATTGTGTTTTTCGTGACAAACTTAGATCGAGATATGCGCCTAACACACCCTACGGTAATTTTATTTTTACTTTATAAATAACCTCTAAAGCTTGACTTTCAGAAGCTATATGAATTGTCCAACTACACCGATATGGGAGATTCTTAAATCTTCTTCATCTGTATATTGAATAGACGAGTCGATTTTTTCTGGTAATTCTCCCTCCTTTTGCGACCACTCAAATACAAACTTAGAGTCCAAATGCTTAAGGTTAGAAAATATCTGCTTCCATTGGCTTCGTCGAATTCGATTTCCCCACCTTGATTGTAACTCTCTTGAATAGGCATCCTGTTGATAAGCAAAGAAATCAAATGGTCTTTGTCTCATATTTCTGTGATCTAGTAAATGAATGAGATGGAACATAAAGCCATCTTCAGAAAGACTACTTACAAGGTTTTCTAAAAGTGGCACAACATCATCAACTGGCACATGCTCTAACACAGATTTAGAGAATATGAAATCTATTTTTTCTTTACTCGGCACTTTTTGAGACAAATCAATTGGAGCAATATATTCTATGCCCAAGTCTTGTAAGACTTCTACCGATAAGTTTTTGAATGAAAGCAGTTTTTTTAAACGTAAGTCGATAATATCCCGATCTTCAAATGTAGATAAACTATCTAAGATACTCCAATCTACAGAGTTACACACAGCTTTGAAAATATTTTCGGGTTGTAATAAAGGGCAAACATCCGTTGCATACACCTTTTTTGCTCCAAGAAGGTAAAATACTAACGAATGAGTCAGTAACCATCCACTTCCAATTTCAAGACAAATTTTATCGCGCAATACATATTTTTCTTTACCAGACTGAAGCAGATAGATAGCAATTTCATTGGCGCAAATATCAAGCCTTTTGCCTGCGGCAGCTAGCTTACTTGAATGCATTTTATTATATAAAACTTGATATAGATCGGACGATCTAATAATTGATTTTGTTCGTTCATCAAGGAGATTTTTGACTAGATTTTTCATTTTGCATACCTCTCTAGCTTGACTTATAGCTTTTCCTAATCAAATGAGGTACATCAGAGCAAGCGAGGAGCTTGCTCTTGGGAGGTTGGCGTCGGGTTCTTCTACCTCACTCAACTGAGAACCGCTATATCGTAAATTGAACACAATATTATTAACTGTACCAGTGAGATGGATTACTGTATAACAAAACTGGATACATTCTTTCACTTAAAGTCAACACCCTAACCTCTGGCAGTCATTGTCAGGGGTTTATTATTTATAGCCTTAAGGCGGATAGAGGCACGTAGCGTATTATCTACGTCGCAGTTTGGGTATTATACTTAAAATCACCATCACCGAAAAGCCCTCACGCAGATGTCAAGCGCCGGGATACTTTTGCGAACTATTCAAGAAATTTCTGGTCACAGCGAGCTGGAGACGTTGCAGCGCTATCTAGAGGTTACACCAGAGCAGAAGCGAAAAGCTGTTTCTGTGATTGGGTGTTTAGATTATATAGTTTGGACAACGCCTGTGCCGTCCCCAGGCTCGCATAAAGTCCTTTGGAGGTTGATACCCATCCCAATAGTGAGACAACTCAACAGTATATCTGCCCCACCGTGCTGATTGGGTAAAACTGGAAATCTGTGAAGGTTGCCTTTTATTTTTTGGCGTTGCTGAATCAAGGGATGATTCTTGTCGGGTGGGCGACACGAGCGCCCTGAAATACAAGGGACGGGCAAGATGCCCATCCCACAAAACTAGCAAAATCATCCCGCAAGTATGCAACGCCTATTTTTGTTAATAGGCATTTGACACAGGTCGTAATCACAGCTTCATTTTTCTTAATTAGGATGTCTAAAATAATAATTTTTATTACAACGAGTCAAAATAAATTTGAATTGTTAATTACCATTTTTCAGACCAATAGATAATTTCTGAGGCTGAACTATTAATAGCGACGCCGTAGCTATCTCCATGATTCCACTTGAAGCCGGGTCTACCTTTGTCTTCTGTATTTAATACCAATATTTCATAAGTAGCTGGAAAAGATTCCGTAGGAGAGTCACTGGTGTAAAAGAAAGTTGTCGGCACACCGTTAGGCTGGTTTATGTGGTCGTTTGTGTTACCACCCATATATTTGTGCTTTGCACTACTTCTATATTGTGAAAGTAATTTTTCTATCTTTTTTGGTGGCTCTTTCAGCCTAATTTGAAAAAAACTACTTCCCTGCAAAAAGTCCGGAGAGTAAGCAATGCGAACGCCTTTGGCATCAGTGGGTATCTCATTAGGAAAATGTTTTACTTGGTCATTATTAGACCATAGTTGATTACGAATTTCTTTGTAGCGTGATGTATCAGCTATTATTTTAGGTTTGCTAGTACTGCTAAAAGTTGTTCTCAGAAAAAAGCTTGTCCCGACAATACTAAGACTAGCAAGGGCTAATAGAAACTGCGATCGCTTCATCAAGTTGGGTGCGTCTAACTTTCATAGTCATATACCCAACTAATAATCTAAAATCGTACTATTGCGGATATCCTGCCAGAGATATTAACAGAAACTTTGTATATCCAGAGGAAATTCGGGATTATTGTAAAATTAGTGTGAAGTCGATCGATGATTATCTAGTTAAATACCGCAAGCTATTTTCCGGGAAGCTAGAGTAGTTATTGTTACTTAAGTATTTTCATTAATATTTCTGCGTTATAAACGGTAGTTATTAAAAGGTTTTTATTATAACAAAATAGTTTAATAATAGCCTTGAGATTATTAAACTATTTTTCATGAACTATTAATTGGCAATTTAAGATAGTTTTAGAGTGTAATTAGGTTGTTTACTACTGCAATTTTATAGTTCCCGGACCACAAGTAAGAACACCATTTTGATAAATCGGATCGCTTAAATGGATAGTGCCTGGTAATCTGTTTTGACATATAATTACCAGAGTTGTTAGTTCATTTTTAGTACTAGGTACAATAAATATAGCACTCACATAACCTATTACTGGTATTTTGTGAAACCATCCCTTTCGTACATACTCTCGTCGTGCATTTGCATAATTAAATGCAGAGATTGGGGTTACTTTTATAGAATAGTTATAGTTTGATGTTTCTTCTTTAATATCAATGTCTATTTCATTAATAGACTTTGCAAAAACTCCCTCATGCTCTAAAAAGTATGCCTGCTGACCACGAGTCATCCTGCCAATTTAAGCCTTTGCTACTGATGATGTTGCCCAATTTTTATTACTAAAAGTATCAATGAATAAATTTTGTATAAATAGTGCAAATATAACCCCGGCAAACATAAATAATGCTAGTAAAATTAAAGTTTTAAATCGATTTTGACGATCGGATTTTAAGAAAAAATTCATGAATATTTTTTATACGAGATAATTTGTTGTACTGATGAACACTCTGAAATCTTTAACACAGCCTCTTACTTCAAGTTTTCCCATAGCACAGGCTTTTCTAACAACTTGCTGATAAAGCGAATCTTGACGCAAGGTTTAGCCCTACCAATGCGGCTAATATCAGTCTGTTAGCCTGTCTCAAAAGGACTTTCGATATGAGCCGTATTCCTTTCCTACAGAACGCTCCGCGAACAAAAAAGCAAGCTACGCAAAGCCTTGACCGCAGCAGAAGACAGACTTTCGACCATCAAACTTAAAATAGGCAGAAGGAATACTGCTTGTACAGTAAGCTTTTTAAGAGGCTATATAGTTATTTTCGCCAAGCTGCACTAGTACTACCGTTGTATATAAAAAAATCAATCCCACAGCCATCCATTCTTTTTTCAATTCTTCCTGATGCAGCAATAACTAAGACGGATATATAAATAGTAGATGCACCTTAATTAAATCACAGCCTTCAGCTTTTAGTTGAGGGCTTTTTTTTTGCTGATATTTTTTAATTTGCGAATAAAATAAATTTGATCAAAAGTCTAATTCTCCCGGATATGGCAATCAACAAAGCGGATTATTAAATGGTAGATGCACCTTAATTAAATCATAGCCCTCAGCTTTTAGTTGAAGGCTTTTTTATTGCTAATAGTTTTTAAATAGTCAAAAAAATAATTTTATAACCCAGTTAAATCTGCCCGGATATGGCAATCAATAAAGCGGATTATTAAATGGTAGATGCACCCTAATAAATTACAGCCCTCAGCTTAAAGCTGCGGGCTTTTTTATTGCTAATAGTTTTTAAATACTCAAAAAAATAATTTTATGACTCAGTTAAATCTGCCCGGATATGGCAATCAATAAAGCGGATTATTAAATGGTAGATGCACCCTAATAAATTACAGCCCTCAGCTTTTAGTTGAAGGCTTTTTTATTGCTAATAGTTTTTAAATACTCAAAAAAATAATTTTATAACTCAGTTAAATCTGCCCGGATATGGCAATCAATAAAGCGGATTATTAAATGGTAGATGCACCCTAATAAATTACAGCCCTCAGCTTTTAGTTGAAGGCTTTTTTATTGCTAATAGTTTTTAAATACTCAAAAAAATAATTTTATAACTCAGTTAAATCTGCCCGGATATGGCAATCAATAAAGCGGATTATTAAATGGTAGATGCACCCTAATAAATTACAGCCCTCAGCTTAAAGCTGCGGGCTTTTATTATTTAAATATAGATGGCAGCAAACTGGGAGCTAACCATATTGCATAACCAAGAAATCCAAACAGCAAGGAAATCAGGACAGTAATGCCGTAGCTGATGCAGATTAATAAACCGTCAGATTCGATAGTAGCAACAGTCAAAAGTAAAATACCTATAGTGGGGATGGGATTTGTAAACGGAATTGGCAATATTAGTAATACTGTTAATAAAGAGATACAAAAGCCATTAATTCGCCAAACCAAAGGATTATGGGCTATTTTTGATAGTCGGGGACGGGCGATTTTCTGTAAAACTTTGGTAAGACGTCCCAGATTTTGCAAAAGTAACTGGGCAAAGGGACGAGGAAATTTGTAGTTAGCGATTCTTTTCGGTAGCCAAGGCGATCGCCTCCCTAAAAGCATTTGCGCTGATAACAGTAAACAAGCAGCACCAAAAGGGCCAGTTAATCCTGGCGGCATAGGAAATAAAAAGGGCAAAACTAATAATGTAATTACCAGGCAGAACCCTCGTTCTGAGGTTTCTGCCAGAATATCACCTAGAGTCAGCGGTTGTTCAGCTAGGCGTTGCAACAGGGACTTTATATCTTGAGAAAATCTCAGATGCATTTGGCGTGAGTTGATGCGAGTTCCCACATTTTTAACAGAGGGAGATAGGGGAGAATAACTCCTAACCCCTGATTTCTGGGGGTACTAAAACAGCTATAGCTTTAGGTATAACCCGAAAATGAGCAGGTGTGTAGGTAGTGATTTCACCATCTGTATTAATAGGGCGAGGTTTGCGAGTATGCACTTCTATTTCTTGACCTTGATGAGAACGTACACTCTTCCAATGTATATGTCGCCCTTGTCGCATCGCAGGGAGTAATAGTATAATCTGCCACCAATGTTTCATCTCTAAGCTATAGAGGTCTAGCCTTTGGTCATCTATTGTCGCATCATCAGCTACTGCCATACCACCGCCGTAATAGCGACCGTTACCCACAGCGATTTGCACTGTTTTTACGCGAACTGATTCACCATTGATTAAAATCTCCGCAGTAAAAGGTCTAGCTTCCCAAATCACTTGCAATGCAGTGGCGGCATAAGCAAATATTCCCCAACGGCGTTTGACTTCTTTGGTAAGTCGCTGGGTAATTTTTACACTCAATCCCAGACTAGCAACGTTAAAAAAGTGCTTGCCGTTCACCCAGCCCAGGTCGATGCTGTGTAAATTTCCATAGGCAATAATTTTGCAAGCTTCGCTGAGAGAATTCGGGATTCCTAAAGTTCTCGCTAGGTCGTTGGCAGTTCCCAGAGGCAAAATTCCCAAGGGCAACTGAGTATCAACTAAAGCATCTACTGCGGCATTGAGAGTCCCATCTCCTCCACCAATGATTACCAAGTCAACTTGATGCTGATAGCGAAATATAACTTCAGCAAGATGTTTGGGGTGTTCTGTAGACTCCTCAATTAAATCAAAGCCGAGTGTCTTCAGATATTCAATCGCTTCCGACAGACCTTTTTGCCCTTGCCGGGCATGACGATTTACTAACAGCAGTGCGCGGGAACTCATGGGTAGTACCTTTTGTAGTTGATATGTCCAATTATCCGCATCTATGTATTCTGCTTCAACTTGACTACAAAAAACTGTTTAAGTTGTGATGACAGTTATCAAAAATTCCTTTCGCAAATGCTTATTATATTTAGGTCACTAAATTTTTAATTTCTATTTTATCTAGTTTATCTCTATTATTCCTCGGTGTGTTAATAATCAGTAAATATAATTATTACTTGCTAAATGACTGGATTTCCGTATTCTCTTTCTAAAATAGATATTTCTGTCAATATTATAATACCCATGAAAATAATGCTTAACAATGAGATATCGTTTATTGGTATAGATACATATTTTTGTCTAAGAATATGTATTTATACTATTAATATTTACAATTATTTAACTTTATTTAGTTAATGGGTAAAAATTGTTCGTAGTTTGCACTGTTTTCGCTAAAGTTCTAAGAGGAAGCCTGAATTACCCCTGCTTCCCCTACTTAAGATTTACTTACTGAGTGCCCGACCATCTAAGCGACATAATTTTACTTTGTTGACGATTTTCGCACCTATTCTTTCATAAAACTTGATTCCACGCTCGTTAGATACAGCTACAGTCCAATCGATTCTGCCACAGCTTTTTTCCTGCCCAATCTGGCGCAAGCGTAGTATCAACGTCTGACCAACTCCGTGGCTTCGATGTTCAGCCTTAACATATAAGTCATCAAGCCAAATTCCAGGTTTTGCTAAAAAAGTTGAATAGATAAAGTGATAAGTTGCTAACCCAACAGCATCCCCATCAACCTCAGCTAAAAGAACAAAAGCAAGGGGCTTTTCTCCAAATAGATCAATTTCTAGCTTTTGAGGAGTTGCTTCTACAGATTCAGGACAACCATCAAATTCGGCTTTCAAATGAATCATTTCCATAATGGCAGGAATATCTCTTTGGTTTGCATGTCGAATAGAAATATTCCTGCCGTTCATGTTATTCTTTGCCTTTTGCTTAAAACTCGTATTGAGAGAGAATTTCTGTCTCACTCTTTGCTGCCTTTATCCACTCTTGCATTGCTGGAAGCGCCAAAACTGCCTCTACATAATCTCTAGAAACAGGATCTAACTGCACATCATAGGCTACAAACCGTAGTACGACTGGAGCAAAGAATGCATCAGCGATGTCTACGACGGGCTACGCCTACGCAAAATTTCCAAATAAAAAATTGCCACTAGATCCGAATTTTTGGCGTGATTCTTGCCAGATACTAGTGATGCGGTCAATGTCTTGTTGTACGCCGGATGCTAAACCAAAACCTGGATATTTAGTACGGCAGTTCATCGGCATATTTTGACGCAAATTTTGAAAGCCTGAGTGCATTTCCGCACTGATGGAACGGGCGAATGTCCTTGCAGCCTTATCCTCTGGCCACCATTGTAGAGTCGGAAAGGTTTCAGCTAGATATTCACAAATAGCAAGAGAATCCCACACCGTTTGTGTGTCGTGCAACAATACAGGTACTTTTCCTGATGGAGAGTATTGCCGAATTTTTGAAGAATATTCTGGACTGTTGTAGAGAGGAATGCGAATTTCATTGAATTCCAAACCAAATTGTTTCATCGCTAGCCAAGGACGGAGCGACCAAGATGAATAATTTTTATTGCCAATTACTAAAGTAAGTTGTGTCATATTTTTAATATTTATAAAGTTGTTCAATCCACATACACACATCAGCTTGGGAACCTGAAGAGAAAGATTTCCCTGTTGCAGGGTCGTAAGCTTGCCAATAGATATTACCGTAGCGGTCAACCTTTTGCCAAACTTGTAATTCGTTAGGATCTGCGAGGATTTTTTTGACAAAATTTTCCCAGATACTATGCAGAGATTTCCAGAAGTTGGAGTTGAAATTTTTCTTGAATAACGGACTACAATTTATTCTTGTATCTTCTGTTGGGAGACACCTAATGTCATTGTTCATATAATTATTCCTGAAAGTTTCTCGGTAAATAAAACAGTAGCAACATCTCAGTTAGGAATCAAATCATGACTTGCATAGGTTGTATAAATGGGATTTATAGATATGAAAAATCACTAATAGAACCTTTTTGCCACAATTAAATCAGGATGTATATACCTTTGTTGTCGTCAATTAACCATGAAATTCTCCCAACTTCGAGCCATAGTTGCAGTAGCAGATCGTGGTAACTTTAGTGAAGCAGCCTTAGAATTGCAGCTTTCCCAGCCTGCGATTAGTCATGCGATCGCTACCTTAGAAGAAGAATTAGGTGTGCCTTTATTTGCTAGAGGTCGTCACGGTGCTGTGCTCACACCTGCTGGAGAGCGCATTTTATATCATGCGCGTCAAGCAATGCAGCATCTAGAGATGATGCAACACGAAGCAAACTTGCATAAAGGTTTACATGGTGGCCATGTGCGAATTGCGGCTTTTCGCAGCGTCGCCACCCATTTATTACCAAAAGCGATCGCACAATTTCACAATCAATTTCCAGAAATTGCTGTCACAATCATAGAGTGTCCTGCTTTCACCGATGTAGAACAGTGTTTGCGTGATGGACGTACCGATATTGGTATTACCTGTCTACCAACTGGTGAAGAATTTGACACCTGGGAAATTTTTCAGGATGAGTATCTAGCTTTACTACCACCACATACCAAAATTAGCAGCCCAGAAATTACTTGGGAAGACATAGCAGCCTATCCACCTGTTTTGCTTCCTTGCACACCCTGTGGACGCATTCTTCACAACCACTTGAAAAGTTTAGCAATTCCAATAAATACTGCTAGCGACATCCAAGAAGATTCTACAGTCGTTAGTATGGTGAATCAAGGATTGAGAGCAGCTATTATGCCTCGTTTAGCAGCTGTACCTATTCCCCCAAAGGTGCAAGTATACAGTTTACCTGCACCGTTAAAAAGAGTAATTGGAACTGCAATTCTATCTAATGCTCTCCATGTGCCTGCGGTGTTCACATTTTTGGAAATGTTGAAAAAATTTGATTTTTATAGTTTAGCTAAATCTACTTATTAACAACAAAAAATTTAGGAGCAAAGCCGGAGACTTCCGTTACAGTTCTGGCGTGTATACAAGTCTTCTAGAGTTGCTCCGCAAAGCCTTGCGCCTTTTTAAGGGGAGCAAAAACTTCTCAAAGTCCCCTCCGCCGTTTAACCGGATTCATCCACACTTCTAAGCGACTAAATGCTTGTGAAAAGAGTAACGTCAAACATAAATAAACCACCGCCACAGCCGCGTAAATTTCAAAAGCGCGATAGTTGTCGGCGACAATTAGCTGTCCTTTGCGAAACAATTCTTCAAAACCAATCACTGCAACTAAGCTTGTATCTTTCAACAAACTGATAAATTCATTCCCTAAAGGTGGAATCATCCGCCGGAAAGCTTGAGGAAAAATTACATAACTCATTGTTTGTACAGAACTCAAACCTAATGACTGTGCTGCTTCTGCTTGTCCTGTTTCAATTGATTGAATCCCAGCACGAACAACTTCGGCAATGTATGCGGCGCTATTCAAACTTAAGGCAATTACTCCAGCTACCAAACGATCGAAACTAAATGTAAAACCGAGTTCTTGCAAAATTGCAGGTAACCCAAAGTAAATCATAAAAATTTGCACCAACAAAGGCGTTCCCCGGAAAAAATCCACATACGCTCTCGCCAACCAACGCACAGGTGCAATATGAGAAAGGCGGACAATACCAATCAGGGAACCCCCAATTAAACCAAATACTACAGAAAGTATCGTCAATTGCAACGTTACCAACGTACCTTGTAATAAAGTTGGAAAAGCCTGCAAAATCACGCCAATTGAGGTAAATATTTTAGGTGTGCCAGCGCTAGTTTGGTTCTCAAATGGTGATTGAACTGGTAATGATGGCGGCTCGGCTTTAAACCATTTTCGATAAATTTGGGAATAAGTACCATTTTTCAGCACCCTATCCAAACCGTTGTTTATTAATGCCAAATTCGGCGAACTTTTAGCTGTAGCAATCCCGTAAAACTCCTCCGTCAGCAATTGCTGTACTATTTTAATTCCTTGAAGATTGCCCGTATTAATAGCATATAAAGTCACTGGTGCATCATTAATTACCGCATCCACATTCCCATTGAGTAATTCTTGTAAGGCTAAAGGTGCTGAATCAAAACTGCGAATTTGCACTCCAGGAATACTCTTAGCCTTTGCAGCCCCAGTTGTACCAATTTGTACAGCAATTTTTTTATTTTTGAGACTGTCAAAACCAGTAATATTTTGATTATCTGCACGGATGGCGATCGCTAACCCAGCCTTAAAATAAGGACGGGAAAAAGAAATCGTCTTTGCCCTCTCCTCGGTAATCGTGATCGAACTAATTGCCGCATCTACCGTTTTGCCTTGCAAAGCTGGGATAATGCCATCAAAAGGCAGACTTTGAAAATTCACTTTAAAATTAGTAGAAGAAGAAATCGCATTCATCAAATCCATCGAAAAACCCTGCAACTCACCACCTTTTCCCTGAAACTCAAAAGGTGGAAACGCCGGTTCAGTAGCAACCCGCAGAGTTTTCCCAGCACTAGGATTCACCCCACAACCAGCCAAAAACAAACAGCTAAAACTTATAACTAGAGATAAGCGTAGCCAACGGATAAAACTAAATTTAGCCATATTATTTTCTCTCTCCCTCTGCGCTCTCTGCGCCTCTGCGGTTCGTTCAAGTTATATCTTGTAACTGTCCAATCTCGCGCCAAAAAATTTATTTATTGGCTCAGAGCTACTGCCTACTTAGCCTTCTTCATAAGACTTTAGCTATTAGCCTCAAAATTGATTCTGAGGCATTTTTTAGGACTACTGCGCGTCTACATTAAAAACCTTACAATCAACTGTAGAGCAGCTTGACATAAGTAATGAACAATACCATTCCCGCCATTATTTTTGACAATATCGAAAAAAACTTTGGTTCACTAAAAGTCCTCAAAGGAATCACAGGCGAAATCAACCGAGGAGAAGTCGTTGCAGTTATCGGTTCCTCTGGCTGTGGTAAAAGTACCCTACTACGCTGCTTTAATCGCCTAGAAACCATTGACAACGGGCGTTTAATAATCAACGGTATTAACTTATCCCGACCCACTCTTAACTATAGCCAACTGCGACAACTACGAACACAAGTAGGCATGGTTTTCCAGCAATTCAACCTGTTTCCTCATCTCAGCGTTCTGGAAAATATGACACTCGCTCCCCGGAAAGTTCTGGGAAAAACACCGAAGGAAAGCGCCCAACTAGCGAGAGTGTATTTAGAAAAAGTTGGCTTATTGGACAAAGCATCTGCTTATCCCGAACAACTTTCTGGCGGACAAAAGCAACGAGTAGCGATCGCTCGTAGTTTATGTATGAATCCCCAAATCATGCTATTTGACGAACCCACCAGCGCCCTAGATCCCGAACTCGTCGGCGAAGTTTTGCAAGTGATGCAACAATTAGCATCAGAAGGCATGACAATGGTGGTTGTCACCCATGAAATGCAATTTGCAAAAGAAGTAGCGCATCAGCTAATATTTTTAGACAAAGGTATTGTGACAGAACAAGGCCCAGCCTATGAAGTACTGACCAATCCGCAAAGCGATCGCTTACGTATTTTCCTTAGTCGCCTCAACGTTAGATAGTTAAGAGTTAGGAGTTTGGAGTTATAAATTAAAGAGTTCTTTTTAACTCATCACTGACCATTCTTCAAAGATATTCGCGCAAGAACTCAAACGGATCGTCTTCCCAACAAGGTTCAGGTATCAGCCAAAACAAACTACTGTGGATGTCGGCTTCAATTTCATCACCGTCGTCTCTATCAAATAGTTCTATCAAAGCTGTCCAATCACGTTCTCTCAGAGACGTTAAGGATGAGGCATATACCTGGAGATGATTTGAGTAATTCACACGCAAAGTTGTGCTTTAGTGCCGTAAAAAGTTAGTATATAAATTTGTAAATAATCAGATTCTAGCTTTGACAACAGCAGTTAAATAGTTATTTTGATACTATATAAATATGGACTACTATCATTATTGTCTCACAATTTAAGTGGGACTGCTATAGTATTTATTACATAATTACAAGCTGAATTTACTCAGACTGGAAAAATCCTTGAGGTTGCGACTCGGCTAATTCCACACCAAAGACTTCAGCAAAGCACTGTGCTACATAAAAACGCACTTCTTGGCAGGTGATACCTGGAATCCATTCGGCTAAAGTACCTACAGGTTTATCAGAAATACCGCAGGGTACAATGCGCTCAAAGCCTGTCATATCTGGACAAACATTTAATGCAAAGCCGTGCATGGTAATCCAACGACTAACTTTTATCCCAATAGCCGCAACTTTTCGCCCTTGTAACCAAACGCCAGTAAAAGCCGGAATTCTTTCTCCCTGCAACCCATAAACTGCTAATACGCGAATTATGACTTCTTCGAGTTCGCGTAAGTACCAATGGAGGTCTTTACGATAACGTTGCAGATTTAAAATTGGATACCCCACTAGTTGACCGGGACAATGGTAAGTAACCTCACCGCCCCGTTCAACTCGATGCACATCATATTGACCTTTGTCAATATCAAATTTGAGAAAATCTGAGTTGCTTCCTTGTCCCAAAGTGTAGACGGGTGGATGTTCTAGCAAAATTAACACGTCATCTAGATTGGGGTCATGGATACGCTCAGTCAGGAGCGATCGCTGCCACGCATGAGCTTCTAAGTAAGGCATTAATCCTTGGTTATACAGCAAACAACGGTTTTTGTGTGTTTTATCACTATGGATCATGCCAAAAATCAACTAGTATTGGGGACGAAATATATTTCAAGTTACAGAAATGGAGTCAAAAAATGTCAAGATTTGCAAAGGATTTTAAAGGAAAGTCAAGGGAACATGAATTAGAAAATACAAAGTGCTAGCTTGAATATATAACCTCAATAGGTTTTAGGAGGAATTCTCTGCAATAAGCATCATGCCAACACAATAAGAACGAATGTACTGGCTGATGACTCTAATTATATTGTTTGGATCTCAAACAAGATAAACTTCCATAAATACTCGTGTTCTCGATCGACAGCGAGCAAACTTCAACCGAACGCAGAAGGAGCAAGTATCAACAGTTCTGTAAGCGTTGTTTTAAAACAGAAGACAGTTACAGGAGCTACTGCTAAAATTTCCTCACCAAGGAGTTCTATGTGCAAATCCAATTGGATATCAGCGCAGAGATGACGAGAAAAATCAAGGGTATAATGAGCAAAAACTTAGATATAGTGAGCTTAGACACACCTTACCAGCAGTACATAGAAAGAGTTCACAATTTGTTTTGGCGGGAGTAATAGACCTTACCGCAATTTCTTTTCATACAAAGCAAATTCACACATCAAATATTCAGTGGGAGAGTTTACATGAAGCTTGTCATCCACGGCAAAAATATTGAAATCACCGATGCGATTCGGGAATATGTACATCAAAAGATTGAAAAAGCAGTTAGTCACTTTCAGAGCATTACAAATGAAGTGGATGTGCATCTTAGCGTAGCCCGTAATCCTCGAATTAATCCAAGACAAGCGGCTGAAGTAACTATTTACGCTAATGGTAGCGTTATCCGTGCCGAGGAAAGCAGTGAAAATCTCTATGCCAGCATTGACTTAGTTGCAGATAAAATTTCGCGTCAACTGCGGAAATACAAAGAACGGCGTCAAGATCAGAAAACTCAAGCTCAACCAACAGAAGTAGTTATTACAGAGACGGTAGTAACAGATTTAATTGGCGATCGCACCCCCGAATTACCCAACGAAGTCGTCCGCACCAAATATTTTTCCATGCCGCCGATGACCCTTGCAGAAGCCCTAGAACAACTGCAACTCGTGGGACACGACTTTTATATGTTCCGCAATTCTGAAACTGGAGAGATTAATGTAATTTACGAACGCAACCACGGCGGTTATGGTGTGATCCATCCCCGCAATGGTAACGGCCATACTAACGGCAAAAATGGCAAGGCAACCCACGCGAATATTGTCATGCCGGAAAAGTCGCACTCGAATAAATAGGATTAGGAAATGGGGAGATAGGGGAGAAATAACTCCTATCTCCTAACCCTTACTTAATCGCAAGCTGTTGCAAAGTTTTCAGTGCTTCCTCAACATGACCTTTAAAGTTAAACATTGAATCAAACACGTATTGCACAACTCCCTGTTGGTCAATGACGTAAGTAACGCGACCAGGGAATAAGCCAAAGGCTGCTGTTGCGCCATATAGCTTCCGCACTTGGTCGCCTTTGTCAGTTAACAGGGTAAAAGGTAGATTATATTTCGCAGCAAATTTTTGGTGAGATTCGCTGGAGTCAGCACTCACGCCGACAACTTCAGCGCCAGCACTTTTAAACACTTCATAGCGATCGCGAAAGGCGCAAGATTCAGCCGTACATCCGGGTGTGTCGTCCTTGGGGTAAAAATATAGGACGACATTTTTGCCGCGAAAATCTTGGAGGCTAATTGTTGAGCCGTTTTGAGCGGGTAGAGTGAAATTAGGAGCGGTATCTCCAACTTTGATTGACATAGGGATTGGTGATAATGACTTAACAAAATTTTAACTTGTATCCAAGTCTATAAATTTTGCTTGATTACCTGCATCAAGCGGGGTAGGTTAGATACTCATCTAACAGAAAATTCCGCTTATGCGCCTGACTTCACTGGATGTTTTTCGCGGCATTACCATCGCTGCTATGATTCTCGTCAATATGGCAGGAGTCGCAGATGATGTATATCCTCCCTTAGCACACGCCGATTGGCACGGCTGTACACCAACTGACTTGGTATTCCCCTTTTTTCTCTTCATTATCGGTGTAGCGATGACTTTTTCGCTGTCAAAGTACACCGAAGGTAATAACCCAACCTCAGCTGTTTACTGGCGCATCTTACGCCGTGCTGCCATTCTCTTTGCCTTGGGATTGCTACTCAATGGCTTTTGGAATCAGGGTGTTTGGACTTTTGACTTGAGTAGTATCCGATTTATGGGAGTGTTGCAGCGCATTAGTCTTACCTATCTGCTGGCTTCCTTAGCTGTTCTCAACCTTGGACGTAAAGGCCAATGGATACTGGCAGCTGTGCTACTTATCGGTTACTGGCTAACGATGATGTATGTAGCAGTGCCCGATTTTGGCGCGGGAGTTTTGACGCGGGAAGGTAATTTCGCCGCTTATGTTGACCGCCTGATTATTCCTAAAGCACATCTATATAAAGGTGATGGTTTCAACTTTATGGGAGATCCAGAGGGACTGTTCAGTACTATTCCCGCCATAGTAAGCGTCCTCGCTGGCTACTTCGCTGGACAATGGATACGCAGCCAACCTGTACAGTCACGCACAAGTATAGGTTTAGCATTATTTGGAGTTGGTTGCTTAATTATCGGTTGGGCGTGGGGGTGGACATTCCCTATCAACAAAAAGCTGTGGACAAGTTCCTATGTAGTTTTTACCAGTGGTTGGGCGTTACTTTTGCTAGCAGCTTGTTATGAACTCATCGAAGTACGGGCCAATCGTCGCTGGAGTAAACCTTTTGAAATTATGGGCTTAAATGCGATCGCACTTTTCGTTCCATCCGTTTTATTGATTAAAATTTTAGTGAAAACCACTATCGGCACAGGTAAAGACGCTCCCAGTACCTACAATTGGATTTACCAGAATTTTTTCGCATCTTGGGCGGGAGTCCTAAATGGTTCCCTGTTGTTTGCCATAGTCACCGTGTTGTTGTGGTGGGCTGTTGGTGTTCTGATGTATCGGCAACGCTGGTTTCTCAAAGTGTAATATGATATCCGGCAAATCAGCCGTAATTAGTCAATTCCGAGTAAAATTAGCGATCGCCTACTCCGGGCGCTTGGGCCATCGCAAGGTTTTTTAGGTTTGCCGAGAACGAGCGATCGCAATGACAGTTATCTGAGCGGACACCATATAAACTCTGCGTTTTTCTCTCAAATGCAAATATGCAAAGTTTTTATTTGCGTTATATTTAGTATTATGTAACGTTCTTAATTATTGTATTTAAAATCAAGCGTAATAAAGTAAAAATATTTTTTTGTGCTTTACGTTTCAGTGTTAGATAGGTTACAACAGGTATTAAGTAATTCTTTTTTAACACTCAAGGAACAAAGGCGATGTCTACAACAGTCTACGCCTACACAGCGTTATCTATAGTTTTGATTAACTCATTTCCGTTCTTCTTGGGAAACCGATCGAAGTTCTAATGTCTTACAACAAGCCACTTCTAAAATTCCGGATAAAGAAGCGTCTAGAAACTTCAGTGTGTGTTGAAAATTATTATTTCTTCTAATTCACTAAATTAATCCATAGAAAAAATTGTGAGGTCATGAATGCATCGCATTAAATTTTGGGTACTTTTGCCAGTTACCCTGATTTTGGGCTGCTCAGATCAACTGTTTCAATCTAACCCGTCTGTAGCCAAGCCTAACCCAGCAGTAGTTCAAAAAAACAGTCCAACTTTATTAGCAAAGGCGAGTTATCTTTCACCACTAGAACAACAGGTAATCGTTGAAACAAATAAGGTACGAACAAATCCCAAGTCATATCTCCCGATTTTGGAAAACTATAGAAAGCGCTTCCAGGGGAACCGAGTCAAAATTTCTAATAATACCTATTTGCGAACTCAAGAAGGAGTCAAAGCGGTGGATGAAGCGATCGCATTTCTGAAATCAGCACGTCCTGTAGGAGCGTTGAGTGCATCTAAGGGTATGTCTTTAGGAGCAAGAGACCATGTTAAAGACCAAGGCCCAATAGGTGCTACAGGTCATGATGGTAGCGATGGTAGCAACCCCTTTAATCGCATCAACCGCTATGGTACGTGGCAAACAACCGCAGGCGAAAATATCAGTTATGGCCCAAACAGTGCCCAAGATATCGTCATGCAGTTAATTATTGATGATGGTGTAAGCGATCGCGGTCATAGAAAAAACATTTTTAACGGCGCTTTTAAAGTGTCTGGCGTTGCTTATGGAACTCACAAATCATATAGAACAATTTGTGTAATTGACTACGCTGGAGGGTATAGGGAAAAAACGTAAACGTGAGTTCCACTAATCTCTCCCTGCTTTGAACTAAAGTTCAAGTCTGTCCCTCTCCGACTCGGAGAGGGACAGGTTTTGCGTAGCAGAACCAGGGAGAGGTCTTTTTATAATAATTGCTGACTGTAAAAGCGAAACGATCGACTATTCCTCAGCAACCCAAGCACCATGAAATCCATAAGGCACCCGTTGAGGAATTATCACCCGCGCTACAGGTTCAGCGGTCACATCTTGGGCATTCACCACTACTAATTCTGAAGTATCTGAACCCTCATCGTGGACGAAAGTCATAAGCCAACCATCATCCTCAGCCGTTGCACCAGGACGCGGTGCAAACACAGTTTCACCACCATAGCGCCCTTCTCCGAATTCGTGGGTTTGGGACTTTCCATTGCTGAAGTCGTACTTAATAATACCTTCAAATAAAGGTAGGGGATTGTTTGCCGCTTTGTTAGTGTAGCCATATCGGTTTTGCCGCCCCAATAGGTTTTCGTTGACGCGGGGAAATTCAGAAGCTACATCATCCAACATTTCTTCGCGTACTGTCCCCGTGTTGAGGTTAAATCGCCAGCGATGTAAGCGCGGAATATTTCCATCTGGGTCGGGTTGCGAATCGTCTGTACTCAAAACACTAGTTGAACTCATGCGACAAGCAATAAGCACCACTTCATCTCCGTCTTCATAGGCGTTGAGGGTATGGAAGACGTAGCAAGAGGGACTCTCAAACCAGCGGATATTACTGTTGTCACCATGACGTGGTAAAATGCCAAAACGACTAGGGCGATCGCGCTCAAACATCATTACAGGTTCTCCCCGTTGCGCTCTTTCTGGATTAAAAGTCAGCGGCAAATCCATAAATATCGTGTAGTTTTCAGTAATGGCGAAATCGTGCATCATCACCCCCATTGGCAGGTCAATTGGGACTGTCCACAACAGTTCGCCTTGTGCTGAAACCAGACTATATTGCAGGTAAGGTGGCGCAAAGAAAGAGTAGCCAAAGAAGATCATTTCCCCAGTAACCGGGTCTACTTTGGGATGGGCTGTGAATGCAGAAACTAGCTTGCCATTGTAGTTATACTCGCCAATAGTTTCTAATTCAGGAAACTTGATGGCGTGAGGTTTACCCCCCTCATTCAGCGCCAACATCTGACCCGCGTGCCACACTAAGGCAGTGTTGGCGGTATTTTTGTAGCCACTGTAGGGGTTATCCATTCGCCGTGGTTCTAACAACCCACTCCAGAGAGCCTTACCCGCTTCTCGTTCTTTTTTCCATCCGGCTGTCTGGACGTAGCGGTTGCGATAAGTGGCTACACCGTTGCTAATTTGCACACCATGCAACATCCCATCTCCGTCAAACCAGTGATATTGACCGATGGGTGTCCATTGAGGGTTAGGGCCATTTCGGACAAATATCCCCGATAAGTCAAGGGGTAATTCACCGATGACTGGCAATTTGTCGGTGGTGATTTCTTCACGGACTGGAGCAAAATTGCGATCGAGATAAGGATTGATTGCTGTTGTTACCATTGCCTTGATTTATCAGAGTTACAGAAAAACGAGCTAGAGCCAACGGCTTCCTCTTTTTGAGATGCTAGCGCAAAGGTTCTGGTGAAAACGACCTATAGTATAATTTCGAGCCTGTGGACCTATCTAAACAAAAGATAGCCAATCATCCGAAAGAAACCGGTTGAAACAGGAATCCCCGTCGCTTTAGTGCTAGGAGTATCAAAGAATCTGATAATTTGATGCATAAGGCTTTTGGTGAGTGATAACATTGAGCGCTATCTTTAACCAATCAATATAAGTCTGTTCTCTTCGGATCATCAACTCCAGCACAAGCCTTTGCATTACTTGCTCGCGGTTGGCAGACTCATCACCAAGTGATGGCAAATCAATAATTTCACATTCAGCAAGCTTTTTGCTTCGAGCCGTTAATTGTTCTTCCAGTAGGTAAATGATAGTTTCATTTGGCAACTGATCTGCAAAATGCAACTGGACTAGCATTGGTTCTCGTACAGTCGGTAAGGGCTGATGAGTTCCAAGCCATCGGGCGAATTCGGCTTTCCCTGGCTCCGTTACGCTGTAGACTTTGCGGTTGGGGCGATCGCGCCCAATCTCAATTGTACAGGTAATCCAGCCTTGCTCAACTAGCTTATCGAGAGTTCTGTAAATTTGTGCCTGGTCTGCCGGCCACAAATGGGCAATGCATCGATCGAAGCAGCTCGTTTTGAGGTCATAGCCCGTCATTTCCTGCTGCTGAAGAAGACCTAAAATTACGTATGCTAGCGACATTAAGACAGTTTTCCCATAATTGATATTTTCTCGATAGGTTCTACACTATGTACTTCTTATAAGTTTATGCTAATATATGAGTAATCAAATATAAGATACAACAGTTATAAAAAGATATGTTGATTGTCATGCGTCTTAACAAGGAAACCGAATACATGAACTGAGGTTGGGCAGATGGCTAATGATGCTGTTTGCACAAGACAGTGAGAAAGTGGCGATGTATGTTGAGTGCCGCTCCCGTAAACCTGCGGGGATCTTGCTACACCATCATTGGATATGCTCATCATCGCTAGCGTATAACTCAACCAACCAGTTGTTCGCTACAGTCTATTCGTGATGAATACTGACGCAGCAATCATTTAAGCCATTCAAGACTATCGTAACGAAAGGATGGGTAACATTGACTTCTAACACACTTTCACAGAGAATACGTCAACATCAATATCTGCGTGATTTACGAAATAAATTACTCCACCTTCATAAAATGTTGTTGGATACAGAACGCATTGCCTACGAACAGGTTAGTGGACGAGTATCAAGCGGAGAACTACTTCAGCTAGTTATCGCTCATGAACAATTTGCTTGGCTACATCGCATTTCCGAGATGGTTGTGCAAGTTGATGAAATGCTCGAAGCAGATGAACCGATAGCAATGGAAGATTTTGAAAAGTTGATTGCTGATGTCCGCACGCTGATTGTACCGTTAGAAACGGGCAATACCTTCGAGAGAAAGTATTACAACGCTCTCCAGCGCGAACCTGCTGCTGTGTTGGCACATGCGGAAATATCAAGATTTCTCACGACTAAGGTTTAAGGGTAGTTGAGAGCGATTTTCAATAGCTATACAGCGGATTTTATCTGAATAGACCACAGTAAGTAGGATGGGCATTGCAATGCCCATCCTATTATGACGAACTTTGACTGTAGTCTACGCATTTGAAAACCGCTGTAATACCTGACTTTTCACGGGAAGTCCTCTTGTATCAGAGAACGTGGTCATGAATAATACAGGGGAGAAGCTTTGCGTAGGCGTAGCCACCCTTATAACAATGACCACTGTAATATTTGTACATGGCACAGGCATTAGAGAACGAGAATACAACGAAACCTTTGAGATAATTGAGCAAAAGATTCACGCTCAACGTCCTGATATCAAAGTTGCTCCTTGCCTTTGGGGTGCATTAGGTGCAAAGTTCAATGATAATCGGGCATCAGTACCATTGGAAGATGCGACACTGGCTTTATCTCAACCAGAAGAAGACGCAGATATTGTATTGTGGGGGCAATTATACCGCGACCCTTTGTATGAATTGCGGCTGTTGTCTTTGAAACCTATTGAGTCAGGAAATGCTTTTGGGGAAGATCCAGGGGATATTTTACAATATCGTGTAGCGAGTTTTACTCCAACATTGGAACTGGAAGCTAAGTTGCAAGAGGCGGGAATTGCAGAGATATTTGCAGAAGCACGAGAGGCTGTGATTCGCTGTGAACCATATCAACGGGCATTGCTCACAGTTTCCGAATCTGATTTGAGCGAATATTATGCACCAATAGCTAGAGCATTTGTGGCTCAAGCAATGTTTATTAGCGAACAGCAAGAAAAATTTCCCCCGATACTCACCGATGCCCAGTTGCGCGATAAAGTTGTGGAATTGCTGACTCTAGCTTTGACAGAGGCAGAGTTAGGATTGGGTGGCTGGTTATTAAAGCCATTTATTGAACTAGCGCAGCACGGCGGAACAAATTATGTCAGAGGAAACCGCCTTGAGTTAACTGATAAAATTTCGCCTATGCCTGGTGATATTTTGTTGTATCAGACGCGGGGTGAAAAAATTAGGGCGTTTATCCAGGAACAAATTGCCCAAGCAGAACCGCCAGTGGTTTTAATCGCCCATAGCTTGGGAGGTATCGCTTGTGTAGATTTGCTAGTGCAGCAGCAGTTGTCTCAGGTGGAATTATTGGTAACAGTTGGTTCCCAAGCACCATTTTTATATGAGATTAACGCCCTCTACAGCTTAGAATATGGACAGTTATTGCCAGAGCATTTCCCGCAATGGTTGAATATCTACGATTTACGGGATTTTCTCAGTTACGTGGGTAATAGAATTTTCCCTGATAGAGTGCAGGATGTGCAAGTGGATAGCAGACAACCATTTCCCCGTTCCCACGGTGCTTATTGGACAAATGCCAAAACTTGGGAGGCGATTCTTTCGAGGTTGCCATAATGGTTTACTTTTTACGGAATCTAGAAAACCAATTCAGTAATCGTAGAAGAACCTCTCCCCCAACCCCTCTCCGAAGCGGAGAGGGGAGTTTGGCTCCCCATTCCCTTGTAGGGAAGGGGGCTGGGGGGTTAGGTCATTTTCCTCATAACGTGAGAGGCTAGGTCATCATGCAGTTGATGGCTAAACCTGAGCGGACATTTGGGTTAATTGTGGGTATTGAAAAGTACCACGAATCTGCTTGGAACGTGCCAGGTGGAGGGCCAGCCGATGACGCGCTGAAATTTGCTCATTGGCTGCATCTGCGCGGTGTACCGAAGGAAAATATCCGGTTATGTTTATCAGCACTGGAAGAAAATCAGCAGTTAATTGGGGAATGTGGGTTAAATGTAGAGTTAGCAACAGAGCAAAATATCTCCGACATTGTGACTAACTTTTTATCCCCAAAGTCGGGGGATTTACTCTACATCTTTTGGGCGGGACATGGTTTGATTACCTCAGAACGAGAGCGTCGGTTGATTTGTGCTGATGCAACTCAACAGAATTGGCAGAATTTAGATTTAAAGTCTTTATTAGATTTTTTGGCTTCAGATAGATTTCAGATTCGTAATCATATTTGTATTATTGATGCCTGTGCCAATTATCTTTTAGAGTCAAAGGGAAGACCAACTGACTTACGTGGCAAAGCTTTTTCGAGTGGTCAGGCAAACCCAGCTAGTCAACAATTTGTGTTACTGGCTACGCGAGAAGGAGAAAAAGCAAATGTAAATTCTACAGAAAAAACAGGATACTTTTCTCAAGCTGTGAGAGAGGCTTTCGCAGGAGCTAATGGGAGTTTTCCCCCGAATATGAGGGAAGTTGCTGAGACAGTTAAGCAGCGATTTAACATTTTAGATAAAAAACAACTGCCGACTTATTTTTATTACCGAAGTTGGGATGGAGATATTGAAAAATATCATTTTAATCCGTCTGAAATTCCACATGATATCCCACAGAGTCAAGCTCGTAAGTTTGTTGGCAGGGATGAGCAAATAGAACAATTGCATCAGCTATTGCAAGCAAATGATGTTGTGGCAATTACCGATGTGACTGGGCAAGGTGGCGTGGGTAAAACAGAGTTAGCTATTCAATACTCATGGCAATATTTAGAAGATTATTCTGGCGGGTGTTGTTGGTTAAACCCCCAAGGTATTAATTTGGGAACCCAGTTAGTAGAGTTTGGAGTTGTGAATTTACCTAACTTTAATCTCCCTGATGGATTAAGCCTAGCAGGTCAAGTTGCTTATTGCTGGAAAAAGTGGCAAGCTGGCAAAGTTTTATTGATATTTGATGATGTCAAAGACTGGATGCAAATTAAACCCTATCTACCACCTAAAGGTTCTCGGTTTAAGGTGTTAATTACCACTCGTCTAAACACAGGGTTAGCATATCCATCACTGCCGTTAGGTGGATTGTCAGAAGATGGAGCCTTAGAATTATTAGCAAAGCTATTGGGGGATGAATATGTTCAACAAAATACGGAGACAGCAAAAGAAATTTGTAAATTAATCGGTTATTCACCCATTGCACTCTACCAAATAGCGGGGCATAGTCAAAACCGAGGAGGAGTATTATGCTAGCAGACATTCTCGCGCGGCTACAAAAGCAAACATCAGCAGGCGAGTCTGGTGTAGCAGCAGCTTTTGAGTTGAATTGGCAAAGCTTAGAACCAGAAGCGCAAAAATTGGCAAGTCTTTTGAGTTTGTTTGCTTTGGCTCCTATCCCTTCGTCTTTGGTAGAATCAGCAGCAAGTTATAGCCATTGGAAATTTGATTTAAAAGTTAACTGCACTATTTTAGTTGAGCGTTATTTGCTGCAAGAATTGGCAGAGGACACCTACCAAGTTCACGATCGCATTCGGGAATTATTGCAGCAGAAGTTAGAAGATTTGGCGGAAGCTGACGAACTCAAGCGCGGCTATTGTCAAGCAATGGTAGCCGTAGCAAAAGATATTCCTCAGACACCCACATTTATAGACATTGCTCAAGCAACCCTGGCTATCTCACACCTTGGAGAAGTTGCTACAGTTTACCAAGCTTGGTTAAGCGATGATGATTTAATCTGGCCTTTTATAGGCTTGGCTAGATTTTACGAAGGTCAAGGAGCCTACGTCCAAGCTTTACCGTGGTATGAAAAATGTTTATCATCTGCTAAAAAACGTTTTGGGGATGAACACCCGGATATAGCAAATAGCCTGAACAATTTGGCAGCACTCTACAAATTACAGGGAAGGTACAGCGATGCCGAACCTTTGTATATCGAAGATTTGGCGATGACAAAACGTCTGCTGGGGGATGAACACCCCTCTGTGGCAACTAGCCTGAACAATTTGGCATTACTCTACAATTCACAGGGAAGGTACAGCGATGCCGAACCTTTGTATATCGAAGCTTTGGCGATGACAAAACGTCTGCTGGGGGATGAACACCCCTCTGTGGCAACTAGCCTGAACAATTTGGCAGCACTCTACAATTTACAGGGAAGGTACAGCGATGCCGAACCTTTGTATATCGAAGCTTTGGCGATGACAAAACGTCTGCTGGGGGATAAACACCCCGATATAGCAAATAGCCTGAACAATTTGGCATTCCTCTATGATTCACAGGGAAGATACAGCGATGCCGAACCTTTGTATATCGAAGCTTTGGCGATGACAAAACGTCTGCTGGGGGAT
>NZ_JBALFH010000043.1:0-116810 GCF_036917095.1 Nostoc sp.
TTTCGGCGTACCCATTTGCTATTTCGGCGTACCCATTTGCTATTTCGGCGTACCCATTTGCTATTTCGGCGTACCCATTTGCTATTTCGGCGTACTCATTTGTTATTTCGGCGTACCCATTTGTTATTTCGGCGTACTCATTATTAAAGCAATGATTTGTTCTCGTCGGCAGACAGTATTGTAGCCGAAGTTCGGAGACTACGGTGTACACACAAGTACTATCTGAAAGGGTTTCAGGCGTTATAGACCCCTTAAATTGTCATTACGAGCGCAGTGATAACGGAGCGAAGTAATCACATAATCCCGTAAGTTTTTGCGATTGCTTGTCTGCGACACGCACTTGCGAACGTCGTTCCTCCTCGCAATGACAAGCTTCCAGAGCGATCGCCTCCGGCGGGCGGGTACGCCATCGCACAATCCTATTGCTAGAGGACGAAACCAAGTGTCAGGTGGAATTTCACGACTTGTGTGTACACCGTAGGTACGGAGAGGGGAGACTTTGACGGCAGTCAAAGGCGAGGTGAGGTGACGACTGTATTGCACCGAAGTGAGAACTGCTATATTTTACTAAGATAAGCCCAAGCCCACAAAGGTGATGAAAATCTTACTGGTAGAGGATGATCCAAAGCAATTAATGCCGCTGCAAATGGTTCTCTCTCAGGCTGGACACAGCGTCGATGGTGTCAAGGATGGTGAAACTGCTCAATGGCTTTTGGCTGAAAAAGAATATGACCTACTAATTTTAGATTGGATGTTACCTCGGATTAGTGGAGTGAGTTTGTGTCAACAGTATCGGGCGGCGGGAAAAACATCTCCGGTATTAATGATTACGGCAAAAGATACCACACCCGATAAAGTCATAGGATTAGATGCCGGAGCTGATGATTACCTCGTCAAACCGATTGATATCGTGGAGTTCATGGCACGGGTGCGGGCATTGAGGAGGCGATCGCCCCTTTGGCAAGGAGACACCCTCTGCTTGGCAGACCTCGAACTTCATCTCGATAGACTAATTTTGGAGCGACAAGGAGCGATCGTATCCCTTTCCAGCCAAGAATTTCAGTTGCTAGAGTACTTCATGCGTCATCCTAAGCAAGTCCTGACTCGCAACCAGATTGAGCAAGCTGTATGGGAGTGGGGTAGTGAACCAGAAAGCAATGCAATCACCGTTCTAGTTCGTAAACTTCGCCAACGTTTGCAAACATTAGCAGCAGCAGATTGGATTGAAACTGTCTACGGTATGGGCTATCGCCTCAACCCTCCAGAACCATCTTGAAACTTGATAGTGGCAACGCAGAGTAGAAAATAGTGTAGTTCAATTATTGGAAAAGTCGGCGTTGCTGAATAAAGGGATGATTCTTGTAGGGTGGGCGACACGAGCGCCCTGAAATACAAGGGACGGGCAAGATGCCCATCCCACAAAACTAGCAAAATCATCCCGCAAATATGCAACGCCGAAAAGTCTTGTAATTACGAATTACGAATTACGAATTACGAATTATCATAAGTTGTGTTTAACCGCAGTCGTCGTAACTTAGCTCGTTGGTTTACCCTTTCAATGGGGTGCATTCTGATTCTCTTTGCAGGAGTTATTTACAATCTTGAGGTAAAAGATAAGCTCAAAGCATTAGATCAACTGCTTTATAAAAGAGCAGAGCTAATGGCAGCCAGTTCGCAGTATCGGCTGGATCGAGGACAAAAAGAAGTCGATCTGAGCAATATACCGCTATTGGGTAGTGGTTCTCACCCTGCTGATATTGAACTGGTTTATGTTCGCTGGTATGACCCGTATGGAAAACTCAAGCGGTTTTTTGGTACTCCACCTCCAGAAAAGTTAGAAATAGCATCTGAGTTTCTCACGATTAAGTCCGTTGACCAGTTTACAGGTGAGACGCTTTGGCTGCGTCAAGTCACCCTACCTGTTCAAGGAGGAAATTCGGTCATTGGTTATCTGCAAGTTGCTATCCCGCTGACAGAAACTCAAAACGATCTCAGAGAATTTCAGTTAATGTTGACGTTGGCTGTACCTGTAGCGCTGGGGTTAATTGGACTTACAGGTTGGGTACTTGGCGGCATAGCTATGCAACCAGTTCAGCAAGCCTATAATCAACTACAACGCTTCACTTCAGATGCTTCTCATGAGTTGCGATCGCCCCTTTCTGCGATATTGACCAATGCCCAAGTTGGGTTACTAATGGCAGCAGACCATCCCCAAATCCATCCCTCTGTGGAGAACATCATCGATAGCGCTAAGTCGATGAGTACCTTGGTCAATAACCTACTGCTGTTGGCTCGGCATCAGGGAAAATTAACTCCCGAATCTCTCAAAAAGGTTAATCTTAATAGCTTGCTAGAGAATTTAGCTATTTATTACCATACTGTTGCTGCAAAAGCGTCGATCGAGTTGATTAGCCATTTACCAGAACAACTCATTGAGTTGTGGGCCGATCCCGATTTGCTGCGGCTAGCTGTGGAAAACTTGCTCAATAACGCTTGTAATTACACTCCATCTGGTGGAACTGTCTGGTTACGCTTAGAACCTCACCCAGATCGGGCAGTAATTCAGGTTATTGATACTGGAATTGGAATTCCAGAGGCAGATTTACCTTACATTTTCGATCGCTTTTACCGAGTTGATACAGAACGTGCCAGAGAAAGCGGCGGATTTGGGTTGGGATTAGCGATCGCTCAACAAATTGTCCAGGCTCACGGCGGTCACATTCATGTGATGAGCAATGAGGGTAAAGGCTCGACGTTCCAGATAAAGTTACCGTTTATGAGCCATTCCTAAATCACCTTTAAGAGATCATTCATAATGAAAATCTCAAGCAAACGACCCGCTAACAAAGAAGGCACTGTTCGCGAATTCAAGTTAAATTAATCCAAAGGTAGACTATTACAAAAACATTTTAGAGTTGAGCAAAGCTTCTTCAAAGGTGTAGCTGTCGGTTTTTTGACAGGTAGTAGATTACTTCGATGCATATAGCTACTCCTACCATCAACACTAAAACCCAGACAGTTTGTGGATCTGTTTGCAAAGCAAACCAAATTAACATCCCTAGTGCCACCAAACATATTCCAGTCCCTAGAATTGAAATCCACTGCTTGCTTTTCGTATAACGATACATCCGAGCATTAGCTAAATTAACCGCAGCAAATATTAGGAGAAACCCAGCACTACCCATCGTTGAGATCCGACTTATATCACAAAAATTGGCGATTATGAGAGTGATACCACTAGTAAGAAATAAGCCAATTGAAGATTGATTTATGCCATTCATTTGGCTACCAACGTCAAACCCCCTAGATTTAGCAATAACAGTGCTAAAACGAGCTGACCCGTAGAGTGTGGCGTTACTAGCCGAGATAGTTGAGAAAAGAGCAGCAATAGTAATCAAAACAGATCCAAATTGCCCCATAATTGGTTTGGCAACTTCAGCCAAAGCATAGTCTTTTGCTGCCAAAATCTGTTCTATTGGTTCTGCTCCTAATGTAACCAGTGCTATTAAAACGTAAAGCAAAATAACGAACCCGATTACAGAGTAATAAACTCGTGGCAAAGTATGCTTGGGATTGACAAGATCCTCTGCTGCATTGGCGATTAGCTCAAAGCCTTCATAAGACAAGAAGATTACCATTGCTCCTGCGAAAATTGACTGTAGCGACGATACTGAGACTGGTTCTAGACGGGAAATGTCGATATGACTACTTCCCATAGTAATGAACAGGATCAAAATCCCCAGTTTGAAGCTGACAATCCAGATTTGAGATTTACCAATATGATTAGCAGTTAGTAGATTTAATCCAGTTGTCCCTAAAATTGCCAAGCTAATCAGTAAATGCTTCCAAATAGGTTGAGTAGATGTAAACAGGCTAACTCCATAACTACCAAAAGCCTGTAAGTAAAAGGAAAGCATGACTACATAGCTAAACCATAGTAGAAGATTCAGTGTCCCACTAAACAGCCCTGAACCAAAAGCCTGATTTAAAAAGGTTACTGTCCCGCCTCGACATGGATGAGCTACCGAAAGCTTTGCATAAGCATAAGTAGTTATCAAAGCTATTGTCCCGGCGATCGCAAATGCTAGTGGTGCGCCTACATCAGCTATTTGAATTACTACTCCCAGTGCTGGAAAAAGTCCACCAACAATGCCTCCTACACCCAATGCCCACACAGACCAAAAACCGATTTTTTTACTTGACACCTGTAACCTCTTTAGGAATAGATAGTCTCATAGTCGTTGACCAACACGCACATAATCAAGCTGAGATTAGGCGGTTGGGAATATAGCGGTTCTCGATCGAATGAGGCACATCCTCAAAGTTAAAAGGGTTTATATATGAAGTCTAGCTATACTTCACCAACATAGGAAGCGCTATAAAAGCCTTGACTAAAGAACTTGGCCCTGCTGGCATAGCGCGATTTATGCAGAAATTTGAGATAGGGAGCAAAGATTGATACGCCAGACAAGGATTAAATCTTGGAAAATCCCAGTATCTATGACATCTTTACTTGAATTAAGGAGTAAAAAAACAGCAACAAGCCAAAAAGTAGATAATCCCGCAAGAAAACATTTATTTATATTTGCCCAAAACTGTTCAGACATCCTCCGAGAACAGTTTCCTATCTGCTGCACATTACAGCAAAAATTAAAAAAAGTATTGATATATCATTTTGATTTAATTTCTTGTATGTTTATTGTATTTAATATTCACAGACAAAAATTATGGATTTTAGACAAATTAGCTTAGTTGCTAGCCAACTTTTAACTCAGTTTGGGTTGAAAATTTTAGGTGCGTAGGCGTAGCCCGCCGCAGGCATCGCACTGTGGCTGATTGCTCAACGCTTGATTGATTTTGGATTGAAGCTAGTACGACGTGCTTTCCGAGGTCAACACGTCGATCCAACACTCATTAACTATCTTCTGAATATCATTGGTGTCACACTGAGAATTATTCTAGTTGTGGCAATTCTCGGCTTCTTTGGGGTTGAAACAACTTCCTTTGCTGCATTGCTAGCAGGAGCAGGCATTGCAATTGGTGCAGCATGGGGGGGTTTACTAGCCAACTTTGCAGCCGGAGCATTTTTAATTGTTTTTCGACCTTTCAAAGTTGGTGATTTCATTACCACCGCAGGCGTGACAGGCACTGTTACAGAAATTGGACTGTTCACAACTAATATCAATACGCCTGATAACGTGTTGACAATTGTCGCCAATAATAAAATCTTTGCTGATAACATCCAGAATTATTCTGCCAACCCTTACCGTCGGGTTGATCTAGTGGCTCAACTCCATCATGATGTGAAACACAACGAAGCGATCGCACTTTTGAAAGCGAAAATTAGCCAAATTCCTAATGTTCTCCAAAATCCAGCACCGGATGTGGAAATTCAGAATTTCAACTTTGCAGGGCCTGTACTAGCAGTACGTCCTTATTGCAATAATGACCACTACTGGCAGGTTTACTTCGACACGAATAAAGCTATCCGTGAAACCTTTGGTGAGGCTGGATATCCAGTTCCCGAATACCGTTATGCAATTAGCGGTTCATCTGGTAATGGGATTAATAACGTCATTCCACCACTATCAGAAATAACTTGACACTAAAGCAAAAAGTCAAGGTTTCATTTGCAAAGTTTTCTAAATAGCAGAATAAGAATTAATAAGTAGGTAGGGCGTATGCCTTACCTACTTTTGCTAAATTATGACCTATTCCAAACCTTGATGAAGGCAATCACTGAATGTCCACAAGCATTCATAATTACTCCATTTACTGTACCACCGATCGCAGAGCCTATAAAAGGCATCATTGTTGCTATGTTGACTAAAGTTTTCTCGCCTGCTTTGGAGATTAACTTAATTCCTAAAGCTTTGTTTATCTCAGCAAAAGTTTTACCAGGAATGGACATCAAAGCTTTTTGAATAGCTTGCGATCCTACTTGAGTTCCTACCTGAGTTCCTAATTGATTAGCCAGTTCAGATACACTAACTCCAGCCGCAGCAGCTAAAACTAGTAGTCGTGCAGATTCGCTGTAGGTGTCAATTTCATGTATGGCGAAAAGAGTAGATGCCAGCTTTACTTGGGCATAGAGTGTACTAACAATTTCAAACGGTATCCCAGCTACCCCAACAACACCACTAGCAATTCCGTTCCCCACAGACCAAAGTGTTGACTCATATATAGCATGATTTAACATTTGCTCTTTATCGCCGCTCCAGCTTGAATCGTTGAGAAATATTTCCCCCCACTCTCTACCTTCTTCGATCGCACTAACAATATTTTGCCAGATAAAAGGCATATTCATAATCGATTCAAAATCCATACAATTTTTACCTGATTAACTCAAAAGACCTAGAGATTTCTAGCTTTAGTATTCACCGTTGCAAAACTTAATAATTGGTATTATTTAAAACTTTAATGAAGATAGGGTAAATAATGCCCATGACTCAAAGCAACTTTATATAAACCCAGTTTCAATTTCTGAAACCATCCTGACAAAAGCTGTAAAAAAAGTTAGGTTAGCTGTTAATCACAAGCCGCACCCCAGCAGCGATGGTAAAAGAATTAGCAATTTGCACCCGTGGACTAACTAAGCAATTTGATCGGCACGTTGCTGTCAATGATGTTGATTTAGAAATCCAGGCGGGGGAAGTATATGGATTGATTGGGCCGAATGGCGCGGGTAAAACAACTCTCATCCGAATGTTGGCAACTGCTGAGGAACCAACTACGGGTGAGATTTATATTAATGGCGATCGCTTAATCCGTGACAAGAGTAACCCCAAGCTCAAGCGTCGTCTAGGCTACTTACCCGATGACTATCCCCTATATGAGGATCTAACAGTCTGGGACTACCTAGATTATTTTGCGCGTCTGTACCTTTTACGAGAACCACGCCGCACTCAACGCTTACATGAAGTTTTAGAACTAATCCAACTTGGGAATAAACGTAATAGTCAGATTTCTACTCTGTCGCGGGGGATGAAACAGCGCTTAAGTTTAGCGCGAACCATTATCCACGAACCAATTTTACTACTACTAGATGAGCCTGTTTCTGGGCTTGACCCCATTGCTAGGATGCAGTTTCGTGAAATCATTAAGGCTTTGCAAGAAGCTGGGATGACTGTAATCATTTCTTCCCACGTTCTCAGCGATCTAGCGGAACTCTGTACTTCTGTAGGAATTATGGAACTTGGCTTTTTGGTAGAAAGTACCTCCCTACAGCAACTTTATCAACGTCTTGCTCATCAGCAAATTGTGATATCAACTCTGGGGAACTTAGAGACACTTTTGAGCGAACTTAAACATCATCCTTTAGTAGAAGAGTGGGAAGTTATATCAGTAAAAAACAGTGTACGGGTAAATTTTTCGGGCAAAGATGAAGATAGTGCTGAGTTGTTGCGATCGCTCATTAAAGCAGGCATTCCCCTGACTGATTTTCACTGCACGCAAGAAGACTTAGAAAGTATTTTCTTAAAATTAGGTCACAAACAAGCATCTTGATACGTCAATAAATATCACTCCCAATTTTTGGAGAATTTTTTCCTATGATGCTCAATTTAATAGATAAAATCGGCGATTGGAATCCGCAACTATTCCGCGAACTCAAAGGACGACTGAAATTTTCTAATGTTGCGATCGCAGTTACAGTATCCTTACTACTACAATGGGTAGTTTTTTCATCGTATCAGTTACACGAATTTGCCGATGATAATTTGTGGCAAGACGGTTGGGAACATATATTCCTAACACTGAGTGTAGTTTTTATATTTACACTATTAGTTACCGGAACTTATTTGCTAATCAACGATTTAGCTAAAGAAGAAACTCGCGGTACGTTGAATTTCATCCGTCTCAGTCCCCAATCAGAAACAAGTATATTGATTGGGAAATTGCTAGGAGTTCCGAGTTTAATTTATCTCCCGATCTTAGTAGCAGTTCCTTTACATTTGTGGGCTGGGCTTTCTGCCAAAATTGCCTTTAGTTACATTTTGAGTTACTACGCAATTCTTGCTGCTAGCTGTATTTTCTTCTACAGTGCGGCCCTCCTATTGGGCTTATTTAGTCATTCGTTTAGCAGCGTTCAATCTTTATTAGCTTTGTTAGGTACTGGTGTAGTTTTGACTTTTTTGTTCACAACGATGGTGCTGGCATTGTCTGATAGCATAAATTTAAATAATTCAACTGCTTGGATCAGGCTCCTTAGTCTTTGGGATATAATTAATTATCTATTTCCAAAGTTATTCCATCTATCTAATATTTCTCCCCTGAAAAACTTGCAGTTTTTCTATTTACCATTAGGGACAAGTCTTCTTAGTGTTGTTGGCTTCCATTTATTAAACTTGGGAGTATGCAGTTACGGTATTTTGCAAGTTCTTAAACGTTGCTTCCGTAATCCTCAAGCCTCAATAATTAGCAAGAAGCAAAGTTATTTACTAGTAGCCTTTTCACAGTTAATGATCTGGGGTTTTACCCTACAAAATGGTGGAAATAATTACACATGGGATCGACAGGTTGGGGAAAATTATATTTTGTTAGCATCGTACAACTTCGTGTTGATTTTTAGTTTAATTGCAGTTCTTTCCCCTCACCGTCAAAATGTGCAAGATTGGGCAAGATATCGACATCAGGTAGTTTCTAGTCACAAGAGTGCTTGGCACGATTTAATTTGGGCCGAAAAAAGCCCTGCACTCGTGGCGATCGCAATTAATCTTACAATTGCTACTATCCCCTGGCTAGTCTGGATTTCATTTACATCTGTTTTTGATCCAAACAACGATCAAACTTGGCTGGATAACAATATTGACAGGTTTAAAGTACTTTTAGCTATACCTTTGTCTATCAGCATAATGATGATTTATGCTACTATCACCCAATTGATACTTTTGCTGAAAACTCCCAAACGTTCTTTCTGGGCAATTGGGACTTTAAGTGCTGCAATGTTCTTACCATCGATAATTCTACAACTTATCGATATCTCCCCATTCAAATATCCTACTGTCTGGTTATTTTCAACTTATCCTTGGATAGCGATACAATACTCTGGGGCGACAACAATTTTTATGGCATTCCTAGCTGAGTTGAGTGTTCTAGCGTTGTTAAACTTCCAGTTGACAAGACAGGTGAGATTAGCAGGCGAATCTGCTACGAAAGCATTATTGGCAGGACGCTAAGTAAATAGTTATCCATTAGAACCCCGATTTCCTTGAGAAGTCGGGGTTTTACATTAAGGTTAAACTTTTAATTAGCACAAGTATCACGACAATCTGATAATCATGCTAAATCTGCCGACTCAAGACCTACGCTACACAGCTATCCAGTTTTTAGAACAAAATCCACCACAACGTCTACAAATTCTTAAGCAACTGGGTATAGCCCGTTATGATTTTTTAACCAAAATACAACTAAATGAAGCCAATATCATCTGTATAATGCGGTTTTTCAAATATCCCAATCAGTTAAAATTTCCTAATCTTATTGGAGCAGATTTATCTGGTTTAATTTTAGATGGAGTAAACTTTATTCGAGGGAATTTGTCAGAAGCAAATTTACAAGGTAGTAGTTTAGTAAATGCAGACCTCTTATTTGTAAATTTTACGAAAGCCAACCTGACAAATGCAGATTTGCGAGGTGCAACTCTGAACGAGACTATTTGGTTAGAAACTATAGTAGATAAGTGTCAGCTTGGCGTAGGTACTGGTTTAAATTATCTGCAACGTCAAGATTTACAATTACGCGGAGCTATATTTAATTATTGAAAAATTAGTAATGAAAACACAAAAAATTATAAAATGATTGAATTGATATTGACCTGGATAAGTTAATGAGTATTAAGTTGCCCCAAAAATTGATGTTGTTGGGTTCAGGAGAACTAGGCAAAGAGTTTGCGATCGCAGCTCAACGTCTTGGTAATTATGTAATTGCCGTTGACCGCTACGCTAATGCTCCGGCGATGCAAGTTGCTGATGCTTATGAAGTTATTTCTATGCTTAGTGCTGATGATTTAGAAGCTGTAGTGACAAAACACCAGCCAAATATTATTATACCAGAAATTGAAGCAATCAGAACAGAAAAGCTGGTTGAATTTGAGCAGCGAGGGATTACAATTATACCGACTGCGGCTGCTACTAACTATACAATGAATCGCGACAGAATTCGGGAACTGGCACATCAAGAATTGGGTATCAGAACGGCTAAATATGGTTATGCAACAACTCTAGAAGAATTGATTGCAGTTTCTGATGAAATTGGGTTTGGTAATGTTGTTAAACCTGTAATGTCATCCTCTGGTAAAGGTCAGTCTGTAGTCCAGGATAAGAGTGAAGTTGAGAAGGCTTGGAATTATGCGATCGCTAATTCTAGAGGAGACAGTCAAAAGGTCATAGTAGAAGAATTTATTAATTTTGAAATTGAGATAACTTTACTGACAATTAAACAGTGGAATGCACCCACTATTTTCTGTTCTCCTATTGGTCATCGTCAAGAACGAGGAGATTATCAAGAGTCGTGGCAACCCGCAGTAATTTCTGAAGATAAGATATTAAAAGCTCAAGAAATAGCCATAAAAGTTACTGATGCTTTAGGAGGAGCCGGAATTTTTGGCGTTGAATTTTTCATTACCAAGGATGAAGTGATTTTTTCAGAGCTTTCCCCTAGACCTCACGATACGGGAATGGTAACATTAATCTCACAAAATCTCAATGAATTTGAACTACATCTACGAGCTATTTTAGACTTGCCAATTCCTCATATAGAACAGCTAGGAGCATCAGCAAGTGCAGTAATTTTAGCTTCAGAAAAATCTGATTCTATTGGTTTTGCTGGTGTAGCCGATGCTTTGTCAGAAAAAGATGTAGATATTAGATTATTTGGTAAACCTAATGCTCATCCCTATCGGCGAATGGGCGTAGCTTTAGCGAAGGGTGATAATGTCCAAGAGGCTAGGGAAAAAGCTACTAGAGCCGCAAGTAAAATCACGATTATCTAATTACTATCTGACTTTTCACGGTATCTGGAAAACCTCTCTCTAAATCTCTCTCCTAAAAGGAGAGAGATTTTGAATTTTCCCCCTTCCCGCGTCGGGAAGGGTTAGAGGGTTAGGTTTTTCGTGCGCTTTTCCACATAACGTGAAAAGTCAGAATTACTATAGGGTCTTAAGGTGTCATTATTGTCAACTTAAGCCTGGGCGAATGAAATTCGCGGCTATAGAGGCAAAGCCCGCCTCCGCGGACTCACAGAAAATTAAGGTTTTTTAACCCACGGAGGTGGGTTTTGTTTGTGTAGACGCGGTTTCTAAGCGCCAATTACGCTGCTATCTCGTAACACTATTAGGCGAATCAACCGCAGCAACTGGATTCGGCTGATCCAAATAATCGTAAACTAATCGGGAAACTTGACGGATAAAGTCTCTCCCTCTTGTGTCCTTATAAGGACGAGTGACAAAGATAGCCGCCAGGTAATGCTTACCATTGGGCATAGTAACAAATCCCGCATCGCCGATGAGAAACCCGATATCTCCGGTTTTGTTAGCGATAACTGCACCTTTCCCCAAACCTGCGGGAAGCAGTGTGTGAATTGTGGTGTGACGCAGAATATCCAAGGCTTGTTCTCGACTCTGTAAAGAAACTAGCTTGTTGTTCACAACTAAAGCCAGCACCCGCGCCATATCTTGAGAACTTGTGGTGTTGGTTCCTCTCAAGTCAGCTAAAAGATGGCGAATTACTGTGTCTTTCAGTCCCCAGCTACGGAAGCGCTGATTTAGTTTCGCCGCTCCACCTAAGCGATCGATAATCATGTTGGTGGCAGTATTATCACTGATGGTAATCATCTTAGTGATGGTTTCCAAAGCTGTGTACTTTTTACCAACTCGCTCATATTGCATACTTCCAGAACCATTGGTAACTAAGTCACGCCGCATGGTCAGATTTTCCTGAAGAGTGACTTTACCAGCATCTAAATCTTGGAAAAAGGCGATGAGAATTGGCAGTTTGATTGTACTAGCAGCTGGGAAAACGCGATCGCCTCCAATATCCAAATAATCTCCAGTATCTAAATCTAGGAAAAACATTCCTGTTTTCAGAAAACTGTAGCGATTCATCAAGGCTTTAATTTGAGGTTCTAGCGCTTTCATCGGTGAATGCATCGGAACCACACCAGCAAACAGAGTGCTATTATCACTCACTGTTGGAGTTGGAGAAATACTCGGAGTTATTTCTAGATATTTCGGCTGGGTTGCAGTCAGTGGTAATGGCTTGGGTAACTGCACAGACCAATGATTAGGGGATTCCTCTTGTAACTTTACCTGTGCTAAGTCAAAGGTGTAACCCGGTGCTAAAGTAACTGCCATGCGGGTAGTCTGTGCGTTAAACTGCCCGATGCTAATGTCTTTAATTACTAACCCCACTCTTTGACTAGTCTGTGGATATCCTAATGTAACTCCAGATAAATCAATTACCAGACGATTAGGGTTAGTAAGTAATTGTACTTTCGGTTGAACATTCTCATCTGTGGTGAAGTCCAGATGATTGCGATTGCTATCAAAATGCCAATTTGCGAGCGTAGCAGCTTTGACAGTGGAGCCAAACAGAAACAAGCTCAAGAAACTGGGTAAAAGCCAGCTAAATTTTAAAATGTTTTCTTTGTGTGTGAGGAGCATTGACGATCGCTTTGTGTGTGAGGAAAATTCTTGAAAAACAAAAACCGCTCACCATTAAAGCACAATTATGAAAAGTTTTGTAAGTATGGAAACACTGGTTGACTGGTCTCTAGGCGTAACCTCCCGCATCCACGCGCAAATCTGTTTGCCTATCGCGGCTAATGGCTGTTTTTCCAGCGATCGCAATGCCACAATTGTGTCACTGAAAGCTTTTCTTGCGAAATCTACAGTAGATATTCGACAGGAATCCCACATAAAAAATAAGTCTTATCCTGACATAACATTGACATCAGAATGACATATCTAAAAAGTATACAATCAACTATAGTTTTAAAAAATAACCATAATTTCTGTTTAGGAACTGCGCCGATCGCAAATTTAATAATACTTAATCGAGTATTAACCAAGCAATTGCTATAGCAGACTTTTTTGCTGCATAAGATATCTCAAATCAGTTCTGGTCTAATTAGATAACTCAAAAAATTAATGTGAGGTAAAAATGAAAGCTTTTCACATATATACAATTAGTTTAGCTTCTGTATTGTTAGCTACAACCTTATGTGTTTTGCCTCTGAAAATACTTGCACAAACTCCAAATCAAAAACAGCCAGCGGTTATTATTAATAGTGGCTCTACAAATACCTGCAAATATAGAATTCACCTATTGCCATCCGGAAAAGCAACTTATACTGTTTGCAACAGAAACGGTGCAGGTGAAATAAAATTGGCCACAGCTACGAAATTTTTCAATGATATTTCATCCGCTGAACCATTGACAAAATTACCATATAAATCATGTGCTAAATCTGTTTCATTCGGTACAAAAACTCAAGTTAGGTATCAAGGGCAAATATCTCAAGATATTAGCTGTCCAAGTAATGATTTGAGAGTGACAAATATGTATGAAGATAGTAGAAGTATTGAACAGGAATTAAACTTTTCAACTTCCAAAAATTAACTGTCTACGTTTGACTTGCAATCTCAATTAAAATATCGTCTAAGCTCGACTTTATCCATTTTTTTGCACCGCTCAAGCTGATGCTGAAACCTTGGTGGGACAGTAGTTTTACTTTTTCAATTTTACCTATGCGGTTTGCAGTTTCCTCCCCTACTTACTAGCAGCTACAAACACAGCCTCTGGTGACTTAATCCCTTTAATTGTTTGGAGTGTTTCCTTCAAATAATTGAGCGCCCCTGTACGCGATCGCAACAGCGCTGACTGGACGTTGGATTTGGGCATTGAGGCGTTTAGTCTCAATACAATATTGAAACAAGAAATTTGATGCTATGATTCTGTTTCAATATCTTTGCTTGATTCAACAGCAATAGCAATCTGCCAGAATCTGTCTATAGGTACTTTCATATATTTTTCTACCTAAAAGTATACATATTTAGCTAAAACTTGAGTTATTGATTTAGAGAAATCAGTAATACAAGAAAACTGTTCATGGTCTCCCAAGATAAACCAAATCCAAAAGATTCACCACAAGTATCAGCTTCAGCGCCTTACCAAACCATTTTGCCCACTGCCCCATTGCCGGAAGCGATTAGTCAAAATATCGAGACTATTATTGCCCTGCACAGACGTTATGAAAAAGACATACCTCAACATCAACGATTTGTAGAAACAGTAACAGCCTTTTTTGATCGTCCAGTATTCTTGTATAGCATCCTGTTAGGAATTATTCTGTGGATAACACCCAATGTTTTACCACGACGTTTAGGAATAACAAGATTCGATCCACCGCCATTTTATTGGCTACAATTTTCACTGACCGCAGGTTCCCTGTTAGTCACAACAGGAGTGTTGATAAAACAAGAGCGTCAGGAAAAATTAGCAGAGCAACGGGCGCAACTTAGCCTTCAGCTTAACCTGCTTTCTGAGCAAAAAATCGCAAAACTTATCGCTTTAGTTGAAGAATTACGCCAAGATATTCCCAATGTCAAAAATCGCTCCGATCCGCAGGCCCAAATAATGAAGGAAGCTGTCGATCCGCAAGCGATTCTAGATGCGTTAGAAGAGACTTTAGCATCAGAGTTAGCTAGTTTTCAAAACCAAAAAATAGCAGATCGAGAGTAAAAAGCTTAATATTGTGTTAGCAAAAGCATTAAAATTAGTAACTTTTTGATTGTATTTGCTACCAATCTCAATCTGGTTTAGATAAGCTGGGGAGGTGGCTTGGAGGCGCTTAAAGTGAAGAGATTAAATTTAAATACTCTTGCTTTCCCAGTACTTTCCTCTACCTCTGCTCAAAGAACTTGCTTTAACAGATAACTTTCTTAACTGAACCGTATTGAGAGTTACTCAGATTGTTGGTGTAGCTATCAGCTTCACTAGTAACGCTATCCGCTTACTAGGTTTTTGCGTAGGCTGTTTCTGTAATTAAAATCCTAAATCTACGGCAATACGGTGGGCGCAAGCAAATCCAGAAAAAGCGACTGCATTCAAACCTTGACCTGGAAAGGTACTATCTCCTACACAATAAAGTCCTTTGATAGCTGTGCGATTAAAAGGCATATTTAATAAACCCCATAACTTGCGCCGAGGAATTGGCCCGTATGTGCCATCTTCACGACCCAAAAAGCGGCGATGGGTGCGCGGTGTTCCCACTTCTAAATAATCCAATCCGGCATCTAAACCGGGAAAAAGCTTCTCTAGGCGGTCAATAATTCGCCAAGCTGCCTTTTCTTTCTTCGCTTCGTACTCACTTGGAGAAAGTTCTTGCCAATCATCAATCCAGTGAGGCGTGAAGGCATGAATGATGTGATATCCACTTGGTGCTAAATCCGGGTCAAGCAAGGTGGGAATCGAAACAAAAACTGTGCCTTCTGCTGCTGTCATCTTTTCCCAGTCTTCCAGCAAAATATGGTGACACTCTGTCCCCGCAGGTAAAACTGACTCCTTTACCCCCATATGCAAACTCAAGAAGCTTGGAGATTTTTGATAGTTTTGTTGCCACTTTTTCTCATTAATTTGCATTTCTTCTGCTGGTAGTAATTGTGAAAATGTATCCCAGCGTGTAGCATTAGAAACTATGCGTTTACCCCGATATACTTTACCATTAGCCAGTTGCACACCTACCGCTTTTCCTTGTTCTGTAAGAATTTTCGTCACTCTTGCCTGGTACTGAATCTTACCTCCAGCCTTCTCTAGACCCTCCACCAGTTTTTGGGCAATTTGTCCGACTCCGCCTTTAGGATAGTTAACTCCGCCATAATGCCTGTCAGAAAAGACCATCCCAGCATTAATCATTGGTGTCATATCTGATGGAACCACCGACCAGCAATAACATTCCATATCGATAAATTTCAATAATTGCGGGTCTTTGATATAGCGTCGCGCCACATCCCCGGCATTTTGAGGCAGATACTTAGCTAAACCGAGACACGCCAAAGGATGCTGGAAAAATACGCGCAGTAAATACCGAGGTTCTTCCAGCGACAGCAAATCCATGCTATTGAGACACTTGAATACTTTTTGGCATTCGTCATAAAAGCGACGAATCCCCTGTTCTTCATGGGGAAAATGAGCAGTAAGATTTTGCAAAAATTTTTCATAAACCCGGTCAACTTTCAGGTCTAAACCTCCGGGTAGATGATAGTGAATCTGCACTGAATCTGCGATCGCTTCTTGGCTGACATTTACAGCGGATAATGCACGGGTGAGTAAGTTAGTAGTACCGTTCTGTCCCAGTCCAAAAATCATTGATGCGCCAACATCGAATCGATAGCCTTGGCGTTCAAAATAACCAGCGCTACCACCTGGAATCAAATAACGTTCCAGTACCAGCACTTTCGCTCCCTTCGCCGCTAACTGGGTCGCTGTTACTAATCCGCCAATCCCAGACCCAATCACGATCGCATCAATTGTCATTTGTCCTTTGTCCTTTGTCATTTGTCCTGAGCCTATCGCTAAAGCGAAAGCTCCGCTAACGCGTAGCGTCTCGTAGAGAAGTATTTGTTTTTAGTCTAGAGTCAATCGATATTTAATTTAACTAATGACAAATGACCAATGACCAATGACTAATGACTAATGACCAATGACCAATCAAAAAAAAGAGGGACGAGCCTGCTACTGCTGGCTAATCCCGTCTGCCGATCCTTAAAAGAGAGGAGAACACTGTATAACAATATAGCCTTGATTGAGAATTAATGTCAACTGCTAATGAAAATTTTTATCAATAAAATTTAGAGTGTTAATTATTAGCTGTCAGCCGGATGCAGGAAAGAGTATTATGGTGTTTCAGTTCTTATACAATAAAAAGGCCCCTATTTCTGGCTATGACGCTACAATTGCGCGTTTATGTTCCACCTCATCCCTTGATCAAACACTGGCTGGCAGTTGCCCGTGATGCAGGCACACCTTCAGTATTATTTCGCAGTGCTATGACTGAGTTGGGAAGATGGCTGACTTATGAAGCTGCGCGAGACTGGTTGCCGACCCAAGAAACAGCGGTGCAGAGTCCCTTGGATACCTGTCCAGCAACGGTGATCGATCCGCAGATACCAGTAGCAGTAGTGCCGATTCTGCGGGCTGGACTAGGATTACTAGAAGGAGCGCAGACTTTACTGCCTTTAGCATCGATTTACCACTTGGGCTTGGCACGAGACGAAGAGACACTGCAACCTCATTGTTATCTGAACAAGTTACCAGAAAAATTTGACCCCGAAACACGAGTGTTAATTACCGATCCAATGTTGGCAACTGGAGGGTCGATCATGGCTGCAATGGCAGAATTGACACAACGGGGTGCCGATCCAGCCCTGACGCGGATTGTTTGTGTAGTGGCGGCTCCACCAGCTTTGCAAAAACTGAGTGAAGCTTATCCAGGTTTAATAATTTACACTGCTACTATTGACGAAAAACTGAATAGCAAGGGGTATATTGTACCGGGATTGGGAGATGCAGGCGATCGCATCTTTGGGACTTAAGCTAGTATGCAGCTAGGGCAGGAAAATAGCATAACTACTGTAAAAGTTGCAAGGTTTGTTGAAGGCGGTAAAGATATGAGTCAGCGAGATGGTTTTGGCAGTGGTTTTTTAGCAGGGGCATTTGTTGGTGGCGTATTTGGCGGTGTTATCGGAGCACTGATTGCTTCTCGACGCGAGCCAGAATTGCTCGCAGAGGAGGAGACAGAACTGACAGATAGCCAAGTCGAAGCTAAGAAAATAGCAGCAAAGCGGCGTCAGATGAAAGCGTCAGAAAGTGAGAGTATTGGTATAGAAACGGCCCGGCGATCGCTAGAAGATAAAATTGCCCAGCTTAATGCCACAATTGATGAAGTGCGAAAACAACTGGGTAATGTAAATGGCGGTTCGCCCCAAGCAACCAATGACCGCTCCGTCACTAAAGACTCCTGAGATTTGTTCAGATGTAGTGAAAGTGTCAATTGCGATAAGTGTCTAATCCACAGACACGATGACATGGACTAAATTAAAATCAAAGATAAGACCGCTTTTAACACTTCGCAGGAAACCAAACTATCCATGAATCCTCTGGATTTACTGATTACAACACTAGCTACCTTTATTACCTTTTATAGCTATTTGCTAATTATTCGGGTTTTGCTGACCTGGTTCCCAACAATCGACTGGTATAACCAGCCATTTGCTGCTTTGGGCCAGATAACCGACCCTTATCTGAATCTGTTCCGCTCAATTATTCCCCCATTGGGCGGGATGGATTTTTCTCCGATCTTAGCTTTCTTAGTACTAAATTTAGCTGGGGAATTACTCAGAACACTAGGTCGTCTGCCATTCGTACAGGGATACTGATTAGTACGCCAATAAAACTTTTGTAGAGACGCCTATGATAAAAGCGTCTCTACAATTTTTATAGGGAGTAGTTCATTAGCGTTACTACTCATCAGGTATAGTCAATAGTTCTATCTATTAATAGGTATTTGAGCGTAATAAATAGTTTTTTGTACTGAAAATAGTTTTTAGCGATCGCTCTTTGTTTGGGTTGCTCCCACGCTTCGCTAACACTCACACCAATACACTGGCTCCAAAATCTCAAATCCAAACAAAATTGGTATTACCTACGCACTTGGCCGCTAAACCCGGCAGCCTTGAACTGCTTCAGCTTCAACGGAGTAGGTTGATTCGCAGGTACAGAAATTCTCAATTCAAAATCGCTAATGCCTGGTGGTATCTCAGTAATAGAACCTAAGCGAGTGCGGTTTTGCATTACCGAGTCATTGTTGGCATCATAGATGCGTCCGAAAATATCTGCGTCGTAGACTGTTTTATTAGTACCATTTTCTGCTTTGCCAACGACAAGAAAACAATTGGCAGCCGCGCTACCACTACTGATAACAGCCCCTTGTGCTAGTTCTGATGGACAATCTTTATAGGAAACATCAAATAATTTAATCTGTGTCAACGCTAAAGCTGGGGGAGCGATCGCCCACGAGAGAAAAGCGATTAGACAGGAAATAAAAACGACCGTGAGTGAGCGTAACCGCATAAAAGACCCCGTGACTGAATCCAACAATATGTAACTTATAACCTCAGCTTACCTGAATTCAACTACAAGGGGATTGGAGACTTTAATTTAACCTTTGTAATAATTAGGGAAATAAACCCTTAATTGCTATTAACTTATGACTCCAGATGAGATTGAAGCAGCTATGCTTGCAGCCTTTAATGATTGTGATGCAGCAAGTTGTCCTCTCACTGACACGCAGAAACAGATATTACTGCAAATCGTCGAGCAAATTCAGGGAAGTTCTCCCTCAAGGGCGTCAGATATTGCTAATCCCTTAGACGAACTTACCCCAGAGGAGTTAGAAGCATTTTTAGAGTTTGTGAAGGATGAAGAACAACGCAACCGCACTTGGAAAGTACAATTACTCAACGACTGGCTGCTAGAAAATGACTCTGGATCGGTACAATTTATTCGGCAACGCTATGGTTTACAGTGGCTGAATCGTGTTGAGTCATATCATTTTGATAAGTATTCTTATTTTGAAGATGCGCTCAAGCTGAAAGTAGGCGATCGCATTGAAGTTTCTAATGCACTATGGGAATGGGTGCAAGAAGATGGCCCTTGTAAGCGCGAATGGTTTCCCTGTATGGTGATTAAGGTCGAGGAAATTAGCGATGTCTACGACGAGCTACGCCTACACGATGATTCCCCGACTAATTGCGTCGTCCGCTTCTTCAACGGCGCTGAGTATGAAATTCAAGGAATCTACGAATGGAATCGCTATAACTGGCGCTGGCCTCAAAAGGAGTGAAGAGGGCTGAGTAAATCTCATTAAGTCTAGAAAATTATTGCTTGAACAACGCCCAAGCCAAAAACCTCTCAGTATGATACAACGCTAATTGATTGCTCACACCGTTAAAAACGGCATCAAAAGCGTGTTCTGCCCAAGGAATTTCTAGAAAAACCGCAGTATTACCAGAGTCATGTAAACGTTCATACATCTGTCTGCCAAATCGCGCTTCCACCAAATGGTCACGACTGCCGTAAATTAATAAAGTTGGCGGTAAAGGATGCGTCAGATAATTTATTGGTGAAGCAATTTGATACTGATTAGGCAATTCTTCTAAAGAACCGCCCAGAAATACTTTTAAAACAGCGCGGGTGTTAATAGGATCGGGAACTGGTGGCGTTTTGTATCCTTCAGGCAAGTTAACAGGCCCGTAATAGTTGACTACAGCACGAATTGGTGGTGCATCTGGTTGATAAGCCGCTAGCATTGCTAGGTGCGCTCCCGCAGAACGTCCTATAAGTACCATCCGTTCTGGATCGGCTTCATATTCCGCTGCATGTTTGCGAATAAAATTTAAGGCTGTACGCACATCATTTAACTGATCTGGAAACCGATATTTAGGTGCGTGTCGATAGGCGATCGCAAATACTGTATATCCCTGATGAGCAATATATTGATTAAACTCAGAATTGGCATGAGGGTTTCCATATTGCCAAGCTCCACCATAAATTACTACCACTGCTGGATATTTCCCTACCTCTGAGGGTTGGTAGACTTCCATTTTTAAGGGCACTCCCGCAGGAGAAGCAAAGAGAATATCTTTTTGATGACGCGTTTTGCCTAATGCAATACCCCCGAAGAAATTAACTAAGTTAAACGGATGAGTTTGCATCTTAGCCGTTACTTGGGCTGGAATTTGCTCTAGATAATTTGTTCCCAATCCTTGTTTCATGGCTTTAGCCATCTGTATTTGAGTTAGTGGGATATTCACTAGCACCCATCCACAAATTAGCAAACCTATTAAGCTGAAAACACAAGCTAAACGCTGTAATTTACGGCGACGGATGTAAAAAAAAGAAAGTAATAAAGAAAGCAAATTTAATAACAATAACCAAGGACTGACTTCTGGCGCTCCCACTGCTAGGGTGAGTAAAAACATATTTAGAGGCGGAAGAAGAATCCAAGAACTAAGAAATAGGCTTGTAAAACTTAGTAATAATGCAAGCCATGAGAAAAGTATTTTTGGTTTGGGAAACATAAATGAAAGAGTGGTAATAATGGCTGTAAAGAAATAGCTACACAAACAAAGCCCAGCTCCGTGGGCTAAAACAAGTGGCTTAAGCTACTAGGACTAGCGCTTTCAAGGTGTTGTGTGATGGGCAGATTTGGAGTTTGGTAAAAAGAAGTGCAAATCTGTTGGGTGGAGAAAAAATGTTGTTAGGGCAGGTATTTTAGCGGTTTGTAAAAGAGAGTCCAGTATCGGTGGCGGACTTATCTCAAGAATCGACCTCATGTTTCAACTTTTAAGATTCTAAACCAAAAAAAACTGGAAAATAACACACCTTGAAAGGCTAGTCCTAGCGATCGCGATTTACTTGATTGCAAAGTTCCTGGAGTAACTAATTACTTACAGTTGCAGTACAGGTTAAAGGCGATCGCATATTAGTGGGAGATTGTGCTGCTACTAACTCGATTTTTCCCTGTGCGTTACGATGCCAAGAAGTAGCTTGAATCAGAACCTCTGGTAATGTAGGCGTTTGAGCGGCCACATTGTCCGTTTTCTGGAATGCAGAAATATCGCGGATATCAGACCAAGGGCGATCGCTCGTCACCTGTTGAAGAGGATTTTGCGGCACACCACCCCGTCCCGTTGCCACAAAACTGCTGCCAGTATTATTAGAACAACCTGTAGCAATAAGCTTAGATGAGTCTGTCCGATTGGTAGGCAATTCTATCAAACCAGAATTGGGGTCAATACCGATATTGTTAACTTGGACTATACCACTAACACCAAATTGCGAACTAGCAGTAATATCGTTTTCAGCAGTCAGTTGTGGACGATATTGTAAGCCGATAATTCCTTGTGTGATGATTTGAATATTACCTCCACGTCCCTGAACTGCGTTGGCAATAATGTCGCTGTTTTCTAATCCAACAATGATGGGTGAATTGATGTTAACATTACCACCGTTACCATTACTGCCTGCGGTGGCGGTGATTTGGCTGTTGTCGCGCAGCTGCAATAACTTGCCAACTCCTAAGCTGATGTTACCTCCATCACCAGATGCAGTCTTTGCTTGGATTAAAGCTTGATTCTTTAATTGAATACTATCTGCGGTGAGGTTGATACTACCACCATTGCCACTACCATCATTGGTAACGCTCACAGCCCCGCTATCCTGAAGCGTCAGGTTTGGTGTCGTAATGCTCACAGTACCTGCATCACCTACAGGCGTATCATAGAATACATTAAATTGTTTCTGGAATGTTGGGCTTAGGCTCAGTACGGACGAGGTGATACCGCTATTAGGGATGCCGCTATTAGTTATTACTTGATTACTGCCAATAATTTGGATGGATTCTGTGGCATTTATCCTGATATCTCCGCCATGACCGGCAGAAAACGAACTTGTGGTAATTGCTCCCCCATCTTGCAGATACAACCTGGCTGTATCCAATGTTATGGTTTTAGCGTTTCCTGTACTGAAAGCAGTTGAGCCAATCCTAGTACCCATAGGTGCCGAGTTGCTTCCCCTGACAGTAGTATCCATGTTGCGAATGACAACTTGACCACTGTCACCGCTACCACGGGATATTGAAGACAGCCCTGCACCATCGGACACTAGTAAACTATCGCCATTCACGAAGATATTACCTGCGCTTCCAGAACTGAAGGTACTAGTGTTAATCACGCTGCCACTTAAACTGATGGGCGAAAAGCCGGATATCTCCAGCACTGAGGCATCAACCTGAAGATTGCCACTGGTAGCTGTTCCAAAAGTAATGTTGTTTAATGCTGCTCCCTGCTGAAGGCTGAATCGGGGAGTAATGACGCTGATGTTCCCACTAGTGCCAGTGCCTAAGGTTTCACTGCGAATGCCGGTGAGTGTACCAGTCAGATCGATTCCTGCTGATGCTTGCAGATGTAGGTTGCCACCAGGAAGATTACCGAGATTTTGTGCCAATACCAGGGAGCTATCGGTAAATTGAATGTGTTTACCCTGCACCTGCACGGAACCTGCATTTACCCCACTGACATCTAGTAGAGATTTCTTTTCAAGTTGAATGTCACCAAAGCTTTGCCCGTTGCTATACCCCAGTGTATAACCCTGAGTGGTTGGGATGAGGCGAACTTTCCCTGCGTCACCCAAACTACCTAATTCAATCCGTCCTTGTTCGGCAGTCAGAGTTGCCCCATCCAAATTTAGAGTACCACCCACCAACGCCAGAGTTTTTCCAGGCTGTACCCGCAGTTGTGTGGGACTAGGAGTGCGAGTGATCGGAGTCCGACTATCGCTAAGTGTTAAAGTATGTCCTGTACCTTGAAGTGTGATTGCCCCAGGATTGCTACCTAATTGTAAACCAATGGGAACATCAATACTCAACAATGGGGGAGCTTGGGAACTAATCGCCTTAAACTCAGCGCCATCAGCAAATTTGATACTTTCGGCGGTTGTAGCAATAAATGAACCACCAATATTTAAGCTGGCATTTTGTCCAAAGATTATGCCGTTGGGATTAAGCAAAAATAGATTAGCACTACCGTTGGCTTGAATTAAACCATCAATATTGGAAATATTACCGCCACTAACGCGACTAAAAATATTTTGGATATCTGAGGCATTGTTGAAGAATGCAGAGCCGTTGGTAGGAAGTGAGAATTGGCTAAAACTGTGGAACAGGTTGTTTCCGACACGGCTACCGTTAGTGATGCTGAAGTTATTACCACTTTGGTTGACAATGGTGTTGGTAGTACCATCAGATGTTACTTGAGCCATAGCCGCTCGCATCATTCCTGAAGTTAAGAACCCACTTGTAAACAGAAATAGAAAGGTTAAGACTCTCATGACTAAAAATTTCTTTTACCTGATTTCAAGTTAGTGTTCCCGTTACGGGTGTTATGACTCGCAGGATTAACTTTTTGTAATGGCAGCACAGATTAATGGTTGTTGCATCTGAATCGGAGATTTATCTGTAATAAAATCGATTTTTACTTGGGTGACTAAACTAGGAATAGCCCTTTCAAGGTGTGTTATTTTCCAGTTTTTTCTGGTTTCAAAACTGCTGTAAACCTAAATGCTGTTGCAAAGCTTGACGCATCACTTCTACAGGTACATTTTCCTGCTGCAACCAAATTTTTAATGCTGCTACTCCTTGTTGAACTAGCATTTCTAAGCCATCGATCGCAATTGCGCCTTGTTTTTCTGCCTGCTCTAAAAATTGCGTCGGCTTTGGAATATATATTAAATCGTAAGCGATCGCACCCTTTGGTAAATTTGCTATTTCCTCCACGCTCAAAGGCGACTCATCAACCTTGGGATACATACCTATGGGGGTTGTGTTTACCAGCAAATCTGCTTGGGGAATCAATTTTGCTAGTTCATCCCATGTACCGACTTGCAAATTCTCTTCTATAGGTGAATTACTCCAACTATTGCAAAATGCTTGTAATTTCTGCACATTGCGCCCCAACACATAAATTTTGGCAAAACCTAGTTGATGACAACCTGCTACAACTGCCCTAGCTGCGCCACCATTGCCTAAAATCACTGCTACCTTCTGACTCCAATCTTGCTTATACGTTGTCTGCAAAGGAGCGATAAATCCTTCTATATCTGTGTTTGTCCCCACCCATTGATTATTTTGGCGACTAACAGTATTTACTGCGCCTATAGTTTGAGCAAGAGGGGTAATTTCTGAGAGCAGGGGCATGATAGCCTGTTTATGAGGTATAGTCACGCTAAAACCGACAACATCAATAGCTGCGAAACCTGCGATCGCTACTTCTAAATTGTCTGGTGCTATAGGAAAGGGAAGATAAACGTAATCTAATCCCAAATGAGCGATCGCAGCATTATGCATCGCTGGCGACAGCGAATGTTCCACCGGATGTCCAATTACCCCTAATAGCTTAGTTTTGCCTGTAATTAATCTTTCTTTAGTCATTAGTTATTAGTTATTAGTCATTAGTGATTTCCCCCCAGTCTCCCCTGCTCCCCTACTCCTTGGACTAGCCTACAATTATTAAAAGCTACTTAACAATTCTTTGAATCATGCAGGCAACTACAGCCCCCTCTACAACCCCAATTCCTGGTAAATATTGGCAGTGGCGCGGGCACAATGTTTACTATGTGCGTGCGGGAGAGAAGCAAGCGCAACGTCCGGCCTTGCTTTTAGTACATGGATTTGGTGCTTCCACAGACCACTGGCGCAAGAATATCACAGGATTGTGTCAAGATTTTGAAGTATTTGCGATCGACCTTTTGGGATTCGGGCGATCGGCAAAACCAAAATTGCAGTATAGTGGCGACTTGTGGCGCGACCAACTTCACGATTTTATCAGTGAAGTGATTGGTCAAAAAGCAGTATTAGCAGGTAACTCTCTTGGTGGCTATGCTTGCTTGTGTGTTGCAGCGCAACGTCCCGACAGTGCCGCTGGTTTAGTTTTGCTCAATAGCGCAGGGCCTTTTAGCGAAAGTCAGCCGACATCTGAGCCGGAAGCTTTACAATCAGAAATTGAGCCTCCCAAACAACCCGCTAGTTTGCAGAAACTTCTTGGTGACGGCACTAAGTGGATTTTTCAACAACCTTTAGCCCAGTCTTTGTTATTTCAATACGTGCGACAAGGTTGGGTAATTCGCCAAACTCTAGAAAAAGTTTATCTTGACAAAAGTGCAATTACAGACCAATTAGTACAAGAAATTGCTCGCCCTGCTTACGATCCTGGTGCAATGGAAGTATTTGTGTCAGTCTTTAGCAGTCCTCAAGGGGAAAAAGTTGATGTGCTACTAAAGCAATTAACTTGTCCTTTGTTGATGTTGTGGGGAGAAGCCGATCCTTGGATGAATGCTAGAGAACGTTCCCAAAAGTTTCGTCAATATTATCCTGAACTCAGAGAACATTTCCTAACAGCCGGTCATTGTCCCCATGATGAAATACCCGATAAAGTAAACCAACTTTTAGGCGATTGGGTTTTGTCTATTACCAAGTGATATAGGCTTTTTATTTGATTTGCTTTCGACCGATCTGCAATGCTGACATTGGCAAGTTTGTCTTTCGATATTCGACTATTTCAACAGGGCGTTCTACTATCGGAATCCTAAATTGTTTTTGAAAAAATCTCATTAGTCTTGTAGGGTGTCTTAGGGAACTCCAAGAAATAAATTATCCAATATTGTGGGGTGGGCATCCTGCCCGCCGAGTTGATATGGCTCTCGTGTCGCCCACCCCACAAGAGTTAATTGGATATTTTTTTATTTGGAAGTCCCTTAGCAGAGCATAACGTACCATTTCAAGCTTGTGTGCGTTACGCGCTAACTGTTATAACAATCCCTCCAATTCGGCGAATTTACGCAAACGTGGTAGACACTGGCGCTGATAAAAACTGCTTAATGTCGGAATTGACAGCCCAAATTCCTCAGATAATTCTTTCCAGCTAACTTCCGGGGGTAGGCGTCTGAGAATTAAAACCTGACAATTCACATCTGGACGCCCTTTAATGTAAGTACCGCGCAGTTCTCCTTGAGAATCTGTCTTAACCCATATTTCTAAGTCTTCCAGAATGGGAGGTGCTTGGGGGGTCGCTGGAAGGTTATCAACAGGATCGATGGTTTCACCTGTTCCACCCGATATAGACTGACGAACCCGAAGAGGGACTGTTGTGGCTTGTTCTCGATTCTGGTTAATGTAAAAGTCTTGTAGTCTCCGTTTTAGGTAAGCATTTAACCAGGTGATGACACTGCCATAGGTGGGGTCATAGATTTGACCTGTCAAACCTTCACAAACATTGCGGCAGAAATACAACCAAGTTTGTTGTAGTGCATCTTGATAATAAGGAGTACTTTCTCTCCAGAGTCTATTTGCTGTCAAGCGAATAATTTGCGTGAGCAGCTTCTGACGCTGAGGACTTCCAGATGGGTGTTCACAGGCTTCGCTAACTAAGCGGCGTAGGTGTTCATCGAATTGAACCATGAGAATCTTGGCGAAGAAAGCAAGAATATCTTAGTATTGCGTATAACAACACTCTAAAAAATTTTCGTCAAGATGCTATATCTTTTTTCAAAAAGCATTTGGCATTGGGATGGTGCAGGGGAGTCGATTCTCCCCTCTGCTCCCTGCTTGCGATAAAGACTATAATCCCAGCCAAGAAAATAAATTTTCCCACCAGGAATATGTCAGATTACCAACACTCAGCTTCATTTTGTTGCGAATGTCTTGGATATTCCAGTTGGTTAGTTTAGCCAGAGTTTGCGCCTCTTGTTCAAAACGCTTGGGCAAAGACCGCTTATATTCTCTACCCGCCTGACATTTGAGTTCCCCTTGAAACGCATGTTGCAAAACATAACGCCCTTGGAAAGATTCACTGTTAGCAGTTTGTTGGAATATCAAGTCTTCAGGGAATTTGTCGCGGGTGTAGCGGACATGTAACCGAGAGATGAAGACGTTACTTCGAGGAAAAGCACGACCGAAGCCGGGGCGTACTGGCACATTGCTTTCAGAATTATCATCTAACCAAAAGACACCTGCTTGCTTGAGTTCTTCTGGAGTTAGGGGTTCAGCAGAACAAGGATCGCAACTACCCATATCCCAAGCGTATTCCAAAAAACCAACTTTCCTATCTTCTTTGGTGTAGGCAGTTTGAAACATGGATTTGTAGAATTCACCAAATTCATCTTTAACAAACAAGGGAATGTTTGCATCGGAGGGAATTTTCACCGTCCGGTAGTTAGTGATTTCTGCCTGTCCTTGAGGCGAGAGGATGTACACAATTAAATCCTGCTCTGTCGTGGCATTAATCATGCCCAAACGAATTGGCAGCATGAATTTAGGTGACTGGTAGGAAATTTGTAGCGGACGGAGGAACTGATAGCCAGATTGCTCGAATTTATCTAAGTTGACTTTAGCAACAAAGAATTTCATTGAGGAGCGAATGTAAGGCTGAAGTAATTGTTTCGCACCTCTGGGGATTTTGTAGCCATTGCGTTTGAGCCAAGTTTCCAGTCCGCCAGATTCTTTAGCGCTAAGGATCAGAATGTCGTATTCGCCGACGTTGAAACGTGCTTCGACTGTTACACCTAAACTAGTATCATCCCTTGCACCCCCCGCCTCACTTCTCGCTGCTGCTGGCGCTGGTGCTGCTGATAACTCTTGCGGGTAAACTGGGGCACAAGGATCTGGGTCGAAATATTCTACCAATCGCGGCGCACTAAAAGCATCTAGGCGCTCGATAATCTTGGGTTCAGCAACGCGAACTTGCTCTTTTTGCAGCACCGTTGGTACAGGTACTACCATTGCAAAATCTTTGACTTCGCCTTGAAAGTCGTTTGCCATTGTTAGGATAGTGCGTTCACCCTTGGTGTTGGCGAAGCCATCGCCATCCCGCGCTATAACCACCTGAGAAGCTTTGTTATACAGTTTTGTATCAGCTTTAGCTACATAAAATCCACAAAATGCCCAGGCTGCTGGTGCAAAGCACAAAACAGCTACAATTGCCAACAATAATGGGGTTAAAAGTCGAAAAAATTTCATTTTATACCTCTGTATTTTTAATGCTGAGTAAGAACTTCTCCCCCTGCTCCCTCATCTCCCTCTTGCCAAGCAAACCTTGGGGCTAGCCACAGAACATCTAACAGGATGGTCAACGGCGCAAGGGCAAACAGCGCCCAGAAAACTGCTGTGGAAATAAAGAAATAATTCCGTAGGATAAAAGTTAATCCAGCTATGCAAACTGCCCAAACTACACGCCCAATTCGGGAATTGGGAATTGATCGCGGATCTGTAATCATAAATAGGGCGAACAGCAGTAAAGACCCGCTCATCAATCGATGCCAGTAAACATCCCAAGTCCAACCCAGCCAGAGATTGCGAATCGCCTCTAGCAAAGAGTAGGAACCCAAAAAAGCTGCTGTGGTGTCCCAGCGACCAACGCGCTGCAAAATCATGCCGCCAGTGCCGGCAAATAATAATCCATACCACCACTCTTCACCCCATTGTCCCGGCGAAACCCAAGCATTGGGAGTCAGAATCAAGGCAGATATGATGCCAAAATTGGCGGGATTGAAGAAATGCTTATCCCCAACTTGGAAGATAAATTTGCTGGCGATCGCAATTGCTGCGGCTATTGCCATTGTCGTCCAGTGGTCAGCCCGCAACAGTAAACTGAGTCCCAGTGAGGTAATTAAAGCACTGCGAAGATTCGCCATTGGTTCTTTACCAGTAACTAATGACAAGATCCATTGGGTTGCCAGACTGGTGGCGATCGCTACCCCAATCAACTCTGGTCGCAGCGTCCAATCTCGTGTACCGATTCCCAAGACTAAGAATAAACCCAGAAATAGAATTTGATAGTCTCGTATATCTTTGAGCAACATTACCCTTTTATTCAGGGATTTCCCGTAGATTTCTCATCAATTTAGACGAGTGCTAGGTCAAATGGCATTGCTGTTACAGATTTTGTTACAAAGCGTCTCCACTCTCCGCGTCTTCTTGGTAAAACGGGGAGAGGTTTGGTATAGAAGTATGCCACAAGTTCACGAACTCAAATAACCCTAGCATCAGACACACTTGTATTGATATTGACGGTCAAAAAATCTTATTCCCCAGCCAAGAAGACTGGGAAACTTTGCGATTAAACGCCTTCATTGATGATATGCCACTGGCTATTTTAGATTTGCTTTGGTCAGCACTGGAGTTTACTGCCCCTTCTGTGGCAATCGTCTGCCAAGGCATCCAATTTGGCTAGAATATTGAGGCATTGTATTGGGGTGGTATCGCAATACAGTTCAGTTAAGCTTTTTTCTCCCCCTGCCTCCCCTGCTCCCCCTTGCCTGCATTAACAGATAAATGTGCTTAACCCAAGCGTATTGGGTGGTATCGCAGTTTCGTAAGCAACACCTACAAAAAGTTGTCAGCACCAGATAAAGGCAAAATGCAACTAGCTCCCCTATTCCCAATTATCTACCGCGTTCTCCAACCAAGTTTTCCCAACTGCCTTTGGGCAGGAAATTCCAATTCTAAAGCGATCGCACTCACATTCGATGATGGGCCACATCCGCAATACACACCCGAAGTCTTGGCAGTGTTAGATCGTTACAAAATTACAGCGAGTTTTTTTTGGTTGGGTGTTTGCGTCAACCGTTCACCAGCCATTGCTAAAGCCGTTAGCGATCGCGGACACTGGATCGGATTGCATGGCTACGATCATCGCTCTTTTCCCATGCTTTCCCCAAATGACCTGAAGGACAGTTTAGAAAAAACCCAAGCTGCCATTTATAACGCCTGCAACCTGCGACCAAAACAAGTGCGAGATGTCCGCCCCCCCAATGGTTTATTCACACCTGCTACTTTAAATTTATTCTTTCAGTGGAATTACCGTCCAGTAATGTGGAGCGTTGTACCAGAAGACTGGGTACGACCAGGCGTAAATACTGTAGTAGAACGAATTATGCAACAGGTCAAAAATGGTTCGCTAATAGTTTTACATGATGGTGCTTGCGGTGGACAAGATGTTGCTGCCACAATTCAAATTCTCATTCCGCAATTGCTACAACAAGGTTATGAGTTTGTAACTGTTGATACTCTGTGGGAGCAAGCTAAAACAAACTAAAGTATTAGCGTGTTTGGCATTAAAGTTTATCTGCGATTACGACATTGCAGTGGGTAGCGCTTACCTCGCCATGTCGTCCAACCATCTGCGATTTTAGTACGACTGTTGTATTTGAGATACCAGTTATCTTGTTCTGCACCTAAATAACGAATACCTAAATCCTGTCTTTGTGTGCTGGAAAAACGTTTTCCTAGAGGAACCCACGCACTACCGTTATCACTAAATCGCCCGACGAGACGCACACCAGAAGTAGTAGAGCAAACATCACCACTACAACTAGTCTGTGGGTCATCAACTACTTTCCACTGCATTTTGGCTGGTCTACCGTCAATATTACAATCCCAGAGACCAAAGAACCACTCACTAGCAAGCTGACTTGCTTTAGCATGACTAGTTGCCAATACCAAACTTGCAGGAATAATCGCTAAACCTAAAAGCCATTTTGTGATGTTTTTCATAATGCTTCACCAATACCTGAAAGTAATCTGTATTTTCTATTTACTTATAGGTATCAAGATTGTTGTTTATGCAAATAATGAAAGTATAAAGATTTAATATTTTTTTCATGCTCAAGACTTTTGATGAGTTTTGTGTAGTCTGTTGTGCAACACGATCGCACAATGGCATGAATGAAGATTTTCATCCATTTTCTAGTCTGGAGTATCAGCCACCAAAGGCTGATATCCCAGTGGCTTATACTAGAGTTCCTAAAGTTGATGTGCGGCTAGAAAAGCTTCGACTTCAGCATTTGTTGGTTGAGAAGCGATCGCACCTGGTTTAATGGTAGTCAGTGCTCCAACAGCACTGGCATAGGTGACAATGCGTTTTGCTGTTTCTGCATCCCGCAAGCTGTGGATGCCGTTCTGACTCAATTGATGGATGAATCCTGCCAAAAAGCTATCCCCTGCACCAGTTGTATCAACTACGGGGATAGAAAATGAAGGTAATTTGCCTTCGTTCTCACCCAGACAATAGGTGCAACCGTTTTCCCCATCTGTTACTAGCACTCCTTCAATTGAAGCTAGACGGTAAGTAATTGCTCCGGGATCTGCTGTTTCAAATAACCATTCAGCTTCTTCTTTAGAAAGCTTGAGGAAATCGACTCGCTTAAATAATTCTGGAATTTTTTGATGAGCGATGTTTGGCTCTTCCCAAAATACAGGACGCCAGTTGACATCTAGCACAATCTTCAGATCGTAATGTTCTGCTAACTCTAGGGCGCGGTGAATTGCCTCTTCACTTTCAGGATAGGCTAATTCCAAAGTACCCAAAACCAGAAAATCTGCCTCTTGAAACAGCGAATTTGGCAATTGTTTAGCTTGCAGGCGAGTATCGGCAAATTCAGAGGTATCATACTGACCAAATCCGGCGAAGGTGCGATCGCCAGCCAGATCCCGTGTAACATAAACTTGCCGCGTTGGTGCTGTGGGATGGCGTTGTACCCCCATAGTCTCTACACCTACATCTTGTAATAGTTTGACCAGTGCATTCCCTGGTTCATCTTCGCCAACGGCTCCGATAAAGCCGGCTGATGTCCCCAGCTTGACTAAAGCACAGGCTACGTTAGCTGGTGCCCCTCCTGGGTAGGGAGTCCAAGATTTTACTTCTTCCAGCTTTAGCCCTAATTGATCGGCTAAACAATCAAACAAAATTTCACCAAGGCACAAAACACGGGGATTGCTCATCTCATTTTCAATTTTAGATTTCGATTTGGGATTAGGAATTTACAGTATAAAATCTACAATAATTTTTGCTAATCTGTCGCCAGTCCTTCATAGAATTAAATAGCAATTTTAACTACTCCCATAACATGTATATGCTTCTAATACTCTCTAAATTTATCTCAGTGAATAAACTTAAATATTTTTACAAAAATTGTATTATTTATACCATAAAATTTTAAGGTTAGATTTATGCCAACTTTAAATCCAAAGAAAATATTGACAATAGTATTACTGCTAACACTTGAAACCCCTACCAACAAAAGAATCCTCTAGAATTAGAAAGAGCGATTAAGTACATATACCAAGCGAGGATAGAAATAGTCATGGCTGGTGGCAAGTCTGAGACCCCCGTTAGTCTGTCAGACAGAGAACTGCAAATTATCGACTTAGTGGCCGCTGGCTTAACTAACCAAGAAATTGCAGCAAAACTGGAGATTAGCAAACGTACAGTTGATAACCATATCAGCAATATTCTCACTAAGACTGAGACAGATAATCGAGTAGCCCTTGTCCGCTGGGCTTTACAGTGGGGCAAAGTCTGTTTGAATGATGTCAATTGCTGTACTCTACCTAACCAGATCGAATAAATAGTTTACAAGTAGCAACGTAATTGCTCTGGTCTGGTACACTAAATAGCCAATTTTGAGGTTTACTGATTGTTTCCCTCTTCACGCCTAAGTTTTCAGTGTGAACACTCTACCAAAAGTTCCGAGTCCTTCACTCAGCCGGAGTTTATGTTAGTGGAGCCAGCTGACCCTCGGACTCGGAAACTATAACAAAGATCGCAATTCCTTTTCAAATTCAGCAGAACAGGTGTAGAACTGGGGGAGCAGGGGAGAAGTTGCAGCAAGTCTTTCCCCCTTCTGCCCCTTTGCACCTCTGCCTCTTGTGCCCAATGCCCCAGCAAAACAATCATCCACAAAAATTAGCAACAATTCAGTGGTGCAAGCGTTACATTTGAAAGAAATCTATGTTGCTCCATCGGCTTGGAGAGCAGTGTTCCAATGAATACTTCTGCTTCTTTTCAAGGTAGCTCGTCTCCCTTTGAATTTTTTAACTTCGATTTTACGACACCTATATCTGAGATTCCGGCCCCAGAATACCGACCCTTAGACTTTCCGCAACCCACACAAGATGCCGACTTACTCAGGCAGCTATCGTTTATTCCAGGGTTGAAAGAAATTTTGATGCTGCGGCAGGTTCACGCCTTAGAACACGCTACTGTTTGGGTTCTTAGCGAATCAAAAAGTGCCTATCCTGCTAAAGGAGCTACTAACGTTCAACTAGATAACGAATTATTAGGCGGTTTGTCTACTGAGCAGGGATTTTACCTTTATGGTGAGGTGAATATTAGTGATTTGCGGCGTGGGGTCATACTTGCTCGACATCGCCTCACCAGTGGAGAATGGGATTTGGCTGTACATCCTCGTTGCGGCACAAATTTATCAGTAGCAATGCTCTTAACAGCTGGACTAGCTGTAGGTGTGCATCTGTTGCTACCATTTCGACCAATCGAGCAACTTATAGGTTTGGGGTTAGCAGCGACGACAGCCGCTGAACTCGCACCTGATTTAGGTTCTATGGCACAGCGTTACCTAACAACCGCCATTCCTTTTAACCTAACAATAGAAAATATTACCCGTACACGTGACGTTTGGGGGCGTGAGGCACATTTTGTTAAAGTGGGCTGGCAAGAATGAAGAGAGCAAGAGGGGGAAACAATTCAAAATTCAAAATTCAAAATTCAAAATTCAAAATTACTCCCCTAATGCCCATTCCCCTAAGAAAATTATGAGAAAACTTTACTTCTTACTCCCCGGTACAGATGGCAAATTTGCCTGTGGTGGTCTTTGGGCTGAGTTAAAAGCACTTAATCTGGTTCAGCAGCTCTGTAGTGCTGATGTTGTAACTTACCGTCAACGCGAAAAAGGTAAGCTTTTTCTTGATGATTTGCTAAAAGAGAAAAATTTAAGTGATGTAATTTTTGTCATCAGTTGGGGATTTGATGTAGCTCAACTAGTGGCTAAACTTAAGCAATACAATGTCGTTTACCATGCACATAGTCCAGGTTATCCATTCACGCTAAGAGCCAGTATTCCAATCGTCACTGTCAGCCGCTATACAATGGGATATTGGGGAGAAAAATCACCCAATTCTCTGATTTATTATTTGCCTAATCAAATTTCTGATGAGTTTAAAAATTTAGGAATTGAACGGGATATTGATGTTTTAGTTCAGGCTCGGAAGTCTTCTGAGTATTTAATTAAAGAATTGATTCCAGCGCTACAAAAACGTTGTAAAGTATTGGTTGTTGATTCTTATGTAGAGGATTTACCTGGACTATTCAACCGAGCTAAGGTTTACCTTTATGATTCGGCTGAGTACTGGGCACAACAGGGTGTTAGTGAAGGATTTGGTCTGCAACCAATGGAAGCTCTTGCCTGTGGTTGTCAAGTATTTTCTAGTGTCAACGGTGGACTGGCTGATTACTTAGACCCAGGATTTAACTGCTATAAAATTGCTGGATATTCACAAGAATATGATGTCCAACGGATTCTGAAGGTGATTGATTCTTCAGTAGCTTTTAGTTTGTCTGAGGAATTTTTAGCTGAATATCGGACTGAAAACATTCTTAAGCGTTTGCAAGTTATTTTAAATGAGTTAAATGAGTTTTTTGACCACAAAATCCAGCAGCCGTCTAATATTAAGAGTTTGACGCAAATACGGATGGCGAAATTATTCGCTCAGAAAATATACGGTAAGTTGAGAAAGAAATACTTTAAGTAATAGAAACGCACCGCAGAGAACACAGGGAGAAGAGAAAAAATTAGATGATTCGGCGGTTATTAGTTACGGGGGGTGCGGGGTTTATTGGGGCAAATTTTGTACATCATTGGTGTCAGGTTTATCCCGATGACCGAGTGGTGGTGTTGGATGCTCTTACCTACGCGGGGAATCGTCTGAATTTGGCGCAGGTTGAGGGAAGAGAGAATTTTCGGTTTGTGCAGGGGGATATTTGCGATCGCACCATCATAGACGAGCTATTATCAACCGAAAATATTGATACCATCGCTCATTTTGCCGCTGAATCTCATGTCGATCGTTCGATTCTTGGGCCTGCTGCTTTTGTACAAACTAATGTAGTGGGAACTTTCACTCTTTTAGAAGCTTTTCGCCAACATTGGGAGACAAAAGCACAGCCATCTGATTATCGTTTTCTGCATGTCTCTACTGATGAAGTCTACGGTAGCTTGGGCGCAGACGATCCAGCTTTTTGTGAAACTACACCCTACGCTCCCAATAGTCCCTATTCAGCTTCAAAAGCCGGTAGCGATCATTTAGTGCGTGCTTATTACCATACTTATCAACTCCCAACAATTATTACGAATTGCTCTAATAATTACGGCCCTTATCAGTTTCCCGAAAAGCTAATTCCCCTGATGTGTATCAACACTTTGATCGGGAAACCATTACCTGTTTATGGTGATGGTAAAAACGTGCGGGATTGGCTTTATGTCGGCGATCATTGTCTGGCTCTGGATGTGGTAATTAATCACGGCCAACCAGGAGAAACATACAATATTGGTGGCAACAATGAGGTGGAAAATCTCAACCTTGTAGAACTTTTGTGTCAGATGATGGATGAATTAGCATCTGATTTACCAGTAAATCCGGCAAAGCAGTTAATCACTTTTGTCAAGGATAGACCCGGACACGATCGGAGATATGCAATTAATGCCAACAAAATTAAAACTCAGCTTGGTTGGACGCCTTCAGTAACAATTGCTGAGGGTTTACGTTTAACTGTTGAATGGTATCTCAATCATCGTGATTGGTGGGAACCTTTACTGTCTGCCCAATATCAAGCTTACTATCGCAAAAATTATCTGTAACCCACATTTTGCACCCAATAGTGTCACCGAAAAGGCAGAGGGGAAGGGAGCAGAGAGCAGGGGGAGAAAGCCCTTCCCTGTGCGACAAGCATTGTCAGAACATGGGTATGAAGCCCCTTCTTCGGCGGACGCTTGGACGCTTGGCAAAGTACAAGCTCCGTCTCAGTCTCTTCCCCTGCTCCCTGCTCCCCTGCCTCTTTTGACCATCGATAATTACTGTTGTGATTCACTCTGCCGATGGAGGCATGATTTTTTGTGGCGTGAGAAAATATCCTAGTGCCTTCATGATGGAATTGACGTTTTCAAGGCGCGGGTTGCCATTGTTGGATAAGGCTTTTTGCAATCCCCGGCGTGTCATACCTATTTGATCGGCTATCTCACTAATTCCTCGTACACGAGCAACGACGCGCAAGGATGCCAACAACGCACCGGAATCGTTGTCTTGTGCATATTCCTGAAAAATCTCCGTCAAATAATTGTCGATTTCTTCCGGGTGGTTACGGAAGTACTCTTCCTCAAATTCATCAAGTGTTCTAAATTTTCTCACCGCTTAGGTACTCCTGCCAGTAAGCTTTTGCGTCTTCTATGTCCTGATTCTGTGTGCTTTTGTCGCCTCCACACAGTAAGACAACGATATTTTCAGCATCTTCACCGAAATAGACGCGATAACCAGAACCAAAGAACACTCGCAACTCGCTTAAACCATCTCCTATTGGCGCAACATCGCCGTAATTGCCTTGTTCAAGGCGGCGTAGGCGTTGCAGTATGCGTCGTTTTCCTTGTCGATCGCGTAAATTATCCATCCACTCTGCAAACGGCTCGTAACCGTCTTGATTGGCATAGATGATAATCTGTTTTGCTTGTGCTTCTTTGGCCACTTTTAATCTCTACTATGCTATTTATAGCATGTGCGAACAATAATTCGCAGTATTTTTATAGAGAACCCCAAAGTTGGAATCTTCAACTGCTTTCAAGAAATTATCAGGCTCTGACAATTTCTCTAGATAATGACTATCCTTGAATAGTAAGGGAATCAGAGTAAATTGCCAGCAGGTGTCAAGATGCTGCAAGCAGAACAGATATTACAAGACCGTTATCAAATTCAACGCCAACTTGGTAACAATGGAATTCGCCAAACTTGGCAAGCATTGGATTTACAAGCCTCTGATGGCGAAAATTCGACCGTTGTGGTCAAACTTTTGGCCTTTGGCGGTACTGTGCAGTGGGATGACCTGAAACTTTTTGAGAGGGAAGCACAAATTCTTAAACAGCTAAATCATCCGCGCATCCCTCGATATATAGATTATTTTTGTATCGACGATCGCACACTCTGGTTTGCCTTAATACAAGAATATATCCCTGGTGAATCACTCAAGGATAAACTTGCTGTTGGCAAAAGGTTTAGTGAAAAGCGAGCGAGAAAAATTGCTGTTGAGGTTTTAAATATTCTCACGTATCTACATGAGTTGAATCCAGGGGTATTGCATAGAGATATTAAACCGAGTAATTTAATCTGGGGCGAAGATAATCGGATTTATTTAGTTGATTTTGGCGCAGTTCAGGATAAAGCGGCAAGAGAAGGCGTGACTTTTACCGTTGTGGGTACTTATGGTTATGCTCCAATGGAACAATTTGGTGGTCGAGCGGTTGCGGCTTCAGACCTCTATGCACTGGGAGCGACTTTGATTCATTTGCTAACTGGGACTTCTCCCTCTGATTTACCCCAGCAGGATTTGCGACTGCAATTTACAGACCGAGTTAACCTCAGTCCAAGTTTTGTCAGTTGGCTACAAAAGTTGATAGAACCTGCTCCAGAACAACGATTTACTAGTGCCACCCAAGCGCTGAATGCCCTCAAATCGGGGCTAACTGTCAAATCTGGAAAGAGGAATGAACTTTTGCCGCTAAAGGAAATAGTCAACAATTCTGGCTGCGGGATAAATAATCATAATGAAACAGTCCCAGAAGAAATTCTCGGTTGGAATTGGGGCGCATTTCTGATGCCTTGGTTGTGGATGTGGCCTAATCAAGTCTGGTACGGGCTATTCTGTTTTATACCGCACGGTTGGTGGCTAATGGCGATCGCACTCGGTTCTAAAGGCAACGAATGGGCTTGGAAAAGTAGACCGTGGCGCAGTATTGAACAATTCAAAGCGCATCAGAGAGGCTGGGCGATCGCTGGGATTCTAATTGGAGCGCCTATTAGTATTATGATGTGGGTTCGAGCGATCGTTTTGCTCAAATCTGCACTGTAAGGTAAGCCTTTTGGGTAAATATCAAGCGAAGGTTTTTTAGGCAAAAAGGTTCAACAAATGGTTCAAATTCTTCAAGGACAAAGATATCGCCCTAGCCCATCAACTACAAATATTCTTAACTAGACAAAATATATCCCTCTCCGACTCGGAGAGGGACAGCCTTGAACTTTAGTTCAAGGCAAGGAGAGGTTCGTCTAACTCACCTTAAGTTGACTACCCTACCCTATCAACTCACTTGCGATTCAACTACACCCACGGGACAAGAAACATTTGTCCCTCCCAAACCACAATAGCCGTTGGGATTTTTAGCCAAGTATTGCTGATGGTAAGCTTCAGCGTAGTAGAATTCAGGCGCATCCAAGATTTCTGTAGTAATCTTGCCATAACCTGCGCTGTTGAGGGCTTGCTGATAAGCTTCCCGCGATGCTTCTGCTAGCTGCTTTTGATTTTCGGAATATACATAAATTCCCGAACGGTATTGAGTGCCACTATCATTACCTTGGCGCATCCCTTGGGTAGGATTGTGGCTTTCCCAAAAGACTTTGAGCAGTTCGGCATAACTAATCACTTTGGGATCGAACACAACCAACACCACTTCATTGTGACCAGTTCGCCCACTACATACCTCTTCATAGGTGGGGTTGGGTGTTAAACCAGCAGCATAACCGACTGCGGTGGTGTAAACTCCTTTAAGTTGCCAGAATTTGCGTTCTGCACCCCAAAAACAGCCCAAGCCAAAGATTACCTTTTCTAATCCATCGGGAAAAGGAGGTTGTAAGGGATTTTTGTTGACATAATGAGCGGCGGGTACTGACATAGATTGTGCCCTTCCTGACAAAGCTTCTTCAGGTGTGGGTATAACTGACTTTTTGCCAAATCCGAATAGTGCCATTGATTTTGACTCTGAATATATATCTTTACCTTATTTACTATTGTAGGACTTACGCAGAAGAGATCCCCCAACCCCCTTAAAAAGGGGGCTTTTAAGATTCCCCCCTTTTTAAGGGGGGCTAGGGGGGATCAAGCTTTCAAGTTTTCAGTGCGTAAGTCCTGTATTGTAAAGATTCTGGCATCGCTTGGGATTTTCTCAGAGTCTCTCTGCAAAGTGTTGACCTTTACAGAAACAATCCTGAAATCAAGCTCTTTCCTTGAGCGCCTGTTTAGCAAACCTACTAACCCTGCCTTGCGAATCATTGCTTAACCGCTCCAAAATTGAAATCGGTGTATTGATATTTATGGCTACATTTGTCCGAATACTGTAGTCGGCATGAACTGCTAATTGTTCTAGCAAATAGACGGGGGTATTGGGATGAGCAGCGATAGCGCCTAGACCACTAATCGTATTTGCATGTTGCGTTTGGTTGATTTTTAGATAAAGCTTCTCCAGCCCATCTGAGGGTGTATTGGGGTTTTTAGCGAGATTTCTGAAAAAATCAATGCTTACAAATTTAGCTTGATAGTCTATAAGTGCAAGCAGCATAGTAGGTGGTGTTTTCAAAGACAATGCGATCGCATCCACTACAACAGATTCATTCATCTGCAACAGATTTTCTAACACTTTTGGCGTGATGTCAGAACGTTTTAGCAATTCAAGCGCACTTTCTTTATACTGTTGAATCTTGGCTCCATTGATTGGCGAGACTAACTGACGTTGCTTAACCAAGAACTCTGCAAAAAACTCTAAAACGGTAGAGGTTGCATTGGGATGGTTTGCGGCTTTGAAGGGTACATCTTCATCTGTATCCTGCGCGAGCTTTTCTAAAACCTTTGCAGGGGTTGAGGGATGGGCGGCAACCAATCGCCGGATAGAGGCTCGTCGATCGCTAGCTAACCGCTCTAGCAACTCTATGGATGTTCCAGGTTTTCCCTCGATAAAATTGATGATGGCGATCGCAGTTTCTGATACATTTGGATGGATCTTGACCAGATCGCGAATTTCTTTGGTATTTTCTCCCAGTAGTTTTTCCAATATTGCGCTTGGTGCTTGAGGATTTCGAGCAATTGCTTGATGCATCGAAAAATCTCTCCAATCTGCAAACTTATTTAGCAGAGATAAGGGTGTTTTGGGGTTCTCAGCGATCGTTATTTTGATATTCCTGCTTCCATCCTCGGCTATTTGAAGTAATAACGATTCAGAAGTGTTAGGATTTTGAGCGATCGCGGTAAAGAGTCCATCAAAATCAGATTCATCAGCATTTTCGTGATCGCAGAAAAGAGGCGGGCCTTCTACTACAAGTCGTTCCAGGATGTGAAGAGGTGTCTTTGGATTTCCAGCCACAGCACAAAGAATTTCCTTATCCTCGATTTTAGATAACTGAGCGATCGCGCTTTCACTAGTTGTTGTGCTACGCGCTAAAGAGAGCCTGATGAAATGGCTTTCAGGATTTTCGAGCAGCAAAAGATTGAAAATTGGGTTCGCCGTAATTGCGTCTGGAAACTCCTTACCTAATTTCAGCAACACTTTCGTGGGCGTATTCGGATTTTTAGCCACAGCCTCACGAATTTCTGGCTGAGGATGTAAAGATAGCTCCTCAAGCACCACAACCGAGGTGTCAACAGCCGAGGCTAAGGCAAAATCTTTGTCATCAAGCATAATCAAGAATTTTTAGATATAGAATAAGTTTTCCCAAAATCTAAGGACACTTTTAGATTAGACTTTTACGAAACTTCATCAATATTACGAATACTTTTAAAGAAGAATTTGGTGTTAGAAGCTACTCATGGATAAAATACCGAAAATTGACCGCCAAAGGGAGCATCAAGCCAACGAACGCACATTTCTGGCTTGGCTTCGCACTTCTATTGGATTGATTGGCTTTGGTTTTGCGATCGCGCGATTTGGTATATTTCTGCGCCAGTTGAATATTGCTATTATTCAACAAGAACCTCCGGTAAGTCCATTATCTAACTCGGAAAATTTGGGTGTTGCTTTGGTAATTTTTGGAATTTCGACTATTGCCTTAGCTGCATGGCGATACAACCAAGTTTTCTGGCAAATTGAAGCAGGGAACTATAGACCAAACAGGTTAATGGTTTGGATAATGACTGGAGTAGTAATTATTTTAGGATTTTTCAGTATTCCTTTACTCTTAAGGCGAGATCAAGTCCCTTTTCATTCTCCTGTTCCAATTCAACCACAGTCCCGAAAGTTGCAATTATCAACCCCAAACGCCAGTGTTAAGAATGGCACAATTACGACTCGATACAAACAAATATTTTTGTTTGTGAAATTGATCATTAAATAATCGTTAATAAGTCTTATAAAAATCCGATTTAATTTTTGGAAAAGATGAAGCGAGAATACGCTGTTTTAAGTAAAGGCTCATCCGTAATAGTTAACTTCCTTCTGCTATAATGCAACTTCTAAGAGCGAATACTACTTTAAATTATCCCGTGCGGCAGCACGAACAATGCTATTGGGGTCTTGCGTTAGTTGTTGGCAAATGTCGCGGTGAGTATTTGGATTTTGAGCGATCGCATATCTTTCTGGCCAAAACCAAGATTTATAGTATCTTGCCAGAAATGAACTCGGTATATGAGGATTCATCAGAACCAAAAAGCGAGAAAATGATGGGCGATTAGGAAATTTTAGACACCGATCCAAGAAAGGAATCGCCGCTTCTGGTTCTTGAGTCAGTAAACTTTTAACAGCAGCTAAATTGAGTGGATTAAAGTGAAATCCCCCACGTCCTCCGGGTTGAGTAGCTAACTGAATTAGTAAATCTTTCGGCGCACCAGGATTTTGAGCGACTGCTAAAGGTAATTTTCGATCTGGATGCTCGGTAAATCTAGTTAGAATCTCGGCTGGAGTTTTCGGATGTTTAGCTACAGCTAATCTGACAATTAACTTATCGTCAGCTAGTTTTGCCAGAATTGAACTATCAACGTTAGGATGTCGAACAACTTTCGCTCTGACAGCAGTATGCTCACTATTTGCTAGTTCTCGTAAATCTAGTAAAGATAAATTTGGATTTTCCAAGCTTGCTAATTGTTCTCTAAGCATCGAATCAAGTTTAGGATTCGCCAAAGCAGCTGCTCTAACTTCTGGATTGCGATCGTCAATTAACTTATCTAAAGAGTTTTGAGTAATATTGTGATGACTAGCTACCAAAACTCTCACTCCCTGGATTGGATGCTCCACTAATTTTGATAGGATTTGCGGTGAAGTTCTTGGGTCGTTTGCTAAAATTCTGCCATAGTATTCTAAATTATAAAGTCTAATAAATATTGGGTTATGGTCTTTATATCTGCCTTCTCCAAAATCAATAAGCATATTTTGTAGGTAGTATCCTCTCTTCTTTCGTCCCCTTCTTCCTTGCATCATCTCAATTAAATGTACGTGAATATTTGCTTTTTCTATGGATATATATCTTACTTTTTTCCACCAATATCTATCTTCCAATTTCGCAAATAAAGTTTCTAGGTTGGTAACTACAGGGTTGGTTTTATTAGCAGCATGATTTAGTAATTCAGTATTGTTTATTGGCAATATTAGCGGAAGTAAATCGAAAAATATTGTTTCTCGTTGTTTTAAGAATGTAATACATTCAGTGATTAATTGAGAAAGTATGGGGTGGTTTTCAAGATTATCTAAAATCGATCGAGGTGTGTTAACAGAACAAAGGATCGTTAATAATGTACTTGTATATTCGTCTACTAAATTTTGATTTAAATAAGGTAAAGTACTTTCATGAATTGCTCCTACATACCACAATCGCAGTTCAATTGCTTCTTCATTATCAGTTGAAATAGACAGTTGCGCTCTATCAATTTTGCTTTCCGCTAGATCGCGCCATCCAGTTTCCAACTCTCCAGCATAATTAATATGTAGCTTTGCTGCTTCAGCAATAAAAGGAAGGCTATTTTTCGCTAGCTTATCGAGTAATTTTTTGGGTGTTTTTGAATGATTTGCAATAATATTGAGAATTCCTGGAAATGTCTCAATTTGAGATGCTGCTTTTAAAAAGTTTGTGGATATATCTGGCAATTGCACTAATTTAAACATCAGTCTACGGGGAATAAAAAGAATGAGGTTTGGTTTATTATTTAAAGCCACCTTATCCCAGAAAGTAATATCATCATTGGGATAATCAAGACGTAACTGAGCAACTTCTGCAACAATATCCTCCCCAGATATAGATAAACCCAATAGCTTTTTTCTGGAAGTATTCTGATTACTAGCTATAAGAATTAAAATTTCTCTCCATTGCCAAAAATTTTCAAAAGAGAATGTACTTATATACCCTATACTCATCCGAAGATATTTAATGCCATATTGCTGCTCTAGAGAGAAATGTCCAAAATATTTATCATTACGAATACGCTTAATATTAGTTTCACAAATGCCAGCAGCCAATTCTAGAAAAGATGTTGTTGCATTAGATGCACAAACAAGCTTAAAGAGTAATTTATTCTCAAAACGGTGAGTAAAGTTGACATTTTCCCAAATTGACAAATCATAAGCCGGATTGCTAAAGAATTCTTCAGGAAATAGATGCGCTAGTCCGATTAAGCATTTTGTTGGTGTATTGGGATTACTTGCGATCGCTCTTTGCATTTCCACATCTTTGTTAGTTCTGGCTTGTATCGCAAGTTCTCCTAATAAACTACTATCGGCAAGAGGATTTGCAGCAACTAATCTCGTTAGCTCATCATTAATTGCAGCTAGTTCTCGTAATCTTTGTGGTGAAGTGTTATGATTCGTTGCTTCTTGCTTAAGCGAATCGAGTGACATTAACTTAACAACCTTCTTTTACTATTTCAGCAATATCATTTTTAATTTACTCGGATATTTTAGTAAGTGCTATAGCGGTTCTCGGTTGAGTGAGGTACAAGAACCCCACCCCCAACCCCCTCCCCGCAAGCGAAGAGGGGGCTAAGATGTACCTCATGTGATTAGGAAACGCTATAGGTTGATTTAGTAAAAGATTCAAAGCCTCTCTCCTTTTAGGAGAGAGGTTTGGAGAGAGGTCAAAATTGTACTTCACGCTTGTCGAGAACCGCTACAAAAACACTCAATTAACATTAGCCTCAGAAATAACCGTCACACAGGCATTCACTAAGGGTAACAGCGGCCCTAATTGCTCTTGTCCATTCACGGCTAAATCGCTGTGACACAAATAAACTCTCTCGGATACACGAGACAGTAAATCTGTCAAAATCCTTCGCAGTCGTTGTTCTTCCGCCAATTTCTCATCTTCTGCTGTCCAAGGTTCGCCTAACCTGTCTCGCAGAAAAAACGGCGCACCAAACAAAGTTGCTGCACCACCTTTCGCCCAAAGAGGTGAACCAGCATCCAGCCAAAAATGCCAACGGTGCGATCGCCTACTAGATCGATATTGAAATATAGTTGCTAATGTGACAGCCTTTCTCGCTCCACCAATGGGACGCACAGGGTAAGGGTTGGCGGTAATAGTCCCACGTCGCAGTAGTTGAATGAATTCAATAATAGTTGTATGAAGCGTTGTCTCAATTGGGGTAATTTGTCGTAACCTGGTGTCAATTTCCCAGTAGTGTTGGGCAGTTTCTAATAATTCCCGCAGTGCTGCTAGTTGTTCGTAGGGGAGATTACTACCATTCCACAAAAAACGTTGAATTGCTCTGTCTAAGAGGGAAATGGGACTGGGAATTAACCGCAATTCTTGTTGCGATCGCTGCTGTTCTAACCACTCCAATATCTCATTATAGGCTGTAGTCGCTGCATAGCCGATTCTATCCCAGCGCTCGAAGGCTGATACTGGTAGCAAATTGGGGCGATCGGGATGGGGTACAAAGCAGTAATCTGCAATCAAACCAGCACGTACCGGGTCAATATTTGTAGAGACGCGATTCATCGCGTCTGTTGTAGATACCCGATTAATCGCGTCTGTAGAGTTTTCTGGTGGTTGTTGTTTTCTGCTCAATACAACTAGCATTTCTGCCACAGCATCCCGATCTACAAGGCGTCCCAAGCCGGGATAAACTAGTGCCAGCATGGTGAGTAATGCGCGAATCACGGGTGAACTAATTAGGGGACGTTGGTCATTGAGCGATTCTACTGGGATATTTTGCTTAACGAGGATTTCTACTAGAGTATAACGAGCGATCGCATCTAAACCTGGTGCAATAATCGCCACTTGTTCTGGTTGCACTTGCTGTGATTGAATGGCATCAGCAATTACTTCTGCTGTTTGCCGCAATAATTGGGCGCGGGAGGTGGTTTCAATTGAATGGACTGTCTTTGGTAAGCTTGACAGTACCATCGGTTCTGTGACTAATTCCACCATCTGTGTAGTGAGTTGCTCGCCAAGGGACTCTGGAGGCGACCCCGTCAAGATTTCTACCCGACAACGTTCTGCTAACCCTTCTAGGTAGTTGGGGTCTGCTCCCAACCCCAATCGCACTGCACCGTCGGGATTGTAACTAAACGCCCCAACTGCACCTCGATCTAATAGCAACTCAAACAAAAGACGCGCTACGCTAGGATAATCATCTACATCATCCGCCAGTACCGCCTGATAGCGTTTCGTTAGATGCTGTTGGTAATTGCGATCGCTTAATAAATGTTGACTATAAAGTTCAGTAATAATCCCATAAGTAAGTAAACCCCTCTCTAAACACCAGTTACGCCAATCTAGGAGTAAAGAGGCTAGAAATTCCGGTTCTAAATTTGTATTATTTTCCCGCAGACCCCTTGTCAAAATCTGGGCAATATCTTCGCAAGGTATACCACTGTAAGCTGCTAATTGTAATAAGTCTAAGATGCGGCGCACCAAGCGAGATTCATTCACTCCCGCAATTCGTAAAATTTCTTCGTCTAATTGGGGACGCCAGAGTTTGGTTGCTAACTCTTGTTCGGTTTCTGGGCGCAATCTTACCGGAAACTGTGCCTTCAGGTTCAACGAGTTAATTAGTAACGGCCAAAATAAAATAACTTCATCCTGGAAAAAACCTAGCGGCGTCTTAGCACGAACCGGATATTTCCCTAATGTAGATGTAACAATTATATCTCCCAATTCTCGCCGATTATCATCATTGGCAGCTAAGACTAAAACTCCTGGCTCGGTTTGTTTAAGATATAAAAATTCAGGTATGCGATCGCCTTTTTTACGTCCCGGTTTTTTAGTATAAAATGATTCAATATACTGTTTTTCAGGTTGTACCCAACTACAAAATTGCTCTACCAAGCGAGCCGTCTTACCACTGCGGCTATTGCCAACAATCCAAACCGAATGAGAAACCACAAACTTTCTCCTTGTAGATTTGCTAGTATACCTCGTGCGTTAACTTAAGGTTAATAGTCACCAAAAAATGCTGGATGATTGTCTGCGATGAAAAACTCTGTTTTTAGCCAAAAAATCTATTCTTTCTTACTTGCTGCTTATCGATGGTACTTACAGACTCCGGAACGTTCTTTACATGAGGCTTACGATGCAGCATTAAAGATTAAAGAAATAGAAGATAAGCATTTCAATGGTAATAAAATAGACATTGACTCAGCCATGTACAGTAACAGCGTGATAGATTATTTTGAGTCAGACCTAAAAAAGCTATTAAAAACTGCAAGGATGCGGCTTACAGAGTTGAGAGCAAGCCGTTGGTTTTTAAATGAAGAAAATCAAAAAGCTGCCGAGAAAGCAGGTATAGAGTATCCCAGTCCTTCTTTGGTTTTGGAAAAGCTAAACTTCATCGATCGAGTTATATCCAAATACACAACAACTCCCGATCGAATAAGTTCCAAAGCTTTAATGGTCAACCCTCCAAATCTACCAGTTAATGCGATATCTGACGACAAGTCGCTGCTCGTCAATACTCCAACATTACCACCCAAAATACCAACTCAAGACTGGGAGAAAAAAACAAAACCAAAGGGTAAAGTCGATACAACAGGCGTTTTACCCCGTTCTATTTTAAGTACTATCACTCGTTTGCAAGTTGAATTAGACCCTAATTCTGAAGAAGAAGTAATCCAGAGTTTTCGTCAAGCTCAAAGAAGAACAATAATATCTATCAGGTTTATCTTACTATTAATTATTGTACCACTTTTGACACATCAGATAGCAAAAGCTTTCGTGGTAGGGCCAATTATTGAGCGGTCTAGAGACAGCGAGCAAATGCAGATATTCCTCAATTCAGAAATGGAAGAGGAAGCCCTTGAAGAATTACAAAGATTTGAAGAAAAGGTCAAGTTTGAAAATCTCATTAGAAATGCCCCGCCATTGTTACCTGAGCAGATAGAAGTAGAACTAAAAAAGAGGGCTATTGAGCTTTCTGAAGAATTTCGGCACGAAAGCTCTAATGCTATCAAAAATGTTTTTGCAGATGTTTTCTCAGTCGCTGCTTTTATCTGGCTTTTAGTTGTTAGCAAGTCTTCTATTGCTGTAATCAAAGATTTCTTCGATCATATTGTCTATGGTCTTAGTGATAGTGCCAAGGCATTTATCATCATTTTGTTTACCGATATATTTGTAGGTTTCCACTCTCCTCATGGCTGGGAAGTACTGCTAGAAGGTGTATCGCGTCATTGGGGATTACCAGCTAATCGAGATTTTATCTTCTTATTTATTGCCACATTTCCGGTGATTTTAGATACAATTTTCAAATATTGGATCTTCCGATATTTGAATCGGATATCGCCTTCCGCAGTTGCTACTTACCGTAATATGAATGAATAAGGATTGGGAACTGGGGATTGGGTGGGAAAAATTTTAATAAAACAATTAACTTACGGGAGCATCCCATTTTGGAATATGTAGTGCAAGTGAAACGCTCGCACTACAAAATAAATTTGCCAAATTCGGATGAACCCTAAGTTAAAGCAACAATACCTCAGCCCTCAAACCTCGAAAAAGCGTGGCTTTTTCCACAGGTTAATTCTCAATAGCTTTGAGTTAATGAAAATAACTAACAGAAAAATCAGGGTTTAGGAAATCTTTAAAATGAGCTTTTCCATATGCCGTGAAAAATCAGATATCTTCTTCTTTTGACGAAGGTATTGCGTTAAATAAACTAGCCTTTCTTTAAAGTTTGCGTGAATTTGCTTAATAAACTTGACACTGCAAGTATAAAAAAATTATATTGTTGTGGAGGTTTATCGGAGAAATAAGATCGTGACAATCGTAAATGTACTAAAAAAATTATCAATAGCTTCTACTTTCATCCTGACAACAGCTTTAGTTTCTGCACCATCTGTATACGCATCTGAAGCGATACAGAGTTTGACAGGTGGATCTAACTTTCCAGCTTTTAATGGTACAAATCAAACAATCGGTTGGTCATTTACTGCTAATGACAACCTCTCAGTTACTGCATTAGGCTTTTACGATCAAACTCCTGGGAATCCTCTATCACAATCCCACTTAGTTGGGTTGTGGACATCGGACGGGAATTTACTAGCTTCAACAACTGTCCAAACCACCAGTCCACTAACTGGAAGCTTTCGTTACCAGGATATTACATCAGTCAATCTTCTTGCTGGAATGTCATACGTTATTGGTGCAGCAATAACTAGTCCATTTAGTGATATTTATACTGTTCCTGCATCAGTAAATACGGCTCCAGAAATTACTCTCACCGGTAGCGCCAGAAATGGTTCATCCCAAGGCTTTAGTTTTCCTTCAATCCTGACACCCGGTAACGGTAGGATTGGCCCCAATTTCAAATTTGACGTAGTTACCCAAGCTGTTCCCGAACCCGCTTCCCTCATCGGTATCTTAGGCTTAGGTGCTTTTGGCATCACCTCTCTTCGCAAACGTAAGCAACTAGTTACAAAATAGATGAACGGACAGTAAATAGGATTTTATGTGCCTCTTTGCCTCTCCCTTGCGCGTGCGCTGGGGGAGGCGCTTCGCGATCTTGGGTGTAAGTAGTTCGATGGAGTCGGGGCTTACTACCAAATTGAGACAATTTAGTTCAAAGAGTAAGGAGTGGGGTTCAAATTGTTTGATTTATGCAAAATATCTACTGTATTTTTGGTTTGTGATTTTTGAATTTGAGTAAAGTGGGATAATCTCAAAAATTTTAAATTTTGATGAAAAACACACTTGCTGGGTTAGGAAAACTAAGCAAAGTTATCGCCATCAGTCTACCGGTGCTTCTGTCGATTTTCTTAGTGCGTATGCAATCTTTAGTGCATCGGGAACTCAGTCCGCCAGAATGTCGCGTGAAAAAGTGGGATATACCAGTGTCTTTTACACAAAAGCAAAAAGCACCATTAATTCAGAAACTACCAGTTACTTGTTGTCAGAATGATAGCTCTTGTATGGATGAGATGCTCTATGGAAAAATATCAGAGAAAAAGGCACTGTTGACAGCTATAGATCGCAGTCTCCAATATCTGCAAACAGCTAATGCTGCGGCTGCTTATCAAAACTATCAGGTAGCTGGGATTACGCGCGATCGCGTTTTAAAAAGTTTGAAAAGATTCCGCGAACTTTTATTAAAAACTAATTCTGCAACAGAATTACATCAAGCCATTCAGCGAGAATTTGTTCTTTACCAGTCAGTCGGTAAAGACACTAAAGGTTCCGTTTTATTCACCGCCTATTATGAACCGCTTTACGCAGCCAGTCGTCTCCCCACAGCAGAATATCGTTATCCTGTTTATCGATTACCTGCTGATTTAAACTCCTGGCCTAAGCCTCATCCTACACGGGAAGAATTAGAAGGAGCAGATGGTTTACAAGGCGCAAAAGGAAAATTACGAGGATTAGAGTTGTTTTGGTTTCGCGATCGCCTCGAACCATATCTAGCTCAAATTGAAGGTTCAGCTAGACTTCAGCTTCCCGATGGCACTCAAACAACAATCGGCTATGCTGGTCATATTGCTTATAACTACAAAAGCATTGGGCGAGAATTAGCAAATGATGGTAAATTACCGCTAGAAGGTATAACTTTACCAATTATTCTCGACTATTTCCAAAAGCATCCCCAAGAATTAAATATTTATATTCCGCGCGATCGCAGCTTTGTTTTTTTTCAAGAAAACCACGGCGAACCAGCCCAAGGTTCTATCAACGTACCGCTAACAGCAGAGCGTTCTATCGCTACAGATAAATCCCTCATGCCTCCTGGTGCTTTAGCGTTGATTCGCGCTTCTATTCCCTTTGCTAATCCTACCGGAAAAATCGAGGAGCGCATCGTTAGTCGCTATGTTCTTGACCAAGATACCGGAGGTGCAATCAAAGGTGCAGGTAGGGTAGATTATTTTTTAGGTACTGGGAAATTAGCAGGCGATCGCGCTGGTGTTACAGTCAGCAATGGACAATTATTTTATCTATTACTCAAGTCCAAAAATTAAACACATTCGCATTTTAATACTAAGAATCCCGACTTTTTTAGAGAAGTCGGGATTCTTAGCCTTTCGGCGTACATTAAGCACTCATCTTAAATCAATGAAACGCTTACGGTATAGTAATTATGAATTACAGCGCTAGGCTTCTAAATCCATTTCAGTATCATCATCGTCATGATCGTAAGGGATATCGTCAAGGTCTATCATTTCGGAAATTTCTTCTACTTCATTTAGATACTCAGATTCTTGATGTTCGCGCTCTATTAGACGACCAGTTGACTTTAACCATTCCAAGAGAATAAATTCATTACTTGTACGAATTACAGGCGCTCGCTGGTTCCGAGGTTCTTCACGTAAAGGACTTGTAGGCATAAAAAAAACTCACTTTGAATTACGGGTCACCCTGCAAAAACAGGAAAATTGTACACTAGGGTTAAAAGACTTGTATAACAAATCTTTTCTCAGCAGATGAAATCTGAAGCATTGAGTTTTTTATTCTCAAGTCCGTCTAGTTATTTACCATTAAAATGTCTTCGCGTCAGTCCTAATAATAAATCTTCATGGGGACGCGATTTCACGAGGCATTTGGTAGCTTGGCGAGAGTTTCATACATATCAGAGGGCAATGCAGACAATCTGTTCGCTACAGCAACTGCATCAGCTAAGTTGCTAAATTGACACCGGACAATCTCTTGTCCGTTTCCGGAAGGGAATCGCTTCCTAGCTTTGTTAGATACAGCACAAATAATCGCTAAAGCTTTGGCAAACCCATCTTTTGTCAAAATTGTTTCTTGAGCAAACCCTTCAACCGGGATAAGGCAAACCTCAAACCGATAACCTGGTCTGGGAGAAACAGCTAGGTCAATATATGGTTTATTTTCTTTTCTGATTCGGCGTAAATATTGGGCTGTCGAATTAGTATCATGCAAATCAGTCCCAAGGGCGTAAGTAAAGAAACAATCTTCCGTGAGGGATTCAGGACGGGTAATTATATCCGTTGCCATAAGTTCAAGTAGTATCCGTATATTATCTGGGTTTGTAACCCATTTTGCTGTCCGTTCTTCTTAGCACATTTTTTGACAGTGAGATGTATCAGTTTCACGCGAGGTATTGCAACACAGTTCGGCTCACTAAAAATTTCAAGTTTGGGAATGCTAAATACTCCGATCGCTAAAGGTCTTAGCTCTATTAACTTTGATACTATGACCCATCTTTTGGATATCTCTCAACGCCTGAATAGCAATTACTTCTTCGGCGTTTGTTTCCATTTATACGACGGTAAATCCCCTTTTTAGTTGGTAGACACCAAAATTTTTTTAAGATAATCCCTACTCTGAGAAGACCTATTCTAGGCGATCGTCTTCAACCTTATTGGGTTTCATTAGGTAGATTAGCCATATAAACTGACATAAAACACCTCCAGAATCAAAGGGTGTAGAGATTTAGATTCGGAGAGGCGTCTATATAGTCAGTTACATGACCGAAAATATTTCTCAACTACCTAATTATAACATAGTTGACGGTTGAACTTTTTTCAACTACATATTTGTTAATATTGATACCTCATCAATAGGTAAAACACTCAAATCCTCAACCCCTGCGATCGCTTAACTTCGTACCCTACATTCACGTCTAAGGGCGATCGCAATCACAAACTATCTGAGATTTATTTATACCCATCTACTTATAAGCTTTAAGAGCCTGATTTTTAATCGCATCGGCAAGAGGAATATATCCCCGTACAAGTTTGCAAGTAAATGAGGTACAAAATATAGGACTCATGCATCAGGTATAAAGAGTTTCTGCCTCCTATCTCACAAAGCGGTAGCGTTAAAACGATTGTCGGAACGAGCGTCACTTTTCAAGACAGGCATCGCAAAAAAATAGCTGAAAAATCTAGCTATAATAACAGAAATCTATACTACGTGTTTGGTGTTTTCTGTCAATAAGTAAGCTAAAGTATTTTTTTTGACAATGAACCAATTTGTAAACATTCAGAATATTTAGGGGAAAGGATAAAGCGTGGTCTATTTCGTGCTAAGGACGGTAGACTTATTAACGCGTATGTAAATGGTAGTGCTAACATAATCTCCAAAAGTATTTCCAAAGGTCTTTGCAGATGGGATAGTGTAGCGACTGCGTTGCGAACTTCCTCAACCTTGTAGCAATTTATGTAGTTTTTTGTAGTAAATTAGGTAAGGATAACACCTCACAAAACGGTTGCTTGGAGAAATAAAATGTTTTCTATAGAACTTGTAACTCTGCTCCTAAGCATTGTCTCAGGTTTCTACCGGATTCCCCAACCTCTAATTGAGGCAACGCTGGGATAGAAAAAGTTTAGGAAGACTGTAGCACTTCTGGTTTAAAGCTCGAAACCTAGTTTCTCAAATCACATATATTTGCCTTTTAAACCAAATTTAATATTCTGTTAAGTTAACTTAATAAGAGTTTGTATAAAATGTAAAACTTTGACTGCGACTTGATAATTTTGATTAAAAATGAATGTTAAATCATGTTAAATTATAATATCTGTAAAATTTTAGACAACCAATACTCATAGTACACCATAGGAAAATTAGCAAATGTCTAGACAAAGTTCTCACGAGAGAAACTTTTTCAAAGCTTTAACTGGTAGTGCGGTCAAAGGCTCTCATAAATTAAGACTGGGACTGAAATATGGCCTGATTATTCTGGTTGAATCTGTACCTTTTTTGATTGCTTGTGCTGTACTTGTAAGCGTTATCAGCCTAAAAAGTCCTATCCTGCTTTTTTGTTTATTAGTTGGTAGTTTAATTGCAGTTATCACCCAGCAAATTGGGCAGCAGGTGAATTTACCAAGGCGATCGCTAATAATATTACAAATTTTAGCAGCAGCCGTCATTCTGAGTTTGTATTGGTTAGACTGGTTTGCAGCCCCCGCACAAGCACAGTTTTTTGGAGAAGCTGAAAGGTTTTTCAAAAGAAACTTAGGTGGAGCGCAAACAGCTGGTGGTGGTAGTGAAGCAGCAATAAGTTTGATATTTAATGTGTTGCGGGCGATTTACTTACTCTATATTGCAATTTCTCTGGTTGGTGTGATTAACGCAGTGCGTAAAGATGAAGATTGGCAAAGCATTGCCAGAACTCCCCTATTAGTCGTTGTTGCTGTTACCATTGCTGATGTACTCACACGCTTTGTAATTGGCCCACAAGGGCAGTAAATAATTTAGATATTTCATATTTCAAATGTCTCAAGAGCGGGAACAAGATTTTCGTCCAGTCAATCAGGTTCTAGGAAGCCAACCCTCATTAGGGCCAATCCCTGCCGATCAAATTCTTCCTTGGACAGTAATTGCCTTAGCCTCCTACTTTATTATCAATGGAATTTTTGGTGGTATTTTCCAAGAAGAGTTTCAAAAGTGGTTGTGGACAATACTAATGACTGGTTGGGGAATCGGAACTTGGTGGATTTTAACTGGTGGTAGGAGTTGGAGTTTTTTAAGTAAATTTATTGGCGTTCCCGCTTGGACAAGAGGCTTTGCTCGTTATCAAAGCTTATTGGAAGTTAACCATGAAGCAAAAAATCGGAAAACAAAGCGTCGGCATCGCCGGAAATGAAAGTAGTAGATTAACACCATTTGAAGATGCCTTACACTTGGCGACAATGCTACGTGTCGCAATGAATGGACGTGATATTGGCGCTTATCTTTTGACAAAAGGCACTCAAAGAGATCGGTTTTGCTTTGTTTTTGGTTTTGACTGTAAGGGAATTCATACCACTTTAAGAGCCGAACAAATCGATACGCTTTTTAATAACATTGAAGCCGGATTGAAAGACATTCCTAGCGGTGAAAGAATGACACTGCATTTGGGATCTTTTAGTTCCGACAAAGAGCGCCAAAAAGAATTAGCATCGCTAATAAGAAATGCGACATCACGAGATATCAAATATTTGTTGATGGCGGAAAGAGCCAGAGTCAAAGAATTGACTATTTCTGGTATTCGTAAGCCTAAATTTTTGCGGATTTATGTCACTTACACCATTGAATCCAACTCCAAGAATGCAGATGATTGGATAGAGAAGCTTTTAGTCAAAGCTGAATCATGGTGGTTGAAATTTAAAGGGGATCTCTCAGAAGTAGAACACCAACGCATTGAAACGCTGGTAACAAACGCTTACAAGCAGGGTTTTCTCCGCTGGGAACAAATTTTATCTAACCAAATGGGATTGGATGTCAAGCCTTTGAAAGCTGATGAACTCTGGGAGGGCATCTGGAAAAGGTTTAATGATACGCAGCCAATACCGATTCCCCAGTTAATGACTTTGGATGAACAAGGGCTTCACGAGCAAGTTAATTCAGATTTAGCTAGTACTAAATTGCTTCTAGACAATATCCACGGCACAACTTTGCTGATGGAGTCTAGCGTACCTTGTGCCGATCGCCGTTGGGTTAATGTTAACAATCGTTATATTGGCGCACTGTCATTTCTGGAAAAACCCGGAGGTTGGGCAAATAAATCTACTCAACTGCGATATTTATGGGAACTGTTGGCTAGAGAAACAGTAGTAGATACAGAGATTTTTTGTGAGTTGACTGCGGCAAATCCGGCATTAGTGAAAACTACTTTGCAACGAGTCTTGAAGCAGTCTAACATGACGACAATCATGGCTCAAGAAAAAAGTAAAACTATTGATGTCAACGCGCAATTAAAGTTGAAGAAATCGGTTGCAGCACAAGAACAATTATTTGAAGGTGCAGTTCCGATTTATACGAGTATCGTTATTTTGGTACATCGTCCAACTGTTGATAAATTAGATGAGGCAACAAGATATATTGAAAACTGTTTTCAACGTCCAGCAAAACTAATTAGGGAAACTGAGTACGCCTGGAAAATTTGGCTGCAAACTCTCCCAATAGTTTGGGAAGGTTTGTTAGCGACACCTTTCAATCGTCGCCAGCTATATTTAACCAGTGAAGTTCCGGGATTAATGCCTTTAGTTTTAACTAAACAGGGTGATAAACAAGGCTTTGAGTTGATTGCCGAAGAAGGCGGAACACCGATACATTTAGATTTGTTTAACCAACACAAAAATTTAGCTTTGTTTGCGACAACTCGTGCTGGTAAATCGGTGTTGGTATCAGGGATTTTAACTCAGGCTTTGGCGCATGGGATTCCTGTTGTGGCGTTAGATTTCCCGAAACCGGATGGTACATCTACTTTCACTGATTACACAGAGTTTATGGGGGTCAATGGAGCATACTTTGATATCTCCAAACAATCGAATAACTTATTTGAACAGCCAGACTTACGATCGCTAGATCAAGAACAACAGCGCGATCGCTTCAACGATTATACCGCCTTCCTAGAATCAGCTTTAATGACAATGGTTTTAGGATCTTCCACTGAAAGTCAAATTTTATCCCAAACCGTGCGATCGCTCCTCAACTTAGCATTAGAAGCCTTCTTTGCTGATGAGGGTATAAAAGAGCGATATCGACAGGCGATGGCGGGAGGATTTGGCACTCTTGCTTGGCAGAAAACCCCTACCTTAAAAGATTTTCTGTATTTCTGTTCATCAGAACACTTGCAGCTAAGTTCTTTAACTGGCAGAGTAGAAGACGCGCTTAGTCAAATTCAGCTGCGCTTGCGGTTTTGGCTTTCTAGTCGGGTGGGACAAGCCATTTCTGCACCATCTAGCTTTCCTACCGATGCACAACTTTTAGTTTTTGCTCTCAGAAACCTATCAGATAGTGAAGATGCAGCCGTACTATCTCTAAGTGCCTATTCAGCAGCATTACGACGCGCATTAGGTAGTCCAGCTTCTATATTCTTCATTGACGAAGCACCAATTCTATTTGAATTCGAGCAAATTTCTGACTTAGTTGGCAGAATTTGTGCAAACGGCGCTAAAGCCGGCATTAGAGTCATTTTATCAGGACAAGATCCTGATACAATTGCCAAATCTAAAGCTGCATCTAAGATTTTGCAAAACTTGACAACACGATTGATTGGACGCATTCAGCCAGTTGCAGTGGATAGTTTTGCAGATATCTTAAAGTATCCCCGCAACATTATTGCTCGTAACGCCTCAGAAAGCTTTTTTCCCCGGAAAGAAAGCGTTTATAGCCAATGGCTGTTAGATGATAACGGTATTTATACATTCTGTCGTTATTATCCAGGTTACGAACAATTGGCAGCAGTTGCTAATAACCCTGCTGAACAAACTGCACGTAGTAAAATGATGCAACTTCATAGCGATAAATATGAAGCAATTTCTGCATTTGCACGTCAGTTAGTGGCTAATCTGCGTAGTAGTTAATCGGGTTTTGTAAGCAGTTAACAGCGATCAAAAAGTTATAAATCATAGTTAAAAAGCTAAATTTCTGACTTGCTACTTAATTGATATCGTCTACCTTTTTCAGGCACAAATGTATGCGAAAAACTACCATTTTTACTCTGACGTTGCTATCATCTTTGGCAATCTTACCAGTAATGGCACAAGTTCAACTGGGATCGGGATTAGGCGAGGTTTGGACTAATTTTAAATCATATTCCACAGATATGGGAAAATACTTTCAAAATAATGTGAGCGAAAACTTAAAGCCTGTAGAAGCACAGAGCCGAAATGCTCTTGATAGTTCCCAGGGAGATATAGAATTGAAGATACCTAACCCCGTCGCTGCGGGACAAAAGGTTCGTGATAACATTATCAACGAATCTTATCGTTCACAATCTAAAGAAAGTCGCTTTGAAAATAATGCAGCAGTACGGGCAAATTTACTTAGTAATGAACTCAATCGTTTTATTACCCGTGGAGCAGCAGAAGCTATTCTTGGTAAAGATGGACAAAATCGGACACAAGTAAAGTTAGAAAATACTGAAAACACACTAAAAGAAATTGACGCAATTAGCGATACGGCAGGGGCAAGTAACAACCTGATTAACAGCAAATTTAACCAAATAGCTGGTGCTGGTGCTAGTACTGCTGCTGGTGCTAGTACTGCTGGTTTTACTCAGGCTTTATCATTAATAGGACAAACACTAGGTGATAATCAATTGCAAACTATTAAGATTCAACAGGCACAATCAGCAATTATAGGTGAAACATTTGCTCAGACAATACAAACGAATCAGTCTTTACAATATTCTAATTTAAATTTAGCAAACATTTCTCAGCAGGCAGAAGAAGCGAATCGCGCTCGGAGAGTAGATACATCTACAGAAGCGGCACGACTTTTACGAGCTACTTCTCAACTAGATTTGTTTAGGGGAAAAGAAGTTGTAAAGTAGGATTTTAGGATAAAAAAACTCTAATTTTCATACAATCAATTTTTAAAATCCTTAAACTTATTACAAACCAACAGGAAATGTAAAAAACAGTTTGGTAGGGTGCGTTACGCAGTCCTAACGTATCCAAATCATCCGGGATGGTGCGTTTCGTTCCTAATTCACCCTACTAAATCTAAAAAAAAATAGCCCATCAACTCAAAATGCAACTTGCTATTCAACTAATTTTTGCCCAACTAGGCAACCAACTAGGCATTGATGAGGTTCTCAATAATGGTGCCACAACTTCTCTAAGTATTGCCGAAGGTTGGAATAAACAATGGCTTGATTTATTAGTAAATAACACTGATAAGAATTTGTATGGAGCGCTGACAAATCTGGGTATTTTTTTTGCGGTAGGAACCCTGTTATTTTTTATGATACAATTCCTCAAAGATTTAATATCCTACGAATATAGTCGTCCAATATCAGCTTTAATCTGGCCTTTTTTGGTGGTGATCCTCTTAAGTAACTCAGGGAAGGGAAGTATCCTTTCTAATCTGACACTAGGATTACGGGGTACTTTAAACACTGTGAATCAGCGAGTAGTGGAAACAGCAGATGCGGGTAAAATGTACCAACAAGCACTGAATATGAGTATTGCAGAAGAAATAACTGGTTCTTTTCTGCGTCCTTGCCAATCCCTTACTGGCGCTCAACAAAGTCACTGCTTTACCAACGCTGCCGATAGAATCAACATTCTATTGCAGAAATATAGAAATACATACGGAAGGAGAGTTTGGATAAATCGGCTACAAACTAAAATAGATGATATTAGATATGACAAAGGCTTTGTATCAGAAATCTCATTTAATTCTTTGTTAGGTTCTACAGTCCAAACAAGCATCAAAAACTTTTTAATTTCTTTGCAATATGCGTTTCAGAATCTGATAGAAGCTACCATGTTGCTGATAGCACTATTAGGGCCAATAGCCGTAGGTGGGTCTTTACTGCCTGTAGCTGGCAAACCAATTTTTGCATGGCTGACCGGATTTTTATCTATTGGAATTGCCAAGATTTCATTCAATATTATTGCTGTTGTGACTGCCACAGTTATTGTAAATGGGCCAGGTCAAAGTGCTAGTGCCGATCCAGATTTAATGTGGTTCATAATTTTCCTCGGAATTTTAGCACCAATTTTATCGTTACTTGTGGCTGCTGCTGGCGGTTTTGCAGTCTTCAGTGGGATCAGCAATACAGCTTCTTTAGTAAGGGAGAGGATTTAATAATTCAAAATTCAAAATGAATAAAATTTTGATAAGTGTCGTAACTGCTGAATTATCTGCCGTAATTAATATCAGGGTTATTTCATTCTCATCTAGCCCGCCTCAGAATGAATTCTGAGTCTAATAGCGAAAGTCATCTAAAAGATGACTGAGCAAAAATTCTAGTTCGTTAAAACGGACTTTAGCTATTAGCCTAGAACTTTAGTTATGGGCGGTTTATATATAAAATAGCCCTATTATTAATATATAATAATAGCTGAAGTTTTTTGCATAAGAGGTGAGTAAATGGTGCGTTTACTGGAAAAAAGACAAAGAACGACGGCAAGTGTTTTGACAATTTTTGCGATCGCAACCTTCAGTTTACATATATTAGTTTTATTTTTATTCTTATTACAAGGGCTAAATATTCGCCAACTCAGTCTGAGAAAACCTCCCAACTTTGTGCAATTAATAGACGGAAAACCAGTAACTAATATTGATGATTTAGCAAGAGATCCAGAAGCAATTCGCCAATTCATCAGCAAAACTATGATATCAATGTTTAGCTGGTCTGGAACCTTACCACCACAAAATATCGAAGAAGTTGCAACTCCCAAACCAGATTTAGGAGTTCTTATTCAAACACCTCAAGGGAGTAGCCAAAAAGTTAGTACCAGCAGTTGGATAGCTAGTTTTGCCTTATCTGAAGACTTTCGTAAAGGTTTCTTAAGCACAGTTGCAGAAATGACACCGCCAGAAGTTTTCTCTGAAAATCCCAGCCTAATGATGACATCACAATTAGTTATTAAGCGCGTTTATCCGCCAAAACAAATTGCACCAGGAAAGTGGCAAGTGGGTATAGTAGCCGACTTAATTCAAAAAAACCGAGTTGGTGGTGCAAAACTCATAACTCCTTTTAACAAAGATTTACTGGTACGTGCAGCAGACTATTTTGATAATCCTCTAGGCGACAATGGCACAGACTTGCAAAAAGCAATTTATAGTGTCCGCGCTGATAGATTAGAAATTTATGAAATTCGTAACTTATGTTTGCTAGATGGCAACAACAGCCTTAACAATGATAAATTTACACAATGCGGGGCTGGACAAACATCTGATAGCTTTATCAGATGAGTAGGGAGTGGGCAGAGACGCGATTAATCGCGTCTGTACTGGGGAATGGGGAGTAGGGAATCAGGCTTTTCGAGTTGAGGAATTTTTTAAAAAATTAATCAAATAAGACCTATAGATTTATAATTAACTAATTCAATTTATATAATTATTAATGCAATTACTCAAACCAGAAAATAGGAAAAACAACCCATTGCCACTGTTAGCAGTAGGAACATTTGGGTTACATGTATTGACCTTGCTTTTACTACTATTTCACGGATCGATGTTACAGCAGTTAAGTCGGCAACTCGCACCTCAAAGTTTAGTGCAACTTGTTGATGGTCGCACTATAACTGTAGACCCCCAACCAAATTTAGAGCGACAACCAGAGGCTATTCGGCGGTTTGTGGGTGAAACTATGAGCTTAATGCTTACCTCGTCAGAACAACAGCCGCCAACCCAAGTCTGGGAAATTACCTCCCAACTCGTCGCTGATAATTTTAAAGAAAAGCTTAAGTCAGAACTTACTAATTTAAATCCAGATAGCCAATTTGAAAATGTTAATAGAGGATCGGAGAATGTATTAGTAATCCAAAAAATCTCTCAACCTACAGAAATAGGTAATGGACAGTGGAAAGTGGAAATGTTTGCTAATCAACTAGTTTTTAGCGGTTATGATAGGTTGGGAAAATCAACTTCGTTTAATAAACAAATTTTAGTTAGAGCAATAGATGAACCCGCAACTTCCCTACCAAATGCAGCACTACCATTGCAGTTCGCAGCTTACCGCCTTGGTGAAGCCAGACTAGAAATTTATAATGTATGTGATATCAAAGATAAAAATTGTTCTGGAAATCCCAAGCAAGCTTTACCATGACTAAATACTCAACTCCTGCGGAAACACCTGCTCAAAATGGATTTACTCTAAATAGCGATGCTCACCAACAAGATGTAGAATCTTTTGATTGGGAATCGCGGATGTCAAGGTTAGTCGGCTTTGAAGAAGAATCTTCTACCGATACTCAAGGATCGGAAGACTCTGCAACGCCGCAAGAGTCCCTATCTCTTCCACAAGAAGTTCAGACTAAGCAACCTTTTTCATCTAATCCTTTTGCAAAGTTAGGCCTGGTAGGAGCTGCTACCTTAGCGATCGTTTTGGTGGGTGGTGTGTTTTTGTCCCAGCTAATGCCTGGCACTGAAAAGCCAAAAACTGTTGTTGCTCCACAAGTGCCTGAGCAGCCAACTGATGAATCTACCTCTCAACAACTAGCAGGCGAAGTAGATACTCTGAAAACGAAATTAGCCCTGACTGAACAAGCAGAGATGGTGAAAGCTGCTCAACAACAGCTCAGAACTGCCAAATCAACGCCTACAGTAGTCTTAAAAGCAGAACCGTCAGTTTCTTCCAGAGCTACACAGAGAGCGATCGCAACACCCCCACCAACAGCTTATGTACCTCGAACAGTGACAGTTGAACGCATTGTTAGAGTACCTGCTTCTCAACCGCTGCGATCGCCCCAACTACCAGTTGTGAAACCAAACACTCAACCCGTAGTCAATATAACTCCACCATCTCCACCAAGCCCACTTCAAGAGTGGAGAAGGTTAGCAAAGTTAGGTAGCTACGGTCAAGTAGATGCTACGAATCAATCCAATAACATCGCAGCTGCTCCTGAACCTGCAAACAATCCGCAGCCGCAGGAAGAGACACCAAAACCAGAAACTCCTGCTCCTGAGGTGAGCCAAGCGCAACCCGTGGGACAAAAATCCTTAGCAGTAGGGACTAGTGCTAGAGCTGTGTTAGCAACAGCGATATTTGGGGAAACTACTACTAGATCAGGCGGTGGTGATGAAACAGCGGAAGGGAAAAACGTATTTGTGATCAAATCGCAAGAAGCACTAAAATCTAAGGATGGTACTACCGTCATACCTGCAAACACCGAATTCCTAGCTGAAATTAGTTCCATTAACGAACAAGGTCTTATGCAGATGAACGTAACTAAGCTTATCTCGCAAAATGACGGCAACCCTACCGAACAAAGCTTACCCAACAATGCAATTATTATTCGCGGTACTCAAGGTAAACCTTTAGTAGCAAGTAAATATCCCGGTCAAAGTTCGTCCATAGCATCAATGGATGCAGGACTATTCGTTTTGGGAGGTATTGGTAAAGCCGCAGAGTTAATAAATCGCCCTGATACCAAACTCGTGCCATATTCTATAGCATCAACATCTTCTAACCCTACCGAAGACAACCCGAACAATACCACCACCAATACCTCCACTGGCCTTATTAGTGAGACTGAGAACAAACGCAACCTTGCAGCTGGGCTTCTGGAAGGTGGTATGAACTCTGTAGTACCCCAAATAGCGCAACGCAATCAACAGGCGATCGCCCAAATGTCACAACCAACTAATATTTGGTTTATGAAAGCTGGCACAAGTGTTGAATTATACGTTAATCAACCAATCTAATTTTAAGAGGTAGGATTTATACCAATTTTAGATTTTTGATTGGGTAATGGTAATTGGGAATTAGTTTTCTTTCCATCTTCTCCATATTCTCCTGTTCTATCTACCAATCTTCCCCTTTGCAACCATGAAAAATAATCCTAACTTGTCAGGAAATACCCCAGGTAATTCTTATTTCCTACCTATAGCTTCCTTAATTTTCTCGGTTGCTATGTTATTTTTGGTAGGCCGCGCTGTTGCTAATAACGCTGTTCTGCGTTCTATATTTTCCTGTCAAGCACAGGGTTTAGGGGGAGCAATACCTACGATCGACGTTTGGTATCAACAAGGAACAAACTTAAGCTTTATCCCGGCTGGAGAAGTAATTAAAAAAGTTTGGTTAAACGATCCATCACAAGTAACTATAGACTTTGATGGGCCAGTATGTATGCAGTTTGGTCAAGACTCTAATAGTAGTGGAGGAGATTGTAAAAACTCCTCAGCGAATGTAATTCAACTCAGACGAATTCAAAAACTCGACATTCCTGGACTTCCTCCCACTAGCAATACACTTTTAACAGTTGTTACCGAAGGACAAGGTAGAAACAAGTTGTATACTTTTCGAGTGATATATAAAACAGATAACCCTGAATATCACACTTTAGCAGTTTTTCCCGATTCTGGTCAGGAAGGATCTTGCGTGAGAGTTTCACAATAAACTTCTAGCAAAAGTACCTAATGACGAACGCTGAAGTTCCCCCTGCATAAAAAGCCCTGATGCCTACCTATGTCTGCATTGTGGCTTTTCAAGAGCCTTACTTTCATTCCCTCCTTAGAAAAAAGGGTTAGAGAGGATTTAAGCCTTTGGGCAGTTTTTTTCTTAATAGAGCACGGTTAAAATAGGACGATAGACAGCGTTGTAGTTGCAATCAATGAAAAACCCTATGATTTAACTGGCTCAGGTATTTTCAGCCTACATGTTTATAAATCTTCAGAGAAAAAGTAAGCAAAAATTCAAAATACGTGTAAATATAAAGAAAAGCTTAAGAGGTTACAGGCTCATGGTCACTGCCAAAATGATGCAACAGCTTTGGGCTGTAATCGAGTCTACCCAGGTTAGCACCCTGCTTCAGTTTGATGATGCTGCTTTAGTACAAGTTCTGCTCCAGCAGTTAAAAGCCAAGCAGGCGATCGATCCTCAGTCAGATAGCACCCTCAATACTTATATAAAATCTAAACTGCCCCTCATTCGCGATACAGCCGAAGGTAGATTATCGTATGGGCAAGGCGGCAATCATTAGCACGATAAATCAAATAATTGCTCACTGCCAAGCATACGCTCAGAGTTCAAACAGTTGAATATTATGAATAACTGGCTAGTAATTGCCCTGGTAGCTTATCTAATTGGAGCAGCGATTGAAGGGGTGACTACAGCCAGTCAGCTATCTCATTCAGTGCCAGAATTAGCGAAAAGCACACAAGCTCACCCTTCAGATTCTGCCACCGAGTCTAGTTCCACTTGGCGAGTTGTGGTCGCCATCGCCTCAGTAAGTATCTGTGGAGCTTTTTTGTGGCCTTGCCGCCTTTTCCACCGTTTAATTAAAGGCAAAGTTAGTCATTAGTCATTTGTCATTAGTCATTAGTCATTAGTCATTAGTTATTAGTCATTTGTCATTTGTTATTTGTCATTTGTTATTAGTCATTAGTCCAAGAGATACTACGCCCATTTAACGCTCAGGATATCGCTTGGAGCGAGGTATGTACCAAAAACTCATTATGTCGTTTGTTCTGGTGTCGCTACATTTTGCCCGATTTTTGGCTCAGTACCAGCAAGCAGTCGTTCAACATTAGTGCGATGGCGCAAAATCACATATAATCCACCGGCAATCCCAAACAGAATATAGGGTAACGGTTGATGCCAAAGTACCATGAAAATGGAAACTGCGATCGCACCCGCAATTGAACTCAAAGAGACAATCCGCGATATCGCCACGACAATGGCAAACACACCCGCTGTTGCTAAACCTACCTGCCAACTCATTGCCAACAAAATCCCCAAGCTTATAGCAACGGATTTACCACCAGTAAAGCCCAAAAAAATTGATTTACTATGTCCCAGAATGGCAGCTAACCCAGCTAAGGTTACTATCCACGGTTGCCACACTTGTGCATCTATCGTTGGAGGGATATAATTTTGAATTGGCTCAAAATTGAACATCCAATAAACTAGAGCGATCGCTAATACTCCCTTTAAGGCATCAAGTACTAAAACGAATGCTCCTGGCCCTTTCCCCAAGGTTCTTAGTACATTAGTTGCACCAGTGGAACCTGAACCAACTTCCCGAATATCAATACCTTTTAACTGCTTCACAGCTATGTACCCAGTGGGAAAAGAACCCAACAGGTAAGCTATAACCACAATTGCCCCGCACAGAGTTAACCAAATAGCCATAATCCAATTCAAAATGACGCTCGAAGACTCGCTCTAACCGAAGCCATGCCGTTGGCGAAGCCTCTCGAAGAGAAGGCTTTACGCTACGCTAACAAAATTTAAAAAAGTCAAGAGATATTACTCTTGACCAATGACTAATGACTCATTTAAAAGTCATCATCATAGTTTCTCACTGTTTTGGGGTCAGGAGCAAAGGCTAACCACAGAGGAAATTGTAGCAATGACAGACTGATTTGCTCTTCTGAATCGTCAATGATAATTAAGGGCAGTTGATTGGCTTTTGTCAATCGGTCTGCTTTCTGAGCCAGAGCATCAGACGCCTCAAATAATACCACGCCTCGGTCTGGGCCGAAATCCGGGCGACCGATTCCCAGACAGTCTTGCAAGCCGCGCCGCCATTCACCCAATCGCTCCGGTGTATTAGCTAAGACTAAAGTACGGACGCGATCGCCATACAGCTTGTGTAATATCGAAATTGCGGCTGAGGCAATTAGGATATTCTGCAAACGACTACCCATTGTCCGCAAACCACCCCGTCCCCCTTGGGTAAAAAACCAGTTAGAGACTCGTTCAGCGTGGACTGGTTCAAAGGTACGGCGTAATTGCCACGCTGGCCCGTAGTAATCTGGTTTGTTGCGGTATTGGTCAATTAGGCGGCGAATTTGCTTAGTAGTATCTTGAAACTGCTGTTGGGCAAATTGTGGTATTCCAGGTTGGGCTTCAACTGGTTTAGCCTCTTTTACAGATGGTTTTTCTCGTTCCACCACACTTGGCGTCAGTTGCAACTGTTCAGCGGCAGAGGCCAAATCCTGTAAACTACCCGTGAGATAGTCTTTAAAACCCTGCACCCGAATTGCCAAATCTTGGGATGTACCAGCAAAAGTGGTTCGCATCTCGTTGCGGATACGTTCTTGACGGCGTTCTAGTTGTTCTACAGAAATTTGTAGGGTTTGTTTGCGTTGTTCTAACTGCACCAGCGATTCTTGCACAAGTCGTCCCAGTGATGTCTGAGTTTCACTCACTTGGGACTGAAGGTTTTTGTAAGAAGCTTGCAGCTTGGCTATTTCTTCCTTGAGGGCTACTTCAGCGCTCTGCAACTCTGCCACTCGCTGCTCTGCTTCTGCATATAATGAATTATTTCCTGCTCCTATTTCCGATCCCAGTGCGGTATTTTCCGGTTCCGACTGCGCTACAAACTCGCCATTTGAATTTTCTGTTAGCTCTACTGTAGAATCTACCACTTCTGCATTCGAGATCAGTGGCTCAAAATTTGTGTAGTCCTGTGATGAGTTAATGGCCCCTGTTTCTCCCACTGACTCAACAGATGGATTGAGTGGATATTCAAGTGCATTATTCTGTTCTTGTTTTTCTGCCAACCGCTCATCAATTGGTTCTGGGGTTTGAGATGCCTCTGGGTTCATAAACAATAGTGTAATTCCTATGACGCGAATAAATAGCTTTCAGAAATATTACAATTGACCTGCCCTCAATTGCCCCACCCACTCTTGGTATGGGGCTTGTAACCAGGAAACAGAATTTCCTGAAACATATGTAGTCTTGACTGAAAAAGTCCTGAGTTATGAGTGCTGAGTTATGAGTCTAGATCGAAACAATTCAGCACAGATGGAACTGAGGGCTAAATACGTGGACAACGTTGTTCCAAGCAAGTTTTCAAGGTGTTGGGGTCAAATAAAATTGGCAAAAAGTGAATGCTTTTAGTTTCTTTAAAGTAAAACAAAATGGGGACTCCATTCCAAAATATCCGCCAGTTTTGCCATTCCTGGTAGGGAAAGCGCCGAATCAATTTTTCGCCTCTGTAAATATCTAAGTCAGTGGCGGTAAATTGCAAACGCAGCGTTAACGCCTGAAACATGAGAAACAAACCAAATAGTGTGAAAACGGAGCCTACCCACGGTTGTACCAACAATAGGGGAATAGCGGCAATTACCAACACTATAGGTATATTGTAACTAGGCTTGAGTTCCACAGTTGATGTGGAGTTAGAAGCAAATGAACTGGTCACAATCTTAAATCCTGCTTTATTTAATAGGCATCTCTCCTATTTTAGGAGGCTCAGTTGGCAGGAGGCAGGAGGCAGGAGTTAAAACTCCTCACTCCAACTCCTAACTCATCAGTTTTATGGCCCTAAGAATGCACTGCCAGTCCCCTGAAACATTAACCAAGAAAGAAAGAAGTTGCTAACAAATATAATTAGCAAAGCAGTCACAACAGCAGTTGTGGTTGACTGTCCTACACCTTTGGCTCCTCCTGTTGTTGTCAACCCCCAACTGCAACCAATTACGGCGATTAAAATACCAAAGCAACACGCTTTAATCATGGCGCTCAAAATATCCCAGATACCAAGAAAGTTACGGGCTGAGTCTAGAAATACCGTATCAGACAGGTTGTAGATATTTGTGGCAATTATTAATCCCCCTAACATCCCTGTTACCAAAGACAGGAGGGTTAAAATTGGTAGCATTAAACAGCAAGCAAGGACGCGGGGAATAACTAGATAATCGATTGGATCTGTTCTTAACATCAACATGGCATCGATTTGTTCTGTGACCCGCATAGTGCCGATTTCTGCTGCAAAGGCAGAACCAACTCGCCCGGCCAAAATCACTGCTGTCAACACGGGAGAGAGTTCTCGTGTCAAGGCGACAGAAAGCACTCCGCCGATAATGTTTCCTGCGCCAAAGTTGATAAATTCCCGGGCCACCTGAATCGTAAACACCGCACCAACGAAAATAGCCGTCAAGAGGGCAATAAATAGGGAATCTGGCCCAACTGCTGCCATTTGCTCTAAGGTGTTGCGCCGATGGATTTTGCCTCTCAATAGGTGAACTAGTACTTGCCCACCCAGAAAAATCGCCGCCAGCAACCGCTGACTCCATTCTCCTAAACTGGATTTGGATGTAGTCTGGTTCAATGTTCTGTAGCTAACTCGGTAACTGCCTTAAGAATAGCGGAAGTCATTGGGATAGGGAATGGGGAATGGGGAATTGACAAGAGGCAGAGGGGCGGGGAGCAGGGGGCAGGGGGAAAAACTCTTCTCCCTTGCTCCCTTATTTCGCTCATTTCCCCACACCCCTAAAGGGGCAGAATATTAACTTAGATTAAACATGTTCTCAGAAAATGAAGCTGTTATTAAACGTGCAGCAAACCAATAAATAGGTGTTAACTTGGGTTATAACCTTGATTTTGCAAGGGTTTTGTAGATTAAAATCATTTTTTATATCCCCAGCATATGCTGTAACTGGTAGCGGTTTATTTTAATGAAAACTTAAGATTTTTGACATATTGCCTGCTCAGGAGCGATCGCACGTATTGTAGAAAATGACAAACCGTTATCTGGCTCTTGTCATCTCTACTCACGGAGTTTGTGCTAAATGACTATTTTCACTAACTTTCTCCGCTCTTTACTACTTACGATTATTTTTAGTTTTGTTGCTCCCATATTCCTAATTGGCGGCGGACTGCTCCTTCTCTCTCTCATGGGCTACTTTCCTGGCTTACAAGAGTTAACTGAGGCGATCGCTATTCAGATTATGCATTTTCTCGCCACCTTTGGCACTGGAACCCCCCTACGCGGATTATTTGTGATTAGCTTGACCTGTAGTTTTGTCGGCTCACTGTTTGATATGTACGCTTATTATCGGTGTCAAATTTTACGAATAGATTCGTAAGTAGTGGAAATAAGTTTGTCAGGTGCTCAAAGCCTCTACAAGAGAGGAAAAAGTAATATTTCCAAAAATGAAAGGACTACTGGTTTTAACCTAGATAAGGATTAGTGTTTTTGAATGAATTTTTATTAATTAAATTCAGTGCCGAAGTTATTGATTAAATATTTATCATTCATTAGTTATTAATTATTGACAACTAATGTAGTTGCGCGTCTGTCGCCAGCTAATTTTCAAAAGGTCAAAAATATAGAATTTAAAGGGTTTTGGAATTTTGAATTCCGTAAAACAGCTAAAATAGTCTGTGCCAAATCATCACGTTGGACGCTAGACTAGAGTTTGGCATTTTGTGTTAGCTGCAATCTTTGAGAATATCAAATAAAACTAACTGGAAAATATAAAAATTTCCTTAAAATTATGATGGACACAATGCCTGCTCATGTTTCTTAACAGAGCAAAGCAGGTCGTCTGACCGCTGGGCATCTTATATTGAGTTTATTACGAGGTATGTTCACAGCTCATGATTTGGCCGTTTAAGCCCAAGTTTAGAAAACAAATTGCGCGGATTGAAATTACTGGTGCGATCGCCGGTGCTACTCGCAAACGCGTCCTAGAAGACCTGAAAACTGTAGAAGAAAAAAAGTTTCCGGCATTATTGCTGCGTATTGATAGCCCTGGCGGTACAGTCGGAGATTCTCAAGAAATTTACAGCGCCCTGAAGCGTTTGCGCGAAAAAATTAAAATCGTCGCTAGCTTTGGCAATATTTCGGCTTCTGGAGGTGTCTACATCGGTATGGGAGCCGAACACATCGTAGCTAACCCAGGTACGATTACAGGCAGTATTGGTGTGATTCTGCGTGGGAATAACTTGGAACGCTTGCTAGAAAAAATCGGTGTTTCCTTCCAGGTAATTAAGTCTGGCCCTTACAAAGACATTTTGGCTTTCGATCGGCAACTGACTCAACCAGAAGAAAACATCCTGCAAGAGTTGATTGACACAAGTTATCAGCAGTTTGTCCAAACGGTAGCTGATGGCCGTTCTTTAACAGTAGAAGCTGTGAAAAGTTTCGCCGATGGCCGGATTTTTACTGGACAGCAAGCCCTAGAGTTGGGTGTTGTAGACCGTTTGGGCACAGAAGAAGATGCCCGTCGCTGGACAGCAGAACTGGTCGGACTCGATCCAGAAAAAACTCTCTGCTATACCCTAGAAGAACGTAAACCCTTTTTGAGTCGCCTTGTACCAGGGAGTCGTCAGTTTTCATCAGGAATTGGGGCTGGTATTGATTGGCTCGAATTTGAAATGTCTACTAGTGGTTTACCGTTGTGGTTATATCGACCCTAGCTTGAGTTAGGAGCAAAGCCGGAGACGTTTCCGTTGCTCTGGTTATGAGTGAGGAGTTATGAGTTAAAAATCTTAACTTCTCATTCTCAACTCCTAACTTCTCACTTTTTTGTTTTAAGGAGGATTTTGGCGTGGAGTGGCAAATGCGGGCGATTCGCGGAGCAACAACCGTTTCAGAAAATACCGTTGAGGCAATGCGAGAGGTAGTGACTGAACTTTTAGATGAGTTGGAAAACCGGAACCAATTCCAACCGAGGGACATGATTAGTGTGACTTTCTCAGTGACACGCGATTTGGATGCGATTTTTCCAGCTGCGATCGCCAGAGCGCGTCCTGGTTGGGATAATGTGGCCATGTTGGATGTGCAGCAAATGCACGTCGAAGGCAGCTTACAGCGCTGCATTCGGTTCTTAATCCACGCCTATCTGCCAGCCTCCGCCTCAATTCATCATATTTATTTACGCAACGCCGCTAGCTTGCGTCCCGACTGGAGTTTGCCCCAGTCTTTACAAACATCACAGCCAACAGTTAAATCAAAAGTGTAAATTATTTACATCTAAGTCTAATAACTAGTTAGCGCTCAAGTTATTGTGTTGTGCCAGTATTAAATTAAGTAGTTGTGACCAATCATTTTTGCAACTCAAGCTGTTGATAAAGAACACATAAAACTGAAAAAATCTCAAATTTGAACCTTGTCAATCATGCCTAGAGTGACTGAGCTTCTAAATCAAATCGTTGAATTGGTGCAGCAGTACAACTCAGAAGAATGGCACAAAGTTAATTTAGATCCTGGATTAACTCCCAAACAAATTCAGAGCTATCTTGAGGGCAAATCCTTCACACTGCCGATAGAAATCATTGAACTTTACCAATGGCGCAATGGCACAGGTTATGGTTCTCTGTTCCCGTCAGCAGAGTCAGGTTATGACGAGCAAGAATTCTACTCACTGGCAAGCGCTCTGGAATTAGGAGAAGAATGGGAACAAGATTTTACTCCAATAGTTCATGTGCTGCCTTTATTTGGATTTGAGGGCACATATTACTGGACTGTTCTACCAGAAACGCAGCAAGAGCTTGCAACACTCTATGTTACTGATGAAGCTGACTTTGATACAAGTTCTCCTAACTATCCAAGTCTTACAGCAATGCTAGAGAAACAGATTAGGCGCTTAAAGTTTGTCTGGAAAATCGATTAAGCTTCCGGGCTAACCAGCTATTGCAGCCGAAGGACACAAGATTATCGGTGGTTAAAATTTGGGTCTTCTCTTAGTTACTGGTACCATAGAGAACTAAAGCGCGGGGTGGAGTGGGATCATAGCGAGACACAACGACCATAACATCCACATTGCGTGTGTTCGTTGTGAAAACGTCAGACAGGTTCAGCATTTTAAAGCGGTGTGTTAGGATGCGCCCAAAATCAAGATGTTGAGTTGTGAAGGGAATTTGCAATGAATCATCAAAAACAACTCAGTGCAATGCTTGTTCCGTTCTACTTAGGGGAGCAACATGATTCAGAAGGTCGGACAATTCAAGAGATGTGGACTTGGGATTTTGAACAATTGGAGTGTACCCATGATTACATTCAGTGGTTGTTCCCTTTGCCTGAGCGAAGCGCATTCAATTCTAATGCACCCATCGTTGATGAGGAAGTAATTCAAGCATTTCAAAGCAACCCACACCTACGTCAAAATTTGCTGCGTTCCTTCACAGTTATGCTTAAATTTTATGGGTTGCAACGCCACGAGAGTAATGACGGAAAAATACTTGTCAGCCAGTCAGAAGACTATCCGAATCGTAAACGCGAATGGGTCTGTACATTTGACCACAATTATCTTCGCATTACCCGGATCTTAAAGTGTTTAATAACATTTGGATTGGAGAATGAAGCCCAAGCATTTTATGAATGTTTGCGGCAAATCTACCGTGAGGATAGCGATCGCATTGGAGGTGAAACATTTCAGTATTGGACAATTGCAGTCAAACACAATGCGAGAATGTAACAATCTCGTTAAATGCCGATGGGATTGAGATGCTTTGCTGAGACTCGTAGCCTGATGTATTTTGAGGCTAGTATGAAAAGAATTTTAAACCAGTCCGAAGATGAAAGATTCTCCTATAGAAGAAGTTAATCCAGACATCGAAAGTATTGTGAGGGCAAACACTGCCTTCGCTCTTGATTTATATGAAAGACTTAAGCCAACGGAAAACAACCTATTCTTTTCCCCATACAGTATATCTTTAGCATTAGCTATGACTTACGCTGGTGCTCGTAAAGATACAGAAATGCAAATAGCTCAAGTTCTCCATTTCACATCGGGGCAGGAACAACTTCACCAAACATTTGCTTGCCTAGAAATGGAATTAAAAGCAGTACAAGATTGGTCAGGAATTCTGTTGCGAACTGCCAATTCCCTGTGGCCCCAAACAGGATACCCTTTGCTTAAAGAGTTTTTAAACCTCGTAAACAATTCTTATGGGGTGGTAGTTACTGCCGTAGATTATCAGAAAGATCCAGAAGCAGCAGAAAAGATTATTAATGCTTGGGTTGCAGAAAAAACTGAGGATAAGATTCAGAATCTGATTCCATCAAATTCTCTCAATGAATTGACGCGTCTGGTCTTAGTCAATGCCATTTATTTCCAAGGAGACTGGAAAAATAAGTTTGACAATACCCTTACAGAAACAGCTCCATTTTGGATAACATCTGCCAAAAAGATTCAAGTGCCTATGATGGAGCAGAAGGAGAGATTTGGGTACAAAGAAACCGAGGACTTACAGGTTCTTCAGTTGCCCTACGTTGGCAACGATCTATCAATGCTTGTTCTGTTACCCAAACAGATTAACGGACTGAGGGAACTTGAAGACAACTTAACCCTGGAAAATCTGGCGAATTGGGTAGAGGGACTTCAGGAGACAGAGGTTCGTGTATTTCTGCCACGTTTTAGAGTCAGTTCTCAGTTTCAATTAAATGAGACTCTGATTGCGATGGGGATGAGAGATGGTTTTGATAAAAATAAAGCTAATTTCTCTGGTATGGATGGCAGAGAAAATGGGTTCTGCATTGGAGCAGTTGTCCATCCATCAGGCTTTTGTTGATGTAAATGATGAGGGTACTGAAGCCGCAGCCGCAACAGCTATGGGGATGTTCAATTTGTTCTTGTCTGAGCAACCTTTACCAGTACCAGTTTTTAAAGTCGATTGTCCCTTCATCTTTCTGATTCGTGAGAGGATAACAGCGAGTATCCTGTTTCTTGGGAAAATAGTCAATCCTGAGAAGAGTTTGTAACCTTGGGCTAAATAATTGGGCAAGTTATGAGTATCCCAAGGCGAAATATTGTAGTTGCTTCTATGTTAAGGCATCTGCCAGCAAGCTAACTTTGAATAGTGTTTCAATATCAAGCTTCCTCTTGAATACCAAGGTTGACAATGAAGGCTAGCTTTGATATGAGGTACTTTTGTTAATTTACTGGTGCTAGCCATTCGTAGGCGTAGGAGCCGCCGTAGTAGGCATCGCTCTATGCAATAACTCTATTCTTTTTGGTGATGAAACCGAATTCCTAAAAAGATGTCGTAAACAAACTCAAAAAAGTCCTTTTTCTGCAACAATCCTGAAGTTTGATAACAGCCTTTTTCATCTAACAGGGGCTTCATGACATAGTATGCAGGCTGGTAATTATACCAAGGAATCGAAGGCCACAAATGATGAATTAAGTGGTAATTCTGTCCCATAATCAGAATATTGAGAACTTGGTTCGGGTAGACGCGAGCATTTTTCCAGCGATCGCGCTCCGCAAAAGGACGATGGGGCAAATAGTCAAAAAATAATCCCAGTGCTATCCCCACCACAAAAGCTGGTATAAACCAAAAATTCAGAATGTAACCCAAAAAGTTGTACTGCACTGATATATAAACAATTACACCGACAATTAAGCGGCTGATGAACCATTCTAATAGCTCATATTTACGCCACAGTCGCCGTTGAAAGAAAAACACCTCATGGTACAAAAATCGTACCGCAATCAGCCACAGCGGGCCACCTGTAGAGACATAATGATCTGGGTCGTCTTCCGGATGATTGACATGTCCATGATGCTGTAAATGTACCCGCGTAAATACAGGAAAAGCAAAAGCTAGCATCAATGCACTGCCATGCCCTAACATCGCATTAATCGTTCGGTTGCGATGGGCAGATTGATGACAAGCGTCATGAATTACCGTTCCAGCACAATGCAAGGCAATAGTGTTAACGCTAAAGCACAGCCAGTGCGGCCATTCCCAAAGCCAGTAACCAAAGTTAGATAACACCAGCATTGCTACAGCTACGAAAAATAGCAGTAGCGTGGGATTAAAATCACCAGGAGGCGCTAAAAATTCCTTGGGTGGGATTGTCAGTGGCTTTCGTGCCTCCGATGCGATCGTCTCCAACATTGTCTCCTTCTTAATCAAACATTACGAATATACGATAAATATTAGGGACGAATAAAGTTTTGTAAACTTTTGTATAGCAATATTTATCCACAGCTTTGCATATCAGCAGATGAATAACGCTATGATTCCAGACGAAGCCTAGTCTTTACTGATAAGTGGGGTATGAAAATTGGTAAGAAGTTGATGGGATAAACTCCTTTGTCGGAAAGATGGATACAAGATTGATGTACTATATCTAGTCTATCCCACAGCCCCCACTCTCCCATAAACTCTCTCTAACTGCTCATATCTGATATAGCAGTGACTGAAAAGGAGATGCCACTTAAGTTACTATGACTTCCCAGATAGCTCCCTAACTTCAGCCCCTATGCAATTAAGAGATTCTCTGCGCCGGACAAAAATTGTCGCTACTATTGGCCCCGCCACTAGCAGTCCTGAAATGCTTAAGGCGATTATTGAAGCGGGAGCCACGACGCTACGGCTAAACTTCTCCCACGGAACTCATGCCGACCATCAGCGTAGTATTCGCTTAATTCGGCAAACCGCTTTTGAACTAAATCAGCCAGTGGCTATTCTCCAAGACTTGCAGGGCCCAAAAATTCGCTTGGGGAAGTTTGATAACGGGTCTATAGTTTTGGCAAAAGGCGATCGCTTCACCTTGACAAATCGTCCGGTAGTGGGTACGCAGGAAATTAGTTGCGTCACCTACGATTATTTAGCCGAAGAAGTTCCAGTTGGGGCAAAAATTCTCCTCGATGATGGACGAGTAGAAATGGTAGTCGAGGAGATTAACCGAGACAAAGGTGATTTGCATTGTCGGATCACCGTGCCTGGAAAACTTTCTAACAACAAAGGCGTAAACTTTCCCGGCGTTTACCTGTCAATTAAGGCAATGACCGACAAAGACCGAGAGGATCTGATGTTTGGTCTAGATCAGGGTGTAGATTGGGTGGCACTTTCCTTTGTCCGCAATCCCCAGGACATGATCGAAATTAAAGAACTAATTTCTAGTACAGGCAAGCAAGTGCCAGTGGTTGCCAAAATTGAAAAGCACGAAGCCATTGAACAAATGGAGGCGATTCTGGCTTTGTGTGATGGCGTGATGGTTGCCAGAGGTGACTTAGGCGTGGAATTGCCAGCGGAAGATGTTCCAGTACTCCAAAAACGGCTAATTGCCACAGCAAATCGCTTGGGGATTCCCATCATCACTGCTACTCAGATGTTAGATAGCATGGTGAGCAATCCCCGTCCCACTCGCGCCGAAGTATCGGATGTGGCAAATGCGATTTTAGATGGCACAGATGCGGTGATGCTCTCCAATGAAACCGCGGTGGGTAGCTTCCCTGTAGAAGCAGTGGCGACAATGGCACGAATTGCCGAGCGGATGGAGCAGGAAGAAGCCCAACACTTAAACTTACGTTCTTCGAGAGATGCCCGACGCTCCATTCCCAATGCGATTAGTCAAGCTGTCGGTCAAATTGCCGAACAACTAGGTGCAGCGGCAATCATGACCCTAACGCAAACGGGGGCAACAGCTCGCAATGTCTCTAAGTTCCGTCCTCATACACCAATTTTGGCGGTGACACCCCATGTAAATGTGGCGCGGCAGCTACAGATGGTGTGGGGAGTCAAACCGTTGTTGGTGCTAGGATTACCTTCCACTGGTCAGACATTTCAAGCTGCGATTAACGTAGCTCAGGAACTTAAGTTGCTGTCTCAGGGAGATTTAGTAGTGATGACGGCTGGTACACTCCAAGGGATTTCTGGCTCCACAGATTTGATTAAGGTAGAGGTGGTGACGGCAGTATTAGGTCACGGAATTGGACTAGGACAAGGTTCAGTCAGTGGTCGCGCACGGGTAGCCAATACTGGTATGGATGTGAGTAACTTTAATCCCGGAGACATATTAGTTGCACCCCGCACTAGTGCCGATTTTGTAGAGGCAATTCGGAAAGCTGCCGGGATTATTACTGAAGATGAAAGTCTTACAAGTCACGCAGCAGTGATTGGGTTGCGTCTTGGCGTACCAGTGATTGTCGGCGTGAAGCAGGCAACGCAGGCGATTCGAGATGGAGCGATTATAACGCTGGATCTGCAACGGGGTTTGATTTACTCTGGGGCGGTGAGAACGGCTTAGAAGCAGGGGAGCAGGGGAGCAGGGGAGCAGGGGAGCAGGGGAGCAGGGGAGCAGAGGAGCAGGGGAGCAGAGGAGTTGTAGTAAGTTTTATCCCCTCTGCCCCTCTGCCCCTCTGCCCCTCTGCCCCTCCGCCTCTTCTGCCCTATACCCAATCCCTTTATCAAACAGTTGCGATCGCAGCCCCCAGCCATCCAGCAAAGTTTTGCTGCTGTGTGGAGTTAGGATAATCAACAGGCTTTACCTGATATCTAGTTGGACGTGGTGACGCCAGGGTGATGGAATAAGTACGGAGTTCGTCTTGGTGGAAAACTGCGACTTCGATTTTATCGTTTGGTTGGTAATCTTTCAGGCGATCGCTTAAGCCACCCGCAGTTATCTTAATCCCATCAATTGCTAACAACTCATCACCTGCATCAATTCCCCCTAGTTGTGCAGGTGAACCAGTCTCCACAAACTTAACTATCTCCCGCCCATTCTCTGTATTTATTCTCACGCCCAAGTAAGGTTCTTCCTGCTGTTCGGCTACCAACTGCAAGCCAAAGGGTTCCAAATACTGATTGAAAGGCAAATCTTCAGTACTATCAATGTAGCGTTTAAAGAAATCAGTCAAATCGATTCCGGCAACAGATTCGATAACTTCTTGCAACTGTTCTGGAGTATAGCCAATTTCATCTTTCCCAAATTGCTGCCACATTTTCAGCATCACGTCATCGAGGGAACGCTGATTGTTGTGAGTAGAGCGAATCAGCAAATCCAGCAATAACGATACCATTTCTCCTTTTAAATAGTAGGAAATTTGGGAATTACCGCTATTGGCATCGGGGCGATAAAGTTTTATCCAGGCATCAAAACTCGACTCGGAAACGGGTTGTACCTTCCGCCCTGGTGTTGTTTCATATCTGGTAATTTCCTTACCTAAGTTATTTAAATACGACTGAACATCATAAATTCCCGCCCGTAAAGGAATTAACAAGTCATAGTAACTAGTAGTGCCTTCACAAAACCACAATGATGGGGTGTAATTTTCTTGGTCGTAATCAAAAACCTCTAATGCTTTTGGGCGAATTCGCTTGACATTCCACAAGTGAAAGAACTCGTGTGCGACTAATTGCAGAAAGCGATCGTATTTTTCCTGAGCGCGAAACCCAAAACGCTGGTAAATTAAGGAGCAAGAGTCTTTATGCTCCAAACCGCCAAAAGCTTGGCTAAATAAATGTAGCAAAAACACATATCGTTCATAAGGCAAACCGCCGAACATCTGCGCTTCTACCTGGATAATTTTTTGAATATCAGCAATCAACTGCTGAATTTGGTAATTACCTTGCCCCCAGATTGCCAATTCGTGGGGTTTTCCTAATACCTCAAATTTATACAATTGGTGGCTACCAATCTCAAACGGAGTATCCACCAGAGTATCAAAATCGCCAGCTAAGAAAGTATTTGTTTCCTCACCAACGGGAGGTAAGGCAGTAGTTACCTGCCATTCCGGGTGTGGTGGTACGATGGTGACGCGAATGGGTTGTTTATCCCAACCTGGTATTCTAAAAAATAGTGCCGCACCGTTAAAATAACCGTGAGTAGTATCTAAGTGATTGGTTCGTACCGATAGCTCATTCGCAAAAATGCGGTAACGTACAGTTAATTCCGAAACACCTATTTTGTCTACCTGCCAGTGATTTTTACCGATCTTCCGCCAAGTTAAAGGCTTATCCTCTGCAAAAGCCTCAAAATCCTGTAAATTCTTGGCGTATTCCCGGACTAAATAGGAACCTGGTGTCCAAACGGGCAATTTTAAATCGAGCATCGGAGAGGAATAATCCACAAGGCGTAAAGTCACTTCAAACAGATGGGTTTCTGGTTGGGACATTGCCACCAGGTAATGAATCGTTGACCCAGTTTCCTCAACGTAGGTATTGGGACGAGTTGCGGTTGCTTCAGTCATCTTGTTTGCTGAGGTAATTGTTAATAAGCTACGCCCCACTGCGATCGCGGAGCATCTCATAGAAAAGACAGTAATTCGTAGTTAAGACCTTACAGATAAATCCGCTTACTCTCAAATAAAGATTACACTTTATTTATTTTCCATAACTAAAGTTATAGTACATAAATGCTACACGCAATTTGAGTACTTCAGCGATGTTTAATAGCTGCGATGTCTACGACGGGCTACGCCAACGCACCAAAAAACCGCACTAGTAAGGCCAAGTCAAAAGTAAGCTGGATAGTGCAGATTCTCCGATTGTAAAACCCATTTTGAAAATATAGTTTTCAGGTACAAACTGTAGATGCTCAAATATAATACCCGTATCCTTGACTTCTCAACAGAAGCCGAAGTTCCATCTAATGAGCATTTATCGAAAATTGAAAATCCATGACCCCTTCCGAGCTAAAAGCATATTTAGACAACCTTATCCGTAAAAACTTGCAAATTAGTACGATGATTTGGGGGCCTCCCGGCATTGGCAAATCAAGCATCGTCGGACAGATAGCTCAAGAGTATGATATCGACTTTGTGGATGTCCGCCTCAGTCAACTCGCGCCTACCGACTTGCGCGGTTTACCCGTTGCCGAAGATGGTATTTCCAAGTGGTATCCGCCAGAATTCCTGCCCCGTGGCGGTAAAGGCATCCTGTTTCTAGATGAACTAAATATGGCACCGCCAGCAATGCAGGGAGTCGCTCAACAGTTGATTTTAGATCGAAAAGTTGGCTCCTACGTTGTACCATCAGGTTGGTTTGTCTGGGCTGCTGGCAACCGTAAAGAAGACCGTGCAGCTGTATTTGATATGCCTGCACCTTTAGCAAATAGGTTTTTACATCTGGAGGCACAAGCTGATTTTGACAGCTTTAAAGCTTATGCCTTAGAAACAGGCGTACACGAGCAAATAATAGCCTTTCTTTCCTTTCGCCCTACATTATTGCATAAAATCGATCCCCAGCAACCCGCTTGGCCTTCACCTCGTTCTTGGGAAATGGCAAGTGCGCTACACCATGCAGAATTAGATATTACTCCGGCGGTGGGGGTGGCTACTGCGACTGAGTTTCAGGCTTTTATTCAACTCTACAAAACACTACCGAATCTGACACCTATTTTGGCAGGTAAAGGCGATCGCATTCCCTGGCCTCAAGAACCAAGTACTAAATATGCCACAGCAGTTGGTTTAACAGTGCGGGCTGCTGACGCAAACCAAGCTTACAACGCTTTTATTTGGCTAAGTCAAGTTGCAACAGCCGAATGGGTGCAGTTATTTGCAGTGGATTTATTTCGAGTCATGCGGAGTAGAGGACATCTGGGTGTTTTGGCGCAATTAGTCCAGAAAGACGCAAAATTACAGCAGTTTATGAAAGATTTTCAACAGCTAATGGGTTTGTAAGCGAGACAGAACAGATGAATAATGAAAATAGCTCCCGGATCATCAGTGCTTCTGTGCTGCGTTTGCGGATGAAGTCGCCATTTTTCGCTACCCTGGCATTGTTTGCTCGCTTCCTTCCTTCCCAGCAACTACCAACTGCTGCCACTGACGGTAAAGATATCTTTTTTAATCCAGAGTATTTGCTTTCTTTACCCACCGCTCAACAGGATGGACTGCTACTGCATGAAGTGTTACACGCTGCACTGCTTCATGTGCCGCGCCAGGGTGTGCGAGAAGCAGAACTGTGGAATATTGCCGCAGATATTGTAGTCAATGGCATTATTAGCCAACAGAGTGTATTTGAACTGCCTCCGGGAAGACTGCGAGAACCTAAGCTGGAGCATTTGAGTGTAGAAGAAATTTATGAATTACTGTTAAAGAATACTAATGATTCCGTAAAACTACTGCATCCCGATCTACTCAATGAAGCCCCTTTTGATGCCTCATCCTTTTCAGATGTGACTAACAATGACAGCAGAAATCAGGCAGGAGAGGCTCAGGAAGCAGGAAAGACAGCACACCTTAACGACTTTGCCCGTCCGACTGCTGAAACAAACAGCGATAGTCTGTCAGAAGCGAGAAAAGCAGCTTTAGAAGCACACTGGCGCAATGCTTTGCAACAAGCTGCTGTTATTGCTCGTACAGTTAATCAAGGCTTACTACCAGCAGGGATAGAACGGGAATTGGGAGCATTAACCACTGCTCACATTAATTGGCGTAGTTACCTTTGGCGTTATTTGGTACAGACACCTACAGACTTTGCAGGCTTTGATCGCCGCTTTATTGGGCGGAGACTGTATTTGGAAACTCTACAAGCAGAAAATGTCGAGGTATATGTAGCTGTAGATACTAGCGGTTCTATTGATAATGAGCAATTGTGGATGTTTTTAGGCGAGGTGCAGGGAATTCTGAGTGCTTATCCGCATTTAAAGTGTGAGCTTTATTACGTTGATGCTGAAGCTTACGGCCCCTACAAACTCAATCTCGATTTGACTCTGCCAAAACCCCAAGGTGGTGGTGGCACGTCATTTGTACCGTTTTTTGAGAAAGTCGCAGAAAGTTGGGATGGGCAAACTCAAGGCGTTTGTATTTATTTAACGGATGGTTATGGTACTTTCCCCGATCAAGTACCGGAATTACCTGTGTTGTGGGTGGTAACTCCTGGTGGTTTGACTTTGGAGGAGTTTCCTTTTGGGGAAGCGGTGCGGTTATTGTCGGTTTGAAAAATGCCTATAATTGCGATGTTCGCTTTAATTTCCACAATCGAATGCTGTCTTTGTTACTACTGGCTAACAATTTTCCGTCTGGACTAAATTTTAAATTGATTACTTCTTGTTGATCGGTTTTGAAACTGTGGATTTCTTCCATTGTCTCCAAGTCCCAGAGTCTGAGGGTACTGTCTCCACTGACACTAGCTAAAATTGGCTCTAGGGGACTGAACGCTAGAGCCTGAATGCAAGAATATTCTTGCAGGGTTTTTATTTCACAATTTGTTTGCAAATTCCACAGTTTTATTGCGCGATCATAACCTCCACTGGCCAGTATGCGATCGTCTGGGCTAAAGACTATTTGCTTTATCGAGTCAGAGTGATCTGTAAAAGTGTAAATCATCCTGTTTGTTTTTACATCCCACAGTGCAATTTTTCCCCGATACCCAGCTGCAAGAATATCTCCAGTCGAACTGAGTGCTAGGGGAAAGCCATAGTCACCATCTAAATTTACAACACCCAATTCCTCGCCAGTTTGTAAATTCCACAGTGACACTGATTGCTCGTTATAGCCTCTTGCCAGTACTTTTCCATCTGCGCTCAGAGTAACATTAGCAGCAGAAGATGAACCTCCGCCGCCACCGAAAGTAACTCCACCGTCTCTATCTGGTTCAGGCTTTCTCTTTTTACGTCCAAATTTACCATAGAAATCGCTGCTGATTAATATTGGATTTGAACTATTGTTCGCCTGAGTAAAAGCAATATTAGGGTAGTATTCGCGAGACGATTGCAAGCAACTGTACGTTTCCTTCGCCTTTGTAACTTGCCACAGCTTAAAATCTTCAGCACTTTTGCTAGCTAGGGTCTGACTATCTGGGCTAAAAGCCAAAGATTGCACTGCTGCTCTGTGTCCGGTAAGAAGGCAAATTTGTTTACCAGTTTGTCTGTCTAGCAGTTCAATCTGACCGTCTACATCCGGCGCACTTCGGGCGGTGAACTGCCCATCTGGGCTATGTGCTTGAGTGAGGATACCGCTAGAATAACCCTTTAAAGTCCGTGTTTCATGACCAACGTTAATTAACTCAAAGGGTTCTCCTGTACCTATCATGCCTAGACCTTTAGCATTGCCATCAAATACAATAGCCGTATAATTGGCGGAGTGGTTTTTGAGATTTTGAATTAACTCCCCCGTTAACGGGTTCCATAATTTCAACTCATTGACATAAAAACTTTCGTAGAGAGTTTGTCCGTCTGCACTGAAAACGACTGAGACAACTGGTTCTGATTGGATATTTATCTGGCTAATTTGCTGGCCAGTGTTGAAATGAACCAAGATAATTTTTTCTTTCCAGTCAGTATATGCCAGCATCTCACCATCAGGACTGAAGGCAAAAGATGACCCGCATACCTTTAGCTCTAAATGTAGAGACTGTTTAATTACTTCATTCAGTTCGCCCAAAATTGCTAATTCCAAGTTAGCCTGCTTTGCCTGAGCAATTTCTGCTCCTCGTAGGTTAGCCTGTGTTAAAATTGCCCCTTCTAATTCAGTCCCAGACAAGTTTGCTTTCTGCAAGTTGGCATTTGTCAGGTTTGCTGCCTGTAATTTACCTCCCTGCAAATAAACTTTTTGCAGGCTGGCTTGTTGTAGTTGCGCTTTTCGTAGTCTAACTCGCGCTAGATTAGCCCGATCTAAAACACATTGTTCTAAATTAGCAGCTGTTAAATCGGCATTTACTAATTCAGCTTTTTGGAGGTCGGCTTGCACTAGTTGGACACGAGGCATATAAGCATAACAAAGATTAGCTCCTACCAAAATTGCACCTTTCAAGTTAGCTGCATCCAGCTTTGCTTCGTAGAGATTGGCCTCACTTAGATTGGCTGCACTCAAATCAGCGCCCTGCATATCAACTCTTGCTAGATTGGTTCCTCTCAAGTCTTGTTCGCTGAGATTTGCCCAACTGAGATTAGCGCGATACCAATCAACTTCTTTGATTACTGCGTGGCGTAAATCACTACCATTGAGATGAGCGCATCTTAAGTTGGTTTGAGTCAAGTTTGCACCACGCAAGTCTGCTTCTATCAAATTGGCTTTGCTCAGATTTGTCTGGGAAAGATTTGCATTTTTTAGGTTAGCTTTTTCTAGATTAATTCCTGTTAAGTTGGCTTGACTAAGGTCAGTATTTTCGAGGTTTACCTGAGTGAAATCACGCTCTCCAAGTTGATAAGCTGCTAGTAATCCCTCAGCGCCGCCAATTTCTCGGAATGATGTTAAAGTATGTTTTTTTGGAAGCATAATTATGAATTTTTGATTGCGAATTTAAAAGAGGATGAATTCAGTCTTAGAGGTTGTTTTAAAAGTGGTTGTTTGTGATTTTAAGTACTTATAGATCCCCCCTAGCCCCCCTTAAAAAGGGGGGAACCGGAATCAAAGTCCCCCAATTTATCGGGGGATTTAGGGGGATCTAGAACGTTTTGCTACCGACAAGAGGACTTTTCAAACAACCTCTCTCGCAAAGGCGCAAAGACGCAAAGATAAGAGGGTATTTAGAAAACTAGAAGGAATTCCTAGTCTAAAATTTAAAATTGATGGTATGAGTTTTAAGATTGGGAGGAATTCTGCAATTTATCTTTTGCTGCTGCCCGAACTAGCTGATTGCTGTCTTGTGCTAGTTGAGTGAGGATTTGTTGAGTAGCTTGGGGATTTTGAGCTACGGCTAGCCGTTCCAACCAAGAGATAGAAAGGCTTTTTTCTTGTAATAATTCCTGGAAAATCTGGGGTTGATTTAAGGCAATAAAGCTAACCAAGGAAAACTGAGACTTGGCATAATGATTAAGCGCCACAGCAAGGCTATCAGGATGACGAGATAAAAAATCAGGATTCAGTTTTAAATAATGTGTAGCATATTCCCCGCAAAGAATACGCTCTACAGCGTCTTTTGGCAAAGTTGGATTCAGCATTGCTTTTTCACGCACTTGGTCTGATTTGCTGCCCACTAGCAGTTCTAAAGTTTCAGATGACAGGTTAGTTCTTTGTGCGATTTGCAACAGAACGTCATACTTGTTATCTTTGCTTAGTTGTTCCAGAATACTAATTGGTGTATTCGGGTTTTGGGCTACTGCTTCACGAACTTTTGTTTCTGGTGATTGAGCTAGTTTTTCTAAGCAGCTTGCAGGGGTACTGAGGTTTTGTGCTACAGCCTCACACACATTCACTTCAGTTGATTCAGCAAACTGTGTGAAAAAATTAGCAGGCAAATCAAAGCGCCGAGCGAGAAAAAGACGAGCCGACTCTCCTCCATCCTGTGCTAATCGCTGCAAAATGGTTTCTAGGGGACTGGTACTTTCTTCTGCTAAGATATCCAAGATACTCTCCGCTTCAGGGTAGTTATATTTTTTGCTGGACATTTGATAAGCGATCGCACTACTTACCCGTGCATCTCTAGCTAATTCCTTAAACAGAAGACTTATTGGTGTATTAGGATTTTTGGCAACTCCGCAACGAACTTCCCAAGAGTCATCATGAGCCAACTGTTGTAGAATACTGACTGGTGTATTGGGATTTTTCGCAACATCTTGACGAACTCGCCAACTAACGCTTTTAGAAAGTTCTACGAGCAGTTTAGGCGGTGTATTTGGATGTTCGCAGACAGTATGGGGGTCTTTTTGTAATAACTTTTCCAAAACATGGGCTGGAGTTTTTGGATTTTTTCTGATTGCTTCAGCAGTATATTCCCCTTGTACTTCTCCTATTACCTTAGTCGCAGCATTAGCAACGTGCATATCTGGATCGTTTGCTAGGTCTTTCACCACATTTAGCGGTGTATTAGGATGTTGAGCGACTTTAATACGAATTGTTTGGTTTTGATTTGTACTCAAACTCTCCAGAATATCAGCAGGTGTACTTAAATTAAGAGCAAGACTAAAGCAAGCTTGCTCTTCAGTGGCAAATTTTCGTAGAGTCTCTACGGGAGTATTGGGATTTTCGGCTACTTCACACCTTGTCCAATCATCAGTATGGTTGGCTAAATGTTTGAGAATACTAGGAAATGTAGCCGGAGAAGAAGCAAGTCTTCTACACACAGAATCTTGATAACTTGAGTCCTGCACCCAATGTTCAACGATAAATTCTGGAATAGGGCAAATCTGAGCTAAAACTGCTAGAAAAACAGTACCGTTTCTAGCTCTGTAAGCGTCAGGGATTATTCCTTGAACTACCTCTTGAATTCTTTCTTCGTATTTTTCTGTTAATTCTCCAGCCAGATTGATGTGCAGACGGGCAGATTCCACAACTTGAGAATGTCGGCTTTGAGTTAAGCGATTTAACACACCTTTGGGAGTTTGGACATTTTTAACTAAGCCCAGTTGCACTTCCAAATCTGCCCGATCTGCTACTTGTTCCAAAATATATACTGGAACATTTTCCTGCTTGAGAATGCTTCGCAAAGTAGGTAAGGGAATTTCTGCAACTAGATTGAGATTTTCCAAAAGTAGTAATGGAAACACAGGATTATCTAGCAATTGGGACGGAAATTCTGCTCCCAGTTTCAAAAGTACATCAGATGGGGTGTTGGGGTTGCCTGCAACGGACTGGCGGGTTATTTTGTCGGTAGATAATGCCAGTTCTCGCAACAGTTCAGGGTCAGTACTAGGTTCTGTTGCTGCTAATTGTGCCTGGGTGACGTTTTTTGTCAGGGGTAGAGTGGTGTCATCCATTGGTCTAAATTTGTGAACTACTTACACCTCTAATAAGCAAGTCAACCGAAGCATCTTGTCGGTTGACTTAACTTAATACCAAAATTTGTATCGCTGAATAAATAAAATAATTACACTTTGCCAGCCAAGTTCATCAACTGTTTGAAGTTCACAAGATAAGTAATGTTGTTGGCGCTATCAATTTTGATCCACCCTTTTTCATGCAGCTTTTCCATGATTTTGGTGGTTTCTTCAACACCGATTTCTGTCACCTCTGCTAAATCTTTAAAGGGAATGTTAAAAATTTCTCTTCCTAAGTCTGATTCCTGACCATAGCTTTCACCTAAAGTCACTAGAGTATGAGCGAGTTTAACTGCTGGTGGTGAAGACCGCATTTGCAAGCGCACGTTAATTTGCCGCAATCGCCGCACCATCAGTTGCAACATCCGGTGATGTAACTGCGGGTCTTTAAACAATATTTGAATAAACCGCTCTCTGGAAATACTCAGCAACTTCACCGGTGAAAGAGCAATGACATCGGTTGAGCGTGGAGATTCATCCAAAATTGCCATTTCTCCAAAAAAATCGCCACGCCCAAAAATTGCCAAAGCTACTGAATCTTCCCCGACGGTACGCCGGACTTTGACCCAACCAGAAACCACAAAGTAAACAGCGTTACCCCAGGCATCTTCCATCACAACGGCTCGCCCAGATGGGTATTCATGTTCAATTGCAACGTTGAGTAGCCATTCCAATGTCTGTGGATTGGCTGTACTCATTAAGGGGAAAAGTTCACTAAAAACCTCAGTTAGCATGAAATATTTGCAACAATAGGATTCAAGAGCGGGAAACTAACTTTGCTACTATAAGTTTGATTAAACCGTAATCTTACTCAGAATACGATCGCAAAATGTGTATTTATTGGAGATGAACCTCTAAGCTTTATCAGTCTAGGATTCCATTACAACATAACAATTATGTATGCGATCGAAATCAGCGGTTTCACTGACAGACCTATGAATTACTGCTTGTTGGTGGATTACTATCTAGTGCCAGTATTTTAATCTGTTGGTCTAAATTTTTCACTAGTTTATTCAGGGTAACCAAAGCCTCTAATTGCTGAGAATCAAGGCTGGAACTCAGTAAAAGCCGTTCTTGTAGTTCGTGTAACTTGAAGCTGAGTTGCTGAGAAATTCCTAAGGTATCGCGCCCAAGACGAGCTAACTGTTGTTGTTGATAAAACTTTAATGCTGCTCCCCGCAACACTTGGAGGGTTGCCTCTTCACCGTAGATTCCCGGCATGACTCGCAAGCGTAATAACAAGCGTTTGTTTTTATATACGTATTCCTTCTCTACCTGTTTTGGTTCTGCAACCGTAGTGACAGGTAGGGAAGCAAACCGCTTTAATTCATTCAGTACTCCTTGGAAAACCGAGAGCGGCAGTTTGTCTAATACAGACTGTAAAACTCCATTGTCACTCCACAGTATTCTGCCTTCGTAAGCTTGTCTTTCTAAATACAAGCGACCAATTCCCCCAGCCAGTATTCGCCCTAGTAATTCTTCTAGTAATTTTTTGGGTGGTAGTGTTGGTAATACCTCAATAGAACTAAGTAGTTCGGATCGTGCGGACAAAATTGGTAAATTGTTTGGTGCTGCTTCGGAATTCTCGCCCTCAATAGGCGTCAAGAATGTCGTGGTTTGAGATAATTGGTCTAGCTCTGGGATAGGAGGCAAGTCTACCCGCTGCCCAGAATGTTGACGTTTTTGTGTCTGAAACACCATCAATATTGGTTGCTGATTTGATTCCGAGTCGGTATATAGGGAGGGAATAGCTGTGTCAGCAGCGGTAGTTGGGCTATTTGTTGGAGGAGAGTCCGCTGTTGCCTGATGCACTTGTTGGGCATCTAGCTGAGATGTATTCTTATGGTTGAGGTAGGCTGATAGTATTCTCCGGTGAGCATCGCCTGCGATCGCCTGAATCACCATTGTGCAGTTGATAGAAGACAAAATGCGACCAACGTAATCTAGGGCTTCGCTGTCTTCTCCATGAACCATACCTAGCAAGAGGTTTTTGTCTTTTAATCCAAAAGGCAAAATTTGGTGGTAGAGGCAAGCTTCAAAGGACAAAAGACTATCAATCAGCTGGAATATTTGCTCGCGATCGCCTTCTTCCTCCCACTTCATCTGAGTCGCAGTTAGCATGTGCCGTCCCGTTTCTGCGGTATCATTTAGTTCACCCTCTGAAGACAACATAGATTTGATTCGTTGGTGTTTACTTAGTTATAATATTTTGCCTTTAATTTAATAGGTAGTTAATAAAGATATTTTGTTCGATTGTTAAAATTTAAATTATATATACCTAAGTAAACATAAGTAGAAGATGAATTTTAGATTATAGACTGAGGATAATACTGAGTTGCAATCTACTCTAGTAACTAAGTTAGGAGGGGATAAAAAGGCAAAGAGGCAGAGAGGGGGAACTTGCTATGAATTCTCCCCTGCTCCCATCTTCCACTTTTGTACACCGCCTGAATCGATCTAGATGCCTCACAGACTACTCCTGAGTTCTTAAAGTTTGGGCTGCAAGATAGACTTTTGTCCATTCGCCTAGCACTTGATGGGTTTTGAGTTTTAAATGTTGGGCTGTTGCTTCTATTGAGTTACCTGCTTTCCGCAAATCTAGGATCTGCCGCCCCAGAGGAGTCAATTTTTGATCGAGTTGCTGCCATTGATTTTGTGTTAATCCCAACTTATGTTCTTGCAAGGAAATTGAGAGCCAACTTTCTACGAGTTCTGGTTTATCTTTGAGAGCAAAGACACGCACGGCGTGGTAACTAATTTTTTCTCGCAGACGGTATACTTCCTTAGTCTGCTTATTTAATTTGTGGGCGATTTCTTCCTGGGACTTACCTTGCAAATACAGCCGTAGCCACTCTACTGCGTCTTTCCCCAGATTTTCTTGTAAATAATTTTCAAATTCTTTTTGTACTGACTGGCGCAGCGCCTGTTGTTCCTCTAGTTGTTGTACTTCAATATATTCTGCGATCGCCTGACTATCCACTAAGTTAACCCGATTATCACTGTCGTCTGTGAGAACTTCTTCCGACACCAGTCTAATCAAGTCACGTCCGGGTACTTGGGTTAAGCCACCGCGCTGAGTGCGACGCAAGTAATTCACAAATCGGTAAACTAATAGGGGTTGGTTGCGTACTGGCCGCAGAGAATATTCTTCTACACTGGCAAATAGTAGAGCATCCCCCAATCGTCGATCGGTTGTATAGTTGGCAATATCAGCCATTTGCTGTTGCATATGGCTATCGCTTTGCAGTAATTCTTGGAGTACTTCTTGCAATACATCCATGACGCTGCGCTGGCGATCGCGGCTAAGAGCAACCCAAGTCTGAATCTTATTCCGTAATGTCACTAAACTCCCCAATCGCGTTATCAAGTTACGATAAGCACGTTCTCGCCCTAGCCCCAAGTAGCGTTGACGTAAAATTTTCCAGCGATATTCCATCGCTTGTTTGGCAATATCGAGTTCTTTAGGGTTAAACAGATCGAACCGTTTTGAGTCAGATCCAAATAGCCAGAGAATAATACTTTGCCTAGCAGCTTCATTTTGGTCTGGACATTCCACAGCCAAGCGCTTTCGCCAATCTAGAGCCAGTTGTTCCACATCCGCTGTCATAGTGAGATTGCGTTCCTCGAAACTCAATTTTGAAGTTTGCATCACAACCCCCATTTGTCCCACCTAAATTGTTTAACTGGCAACTTCCCCGGATTTCATGAGTTTCATGAAAATACCTCAGTGATTCCACTTTTATTACGTCTTAATTCACTAAAGTTATGCAGAAATTTCTACATTGATGCTTTGCTTTCAATTTCAATATTCCCCAAACCCATGTCTATGAAGCGTTTGGGACAATTCTGTTAAATAAAACTTTTTGTAAAGTTATGTTATTTAACTGACAATAGTAATCTGCCTAGAGCGGTGAGGATACACCTATGCAGGAGATGGGTTGAGGAAATACATTTTCTAACCGAACCGAGGAACGAATCTAATTTAACTCAATACTAGACGTTACTTCACCAGTATAAGTTCCAACCATCTAGAATCTCTTATGGATGAAAATACTTAGTTAAATTTCAACGAAGAGGCAGGGGGCAGAGAGCAGGAAAAGTCGTTTTGATTGCAAAAATTGGATAATTTATTTTTTGGAGTTCCCTAGTGGTCTGTCTCATTAATTTTGCGCGGTGAACTAACTTTTAATTTCTTTTCTTCTTTCTCTTTCTTTGCGTACTTCGCGTCTTTGCGGTTCGTTCCTCAAACCCCGCAGAATTAACGCGATTAACCACTAGTAGTCTGTCAAGCTAGTTTTGAGGATTTGTAGTAAGCACTTTAGTGCGTAGAAAACAAGGACTAAAGTCCTTACTACGAACTTGTTTACCCCTCAATTCAAAGCTGACAGACTACTAGAGGGTATTTCAAAAATATTTTTATTAACATCAAAGCCTCTCAACCTTTCGGCGAGAGGAATGGAAGCGGAGTTTCTAGTATACTTTATGACTAATTAAACATCCTCTAAAAAGATGTTTGGTAAGTCGTTATATAAAAGCTAAATAAATTCTTGGATAAATACTACCGCTATAGTGTAGAATCAGCCCCAATCTGCCATATGGCGATGTCTACGACGGGCTATGCCTACGCTATTCTGGATGGTAGGGATTGATAGGCAAATTTATCTTTTTTAAACTAGCTTTACCTATAGTTACGCCTTTCATTATTGGCAAGTTATTCTTAAAACTTTTATATTCCTAAAAATGAATAGTCAACAGTCAATATTAATTTTGACTATTGACTCTGACTGTTGCTTTCCCTCTACTTTAAAATTCAACTTATGTAAAATCTAAAAAGAGAAAGAATGTAACCCTCTAAAGTTTTAATAGTCAGAAGCCTGACAATAAACTTCTCTTTAAATTCATTTATGGGAATTTTTTCTTTTAAATTCCCCCGCACAAGGTTTAATCTATCGATTGTTCGATCTAACAATGGGATTTTCTACAGATTCTCGATATCCTTGGACTTGTTCTGTGTAACCAATTGGCAGAACAGCTTCAACGTTTTCATGGGGACGAGCAATAATTACCCAGGATTCAAGTGTACCGCCATGAACATTTTCTGCGGCTTCAATACCGGCAGCCATAGCGGCTTTTACTTCAGAAACATCGCCACGAATATTAACTGTAAAACGAGCGCTACCTACCCTGATATAACCAACAAGGGTAACTCGACCAGCTTTTACCATCGCATCTGCTGCTGCTAGCACCGCAGGAAAACCTTTCGTTTCAAGTGCTCCAACTGCCTGTAATGACATTATTAATCTCCTGTATGAATAAACGATATCGGGGCTACAAGTTAATTGTACGAAGCTTCGCTACAGATTTTGATAGCAAAATTGCTTAGAACATGCGGAAAGGTTCTGATTCTTCAGTGAAATGGATTGGTAATATGGTTTCCACATTTTCTGGGGGATTAGGAACGATGTAGTAGGTAATTACTGTACCAACCTTGACTTCTTCTCCAGCTACGATTCCGGCTTCAACAGCTCTATTTACTTCAGAAACGTGTCCCCGGACGGCGACTAACAAGCGAGCACTTTCCGCTTGACCATAATACACAATTGTGACTGCGGCAGCTTTGACCATTGCATCTGCTGCTGCTAAGACACTAGGAAAACCTAAAGTTTCAATTACGCCAACCGCCATTGGCATGGCATTAGCTCCTGGATTAAGGGATAAGCGATTTTAATTGTACGTGGCTTTAGTCCCAATTTTGACATTTTGGAAAACTTTCTTTGATGCCATATTTTTTGGGGGAGTAGAGACGCGATTAATTGCGTCTGTGAGAGTTAGAATATTTTGAGAGCCACTGGTTGATGTTTTATATATTACAAATAATACTTTAGCATCTTAGATTGTGTAACTTTGTTGTTTAACAAAATCAGCGATGCGTGGAAGCAAGCTAGTACGATAAACTGAAATTTATGTTTCCGAATTTTCTTCCTACAGCAGTTGGGCAACTAACAGAATCTGCCTCGATCGCACTAGCTAGGAGTATTCAAACAACTGCGATCGCAACTCCTTTAACTAATCAACCAGTTACCACAACCTATGTCAAGCAAGGGAGTGGTGGAACTCCTATTTTATTAATTCACGGCTTTGACAGTTCCGTATTAGAATTTCGCCGGCTTTTGCCACTGCTTTCTGGAAATAATGAAACTTGGGCAGTGGATTTGTTGGGTTTTGGGTTTACAGATAGACTCTCAGGAATTGCTTATAGCCCCACTGCGATTAAAACCCATCTTTATTATTTTTGGAAAAGCCTGATTAACCAACCTGTAATTTTGGTGGGCGCTTCGATGGGTGGTGCGACAGCAATTGATTTTACGCTGGCTTACCCGGAAGTTGTAAAAAAGCTGGTGTTAATTGATAGTGCGGGGTTAGCAGGTGGTTCACCATTAAGTAAATTAATGTTTCCCCCTTTAGATTATTTAGCAACTCAGTTTTTGAGTAATATGAAGGTGCGCGATCGCGTTTCCCGGATTGGATATAAAAATCAAAGTCTTGCCTCTGCCGATGCGCTGTCTTGTGGTGCATTACACCTACAAATGCCCAGTTGGCATCAAGCTATGATTGCTTTCACTAAAAGTGGTGGTTACAGTGCTTTTAGATTTAGAATCCTATCAAAAATTGTGCAACCAACGCTAATTTTGTGGGGCGATTCCGATAAAATTTTAGGTACTGAGGACGCCAGAAGGTTTAAAAGGGCAATTCCACACAGTACCCTTGTCTGGATTCAAGATTGTGGACATCTCCCTCACCTGGAACAACCACAAATCACTGCCCAGCATATTTTAAAATTTTGTGGTGAATAAGATTAAGTCACAATTGGCAATCTCTAATAGTTTCAACCATTGCGTTCCAATCTTCTGGATGCTAAAAAAATTTACTTATGATTTTAATCTTTCTACCGTTTTTAAATAAGTTGTATTTTTTACTGGATTATCAATTTATTTATTAAAGTTAACTCGTTTAAAACAGTTTGCGATCTAAAACATCGATTCAGCAATCAAAAAATAACCCTCTAGCTCCCTTCCCTGGTAGAGAAGGGAGAGCCAAGATAAGATTAACTGACTTTAGTCAAGTAACCACATCTCATTAGAACTATCAGGATACTCATTTGGTTGATTTTGTGGTTGATTTTGAGCTAGTGTTTCCGATGAGCGATGTGATTTTTTGTAGTTAAGTGGATTGTAGTGTTCTTTTACGGGTTTTATAGCACTAGTTTCTTTTACAGCTACAGCAAGTTTAGACTTATCTTCTGCTGTTTGTTTTAAAGCATTAATTTCTTCTATAAGCTGAGAGTTTGCTTCTGCAAGTTGTAGTGCTGTTTTTTTTGTTTCTTCAAGTTCTTTTGTTAGCTGTTCTAGTAATGTTTTTTGTTCCGATACGAATGTTTTTTGTTTAGATAATTTTGATTGCAAATCAGCAACTTCCAGTCCGAGAGATGCTTCTTTTTTGTGGCTTGTTTCTAAATTACTTGTCAATTCTTTGACAGTTGTTTCTAAATCAGCCTTAGTGGGACTTGTGCGCTTCGTAGAAGCTGGCTCAAGTATTTGTGCTGAAGGTTCCTCATCAGAAGAAGCCTCTTCTTCGGCAATTTTTTCGGCTGTAACTTCGATCGCAGATTCACCTTCTGGGGGTGTAAATTTTTGCGCCTCTTCTTGTAATAAGTCAGAGAGACTTTGTTTCCTAGCCATTATTATTTTCTCCAATCACGCTGTAATTCATCAGCTGCACGGCGGTAGTCTAACTCCGCCTCCCGTGCATTACTTCCTCGCCATTGACTAATCGCTACACCCTCAAGTGCCGCTCGTTCGTGAGCCTTATAGGCACGGATAAAGGTATTACAAGCAGGAATACCTAATCGAGTAAGTGTGTTTTTTGCTTCTAGTGCTTCCCCAATACTGCGCGTATCAACTTTGGTAAGCAGTACCCGATGGGGAGTTCCCACGGGGATGACGGCTTGCTTGACTGTTTCCACGAGGATAGCTAAATCCATTGCGGCTGGGGGTGTAGGCAAAACTAGATAATCTGCGATCGCAACTACCGCCACTAATGCTTCAGAGCGCAGCGCGGGAGGCGTATCCACCACTACTAAATCGTAACCTGTTATCTTTCCTAAATCCCCTAAAAGTGTGGGATCTGTTTCTTGAGATAAATCAAATCCCATTCCCTGCTGACTGCGCCCAAACCACCAACTGGCAGAACCTTGAATATCTGCGTCAATTAGCAACACCTTTTTTTTCTTCGCAAAGTTTGCAGCCAGATTGACTGCGGTAGTCGTTTTACCGACTCCTCCTTTACCGTTGAGAATAGCGATGATTTTTGGCACTGCTTACTTCCGATGCTGCCTCTTTAGTGCTGAGTGCTGAGTGCTGAGTTAGGAGTAGAGACGCGATTAATCGCGTCTGTACAAGAGTTATTATTATCCTCTTTGTCTTCTTTTTCAGTCCCCAGTTTCCAGTCCCTAGTCCCCAATCATGAATATAGCGCTTTCTGTAACCCTAAGTAACATGAAAACTCGTAAGAATAGAATTCAGAAGCCATCAACTCCACAAAGTTCTATGACAACTACTTACAATTTGCCTGATGGGCCTGAAATGCCGCGCTGGCTGCGGACGATCAAGTTTATTAGTCAGCCACTAAAATATATGGATGATTTTGCCAAAATTTCTGGTGACACTTTTACCATCAGGAGTAGTCGCTCTAATAACCATCTTGTGTATTTTAGTCAACCACAAGCGCTTGAGCAGATTTTTACTGCTGATTCCAGGCATTTTGAGATTGGGAGGGGGAATATCGGACTAAAATTTTTACTAGGCGATCGCTCCTTTATGTTATCAGATGGCGATCGCCACCAGCGCCAACGGCAACTATTAACTCCTCCCTTTCATGGCGAAAGGATGCGGGCTTACGGCGAGGAAATTCGGGAAATCACCCGACAGGTGACTAATCAATGGCAAATTGGCAAACCTTTTAATATCCGAGAGTCGATGCAAGAAATCACCTTGCGTGTTATTCTCCGGGTTGTATTTGGTTTGGATCAAGGACAGCTTTTTGAAGAATTGAGGCGATCGCTAAGTGACTTACTAGACTTCATCAGTTCGCCCATAATGTCTACCGCCTTCTTTTTCAGGTTCGTGCAAAAAGATTTTGGGGCGTGGAGTCCCTGGGGTCGGATTCTGCAAAAACGGCAAAAAATCGATCGGCTGATTTATGCTTTGCTTCGAGAACGTCGAGCTGAATCTGAACAAAATCGCCAAGATATCCTGAGTTTGATGATGGCGGCTCGTTACGACGATGGTCAAGGGATGTCAGATGAAGAATTACACGATGAGTTGATGACGCTGCTAGTTGCAGGACATGAAACTACCGCTTCCGCATTAACATGGGCTTTTTACTGGGTTGACCATTTACCAGAGGTGCGTGAGAAGTTGCTACAGGAACTCAACACCATTGGAGTTAACCCCGATTTGAGTAATATAGCTAAATTGCCTTATTTGACAGCAGTTTGCCAAGAAACATTGCGAATTTATCCAATTGCCATGACTGCTTTCGTGCGGATTGTGAAGACGCCAATTACAATTATGGGCTACGAACTGCCAGAGGGAACGGTAATAGTCCCCAGTATTTATTTAGCGCATCATCGAGAAGAAGTTTACCCACAATCCAAGCAGTTCAAACCAGAACGCTTTTTAGAAAGGCAATATTCACCTTATGAATATTTACCCTTTGGCGGCGGGAATCGTCGCTGTATTGGCATGGCATTTGCCCAGTATGAAATGAAAATTGTCTTGGCAACTGTTTTGTCAGAATTTCAAGTATCGCGAATGAATAAGCGTCCTGTGCGTCCTGTGCGCCGTGGTTTAACTTTAGCCGCACCCGCCGGAATGCGGATGGTTGCAACACCTCAAGTTAAGCGTGGAAATACACCAGCCCTCATTTAGGCAAGTAGGGTGGGGATTGAAATGCCCACCTTACTATCGTGTAATATTTACGATAAATCCTGATTCTCTTGCTTGTTAGCAAGTTGTTCATAATGTTCTTTATCGCGGTATTTAATTGTTCTCATCGGTTGATTTCCAACAATTGCTAAAGGTTCAACATTAGTAGTTACAACCGTACCAGCCGCCACAATCGCACCATCTCCAATGGAAACTCCTGGAACAATTAGGACATTTCCGCCAATCCAAACATTGCGACCGATGACAACAGGTTTATGAATGTAAACGTTATGTTCATAAGGCAAATCATTACTTTGATAGTCGTGATTTGCAGAGAGGATAACTACGTTAAATCCAAGTGTTGTGTTATCGCCAATTGTAATTCCGCCACGGCCATCTAAAAAGACATCCGGGCCGATGTAGACCTTGTTCCCCAGAGATACATTTTGGGGATGGTCAATTTTAATATCTCGCTTAAATCGTAGACCTGAGCCACAAAATTTCAATTGACTCTTCAGTTCTTGATGCTTGTAGCGCCTGATTTTGGTTTCTAGATATTCTCCCCACCGTACCAGACGAGGTACTAACCATTGTTCCAATAATCGCTCTAATTTATTCGTAATTTTATTTTTGATCTCTTTCATAAAACCTCACATAAGTTTAAGAACCCTCTGGCTTTCAACCAAGGAGAGAAAACGACGCGGGTACTTTAGCACCCTTCACATTTATTAGGTTTCCCCAATTAGAGTATTTTCTCTCGCGTAAATACGTTTCTTTAAAAGTGGGTTGGGCAATACACACAAGAACTTCGCAATTTGCTAATATTATCTACTAGCCCATCAAAAGATACTGCTATGAAAAAATACTATTTAATAAAAATTTATGCACATCATCAGTCGTGCAAGACTTTCTGAGTTCTGGGAAAAGCACTCTAATGCACAAACTAGCCTGCGCTTATGGTACAAACTTACATCTGTAGCAGAGTGGCAGAACTTGATAGAGTTACGCCAAACTTTTCCCTCAGCCGATCAAGTCGGTAATTTCACAGTTTTTAACATCGGTGGTAATAATTATCGACTGATTACTTTAGTGGATTACGAATATCGAAAAATTTTTATTCGTCATATACTGACACATGCCGAATATGATAAAGATGAGTGGAAAAATGATCGTTGGTTCGCTTGATGCTAACCATTCTCTTAGGTAACATTTTAAAAAATCGTTTTTAGGAATTTAAACTCTTAGATATTTGAACAGCAGTATGAATATAATTCCTAAGTTATAATAAATCAAAATCCCTATTAGGGATTGAAACTATTAGTTATCTGGATGATAATATGAGCCAAAGTATTTGAGTTCCAATTAATCAAAATCCCTATTAGGGATTGAAACAATAAGATATCTGGCAAAATGACCCCTGGAACACCTGTTACTAAAACGTATATTGAATTACTTAAGTCTTTCCCTCCTCGTCCGGTAACTTCCGAGGAAGAATTACTGGCTACGCAAGAAGTAATCGATTCCTTGATTGATAAAGGTGAATTAACACCAGATGAACAAGACTATCTCAATGTCTTAGGTACTCTGGTTTACGAGTACGAACAAAAGCATCATTCTATACCTGATATTCATGGCGTAGAATTACTTCAAGCGTTAATAGCCGAATTTGGTTTGCGACAAAAAGATTTAATTCCTATCTTTAAAACCGAGTCTATTGTATCTGAAGTTTTGAGTGGACAGAGGAAACTGACAGTTAACCATATCGCTCGCCTTGCGGAGTTTTTTCATATTTCGCCTGCTGCTTTTTTTGAGTCATAAAAGGGAAAACTTTACAGATCCTCATCGCGTCCAGACTTGACAACAAGCCAAGTGATGTAGCAAGATTCATTTAAGTCCCTTTCGTCCCACATCTCGAAGTGGGTAGGAGGCAATGCATGATTGGCAGTATTTCTTTAACGACGATCGCAGTAATTTAAATCAAGGTACTTACCGCATCTTTGAACCGGAGTGGAAAGCAGAGATTCTCTACTGGTTCAGCCAAAAGGATGTAGATAAGCAGCAAAAAGAAGATTTTATCCAAGCTTTAATAGATTTTGATGACAGTTGTGGCGATTTTTATCGGTATCGCGCCTATTTTTTGGCGGCTGAGGCTTTATCCCAGTTCCCAGAATGTAGTTTGGGTGATGCAATTGTAGAACAGCTACTCAAATGGAGTTATGCCTATTTTCGGCAAGATAAAAGTGATTGGCAGATACTACCAAAACCATTGGTGAAGACAGCTAGAAAAACGCTGGAATTAACCGATAGAAAACGGGTTATTGCTGCTTTTGTCCATTTGGTTCATACTACTGAAAGTCGCACAGTTCTTGGAGTTGCAGCCGATAAATTAGGAACACTCGATCCGGGTAATAAAAGTGCGATCGCAGCCTTGACACTGTTAACACCGATTGTTGAAAATAAACAAATATTCTGCCAGATAAATCAAAATCCTGGGGAAATAGCAGTTGGTGATGAAACTGCGATCGCTACTTTCATCCACGACATCAAGACGATTCCAGATGAGCCGATTTGCTGGCATGGAATCGTAGGTTTAGGGAAAATTGCCTATGGTAATCAAACTGCGATCGCTGTATTAGTTCACCTTATAGAGACTACACTAAATAAGGACAATTGTTCCAATGCAATCGCAGCATTAGGACAAATTGCTGTGGGTAATCAAACTGCGATCGCCTCCCTCGTCAAATTCTTACAGATCAACCAAGGTGATAGAATCTGCTTTGGTGCAAGTCAGGCTTTATGGCAAATTGATCCAGGTAATGCAGTCGCACTAAAGGCTCTAGTTTATATCCTCGAAACTTCTGCAAGTGCATCTCTTATAAATAGCGCTGTAACTTATTTACTGAAAATTGATCCAGAAAATAAAACTGCGATCGCTATAGGTAATAAGGTGGCTATTGCAACGTTATCCCAAATACTTGAAACTTCTCAGCATCAAGCTTCTGAGGACGAATGGAAGTGTTTGTATGCAGCCGAAGCTTTAGTAAAAATTGATCCTGGTAATCCAAAGGCGATCGCTACTTTATGCCAAATACGGGAAAGTAGTCAAAATAGATTTATCCGTTTGCAAGCATTTGAAAGTTTAGTCAATGCCGTTCAACATCTAGAACAACTCGATCTAGACAACAAATTAGTTAAAGAGAAGCTAAAACAAGCTGTCCTTGTTCTTGTTCAAAACATTCAGATTTTTCAGGAATATGATGACTACAAAAAACAATTCAGCGTTCAACCCACACATCAATTATCTTATGAATCCTGTCTCTTAGATATAGCTGATAGTTTGACAAAAATCCTCCAAAGCGAACATTTACCACAAGTAGTCATAACCCTAAAAGACTATCTGAGTAAACAGTTCTACAAAAACAGTTCTTATCGCTACGAAGCCGTATTTAACATTATCTGGCATTGTGCCCAGAATCTCACTTACCCAGACTTCCACAAAGCAATCAACTAAACAACAAGCGCAGAATTCTTTCTCCTCCTCCGCGTACCTCTGCGCTTCCCTCCGCGTCCCTCTGCGTTAAAAAACAATCTCCCCCCTCATCCTCTCCTCCAACACATCCAATAACCCATCCACATCCTTCCCAACTTCCTCAAAACAAATCGGTGGCGCTGGTTCCGGTGCAAACTGAATTAACTTAATTTCCCCCTTCCCAATCCCAATCATCACAACTTCCACATCCGGCTTGTGATTCTCCACAATTCCCAAAATTTCCTGAAGCCGATTCTCAACTCTAATATTTAAATTCTCTATCTGCTCTTTCGGACAATAAACAAAATGCGGCGTTGGTTGTAAATCAATACCAACAGTACCCTGACTATCGCCATTTGCTAACCACAATCCCCAAAACAGCGCCGCCAATTCCTGCTGATTTGCTTTGACAAACTTATCCAACTGGCGACGCCACTTAGTATCACCTGATTCTGGTTGACTATTACCAAAAAACATAAATCATTCGTAATGAAGACACAGACAATAGGCGAAACTTATCTCAAACCTGACTGTACACGCCAGAGGCCGGAATAAATACCGTCTTTCTCCAGCAATTGCTCATGGGTTCCCGACTCTACTAATTTCCCATGTTCCATGACATAAATGCAATCGGCATTGCGGATAGTGGAAAGACGATGAGCGATCGCAATTGTAGTTCTATCTACTGTAATCCGTTCTAGCGATCGCTGGATTGCCGCTTCTGTTTCATTATCCACCGCCGAGGTAGCCTCATCTAAAATCAGAATGGGGGGATTTTTGAGAACTGCACGAGCGATCGCAATCCGTTGTCTTTGTCCACCAGATAACTTTTGCCCTCTTTCCCCCACAATTGTCTCATAACCTTCGGGCAAGTTAATAATAAATTCGTGCGCCTCCGCTATCTTCGCCGCCGTGATAATTTCTTGCTCTGTAATCTCAAAGCTGCCATAAGCAATATTCTCTGCTACAGTGCCATGAAATAGAAAGACATCTTGGCTCACCAAACCAATACAGCGCCGTAAATCTTGCAATTTCAAACTTTGCAAATCGATACCATCGACAGTAATGCTTCCAGCTTGCACTTCGTATAACCGCAACAAAAGTTTGACTAAAGTGCTTTTACCAGAACCGGTAGAACCGACAATTGCAATAGTTTTTCCCGCCGGAATATCCAAAGAGAGATTTTTAATAACTGCAAATCTATCTTTATAGGCAAAATAAACATTTTTAAATTGCACTTCACCGCGCACTTCATCCACAGGTAACGATACATCACCTGTATGGATAGCGATAGGAGTATCTAACAAGTTCATGACTCGATTAGTAGAAGCCATTGCCCTTTGATATTGGTCAAAAGTTTCGCCTAATCTAGTTAGAGGCCACAACAATCGCTGGATTAAAAACACTAATACGCTGTAAGTCCCTACAGACATTTTTCCAGAAACTGCTGCCATCCCACCATATAAAAGTAATGCCGTGAAACCCACCAAAATTAGCATCCGAATTAACGGCACAAAAGCAGCAGAAAGAGTAATTGCTTTAGAGTTACTCCGGCGATAAGCTTCGCTATCTAATTCCAAGCGATAAGCTTCATAAGCTTCAGCAGTGAAACTTTTAATAGTAGTAATTCCGCTGATATTGTTTGACAAACGCGAATTAAGAAAACCTACCTTTTCGCGCACATCGGCGTAGCGAGGTGCAAGTAGTCTTTGGTAGGCAAAGGAACCCCAGAGAATAAATGGCATCGGTGATAAAGCCATCCACGCGACACTAGGAGCCAAAATAAAGAAAGCAGCGCCAATAATTATAACAGTTGCGGAAACTTGGATAATATCATTCGCTCCCCCATCTAAAAACCGCTCTAATTGGTTAATATCATCACTGAGGATAGACATTAAACCACCAGTGCTGCGTTCTTCAAAATAAGCCAATTCCAATTCTTGCAAATGTTTGTATGCATCCAAACGCAAGTCATGCTGAATATTTTGAGCCAAATTCCGCCAAAGTCGAGCGTAGGCGTACTCAAAAACAGATTCTAGTATCCAAATGATGACAGTCAGGAAGGAAATAATCAAAAATTGTTGAAAGACATCGCGTACCCCTAACTGGGCAATTATGGAATCTTGCTGCTTAACTACCACATCCACCGCCACGCCAATTAAGCCGGGTGGTGCTAAGTCAAAAAATTTATTGAGGGTAGAATAAGTAGTCGCCAGCCAAATTTGTTTACGATACTGGTGTCCATACTCAAGCAAGCGCTGGAGAGGATGCGTTGAATGTTTACGCCTTTTTGATGCCCGATGAGATTTTAATACAGTAGCCACGGCTTTTTGCGGTTTCGTGCAACTGATATTACCACGGAAAAAAGTTCTGAGTCTTGAGTCTAAAGATGAGCGATTACCTACGGTACGCTACGCGATTACCTACGGTACGCTACGCGAACGCAATTGTAGTTCTATCTACTGTAATTTGTTCGAGCGATCGCTAGATTGCCGCTGATGTCTAATTATCCACCACCGCGATAGCTTCATCTAAAACCCAAATGGACGGATTCTTCAAGACTGCCCGCTAGAAGTTAATGACAAAATAATTTTGACTTTTTTGGCAGATGTCTATAATGAAAGGGCTTTTCGCCCCAGGTTTTTTGAGGTTCCGGGTATTATGCTTAATTGCCCGGATATCATGTGATATCTATCTGTGCATCAACAAAGTTTGTATGAGAGTTGAAACGGAATATGGCAATATCTAATATCCTCGAAGAGCCACAGCGTCTGAATCGCTTGTTTAGTGGATTGCGCGGCGATTTGACGGGAGGGCTGACATCAGCAGTGGTAGCCTTGCCTTTAGCTTTAGCCTTTGCGGTGGCAAGTGGAGTAGAACCAAAAGCTGGACTTTACACGGCTATTGTGGCGGGAATTGTAGCCGCAATTTTTGGTGGTTCCTCAGTACAAATTACAGGGCCGACAGGTGCAATGGCTGTAGTTTTGGTGGGAATTGTCGCCAAGTACGGCATTGAAAAAGTTTGGATTGCTGGGGTAATGGCTGGGATTATCCAGATTGCCTTGGGGGTTGCCAAACTTGGACAGCTAGTGAAATTTATTCCCTATCCAGTGACGGCAGGCTTTACCAATGGTATTGCCGTGATTATATTTTGTGGCCAATTAAATAATTTCTTTGGTTTACAACTACCCCGCAGCGAACATTTTCTGCCGGGACTTTGGCAAAGTGCAAGTCATGTAGAAGCTTTAAATTGGGCTGCTGTTGGGTTGGCAATAGTGGTGATTGCAACCACGATTTTGTGGCCCAAAATTAATTCTACAATACCGGGTTCTTTAATGGGGTTGGTTTTGGCAACAGCGATCGCTGCTTATTTCCATCTGAATGTACCCACAATTGGCAGCATTCCCCAATCTTTACCGATGCCCCAAGGTATTCCCCACTGGAATAATTTTGGCTTGATTCGGGAACTGATTAATCCTGCTTTGGCTTTGGCTGCACTGGGAAGTATTGAATCGTTGCTATCGGCGGTAGTGGCTGATGGGATGACGGTGAGCGAAAAACACAATAGCGATCGCGAATTAATTGGTCAAGGGTTGGCAAATATTATTGTGCCATTTTTTGGTGGCATCCCCGCAACAGGTGCGATCGCTCGGACTGTTGTCAATGTCCGTTCTGGCGGCAAAACTCGACTGTCTGGGGTAATTCACGGCGTTGCCTTAGCCATTATTGTTTTAACTTTAGCACCCCTAGCAGCACAGATTCCTTTAGCAGCACTTGCTGGGATTTTGATGGTAGTTAGCGTGCGGATGGTTGAGTGGGAAGCCATTGGTTTATTGATGCGTGCTACCTACTCTGACTTTGCAGTGATGATTCTCACCTGGCTAGTGACAATCTTGTTTGACTTAGTTCTCGCTGTAGAAGTGGGATTGATTGCAGCCGGAGCCTTGTTCATCAAACGGATGAGCGAATTGAGCCTAGTCAAAATACCTGAAACCGAAGTATTTCCCCCTGGTACTCCTCTAGAATTAGGTAAAGAAATTGCCGTTTATCGGGTAGATGGCCCCGTATTTTTTGGTGCTGCCGAACGGTTTGCTACCTTCCTCCGGGATGAACCGGAAGTGAAATATTTAATTCTCCGGTTGCGGTTTGTGCCAAATATGGACACAACTGGGTTAGTTGCCTTAGAGGATATTTACCACGACTTGGAACGGCACAATTGCCGCTTAATTCTCACAGGTTTACAACCCGAAGTCAAACAACTATTAGAACGAACCGGATTGTTAAAAACAATTGGCTTATCAAATTGTTTTGAAACAACGACAGATGCGATTTGCTCTATCTCTCCTCAGATTCGAGAATGTTCTCAACCTATAGTGGCTGATTTTAAAACCAAAGAATTGATGGAATCAAATGACTAAGAACATTTTCCCATAAAGCGAGCAAAATAGATACCTTTGACTTACTCCCCGATTTAAGGGACTTCCAAATAAAAAATATCCCATTGCTTTTAGGGCAGGGCAGGGGGCAGGGAGCAGGGGGAGGAAAAATTGGATAATTTATTTTTTGGAGTTCCCTAAAGGTACAGCAATTCTAAGCTCAGACAGCAATTGCAGTTTCGATATCGCCACGGTTTGAAGCTGTGGGTAAATCGAAGCCATTGGTGATTAGTCATTAGTCATTGGCACTAATGATTAATCACCATTGGCTGTAACACAAAGCTAGTTGCTCATGAGGAATATGGAATTTTAAGACTGCCTACTGAGGTATTACAACATTACTACTTGTCTAAAGGTTGATGTTTATTCTACATTTTCTGACATTATGAAAAGAATATGAGAATATTTAATGGCAAAGTAAATGACTCCCCCAGAAAACAGACCTAGCTTACCAGAGGTTCACCGCAGTATTAAAGTCCCTAACAGCAGCAGCTTTTGGCGCAAGATGCTGGCTTATACAGGGCCAGGGTATCTGGTTTCAGTCGGATACATGGACCCTGGAAACTGGGCAACAGACATCGCTGGCGGATCGAAGTTTGGCTACACTTTGTTGTCAGTGATTTTACTGTCGAACCTGATGGCGATATTACTCCAATCACTATGTGTACGTTTAGGAGTTGCTACAGGGCGAGATTTGGCGCAGGCCTGCCGAGACTATTTCAGTCGAAGGGTAAGCTTTTGTTTGTGGGTACTGTGTGAAATTGCGATCGCCGCTTGTGACTTAGCAGAACTATTAGGAAGTGCGATCGCATTGCAACTTTTATTCGGTATTCCCTTGTTATGGGGTGTGTGCATCACTGCACTGGATGTCCTGGTATTGCTAGTTCTGCAACATAAAGGTTTTCGCTATACAGAAGCCCTGGTAATAATGCTGGTGGCAACTGTAGGCATCTGTTTTACAGCGGAAATTCTATTCTCCCGCCCTGATATGGGGGGAATTTTGTTGGGATATGTGCCCAAGGCAGAGATTTTGCAAAATCCAGAAATGCTCTACATCGCTATCGGCATTTTAGGGGCAACAGTGATGCCTCACAACTTATATTTACACTCCTCTATTGTGCAAACCCGTGCTTGGCAACCTAATACTGAAAAAAGATGGGAAGCAATTAAGTTTGGCACAATTGATTCAACTTTTGCTTTGTCATTAGCACTGTTTATCAACTCAGCGATTTTAATTGTATCTGCTGCAACATTTCATTTTTCTGGTAATCAGAATGTGGGAGAAATTCAAGATGCTTATAAATTACTTTCACCAATATTAGGAGTTAGTGCTGCTAGTGCTGTTTTTGGCATCGCTTTACTTGCTTCTGGGCAAAGTTCAACGCTGACTGCAACTCTGGCAGGACAAATTGTTATGGAAGGCTTTTTGCAATTTCGCTTTCCATCTTGGTTACGCCGTTTAATAACCCGTCTGCTTGCGCTCGTTCCAGCATTAATTGCAATCATTATTTTTGGTGAAAATAGTACAAGTAGCCTGATAGTTCTCAGCCAAGTTATCCTCAGCTTACAGTTACCATTTGCAGTGATTCCATTGGTGATATTTACGAGTAATCGTCGCTTGATGGGTGAGTTTGTGAATCCCTTGTGGTTAAAATCTTTAGCCTGGTTAGTTGCTATTATTATCGTTAGCTTAAATACTTGGTTACTATTACAAACTTTTTTGGGATGGCTGGTACAAGTTCCCAGTTAACATGAAGGTAAAGACAGTACCATCACCAGTTGCAAAAATCATTGTCTCATCACCTAAATATTTACTTTATAAATGGTCTCTAAAATCAATAAAAATAAGCATCATGAGCATTATCGTCTTCGGCAGCATAAATATAGACTTGGTAGCAACAACATCTAGGTTGCCAGTCCCAGGAGAAACGTTGCTAGGAGAAGAATTTTTTAAAGTTTCGGGAGGAAAAGGAGCTAATCAAGCAGTAGCATTAGCAAAATTGGGAATTCCTACCCAAATGGTGGGGCGTGTAGGTGCAGACGGTTTTGGTGTAGAACTTGTCAACAATTTGCAAGCATCTGGCGTGCAGATTGGCAATATTTTCGTAGATGAGACTGTTAGTTCTGGAGTCGCCATCATCGCCGTAAATCATGCTGGTGAAAATCAAATTATTGTAATTCCTGGCGCAAATGGGCGTGTCAATCAAGAAGATGTAGAACGATTGTCCCATTTATTACCAGAAGCTACAGCACTGCTTTTACAATTAGAAATTCCGATTACTGCCGCGTTAGCAGCTGCTAAAGCCGCAAGAAAAACCAAAATAACGGTAATTCTCGATCCTGCACCCGCCCAATCTGATTTCCCAGATGAACTTTACCCATTAGTGGATATTATTACACCCAATGAAGTTGAAGCAGCGCAGTTAGTGGGTTTTCCTGTAAATGGAGAGGAAGAAGCAGCCAAAGCAGCTGGAGTTTTATTACAAAGGGGTGTGAAATGTGCGATCGTCAAACTAGGTGCTAAAGGTGTTTTTTGTGCCACTGCTGAGGAAAAGTTTTTTGTCCCGGTGTTTCCAGTTCATGCGGTTGATACAGTAGCTGCTGGCGATGCTTTTAATGGCGGCTTGGCGGCAGCACTTTTTCAAGGACTTTCTTTACATCAGGCAGTCATTTGGGGTGCAGCAGCGGGTGCTTTAGCGACGACAAAACCAGGCGCACAAACTTCGCTACCGGATAGGTTTACATTTGATGCATTTCTTAAGGAAAGGGTAGGGAGCAGCGGGAAATGATCCATCCTCCTGCTGTGGAATGAAGGGGGCAACATCGGTCTGAGTGCCCCAGTTCAATAAGCGTGGTTCTCATTTAGTCAGGGTCAAATCCCCATTCTTTTCTATCCCCCTTGCTCCCTGCTCCCTTGCCTCTTCTTCAATCCCTTCTAACTACGAGCAAGGGTAATCTGACCAGCGTCAAAGTCTTGTACGCGAGTCATGTTTCCACTTTTTTTATCTATGCTATACACAGTATTAGGTGTCACATACCTCATGGCTCCAAAGCCGAGGAGTTGACCTGTTGCAGAACAAACTAAGCTTTGTAAGCCATTATTCCACGCTTGACCATTAAGTTTCAATTGTGCCAGTCTGATCGGGTTTTTTTGATTTGAATCTAGCTGCACCAGAGTTGTATCACCATTTGCTCCAACTAAGGACGTATAGAGTTTTCCATCTGGGCATTGAGCTAGATTGCTGACTCGCTCATTGTCCAGGAATTTAATCTTACTAATGAAACTGATCTCTCCTGTTTGAATGTCAATATCTACCAATCTGATCGGTGGTGTACCATTCTTCTTACCTACTAGACCGATGAGCCGTCCATCATTAGTGCCTACCAAGCTCCCTAGCTGTTGATTCTGTTTAAGTCCTGAGACGACCAAACTTTTTACAGGTGTACCCAAAAATGTAATGCGAGTAGGTTTATCCTGTCTCCTACTAGCGCTAACAGGAGTAACGGCTACTACAAGTGTGCCATCGCTTAAAGAAGTGAAGCCACTCAATGTTTCGTTAGCCTCTACTAAAGGTTTAACGCGATCGCTAGATGTGTTATTGCTTGAAGAAGTGAAGTCATCAAATAGGTCATTAAAGTCTAATAAATCTGTAAGGCTATCGCCAAATGCGCCATCGCTTAAAGAACCGACGATACTCAATGCCTCATTCAATGCCTCATTAGCCTCTACTAAAGCTGTACCTTGCTCGGCAAGTATCTTAGAGACTAATGGAGATATAAGCTGAATCTTTCCTGTACTTAAAGATTGCAAACCAAAGGATTGCAAAACAAGTCCCAGTCCTACAGGCTTAATATCTGTAAGTACACTGTCTGAGGTAATGCTGTCGTCTGGTTCAGTGCTGTTTACTTCTGGAATAACTGTTTTGTCAGCGGTGATGATAGAGCCAGAACCTATACCTAAAATTTTAAAACTTGGTGTTTGCGCCAAAGTTTTGTTAGTTACATAACCAAGTACAGATACTATAGTTCCAGCAATTGCCAGCTGGCCAAACTGTCGGCGTGATACCTTGTAATTCATATTTCCATCCTAGAAATAATGTCTTTTATTCAGTAAAGTGCAGTGTGTTGAACATCAACCCGTCAGGTTAAGATAATCGCGCCCACCTTCCTACTGATGGTGTTCCATTGTTATCAGTAATAAAAAGCATGTACCAGCCTGGTGGCGCTATGTTTCGATTGTTTGTTACCGTGACATTAAGAGAAGTACCGTTCCTAGAAGTAATCGGTACATCCACTAACCTTTGTTCTGTATCGCACGAATGGGTGTTTGCCGATGGTCTAATCAGACTAACCCATTTAATATTCGCAGCCTGGGGTGTCTGAATCGTAAATTGCAGTCCGTAGCTCAATACTCCGCGAGCGGTCTGAATAGTTGGTCGCGACCGCGACATATACGCAGGACTGTAGATTTCTAATCGCATTTCATTGATAGTCCGCGCTCGGTTACCCCCAGCTGTGACTACCCTACCATCTGGCAGGAGCAAGGCAACCGAGTGATATACGCGGGGGACATTTTGTTTAGCTACTGCTGTCCAGGTATTTGTGGTTGGATTGTAGATTTCTGCTGGCAGCATCGCTCCTCTGTTGTCTTCATTAATTTTGCTACCATTGCAAACAAACACTGTGCGATCGGGTAACAAAACTGCGCTGTGATGCATCCGGGCATAATTTAGAGGCTTTGCTGGTACGTAAGTTGGGTTAGTAGCTTTGAAATCTACAATATTGACTCTGTTTGTTGCCGCACTACCACTACCCCCACCGAGAATCATCACCTTCTGGTCTTGTGCAGGTGGTAAAAGTACACTAGTACCTTGGTTACCGAAATCTGGGTCTTGTAGCCCTGGCACTACTTTTTCTGCAATGGATTGCGTAAATGTCCCTGGCAGGGTTAGTATAGTTGGCGCTACTCCAGAGTTGCCACCCATCTGAGCACCTGAGTAGAAAATTTTCCCACTACTTAGTAGAAACAACTGTGCGTATGGTGGGAAGGGACTAGTTGTTGGAAAAGCGTTCCAACCATTTGGAAATGTAACCGAATAAATTTCTGGTTGTCTGTTGAGCTTGCCATCTTTATCCGGCCCAGACAGTGCAAAGATACGACCGCTGCCTAGTGTTAATACAGTAGGATACCAGCGCCCATTATTCATTGATGGCTTCTTGATCCATTTCTCGGCAATGGGATCGAACATCAGAGCAGAGGGCGAACCATAAAATGGATCGTAGCGCAGAGTTCCACCGGCAACCAGTAGCAGACCATCTTGGCGGAAGGACTGACCGGCGCAAAAAATATCAATAGGTTGATTATTATCATCCAATGGAGCCGGTTGACGGGAAAAGGTTCCCTTGTTTACATCCCAGACCACGCTGTCATAGGGAGTATTTAAGCGACTGGGATCGTTACCTGAGCCACAGAAAAAGAATACTTTACCAGTACGAAGTAGAGCGGCATGTATAGGTAGGATTGGAGCATTGTACGGCAATACTTCCCATTTGTCTGTGGTAGTACCCTGAGCTATGAAAGTCCCTAAATCCGGATCTTCTTGAAGGTTAGTCTTGTTATTAAGTTGGGTCATTTTATGTGCAATTTTACCTACGTAAATTTCCTAGTTTTGTTCTTTCTTTCAGTAATTTTTTCCGAAATTTAAGTAAGTGGGCAAGAATAAATCAAATTCTATGTATTACGTAATGTAGTACTCAATAAAATGGTTTGTAGTAAGGGCTGAAGCCTAAAAAAAAGGGCTTCAGCCCTTACTACAAACCTTTAATTATTCATGCCCACCTAATTATATCTATACTGATTTAGGTTTACTTACTGTTAAGATGTAATATTTTTTTTTTAAAGCTAAGATAAAATTCGGTTTGTCAATAGTAATTATACTGTTATTATTTTTGTATAGTCCGTACTTAATTACACCTTTTGTTGATTTTTTCGGGTAAGGATAAACGATACTTTTAAATATAATGCGTAGACGCAAATGAGAAGTTTAAGGGTCAGTTCCCTTTTGTTCATAACTTTGAAAGCAGCTTGCTATTGGGTATTGCTGGCTTAAAAATTGTGTTTGGAACCTCGATTTTTGACAAATGGCCGATCGCGTTAATTTGTCACCAATAGGATGATGTTACAATGGTTACATACATATAATACGAAACTCACTCTAATGGAATTGAAACCCCCGGATTTATCCGTAGAGTAGTTCAGGCAAATATGCAATTAAAATGAAAATTAGCCTAAAGCTCAGAGATTTTTCGCAATAAATATGAATATCATATAAAGTACAGGCAAAGCGTAGTAAAGTAGTAAAACTCAGAGTAGGTTGTAAGTATGGAAACCTGCTCAGTAGAAACAGTGGTAACGTCAATCGCTCCCAAAGCAAGATTGTCGCCATGAGGAACTCAAATCCAATGGATGACGAGAAAAATCTCCCAAAGAAAAAGGGTAAGACACTGCCTCCCAAGCTAATCATCTGGCTAGGAAAGTTTGTCTGGACGACTATGTGGCAAATAATGATGTCAAAGCTTGCTCCTAGCAATCAATCGGGAGCCTATATTCGTCCTAATAGCCAGTTTCGGAAGTTCATTGGCACAGAAGAAGGAAACCCACACCCACCAGCAGCGGGGCGCTACAAACTCTATGTTGGGCTGGGCTGTCCTTGGGCACACCGAACTCTGGTTGTGCGATCGCTCAAAAAACTCGAAGCGGTAATATCAGTGTGTATCGTCTCTCCTTCTCCCATTGAAGGCGGTTGGATATTCAACGAAGAAGAACAGGGTTGCCGCACGCTAGCTGAATTTTATCAGCTGGCAGAACCTGGCTACAGCGGACGCGTCACAGTTCCAATTTTATGGGATAACCAAACAAAAACTATCGTTAATAATGAGAGTTCAGAGATTATCGTGATGCTGAACTCTGAATTTAACGAGTTCGCCAATAATCCCACACTCGATCTTTACCCAGAAGAACTCAAAGAGAAAATTGACTGGTGGAATGAGAAAATTTATCACGCAGTAAATAACGGTGTCTATCGTTGCGGCTTTGCCCAGAGTCAAGAAGCATACAATCAAGCTTGTAATGAACTGTTCGCAACTCTAGATGAGATAGAGATTGCATTGCAGACTAGTCGATATCTGTGTGGAGACAAACTCACACTCGCAGATGTCCGTTTATTCACGACGTTATTTCGTTTTGATAGCGCCTACTACGGGTTGTTTAAGTGCAATAGGCGGCGAATTCGAGACTATCAAAATCTCGGAGGTTACCTAAGGGATCTATATCAGCTTCCTGGTGTAGCTGACACCTGCGATGTCGAGAGTGTGAAGCGAGATTACTACGGGAACCTATTCCCACTCAATCCCGGTGGGATTATTCCCGATGGGCCTGATATGTCTTATCTTAATCAACCACACGATCGCGATCGCATCGGCAAAGTGAATGCTTCATAAGTTACATTGAGAATTGATATCTCGATGGCTGCATTCCGCAGTTGGTGTAATCGTGAACCAGATTAATCGAGTTGCAATTGTCGGTGGAACTCATGGTAATGAGTTTACGGGAGCTTACCTGATCCAAAAATTTGCCCAGTTTCCAGACTTGATTACTAGACCAAGTTTTGAGACAGTCACTCTATTAGCAAATCCTAACGCTTTTGCGGCGGGCAGGCGATATGTAGAGAAGGATTTAAATCGCTGTTTTCTCAAGCAAGATTTACAAAATCCGACTCTGAGCAGTTATGAAGAATTGCAAGCTAAATCAATTCAGAACACCCTAGCATCAAACAGGGATAAACAAGCAGATTTCATCTTAGACTTGCACAGCAGTACAGCTAATATGGGTCTGACAATTATTCTCGATAACAGTCATCCTTTCAATTTGAAGCTGGCTGCTCATCTGAGCCGGATTAATCCTTTGGTAAGGGTTTATCGCTGCTCTTTTAAATCAATTGAAGAAAACCCATTTGTAAATTCTCTGTGCGAATTAGGCTTTGCGATCGAGGTTGGCCCGATTGCCCAAGGACTCTTAAAAGCGACGCTGTTCCAACAAGCAGAAGAACTTGTTCATGCGGTTCTGGACTATCTGGAACAATTTAACCAGGATGAAATTTCATCAACCAAAGAAACGTTAATTATCTACGACCATTTATCAGTTGTGGACTATCCAAAAAAACAGGATGGGACAATTTTTGGAATGATTCATCCACAGCTTCAGGATAAAGATTATCAAGCCTTAAACCCAGGAGATCCAATGTTTTTGGACTTTGAAGGTAAAACAATTCTTTATGAAGGTGTATCTACCGTTTGGCCTATTTTTATTAATGAGGCAGCTTACTACGAAAAAGGAATTGCAATGTGTTTTACTAAGAAGCAGCAAATTAATATCTAGTAAACTGTCGCTTAAGTTTGCGTACCTTTAAACAGTTGCTCAAGCCCATGACACTATAATAATTTACGTTTAAAATTATCTAAATACTTAAACTAATAATGCAAACCAAGCGAGCAGTAAACAAACCAATAGCCAGTCTTTCTTTAGACTTGGATAATATTTGGTCTTACCTGAAAAATCAGGGTGCTCCGGGTTGGGAGACTTTCCCTTCTTACCTGGATATCGCAGTACCTCGTTTCTTAGATATTCTCCAGCAATGGGATTTGACTATCACAGTATTCATTGTGGGTCAGGATGCAGCGCTGGAAAAGAACACCAAGGCATTACAAGCGATCGCCAACGCTGGTCACGAAATTGGCAATCACTCATTTTACCACGATCCTTGGCTGCATCTGTATTCAGAGGATGAGATTGAACAAGAAGTAGCCTTGGCCGAAGAACATATCAAGCAGGTGACTCATCAACATCCTATCGGCTTCCGGGGGCCTGGATACAGTTTTTCTCCTGCGGTATTGAAAGTCTTAGCACGACGGGGATACCAATATGATGCTTCGACTTTTCCCACATTTTTGGGGCCCGTAGCACGAGCATATTATTTGATGACCTGTAAACTGAGCAAGGAAGAACGCAAGAAACGGGAAGCCCTGTTTGGCGGTTTTAAAGAGGGTTTGCAGCCTCTGAAACCTTACCAGTGGCACATGGGTAAGGATAAACTCACCGAGATTCCCGTTACCACCATGCCAATTTTCAAGGTGCCAATTCACTTCAGTTACATAATGTATCTGAGTACATTTTCTTCGGAAGTGGCGTTACTCTACCTGCGAATTGCCCTGTGGCTATGTAAACTTACACGCGTCCAGCCTTCTCTGCTACTCCATCCTACAGACTTTGTAAGTCAAGAGGATGTGCCGGAGCTATCATTCTTTCCTGGTATGAGCGTTCCCACCTACAAAAAGCTGGCAATAGTGAACAAAAGTTTAGAACTTATATCCAGCCAGTTCAATGTTTTGACTGTTGGACAACACGCCAAATTCGTAGCCGACGCCCATCAACTGCCTGTATTAGTGCCTCAAAAGAGGTAAAAATACGATCTATGCGATTTCTCAATCCAATTTGTATCCTTAATTACAGGCAAAATTAACTTTGACCTGTCTTGGAGAAGAAAGAAATAGTGTTGGCAAAAAGATAAATTTATCCTTATAATAGTTCCCTATTCCAATGTCTTTATCAAAAACTTCTGGTGATATCCCTTCCCCAGAGGTTATTTTTTTAAGATGTGATGTCCAATCAGATTTTTTTACCTAATTGCCCATAAGTCCCCCACACTCATTTGGTACTCCAAATCAGTGTATAGAGCATGTCACTACTTATCTAGATTTTAAATAACAGCCAGTTCTCTTGAAACCAGCTGACATTTGCTGGCAAGAATGTGTAAAGTAATTAAGAGTCAATCACTATCTCTAATATTTGACACATCCATCTATGGTTAGAAAAACGCAACGTCTTTTGCTGCTAGTTGTTTCCTGTAGTATAGCTGGCGTAATTTTGGGAGGTACTGCCGGTTGGGCAGAAAGTAGTCTCTGCTTGGATGACAGCAAGGTTACAAGTGAGTGTCTCACCCAAGATCCAATCCAAAAAACTATCCAAGGGATGAGTACCGGATTGGTAGCAGGGGCTGGGGCTGCTTTTGGTGCAGTCTGGCAGTTACGGCATGAAGATTGAGCGTGAACCACCACTAACCCGGAGTTCCGGGTTAGATCGGGTTTCTGTACTAATATTCATTAGCCAGTGCCTCCACTTAGACTTTCGCCCAGCATAAGGTGTTACCTCCCCTTTTACAGCACAGACGGCTGAATCTTCCCCCAGTAGCCATCTGATACTTTCTGCTCTAATATTTATCGCTTCATTTGATGGAAACAATTAGAACAGAGTTTGGAACTAGGGAATTATTTATGAATCTCAACCAGCTTTGCACCCTTACGTTTTAGCTTGTAGTCTAAGAAATTGATATAAAATTTAAATCCGATGATTGATGCATGAGGACAGCGTAGCTTGCTTCCTTGTAAGAGTATGCCTATGGGTGCATTTGCTTTCTTGGTAGCTTATAGAGAATAATCACAAATAAAGCAGCTTTGGCATCTTCGTGCGAGAGAATAAATATAAAATATGGCGATCGCAATCGATTTTGGTACTAGCAACACAGTCATTGCTCGTTGGAACCCTGTAACCCAGCAGCCAGAAACCCTGACTCTACCAGGCTTGTCAATTAAACAAAGTCTCAATCCGCCACTGATTCCCAGCTTGGTTTATGTTGAAGACGCAGCCCAAAATAAAGTCTTAGTCGGGCAACAAGTACGCGATCGCGGTCTTGACCTCAAGGGCGAAACGCGATTTTTCCGCAGCTTCAAGCGCGGCATTGGTGCAGATATCCAAGGTTTCTTACCCGAACTAGATGGGCAAATTGTCACCTTTGAGCAAGTAGGGCAATGGTTCCTCACCAAAGTAATTGAGGAACTAGCACCCCTGCAAGGTGGGTTAGATTCTCTAGTGTTAACCGTGCCCGTAGACAGTTTTGAAGCCTATCGTCATTGGTTGGGGAAAGTTTGTCAATCCCTCCCGGTCGAACAGGTGCGGATGTTGGATGAACCCACAGCCGCCGCCTTGGGTTATGGCTTGGCAGATCGAGAAATTCTCTTGGTGATTGACTTTGGTGGCGGCACTTTAGATTTGTCCCTTGTCCGGTTGGATCGAGGCGTGCAAGCAACCACCAAACCGCTGGGATTTATCCTCAAGTGGGGTAATAAGTCTCTGGCTGAAGATTCAAAACAAAAAGTCAAAACAGCTCGTGTCCTGGCGAAAGCTGGGCAAAATTTGGGCGGTACTGATATTGATAATTGGTTAGTAGATTACTTTGCCAGAACTCAAGAACTGGCGATAAGTCCGTTGACAACAAGATTGGCAGAACGGGTAAAAATTCAGCTATCAACTCAAAGCCAAGCTAGTGAAGTTTATTTTGATGATGAGACATTTGAAAGCTATGAACTGGAACTAAACCGCGACACTTTTGACGATATCCTCAAAGAACACGCCTTTTTTGAGTTATTGGATGAGTCGATGACGACACTGTTGCAGCAAGCAAGACGGCAAGGGATAGAACTTCCAGATATTAATGCAGTTTTGTTAGTTGGTGGCACAGTACAATTGCCAGCAGTGCAGACATGGATAAAACAGTATTTTGAGCCAGAAAAAATCCGTTGCGAACGTCCTTTTGAAGCGATCGCTCAAGGTGCATTACAGTTAGCTCAAGGTGTACAAATCAAAGATTTTCTTTACCATAGTTATGGTATCCGCTACTGGGATCGCCGCAATCAGCGTCACAAATGGCATTCTTTAATTAAAGCTGGACAGGCATATCCAATGAGTCAGCCAGTGGAATTAGTCTTAGGCGCTTCTGTGGAAAATCAGCCCAGCATTGAACTAATTATGGGAGAATTGGGAGCAGATACAGGTAACACCGAAGTTTATTTTGATGGCGATCGCTTAATTACTCGCCGTATGGACAATAGTGAAACCAGCGTCAAACCCCTCAACGATCGAGAAGGTGCGAAGACAATTGCCCAACTCACACCAACAGGATATCCTGGAAGCGATCGCATCAAAATCCTCTTTCAAGTTGATGAGCAACGCTTTTTACGAATCACCGTTGAGGATTTGTTGACGAATGATACGCTGTTGGAAAATCAACTTGTGGCACAGTTGAGTTAATTAACTAAAAGGATTTAAAAGTGGGATACCGCAGCCATCGAAATCTCGGATGTTGCGCGTTACTAAGGTCAATTGATGAATTTGAGCAGTAGCAGCAATCATCATATCTGTTTGGGTGTGTGTTTTCCCACTTAATCTTAGTTGACCCCGCAATTCACCGGAAGGCTTGGCAATTTCAGTGGTGATGGGCAATACTTGACAGTTATTCAGGACTTACGCAACTGGCACAGGCGATCGCCAATTACTAGTACTCTAGTACTGTATAACTGACGCAACTGGCACAGGCGATCGCTAATTGCT